>NZ_JAJTHI010000001.1 GCF_021298855.1 Gemmatimonas sp.
AAAAACGGGCGCCACCGCTTCGCGGGGCGCCCGATTTCCTTGGCGGGTGGATATCGGGAGCCGCGCGCAGCGCTGGCTCCCGTGTTGTTCTTCCGAATTCCTGCTCACTGCGTGCTGTGGTTCCTGCCGTCTGCCGTCTGCCGTTCACGCCGTTACACCGTCTCCGCCCCCCCCTCCGCCACCGCCCGCTTCGCATCATCGAACGCGCCCTCGCTGCGTGACACCACCAGCGTGGCCACGCCGTTGCCGATGAGATTCGTGATGGCGCGTGCCTCGCTCATGAACCGGTCCACGCCCAGCAGCAGCGCCACCCCCTCCACCGGCACGGTACGCGTGGCGGCGAGTGTGCTGGCCAGCACGATGAACCCCGACCCGGTCACGCCGGCAGCGCCCTTGCTGGTGAGCATGAGAATGCCAAGCAGCGTGAGTTGCTCGCCGACCGACAGGTCGATGCCGTACACCTGGGCAATGAAGATCGACGCCATCGACAGGTAGATGCTCGTGCCGTCGAGGTTGAACGAGTAGCCCGTGGGAATCACCAACCCCACCACCGGCTTGGCACAGCCGTACGCCTCGAGTTTCTGCAGCATGCGCGGGAGCGCGGCCTCACTGCTGGAGGTGCCCAACACCAGCAGGATTTCGTCCTTGATGTAGCGAATGAAGCGCAACAGCCGGAAACCGTACAGCCGGCAGATGCCCCCGAGCACGAGGAAGATGAAGAGCGCCATCGTGAGATACACGTCGAGCATCAGCCGCCCGAGGGGTAGCAGGGTCTTGAGCCCGAAGGCCCCCACGGTGTAGGCCATGGCGCCGAAGGCACCGATGGGCGCAATCACCATGACCATGGCCACGATGCGGAAGAACACCGCCTGCAGGCGCACCAGCAGATCGGCAATGTCGCGCCCCGCGTCGCCCACGGCCGTGAGAGCCACGCCAAACAGAATGGCGAAGAACACCACCGGCAGCAGGTCACCGCTGGCAAAGGCGGCGAAGATGTTGCTGGGCACGATGTGCAGGAAGAACTCCAGCATGCTCTGCTGCTCGCCTGCCTTCACGAACTTGCTCACGTCGCCCTTGGCGAGCGCGCTGATGTCGAGTCCGGCGCCCGGCTGGGTCACGTTCACCACCACCAGGCCGATGGCGAGAGCGAAGGTGGAGACGATCTCGAAGTAGAGCAGCGCCTTGCCGCCCACGCGCCCCAGCTTGGACAGGTCGGCCATGCTGGCAATGCCGTGCACGATGGTGAGGAAGATGATCGGGGTGATCACCATCTTCACGAGGTTGATGAACGTGTCGCCGATGGGCTTGAGCGACTTGGCGAAGTCCGGTGCCACCACCCCGAGGATGATGCCCAGCGAGACGGCAACGAGCACCTGAAAGGTCAGGTTGCGGACGATTCTGTTGAGCACGCGGGGAGGGGGCGCGAGGGGCGGGGGGCGGGGGCGGGGGCCGGAAACGGCTGGCCTAGTGTAACACTTAGATTCCCCGTTCATGGGCCCGTCGACCCGATCTCTCACCCCTCCGCCAAGGGCGTATCGCCCGGCTTGGTGGCTTCCCGATCCGCACAGCGCCACGCTCTGGGGCCGTCTGGGCCGCCGAGAGCCGCGTCTGGCGCTGCACACGGAGCGGTGGGACACGCCCGATGGCGATTTCGTGGAGCTGGTGCGCCAGGAGGGTGCGCACGGTGCCGACAGTCCTCGGCTGCTGCTGTTCCACGGCCTCGAGGGCGGGGCGCACTCGCATTACGCCCGGGCCATGTTCCGCGAGGCCCGCGCTCGCGGCTGGGCCGCCGATCTGCTGCTCTTTCGTACCTGTGGTTCCGAACCGAACCGCCTGCCGCGCAGCTACCACTCGGGGGAAACCAGCGATCCCCGGTGGGTGGTGGAGCAGCTGATGCGCGCGTTCCCCACCGCACCGCTGGGGCTCATGGGGGTGAGCCTGGGCGGCAACGTACTCTGCAAGCTGCTGGGCGAGTGTGGCGACGACCTGCCGCCGCAGGTGCGGGGGGCGGTGGCCATGTCGGTGCCCTTCGACCTGGCGGCCGCGTCGCGGCACATCGGCCGCGGCTTCGGCGCGGTGTATGAGAAGTTCTTTCTCAAGTCGCTCATCCCCAAGGCGCTCGCCAAGATCGACCGCCACCCCGAGCTGGCATCGCTGCGCACGGTGGCTCGCGCGCGCACGCTGTGGGAGTTCGACGACGCCTTCACCGCGCCGCTGCACGGCTTCCGCGACGCGGCCGACTACTATGCGCGCGCCAGTTCGCTGCCGTTTCTGCACGGCATCCGGCGTCCCACGCTGCTGCTCAGCGCGGTGGACGACCCCTTTCTGCCCCCGGCGGTGCTCGACCGGGTGCGCGAACAGGTGCGTGGGGTGCACACGGTAGAGATCGAGTTCCCCGACCGCGGCGGTCACGTGGGCTTCACCAGCTACACGCGCCCGTGGAAGCCGTGGTACTACGGCGAGTGGCGGGCGGCGGAATTCCTCGCGTCCCGCTTCGATCAACGGAACGGACCCGTTGATCCGCGGGCACCGTAGAAACTGCTCGCCGGAGTACACGGAGCAACGAAGACACGGAGAACTGATCGTTGTCCCCGTGTCTCCGCGCCTCAGTGGGCTCCGACGAGCTGTTCTGTAAGTACTTTCGGAGTCTTGGGTTTTGGGTGTCCTCGGTTTACTTCACCAATTGTTTCGCCTGCCCATCGTCTTGTAGCCTTTCGTTATCGTGTCCGCTGTCGCTGTCGTTTCGCTCGTGCTTTTCGTCTCCGGCCTCGTGCTCGGCGTCTCCGCCATGCTGCACGGCACCGAGCGCCCGGTGGCCCCCACGGTCGCGCCGCACGAGCGCCGCAGTGAGTATGACCCGGCCTCGGAGCCGTCGCCGGTAGCCAACCGGGCATCACTCGCGGCGCTCGCCTTCGGGTTCGGTCTCACCGGCTATCTCGTAGACCGCTCCCTCGGCTGGCCCTGGTGGGGCGCGCTGCTCGCCGCCCTCGCGGCCGGCAGCGCAGCCTTTTCCCTGCAGTCGCTGCTCATCGCCCGCTGGGCGATTCCGAGCGCCCGCGCCGACGAACCCGACCCGCGGTATCTGCTGCAGGGGACGCTCGCCCGTGTCACCCGCGATGCAGACGGAAACGGAACTGGCGAACTCATCTATGAGCTCGACGGGCACCAGTGCGTCCTGCCGGTGCGTTCACTCGATGGGTCGGCGCTCCCGCTGGGCACCGATGTGGTGATCGACCGCGTGGAAGATGGCGTGGCGTTCGCCGAACTGTGGGCCACCGTGGAGCAACGACTCTAGAGGAGAGTCCCATGCCTGGACGCTGGAGCTGGACCGATGCCTGGATCTTCATTGCCGTCATCTCGGCGCTCCAGCTGAGCATGTTCATGCTGCTCACGAAGATCTACTTCGTGATGCTCCCCGAGGGCGAGAATTGCCCCATGTGCGACAGCGACACGCTGTCCCTGGAGCGCAAGGGGTGGCGCCGCCTGCTGGGGGTGCGCTTCCGTCACAGCTGGTGTATTGGCTGTGGCTGGGCCGGGCTGCATCGGCGCAGCGATGCCTGGATGGCACAGCACCGCCCCCGCTGGCGCCCCTTTGCGCGTCAGCTCCCCGCGTCCATGGCGAAAAGCCGCAGCCACGCCGGCCAGTTGCCGCTCAACTCGAAGAAGTCGTCGTAGTACACGAGGCCGTGCTCTTCGAGCTGGGCAATGAGGTCGGTGAGGGTGTCTTCGCCGACCAGCGGCCCGATGGCAATGAGGCCGCCCTCCACGCGAAACTCGTCGTCCGTGAGATTGAGCGCCTCGTCGAACGACGCGCGCGTCAGACCGACGCGCTCGAACGCGCTCTTCGTGATGAGCAGCGTGGGCGCGGTGTGCGAGATGGTGATGGGCATGCGGAAAGGTACAAGGCAGGACGCCGGGAACAGGAGGCAGGGAGCGGGAAGCCGATCCCCTTTGGCCTGCTCCCCGCTTGCTGCTCCCGGCGTCCTGCCCCCTCCCTTGTATCTTGACGCATGTCTGCCGACCGCATCCCCTCCCCCACCAGCGCCTCCCTCGAGGCGTCCTTTGATGTCATCGTCGTCGGGGGCGGACATGCGGGCACCGAGGCCGCCATGGCCGCCGCGCGATGCGGGGCGCAGGTGGCCCTCATTACCGGAGCGCTCGAGCAGATCGGCCAGCTCTCCTGCAACCCGGCCATTGGCGGCATTGCCAAGGGCACCGTGGTCCGCGAGGTCGATGCCCTGGGGGGGATCATGGCGCGGGCCACCGACCTGGCGTCGGTACAGTTTCGCATGCTCAACCGCGGCAAGGGCCCCGCCGTGTGGGCGCCGCGCGCACAGTGTGATCGTGGTCTGTATCGCCGCGCGGTGCGGACGCTCCTCGAAGCACAGCCCAACCTGCTCACCATGCAGGGTATGGTTGCGCGCCTGCTCTTCGACGAGAGCGCTCACGACGGCGACCGTCGCGTTGCCGGCGTGGAAACCGCCGAAGGTCGGCGCTTCGGCGCTCGCGCAGTGGTGCTCACCACCGGCACCTTCGGACGCGGCACCATGCACATCGGTACCGACACGCGCATCAGCGGCGGCCGAGCCGGCGAAGCGCCCAGTGTGATGCTGGGGGAACAGCTCGACGCGGTGGGACTCGAAACCGCACGCTTCAAGACGGGCACACCGCCACGCATCGACGGGCGCAGCGTACGCTACGACACGCTCGAACAGCAGGACAGCGAGATCGACGCGTTCGATTATTCGTGGTCGCACTTCTGGACCACCCCGCGCATCACAGCCGACGAACGCGGCGGACGCACACGGCACCCCGTGCAGATGCCCTGCTGGATCACGTGGCTCGAGGGCCACGGCACGCAACTCATTGCCGACCACATTGCGGAGTCGGCGATGTACGGCGGCGCCATCGCCTCGCGCGGGCCGCGCTATTGCCCGAGTGTCGAAGACAAGGTGGTGAAGTTCCCCGACAAGCATCGCCATCAGCTCTTTCTCGAGCCGGAGGGACACGACACCACGGAGCTGTACGTGAACGGGCTCTCCACGAGCTTGCCCGCGCCGGTACAGCTCGAGGTGATGCGCACGGTGGCGGGACTCGAGCAGGTGCGCATGACGCGCGCCGGTTACGCGATCGAGTACGACTACTACCCACCCACGCAGCTCGATGCCTCACTCGCCTCGCGGGCCATTCGCGGCCTGTACTTCGCCGGCCAGGTGAATGGCACGACGGGGTACGAAGAGGCGGCCGGCCAGGGGACGATCGCGGGGATCAACGCCGCGCGCTGCACGCAGGCTCGCGAGCCGCTCGTGCTGGGACGCGAGACGAGTTACCTCGCCGTGCTGGTGAACGATCTGGTCACGCGCGGCGTGGACGAGCCCTATCGGCTGTTCACCTCACGCAGCGAGTTCCGCCTCACCGTGCGCCAGGACAATGCGCTGGCACGGCTCGGGCCCATCGCCGAACGCGAAGGGCTGCTCAGCGACGACGAACGCGAGGTGATGGCCGCGCGACTTGGCGCCGTACGCGACGCACTCCGGCTGGCCGAGCACACCAGCATGCCCCCCGAGATCGCCGACCCGGTGCTGGAGGCGGTCGGGTCACGGCCACTGCTGCACGCGGTACGCGCCGCCGAACTGGCCAAGCGCCAGGATGTATCGCTCCAGGCGCTCTTCGGCGCCGCCGGGATTGGAGGTGACCTGCCCAGCGATGCCGTGGTGGGCGCCGAGCTCGAGATCAAATACGCCGGCTACTTCGAGAAGGAGCGGGCGCGGGCAGTACGGCTGGAAGCGCAGGGAGCCGTTCGGCTCCCCGAGCATTGGAATTACGAGGCGCTGCTGACCATCTCAATAGAGGCGCGGCAGAAGCTGAGCCGGCTTCGTCCGGCCACCTTGGCCCAGGCCAGCGCCATCCCCGGGATCAGTCCGGCGGATTTGCAGAACCTGCTGCTCGAACTGCGGCGCGCCCGCGCATCAATATAGTAGGGCGCCGAACTGTCTGGGGGCCGCCTCGGCGCAGCAGTGGAATGCGGGTGGAGATGGAGGGAGGTGTAGGCTGGCGCTCACGAAGGCCGTTTCTCTCGTTTTGAAAATCGTGCGCCCCCGAATCACCTCTGAGGGTGTGATTAGTGTCAACGATCGGTACTGGCGCAGTTCTGGCGCGTATACAGACAGTATAACGCCATAAACGGATCCGCGAACCGTGATGACCCAACGCGCTGAGCGGGGGTAGGATTTCGTACCACGACATTGGCCGACAGGCCGGGAGAGACGATGGACACGCGCCGAGTGCGACCCGAGGGGACTGTAAGCAGTGCGCTGCGAGGAGTGCGGACGATGGGGCTGTTGCCCGTGGCGCTTGGCGCCGTAGCAATGAGCCTGGCGCTCGCCCGTACCGGCGAGGCCCAGCAGGGGCAGGCCCCGCAGCTTCCGACGATCTTCGTTTCCGGACGTGGTGAAGTGCAGGTCGCCCCCGATCGGGCGCGCGTGCAGGTGGGGATGGAGACGCAGGCACGCACATCCCAGCTGGCCGCGCAGGAGAACAACCGGAAGCAGGCCGCCATTCTCGCGGCCATTCGCAAGCTGGGTATTCCCGACGCGAACATTCAGACGCTCAACTACACCGTGAACCCGGTGCAGCGGTACGACGAGAAGCTGCAGCGGGTGGTGATCGACGGCTACCAGGTCACGAACATCGTGCAGGTGGAGACCGACCGCCTCGAGCTGGCGGGCCCGATCATTGACGCCGGGCTGTCGAGCGGCGCCAATCGGGTGGCGGGGCTCGACTTCATCGTGAAAGACCGCGCAAAGGCACAGGATATGGCGCTTACCGATGCCGTGACGTCTGCTCGCCGCCAGGCGGACGTAGCCGCCCGGGCCGCCGGCGGCATGATCGTCGAGCTCATCGAGCTCACGATCAACGAATTCGAGCGTCCGGAGCCGCGCGGCATGGTGGCCATGGCGATGAAAGCTGAAGCCGCCGACGCGCCCGCACCGATTGCCTCGGGCACCAATACCATCAGCGTGAGCGTGGGCACGCGCTGGCGCTTTGCCAAGAGCCCCTGAGGCTCCCGCAGGGCATGTGAGCAACTGTTTCACGTGAAACACCGTGATCTTTTCGCTCTGCCAGCGGAGGAAGCCCGCGGACCTGCCCCTGCAACAGGGAATCCGCGGGCTTCTTCGTTGCTCCCCCGATGAGTTCCCCCGCCGATGGCGCCGAACTGATGTGGGGAGAACCGGAGAACCGGGGAAAGGGAGGACGGTGGCCGCCGTGACCACATTCGCTGCAACAGCTCTGCTGCAACAGGTTTGCCGCGGAAGGTTCAAGGGCCCCCAGTTTCTCTGTTTCCCCGATTCTCCCCCGATCATTTCCCCCCGCCGGTGACGCCGAACTGAGGTGGGGAGAACCGGAGAACCGGGGAAAGGGAGGACGGTGGCCGCCGTGCTCGGAGTTGCCGCGACAGGCGTGCCGCGGAAGGCTCACCGGACACCCAATCATCTCCCCTTCCCCGATTCTCCCCCGATCAGTTCCACAGCGCGGGTTCCCCACCCGCTAGCCAACGCCGAGCCAGGCCAACCGGTCGCGTTTCACGTGAAACCCGTAAACGGCGGGGGGGCGGCTGGAATTTCGTCGCGCACCATGGTGAGCCGCACCGGATCCTCCTATACTTCGCCTCCCGCGAACCCCCCTCTCAGCCATCCCTGTGGGACGCATCCTCGCCATCGCCAACCAGAAAGGCGGAGTCGGCAAGACGACGACCGCCGTGAACCTCGCCGCCTCCCTCGCGGTCGCGGAGCAGCGCACGCTGCTCATCGACGCCGACCCGCAGGGGAACGCCACCTCCGGCTGCGGCATCAGCCGCGACGACTTCGCCGCCAACACGTACGACGTGCTGCTCGGCGAAGCATCCATCGATGAGGCGCTGGTCCGTGGGGTGCAGTTCCGTCATCTCGACGTGCTTCCCACGACACCGGACCTGGCCGCGGTGGAGGTGGAGCTCGTCGATGCCGACGATCGCGTCACCCGCATGCGTCAGGCGTTGGCTGCGGTGCGGGACCGCTACGACTTCATCCTCATCGACTGCCCACCCAGTCTGGGGCTGATCACCCTCAACATGCTGGTAGCGGCGGACGCCCTGCTCATCCCCCTGCAGTGCGAATACTACGCGCTCGAGGGACTGTCCCAGCTGATGGAGACGGTGCAGCGCGTGCAGGATTCGCTCAATCCCGCGTTGGCCCTCGACGCCGTGCTGCTCACCATGTTCGACCCGCGCCTCAACCTGTCGAAGCAGGTGGCGGCCGACGCGCGCGCCCATTTCGGCGACCTGGTACTCACCACGGTCGTGCCGCGCAACATTCGGCTGGCCGAAGCGCCCAGTTTTGGCAAGCCCATTGTGGTGTACGACGTGGCCTCGGTGGGCGCACAGGCGTATATGGCCGTGGCGCGAGAGCTGATCGAACGCGCCGCCCATCCCACACCCCCCAGGAACACCGTGGCCGCCGATCTCCCCGTGGAGGGCGCCCCGTGACCCCGGAACCACCGCGCCGGCTGGGGCGCGGACTCGATGCCCTCCTCGCCCGTCGAGAGCCTGCCAAGACAGCGCCGGCCCCGAGTGCCGGCCCAACCGGGGCCGGTGCGCCGGACCCCGCCGCCACGGCAGCCGCCGGGGCGTCATCCGTGGCGCCGGCGCCGGCAACCGACACCAACGCGGCCGGCACCCTGCGCACCCTCAAGCTGTCCGAGATTCGCCCCAATCCCTTCCAGCCGAGAAAGGAGTTTCGCCCGGATGAATTGGCCGACCTCGAAAACAGTCTGCGCACCAACGGGCTCCTGCAGCCCATCACCGTGCGTCCGGCGCCTGGCGGCAGCGGCTACGAGCTGATCGCCGGCGAGCGGCGCTACCGGGCGGCCAGCCGCCTGGGGTGGACGGACATCCCGGCGCTGGTGAAGCCCGTCGACGACCGCATGCTGGCCACGCTGGCAATGATCGAGAATCTGCAGCGGGCCGATCTCGATCCGATCGAAGAAGCCGACGGCTACCAGCGCCTCATCGACGACTTCGCGCTGACCAATCAGGAAGTCGCCGACGTGGTGGGGAAGGACCGCTCGACGGTGGCCAATGCCCTCCGCCTGCGACAGCTCCCGGCGAGCGTGCGGCGGCTGCTGCAGGACAAGCAGCTCACGGCCGGCCATGCGCGTGCGCTGCTTCCCCTCGCCACGGAGCGGGCCATCGTCGACATGGCACGGGAGGTCGTGGCGAACGGTTGGTCGGTGCGGGAAGTCGAGCGCCGGGTACAGGCCGGGCGCCCGAAACCGCCCGCTGCCGGCAAGAAGCCGGACGCCTCGGCCACCCCCGCCGGGGCGTCCGGCGCCGTGGTGCGGCAGATCGAGGAACGCCTGCGTCGGAAACTGCAAACGGGCGTGTCCATTCAGTTGACAGCGAAGGACAAAGGCGAAGTGCACATCGCCTTCTATTCCAACGACGACCTCGAGCGCCTGCTCGAAGTGCTTGGAATCGCCCTGGATTGAACCACACAGGCGCCATAAACGCGCCACTATCAGGATACACACGATGATCGCGACGCTTTCGCGTTCCTTCGGTCGCTCGGCGGCTCTGCTGGCCCTCCTGGCCGCTGGCCTGGGCTGCGCTCGTGGTGATGGTGAGCGGGCTGGTGGCGCCGACAGTGCTGTCGCCGGTGTCCCCTTCAAGGTGGCGCTGCTGACGCCTGGGCCAATTTCCGACAAGTCGTGGAACGGCGGGGCCTACGAGGGGCTCACCATGTTGCGCGACTCGTTGGGCGCGCAGATCTCGCATATCCAGACCAAGACCCCTGCCGAGTTCGAGGAGAATTTCCGCCAGTATGGGGCGCAGGGGTACGCCATGGTGGTGGGCCATGGCTTCGAGTTCCAGGACGCCGCGTCGCGGGTGGCGCCCTCGTATCCCAAGACCCGCTACATCGTGACCTCGGGGCGGGTGGTGGGGCCCAACCTGGCGGGCATCGCCTTCCTGTTCGAGGAGGCCTCGTACCAGGCGGGAATGATTGCCGGCGCGATGACCACCACCAACAAGCTGGGGCTCATTGCCGGCACCGAGCTCCCGCCGGTGAAGGCCAGCTTCGAAGCCTTTGCCCGTGGCGCGAAGGCGATCAATCCCCAGGTTGAAGTCATTACGTCGTACATCGGCAACTGGGATGATGTGAGCGCCGGCAAGGAACAGGCGCTCGCGCAGATCGCGCGGGGCGTGGACATCATCTTTCAGAATGCCGACGCCGCAGGGTTGGGCATCTTTCAGGCGGCGAAGGAAAAGCGCGTGTATGCCTTCGGCACCAACGCCAACCAGAACGATGTGGCCCCGGACGTGATCATCGGCAGTGTGGTGATCGACCTGCCCCGCGCGTTCATGCGGATCGGGCGGGAGGTGCAGGGTGGCACCTTCCAGGGGCGCGTGATCAGCCTTGGCGTGAAGGATGACGTGGTGCGACTGGTGCTCAATCCGGCCCTCGCCTCCCGTGTCCCTGCCGCCGCCAAGGCAGCCGCGGACAGCGTGGGCGTGTTGCTCCGCGAAGGGCGCTTCCACGCGATGAAGGACCTCACGATGGGCGCCGACATCGCCAAGCCCATCGCCACGCCCGCCCCCAAGAACTGAGGCATGTCCACGCCATCGCGGGACCGCATTCTGGCGCAGGCCACCGGGAACGGTGTCGTTGGGGCCCACGCCCCGCTGCGGGACATCGTGCGCGCGCTCGACGACGAATTGCGCACCGCCGAGCTCCCCGATTACGCCGGCGCCATGAACGGGTTGCAGGTGGCCAACCGTGGCACCGTCACCAAGGTGGCCGTGGCCGTGGATGCGTCACGTGCCGCGATCACCGAAGCGGCGATCTGGGGCGCCAACCTGCTCATCGTGCACCATGGGCTCTTCTGGGGTGGGGCGCAGCCGCTGACCGGCGTGGCCTACGACAAGTATCGCACCCTCTTTGGCGCCGATATCGCCGTGTATGCCACGCACCTGCCGCTCGACGGCCACGCGGAGCTGGGCAACAACGTGCGCCTGGCGCACGCACTCGACCTCACCCCGGGCGGTGGCTTTGCCCGCTACAAGACGTTCGATGTGGGCGTGATGGGCGAGGGCGAGCTGCCGACCGCCGAGCTCGTGGCGCGGGTGGAAGCCTTTGTCGCGCGCTATGGGGGCGCGGTGCGGACGTCGGTGGAGGCGGCCGGTCGCACCACGCGTCGCTGGGCGATCTGCACCGGTGGTGGCGCGAACAGCGAGACGCTGCGTGAGGCGCGTGAACGCGGCATCGACACGCTCATCGTTGGGGAAGGTCCGCACCACACCACGGTGGAGGCCATCGAGCACGATCTGTGTGTGGTGTATGCCGGCCACTACGCCACCGAGACGCTGGGTGTGCAGGCACTCGGTGCCTGGCTCGAGCAGCGCTTCGGCCTGCCGTGGACGTTCCTGCATCTCCCCACCGGTTCGTGAGCCAATCCGGGGCGCCCGCCGGCGCGGCACCGGAACACGGGCCGGGCGCTGGCGGGGCGCCCGTATCCGCTCGTGGTGCGTCCGTGACGCCGCTCCTGGTGCTCGACGGCCTGTCGCACCGCTTCGGTCGCGTGGAGGCCCTGCGCGGAGCGTCGCTGACCGTTCGCCCGGGCACGGTGCACGCGCTGCTGGGGGAGAACGGCGCCGGCAAGAGCACACTCATGCGCGCCGCCTTCGGCCTGCTGCAGCCCGATCGGGGAGTGCTGCGCTGGAAGGGGGCTCCGCACCGGCTCGCGTCCCCCGCGGCCGCGCTGCGTCTGGGCATTGGCATGGTGCACCAGCATTTCACGCTGGTGCCGGCCATGACGGTCGCGGAGAATGTCGCCCTGGGAGGGCATGGCGCGTTCGACCCCGCCCAGGCAGCGGCGCGCGTGCGCGAGGTGGCCATGCGGGCGGGGCTCACGCTCGACCCCGACGCGCGCGTGGGGGCGCTTCCGGTTGGCGCGCAGCAGCGATGCGAAATCGTGAAGGCGCTGGCCCGCGACGTCGAACTCCTCATCCTCGATGAGCCCACGGCCGTCCTCGCCCCCGGCGAGGCCGCGGAGCTCCTGACGTGGGTTCGGCGCTACGCCGATGCGGGCAACGCCGTGGTGCTCATCACGCACAAGCTGCGCGACGCGCTCGCGGTGGCCGACGACGTGACCGTGCTGCACCGCGGGCGGACCGTGCTCACCACGCGCGCCGCCGACAGCTCACAGGAGGCACTGGCCGCCGCCATGATCGGGGACGCCGTGATCGGGGACGGCATGGTCGGGGACGGCATGGTCGGGGACGCCGCGACGGGTCACGGCACCGCCGGTCACGCCGACGGCACGGCCGCCGACCGCCCGGCTGCCGCCACCGTCCGCACGAGCCGCCCCGCCCCGATGACCACGGGCCGCGTGGTGCTGGCGCTCGACGGCGTGACGGTGCGCGATGCGCGCGGCGTGCTGCTGCTGCGCGAGGTGACCCTCACCGTGCGTGCCGGCGAGATCGTGGGCGTGGCGGCGGTGGAGGGCGCCGGCCAGCATCCACTGCTGCGCGTGCTCGCCGGCCGCATGGAGGCCAGCACCGGACGCGTGCAGCGCCCGGCGCGCGTGGGGTTCGTGCCGGAAGACCGTCACCGCGATGCCCTGCTGCTCGACGCACCGCTCTTCGAGAACGCCGCCCTGCGCGGCGCCGGCGCACGGCGTGGGCGCATGCCATGGGCGGCACTGCGGGCCCACACGAGCGCCCTGCTGGCGCGTCACGATGTGCGTGCGCCGCACGCCGCGGTGCCGGCACGCACGCTCAGCGGCGGCAATCAGCAGAAGTTCGTGCTGGGACGTGAACTCGCCGACGAGCCGGAGGCGCTCGTGGTGGAGAATCCCTCGCGTGGACTCGACTTCAAGGCCACCGCCGCCGTGCAGGCGGCGCTGCGCGCCGCCCGCGATGGTGGCACGGCCGTGGTGGTGTACAGCAGCGATCTCGACGAGGTCCTCCTGCTCGCCGACCGCGTGGTCGTCATGTATGCCGGTCAGCTCACCGAGGTGGCACGCACGCGTGAAGCCGCCGGACGCGCCATGCTGGGGAGCGAGCGCTGATGCACGGCAGCGCGCGCGCCCTCGCGCAGCTGGGGATCGTGCTGCTGGCCGCCCTGGCGCTGTTGTCGCTCCTGCTCGTGGCCACCGGCCATGCCGTGGGGCCCGCGCTGACCGCCCTCGTGCGGGGCGCCTTCGGCTCGTCCTACGCCATCACCTCGGCCACCATCGTGCGCATGATCCCGCTGGGGTTCGCGGGGCTGGCCGTGTCGCTCGCCTTCCGCGCCGGCATGCTGAACATCGGCGCCGAAGGGCAGCTGCTCATGGGGGCGGCGGCGGCGGCGGCTCTGGCTGTGCCGCTGGCGTCGGCCCCGGCAGCGGTCGGCATTCCGCTGTTGCTGACCGGGGGCGCCGTGGCGGGCGCCGCATGGGCGGCCGTGGCGGCCCTGCTGCGCCTGCGCTTCGGCGTACTGGAAGTGATCAGCACCATCATGCTCAACTTCGTGGCGCAGTACCTGACCGGATGGCTGGTACGCGGACCGTTGCAGGAGCCCACGCGCGTCAATCCGCAGTCGGCATCACTGGCCAGCGCACTGCAGCTGCCGGTGCTGCTGGAGGGCACACGGCTGCATGTGGGTGTGCTGCTGCTGCTGCTGCTGGCGTTCGCCACGTGGTGGTGGCTGAGCCAGACGGCGAGCGGCTTCCGTGTGCGCGCCGTGGGGATGAACGAAGCGGCTGCGCGCAGCGCCGGCGATGTGGCCGTGGGGCGCACGATCGCCGGGGCGTTCGTGCTGAGCGGGCTGCTGGCTGGTCTGGGAGGGGCGGTGGAATACACCGGCATCACCTACGCCCTCTACGAGAACTTCTCGCCGGGGTACGGCTACACCGCCATTGCGGTGGCGCTGCTGGCCCGACTGCACCCGGTGGGGGTGCTCGGTACCGCGCTGCTCTTCGGCGCGCTGGAGGCCGGCGCCAACGCCATGCAGCGTGATGCCGGTGTTCCGAGTGTGGTGGTGAGCGTGGTGGAAGCCGTACTGATTCTGCTCATCGTGGGCGCCGATCGCTGGTCGGGCCGACTGTCGGCGCGCGCAGAGGCGGCCACCTGATGCAGGAGAGCAGCGTGCTCGCGATTGGCGGCGGGTTTCTCGAGGCCACGGTACGCACGGCCACCCCGCTGGCGTTTGCGGCGCTCGGGGAGTGCATCAGTGAGCGCGCCGGTGTCATCAACATTGGTCTCGAGGGGTCGATCATCGCCGGCGCGCTGGGCGCCACGGTGGCGGCCGGTGTGCTGGGTGTGGGCGGCGGCTTCGCGGTGGGGGCCTTGGCCGGGCTCCTGGTGGCGGCGCTGTTCGCCTTCTTCACCGTGGGGCTGCGCGCCGACCAGATCATCACGGGCACGGCCATCACCATGTTCGCCCTCGGCCTCACCGGCACGCTGTACCGCTCCATCTTCGGCGCGGCCGGGGTGGCGCTGGACACGCCCACGGCCGGCGTCGTGCGCATTCCCGGCCTCGCGGAGCTTCCGCTGGTGGGGGGCGCGCTGTTCGCCCAGCCGGCCGCCACGTATGTCGTGACGCTCCTGGCCTTCGTGCTCGCGTGGTACATGGCCCGCACGCATCAGGGACTCGCGCTGCGCGCCATTGGCGAGTATCCCGACGCGGCCATTGCCGCCGGTATCACGCCGCGCCGCTATCAGGCGCTGGCGGTGCTCTTCGCGGGCGGCATGGCAGGGCTGGCCGGCGCCACGCTGGTGCTCGCGCAGGCAGGGACGTTCGTGGAGGGGATGAGTGCGGGGCGTGGGTTCATTGCCATCGCCATCGTCGTGCTTGGGCGCTGGCGCCCGCTTGGCGTGGCCGCGGCGGCGCTGCTCTTTGGTGCGGCCAACTCCCTGCAGGTGCTCTTCCAGAGCATGGGGTGGCAGGGGGTGCCATATCAGCTCTTTCTCGCCCTGCCGTACCTGCTCACGCTGCTGGTGCTGGCCGGCGCCAGCGGGCGGGCGGCCGCGCCGGCGGCGCTGGGGAAACGGTAGCAGGACCACATGAGCGCCGCGGGTCGAGGGTACGGCGAAACCGGCCACGATGACCCGCTCCAGGACCTGCCGCACCACCGGATCGCGACCGTCGCTGTGGTTGTCGGTGTTGAGCGGGATGCGTCTGCGTGCCCTCTGGGGAGGGAACGGTCCCGTGGTGCACACCAGGTGCCTGACAGCACCTCCGGCGCGCGCGACGTATTCTTGCGTACGGTCCTGCCCCGCCTCGTCCCCCCGTCCCGCGGCCGTCGCTCCATCCCCTCCCGTTCATCCCCACGCCCATGTCCGCGTTCGCCCGTCGCTGCCTGCTTGCTCCTGCACTGCCGCTGGCGGCCGTGCTGTGCCTGACCCCCAGCCTGTCGGCCCAGTCCGGGCCGAAGCCGCGCGACGAGGCCGCGGTGCTCGCCGCCGCCAAGGCCATTCACGCGAAGGTGCTGTCCATCGACACCCATGTGGACATTGCCCCGTCGAACTTCACCGCCACCGGCCCCAACTACACGCAGCGGCTGCCGCGCACGCAGGTGGATCTCGTGAAGATGGAAGAAGGTGGCCTCGTGGGCGCCTTCCTCATCGTGTACGTGGGGCAGGACACGGCGCTCAACGCCGCCGGCTACGCGCGCGCCAACGCGCAGGCGATCGAGAAGTTCGAGGCCATTCACCGGCTCACCGAAACGCTGGCGCCGTCGCGCGCGGAGATTGCCTACACGGCGGCCGACGCGCGCCGCATTCACCAGAGCGGCAAGCGGGTCATCTTCATCGGCATCGAGAACGGCTTTCCCATTGGCAGTGACCTCTCCAATGTGCAGAAGTTCTACGAGCGCGGGGGGCGCTACCTGTCCCTCGCGCACAACGGGCACAGCCAGCTCTCCGACAGCAACACCGGCGAGCGCGACGGGGTGTGGCTGCACAACGGGCTCTCGCCGTTGGGCCGGCAGGTGATTGCCGAGATGAACCGGCTGGGCATGATGATCGACGTCTCGCACCCCAGCAAGCAGTCCATGCTGCAGACGGTGGCGCTCAGCACGGCGCCCATCATTGCGTCACACTCGGGGGCCCGCGCGCTGTGCGGGCACAGCCGCAACATGGACGACGAGCAGCTCGACGCGCTCAAGAAGAACGGTGGCGTGATTCAGCTGGTGGCGTTCAACAGCTACGTGAAGTGCAACCCCACGCGTGACGCCGAGCGGGCGGCGGCCATCGATGCGCTGCGCAAGGAGTACGGCATTGCCGCCGGCAATCGGGCAGAGGTGCAGCGCGCCATGGACGCGCTCCCCAACGACCGGCGCAACGCGTACCTGGCCAAGCAGGAGGACATCACGGCCCGTCGCTACCCGGCCGATCCCGCGGCCACGGTGAAGGACTTCGCGGACCACATCGATTACGTGGTGAAGCGCATCGGC
Source organism: Gemmatimonas sp. (assembly GCF_021298855.1). GTDB lineage: Bacteria > Gemmatimonadota > Gemmatimonadetes > Gemmatimonadales > Gemmatimonadaceae > Gemmatimonas. Next base: position 16,471 of record NZ_JAJTHI010000001.1, read on the forward strand.
ATCGACCACGTGGGCATCAGCAGCGACTTCGACGGTGGCGGGGGTGTGGACGGCTGGCGCACTGCGTCCGAGTCGTTGAACGTGACCGCCGAGCTCGTGCGCCGCGGCTACACGGAGCAGGAGATCGCCAAGATCTGGGGCGGGAATCTGCTGCGGGTGATGGAGCGGGTGGAGAAGGTGGCGGGGAAGTAAGGCGCGCCTGGCCGGGATTGGTGGCCAGATCGCGTGGGGGGGCGGAAAGGCTATGATCGCGTGTGGGGCAGGGAGTTTCGGGTATCGGGTTTCGGGTGTACACCCGCCACCCGAAACCCGACACTCGAAACGTCCCGCCCCACATGTGACATCAGCCCCCCGCCCCAACCGCGATCTCAGCTCACACCGCCTCGCTCAATGACGTGAAGTTGAAATCCCGCACCTTCAGGCTCGGCATCACCACGTCTCCGCCTTGCTCGGTGCCCGCCACCCGTTCGGCGCGACCGAGGGCCTCGAGGTTGTTGAGCATGAACAGCGGCGACTCGTTGAAGCGGAAATTGCGCAGGCTCTTGGTGATCCTGCCGTTCTCGATGAGGAACGTGCCGTCGCGCGTGAGCCCCGTGTAGAGAATGGTGCGCGGGTCCACTTCGCGCAGATACCACAGACGCGTCACGAGAATGCCGCGCGTGGTGCCCTTCACGAGGTCGTCCACGCTCTGCGTGCCACCCGCCATCTTGAAGGTGCTGGGCCCACCGGTGGGTGTCTTGCCCTGCTTCCTGGCCCAGAAGCGCGAGTAGATGAGCTGCTTGAGCACACCGTTCTCGATCCACACCTGGCGACCCAGTGGCATGCCCTCGAAGTCCCACGGGCGTCCCTGCAGCTGCGGATCGCTCGGATCGGAAAAGAGGGTGACGCGTTCGTCCATGATCTTCTCGCCCACCTTGTTGCCGCCGCCCTGCTTCACGAACGGGCTGCGCCCTTCGTCGGCGCTGCGGGCATCGGCATACTGACTGATCAGCTGCACGATGTCGCCCACGGCCTGCGGCTCGAGAATAACCGTGTACCGTCCCGGCTCGATCGCCACCGGATTGCGCGACAGCTTTGCCTTGGCGCTCGCCGTTTCCGCCACCCGGCGCGCGTCGAGCTGTGCCCAGTCGGCGTTGTCGGCCGCGGCCCAGCCACTCCCCGTGCCGTCGCTGGTACGCACCGTGAGCGTGTAGTTCGCATTGGTGCTGCGGTGGTAGGCGAACATGCCCGTGCTGTTGCCGATTGCCAGCGCACCGGCGGTGGTCACGAGATATCCGGCCGCCTTGAGATCGCCCGACGTGCGCGCGATCTCGAGCGCGGACAGCGCGGCCTTCGCCCGATCCGCCGCCGAGAGATTCGCCGTGCTGTCGAACCACGCATTCACCGGCGTGTACTGCTGCGCCGCGAGCTGCGGCATGTTCTCGGGATCTTCCGGGGCCAGACGCGCCAGCCGTTCACTCTCGGCCACGGCGCGCGCGATGCTGTCGTCGGAAAAGTCGTTGGTGGTCACCACGGCGTGCCGGGCGCCGAAGAAGCTCTGAATCCCGAGCTGTCCGTCGGTGGTGCTGCCCGCGGTACTCACCTGATTGTCGGCGAAGCGGATGTTCCCCGCCGTGTACGTGTTCACCTGCACGTCGATGGCGTCGGCCTTGGAGCGCTTGATCGCCTTCTCCACGATGGCCTGCGCCTGCTCGCGGGTGAGGATGGCATTGTCCGCTTGCATTACGCCTTCCTCCCGGTGTTGATCACGTTCACGTTGCGGAAACGCGCCGGCGGCGAGCCGTGCGAGACCGCGTTCACCTGTGGGGGCTGCCCCTTGCCGTCGAAGAACGAGCCGCCCAGTTCGTAGCTGCGCGGGCCACCGATCATGTCCATGCTGTTCCAGAAGTCCGGCGTGCGGATCTGGTAGGCCACATCCTTCAGCACGCCCACGACCTTGCCCCCCTTGATCTCGTGGTACAGCTGGCCACCGAACTGCGCGTTGAAGCGCTGCTGGTCGATGGAGAAGGAGCCGTCGCCCTGAATGAGGATGCCGCGGTCGGTGGCGGCGATGAGATCGTTCATGGTGAGATCCTTCTCACCGGGCATGAGCGACACGTTGGGCATGCGCTGGAACTGCACGTTGTCCCACCCCTGCGCATACGAGCAGCCATGCGAGCGCACCGGACGACCGTGCTTCTCGTACCACCAGCGCAGCCACGGCGCCTGTTCGCGCGTGGTCTGGTAGTCGTTGAACACGCCGTTCTTCACGATGAGGAACTCGTCGGGCTTCACGCCGTCGTCGTCCCACCCGATGGTGGAGAGCCCGCCTTCCTGCGAACGGTCACCCTGGACGTTCATGAGGCTCGGCCCGTACTTGAGCGTCCCCAGCATCTTCTCCGGCGGCGCCACGAAGCTGGTGCCGGCGTAGTTGGCTTCGTAACCCATGGCGCGATCGAGCTCGGTGGGGTGCCCGATGCTCTCGTGAATGGTGAGCCACAGATTCTGCGGGTCGAGCACGAGATCGTACCGCCCCTGCTCCACCGGCTTGCCGGTGAGCTTGGCCGCCGCCTCGTCGCCCCACTGCTGCGCCTTGCCCACCAGGTCGTTCGACAGCACGTACTCCCACCCGCGGGCCATGGGGGCCACCATGTTGCTGCGGTTCTGGAAGTCGGTGAAGTCGCTGCTCACCGCGGTGATCTGCATGGTGGGCCACGAGCGCACCACGTCCTGCTTCGTCACCGTGCCGTCGGTGTTGGCGTAGTGGCGTTCGTCCTTCACGAAGAAGAATCCGCTGAAGACGTACTTCACGTTCTTGGCCTTCATGGCGTTCGCGTTGGCCGTGATGAGCAGGTCGGCCTTCTGCTCAACGGGCACGTCGAACGGATCCTGCGTGAAGGCGCTTTTCCAGTAGCCATCCTTCACCGCGGGCGTCGGCAGCCATTCCACACCATGCGCGCGCGCGACCGTGCTGGCCTTGGCAATGGCCACCGCCTCACGCGCCGCAGAGGCCGCGCCGTCGATGGTGAGGATGCGCGTCGCCGAAAAGCCCCACGTCCCGTCTACCAGCGCGCGGACGCCGAGGCCCACCGTATCGGTGTCCACGACGTTCTGGATCTGCTGCTCACGGGTGAACACGAAGTTCTGGCGCTGGCGGCTGCAGCGCACGTCGGCATAGCTGGCACCGGCCATCTTGGCCGCATTGAGCGCCGCGTCCATGAGGGTGCGCACATTCGCGATATCCTCGAAGGCCTCGAGGGTGCGCCAATCGGGGGCCGGGGCGGCACTCAGCAGCCGCGGAATACCGGCCAAACCGCTGCCGGCCAGCAAGGCGCCGCCAAGTGCGGTGCCGCCCTGCCGGAGAAAATCACGTCGGGAGGTCATGAGGAACAGTGGACTCCGCCAAACTGGTGGGAAAGCGGGCGGGGCGCCCGCGGGACATGCCGACAGGTACGAACGGGAGACCGGCTTCGTTTCGACACCCTGAGAACGCGGCAGCGTTGCTGCCGCGTTCAGAGCCGAGCGCCCAACTCTCAGCCGGAGAATTGACAGCTGAGGCTTGGGGTCTCAGCTCTCAGCTCCGCCCCCAGAGCCCGAGCACCTCGTGCACCCGCGCATCCGCCGTCGCGCGCGCCTGCGCCCACGGGATCAGCCCCCGCGCCGCGTCGGTGCACAGCAGCTCCGCGCGGGGCGTGATCCCCACGCGCCCGAGGTCCAGCCGGTCCGCATCCCAACAGGCCAGCAGGGTTGCATCGCCGGTCGTGTGTCCGTCGGTGTGCAACCGGCACGCCTCGTACAGCAACTCGAAGCGCGTGTCGTCGAGGTGCACCAGCGAGCCGCGCAGCGCATGCGCCAGGTCGCCGCCACGCAACCCGTGATCGGGGTCGAGGTGCTCGTTCACCCGCCGCGCGTCATGAAAAAGCGCGAACAGCCGCACCACCTCCGCATCGCCCCCCTGTGACTCGGCGACGCGCAGTCCGTTCTCCCACACCCGCGCCCAGTGGTACACCCCATGGTAGCCGTCGTGCGGCAGCGAGTAGCCGCTGAGAATGACCTGCAGGAGTGCACCGTAATCGTGAGCGTTGGGCATGGGGAGGGTGAGGCGTGAGAGAAAGAGTGCCGTCTGAGAATACCGCCGGAGCGTGGAACCTGGATTCTCCTTCCGACCGCTCGGGTCTCTCGGCTCACCCGAACAGCAGCTCCAGCTCGGCGCGCCCGATCGCTCCCAGCCCGCCCTTGTCTTCGCCGAGAATGGCATCGGCCAGCGCCCGCTTGCTGGCCTGGAGTTCCAGAATCTTGGACTCGATCGTATCGCGCGCCACCACGCGCGTGGCCAGCACATGACGCAGCTGCCCGATACGGTGCGCGCGATCGATCGCCTGCGCCTCGACCGCCGGATTCCACCAGGGATCGAGCAGATACACGTACTCGGCGGCCGTGAGGTTGAGTCCGTGCCCCCCGGCCTTGAGGCTGATGAGAAACACCGGCGCGCCCTCGGCCGACTGGAAGCGCGCCACGCGCGCGCCACGGTCGCGCGTCCGGCCGTCCAGATACTCGTAGCGCACCCCCGCCTCATCGAGGCGCGTCTTCACGAGGGCCAGGAAGCTCGTGAACTGCGAGAAGACGAGCGCCTTGTGCCCTTCGGCGGTGAGCTCCTGCAGCGACGGAATGAGCGCATCGAGCTTGGCGCTGGGCAACGTGGTGCCGCTCGCGTCCACCAGCACCGGGTGACAGGCCGCCTGCCGCAGCCGCAGGAGCCCCTCGAGGATGTGCATGCGGGAGCGCGCCATCCCCTCGCGGTCCACGAGGTCGAAGAGCTGTTCGGCGTAGCGCACCCGTACCGCTTCGTAGAAGGCGCGCTGTTCGGGCTCCAGCTCCACCTCCAACGTCTGTTCGATGCGCGCCGGCAGCTCGGCGGCCACCTGCGCCTTCGTGCGCCGCAGGATGACCGGACGCAGCGCCCGTGTCAGCAGGTCGTCGGGCGCCTCGGGCGTACTCCACACGCCGGCGGCGGCCGTGGCCGGCCCCAACAGACGCGCGGCCGAGCTGAACTTCGACGACGCCCCCAGCATCCCCGGGTTGAGGAACTCGAAGAGACTCCACAGCTCTTCGATGCGGTTTTCGATGGGCGTCCCGGTGAGGGCCAGCCGATGGTCGGCTTGCAGCACGCGTGCCGCCTTCGCGGTGGCCGTGCCCGCGTTCTTGATGGCCTGTGCCTCGTCGAGCACCACGTAGTCGAAGCGCTTCTGCCCCAGCTGCACCACGTCGCGGCGCAGGGTGCCGTAGGTGGTGATCACCACATCGGCATCGAGCGCGTCGAGCGCCACATCGGTGCGGTCGCCATGACTCAGGTCCACCACCCGCAGCCGTGGGGTGAAGCGCGCCGCTTCCTGCATCCAGTTGAAGACGAGGGAGCGCGGAACCACCAGCAGCGACAGCCCCGCGCGTTCCACCCGCCGGGCTTCGAGCAGCGCCAGCACCTGCACCGTCTTGCCGAGCCCCATGTCGTCGGCCAGGCAGCCGCCCAGCCCGAACTGCCGCAGGAAGGCGAACCAGCCCAGGGCCTCATGCTGGTAGCCGCGCAACGCCCCCACGAACGTGGCAGGCACCGGGACGGTCCCGATGGTGCGGAAGGTGCGCAGCTTCGTGCGTGCCTCCGCCAGTTGGGCGTCCACATCCACGGCCGGCAGCGACTCGAGAAGAATGTCCACGAGCGCCAGCTGCCCCCGCTTGAAGCGCACCACACCGCCCCGCCGCTCTCCGAAGGCCTGCAGCGCCTGCCAGGCGTTGAGCGATTCGCGCGGGAGGACGCCGATGGCGCCATCGGGCAGGGGAAGTTGCGTGGCGCCGCTGGCGCGCGCGGCGAGGACCTCCATCAGGGGCACCACATGCGATCCGAACGTCACGTGGCCTTCGAGATCGAACCAATCGACACCGGTGCGCCCCGTCACCGTGACCGGACCGGCCGCGACCAACGGCTGCCCTTCGTATTCCACGTGCCACCCGTCGTGCACGAGCGCCGCCAGCACCGTCGGGGCCTGCGGCCCGGGGAGTGCCAGCCCCATGCGATGCTCCGCCGGGAAGTAGAGCTCCTGTGCCCCGGCAGCGCGCACCTTCGTCACGGCTTCCCGTTCGAGCGACAGGCGACGGCGGTAGAGGGTACGCGTGGTGCCGTCGAATACCCACGGCGTGGACGAGTGGGCATCGGCGAACGCGTTGCCATACCGAAAGCGCACGGCGAGCCGGGTGAACGGCCGCCGCGACCAGGGCGCATCCGCACGCGCCGTGAGGTAGCGCGCGGGGGTGACGTCGAACTCGGTGTGCACCGTCCCATCGGGCAGCGCAAGCGCCGGCAGCCCGGGCGTGCCGTGGTACTGCTCGAGAAAGGCGGAGGGATCGTCACCCAGATCGAGCTCGCCCTCGCGCCAGAGCAGCGCCAACAACGGTTGCAGCACGCCCGATTCGACCCGCGCCAGGGCATCGCCCTTGAGCATCAGTCCCGACGGGGTCAGCACGTCCACGTCGTGCAGCGCATGCTCCTGACGGTCGCGCACCAGCGACGCGGTGAGGGCGTAATGCGACGCCGACGTTGGAGCGGCGGAGGTCGTGACGCGCAGCTGCACGGTATACGGCGCCCCGTCATCCCACCGCAGCACGCGCCCCTCGAGCGACGGCTTGAGGCTGCGCACCATGCTGCGCCCCGTTTCACAGAGCAGCCGCAGGGTGGTGGGAAAGGCGCGCAGCGGAATGACGAAGCCGTTGGCGGGCATTGCGGCGTCCGGCGCCGTGTCGCTGGTCCCGAGCAACAGGTTGGCAATGAGGCGATCGGCCGGATCGGGCGCATCCACCCACGCCGCGGCGGCAAAGCCGAAGTGCCGCGGTGCATCCCACACCCCGTCGCGGTTGCGGCGCTGCGTGGCCACGTCAACGCGTACCCCATCGGCCTGCGGCGCCCCGGTCAGATGCACGAGGTACACGATCCGCCGGTCGGTGGGGATCGATCGCGCCGTCTGCCGACTGGCGGAGAGCTCACGCTGCGCCTGCGCCCCCGCAATCTGCCGCAAGGCCGCGCGCCACGGTTCCACCGCCGGCGGCGCGCCGAGCTCCAGCACCGCCCCCCCATCCTGCTGCTCGAGCGCCTCCAGGTAGGCGTCGTTGACGGGCGCCGCCGCTTCGAACGTCACCGACGGCGGGGGGGCATCGGCACGCAACGCCGCCGGCAGGGCCTCGTCCTCGTCGAGGCGCAGCAGCAACGCCCACTGGTGCTTGCAGGCACCACGCCCCGCCGCCGCCGCACACGAACAGGAGAGCGTCACCACCGACGCGGCCACGGTGATCGTGGTCTCGTAGGTCGACGTACCGCGCACCACCGCCACCACATGCTCCGGGCCGATCTCCAGCACCCGGAGACGATCGGCAGCGACGTACGCACGCGCCCGTTCGACCACGGGCGCGGGGAACAGGGCAGCAAGGCGAGGATGAATCACACGATACCGAACGGAGGGGGCGGCCAATACCGCCAAGAGCAGGCAACCGTCAAAGATAGCCTGCCTTACTTGAAGCGGATGCCGTTGGGCGCCACGGCACCCTTCGTAGGGACGAAGGGCTTCGCAGCGGGCTTGAAACCACCCTTGAGTGGCGCGCGCTGGGCATGACCCGGCGGCCGATTCTCGCGGGCGTTCTGTTCCACATCGCGGCGGGTCCCCCCCTCGGTGCTGCCCCCCTTGGGACCCATGCCGCCGTCGCTGCGCATGCTCAGCGCAATGCGATTGCGCGGCAGATCCACGCTCTGCACCGTGACCTTCACCTTCATGCCCACCTTCACCACGTCGTTCGGATCCTTCACGTAGCGGTCGGCAATCTGGCTCACGTGCACGAGTCCATCCTGGTGCACCCCGATGTCCACGAACACCCCGAAGGCCACGATGTTGGTCACCACCCCTTCCAGCACCATGCCCGGGAGCAGATCACTGGGCTTCTGGATGTCGTCGCGGAACGCCGGCGGTTCGAACGCCGCACGCGGATCACGTCCCGGCTTCCTGAGCTCAGCCGCGATGTCCACGAGCGTGGGCATCCCCACATCGCCGCTCACGTACTTCCGCAACTCGATGCGGTCCACGAGGGCGTCGTTGCCAATGAACTCGGCCACGTTCACGCCCAGGTCCTGCGCCATGCGCTCCACCAGGGGGTAGCGCTCGGGGTGCACCGCGCTCGCATCGAGCGGATGCGCCCCCCCGCGCACGCGCAGGAAGCCGGCGGCCTGTTCGAACGCCTTCGCCCCCAGGCGCGGCACCTCGGTGAGATCCTTGCGCGAGGTGAAGCCGCCCTTCCGGTCACGCAACGTGACAATCGCCTGCGCGAGACTCGGCCCGATACCGGCCACGTAGCCGAGCAACGCCGCCGAGGCGGTGTTCACCTCCACGCCCACGCGATTCACGGCGCTTTCGACCGTTTCGTCGAGGCGCTGCTTGAGCTTCGTCTGGTTCACATCGTGCTGGTACTGCCCCACGCCAATGCTCTTGGGGTCGATCTTCACCAGTTCGGCGAGCGGATCCTGCAGACGGCGCGCGATGCTCACGGCGCCACGCAGCGACACATCGAGCTCCGGGAACTCCTGGCGCGCCAGGTCGCTGGCGCTGTACACCGACGCGCCAGCTTCGTTCACCACCACCACCTGCGGACGCGGCGCCTCCAGTTCACGCAGCGCCGCCTTGGTGAGCGTTTCCGTTTCGCGACTGGCCGTCCCGTTGCCAATGGCAATGAGCTCCGGCGCGAAGCGGTTGACCATGGCCCGCACGGCGCCAGCGAAGCGGTCTTCCTGATGGAGATACAGCGTGTCGGTGTGCACGAGCGCCCCGGTGGCGCTGACCACGGCCACCTTCACGCCGGTGCGGAATCCCGGATCGAGACCAATGGTCTTCTTCTCGCCGGCCGGGCTGGCCAGCAACAGCTGTTCGAGGTTGCGTCCGAAGATGGTGATCGCTTCGTCGTCGGCGCGCGTCTTGAGCTCCACGCGCAGCTCCACCTCGATGGCCGGCGACAGCAACCGCTTGTACGCGTCCGCGCACACGAGCGTGAACTGCTGCTGCGCCGGCCGGCCGGCACCGACCTCGCGGAGCAGCCGTGCGTTGATTTCCTCCACGGGCGCTTCGATGCGCCAGAGCAGTTCGCCTTCGGTCTCGCCGCGGCGAATGGCAAGCATGCGATGACTGGGAATGGTGCCGAGCGACTCGGCGAAGTCGAAATAGTCCTTGAATTTCGATTCGTCGCTCTTCTTCTCGGCCAGCACACTGCTCTTCACCACGCCCTTGGCGCGCGTGACCTCGCGCACCCAGCCGCGAATGACCGCATCTTCGGCAATCTGCTCGGCAAGAATGTCCCGCGCGCCCTGCAGCGCAGCCTCGGCGGTGGGCACCTCGCTGGGCTTGCCATCCACCTCGGGAAGAACGAACTCGGCGGCCCTGACGAGGGCGGCCGCATCATCGAGCCCTCCGTCCCACAGCGCCTCGGCCAATGGCGCGAGGCCACGCTCACGCGCAATCATGGCGCGGGTGCGGCGCTTCGGCTTGAATGGCAGGTACAGGTCTTCCAGCGTCTGCTTCGTGTCTGCCGCCATGATGGCGGCCTTGAGCGTCTCGTCGAGCTTTCCCTGCTCGTCGACGCTCTTGAGGATGGCGGCGCGGCGATCCTCCATTTCCTGGAGGTACTCGGCGCGCTCACGCACATCGCGAAGCTGCACCTCGTCGAGCCCGCCGGTCATCTCCTTGCGGTAGCGGGCAATGAATGGCAGGGTGGCGCCCTCAGCGAAGAGGGCGAGCGTGCGCTGAACCTGCTGCGCGTTGAGCGACAGTTCGGTCGCCACGCGTGCCACGAGCACGGGGGCGAGGGTATCGAGGGTCGGGGCAGTCATAGGCGCGGATACTACGTGCGCCGGACTGTGTTTTGGAGGGCTTGCGTTAATGCGGTCAGGCGCGTCGGCGACGCGCCTTTATGACAAGGGAGGGAGCAGGGGGAAAGGATTCAGGCGGCAGGGGGAAGGATCACCTTCCACCTTCACCCTGACCCTCTTCCCCCCTGCTCCCTCCCTTGCAACCAAAGCGGGCCAGCCAGCAGCCGGCCCGCCTACCCCGCGCGCACCGCCGCTCAGCGCCCCAGCGTTTCGATCACGAGCCGCGCCGCCGCGGCGCCCGAGTACTGCTGCTGCCCGGTGATGAGTCGGCCATCGCGGACCGCGAACGACCGGAAACGCTGGTCCACCACGAAGTTGGTATCGGCCATCGCGCGCGCCTCGTCCTCGATCCAGAACGGCTGGATACGCATGCCCACGAAACTGTCGGCGAACTGCTCCTCGCTGTTCGCGAAGCCCGTCCAGGTCTTCCCCTTCACGAGGAGCTCGCCGTTCGACAGGCGCGTCTCGAGCAGCAGGCAGGTCCCATGGCACACGGCCGCCACCACCTTGCCGGCCTCGTAGCTCTCGGCCAGCAGTGCCTGGAGGGCGGTGTTGCCGCGGAAGGTGATCATCGGCGACTGCCCACCGATCACGAACAGGGCGTCGTAGTTCGCCACCTCGAGGCCCTCGATCGACGCGGTGTTCGCGAGCAGCGAGGCGTGCGACGGCGACCTCTTGAAGCCCAGCGAAATCAGGTCGTGCGCCGAGTACCCGCTGGCGTCCTCCGGATCGGAATAGCTGTCGGCCTGCAACGCGCCGCCAAGCGGACTGCGGATCTCGACGGAGTATCCGGCTTCGGTGAATTCCCAGAATGGATGGGTGAGTTCGGCCCACCAGAAGCCCACGGGCCACTGCGTCACGGGGGACACGGCGGCATTGGCCGCGAGCATCAGCACGCGCTTGGGGCGGGCCGTGGTCGACACATTGATGTTGGCACTCATCTGGCTGTGGTCGGTGAGGAGTTGACAGCGACAACGGATCGACCACAGCGTATGGTATCACTCCCCGCTGGACCAGTATGCACTTTTTGGGGTGATACTTACACTTTTGAGAGTGTTATCGATGCCTGAGTTCGTATTCGAAGGGCTCGTGTTTCAGAGTCCCGTGGAGCTCGCCCTGCACGCCATCGGCGGCAAATGGAAGATGCCCATACTCTGGCGTCTCAATCGGCGCACGTGGCGCTACAACGAACTGCACCGCGACCTCACGCGCGTATCGCACAAGATGCTCACGCAGCAGTTGCGCGAGCTCGAGCAGGCGGGATTGCTCACGCGCACCGTGCACCCCGTGGTGCCCCCCCACGTGGACTACGCGATCACGGATCTCGGACGCACCGCGCTGCCGGCGATCGAGGCGTTGCGGGCGTGGGGAATGGCCTACCGGAGAAAGCGGGAGCGGTGAGCGAGCGGACCGGCGGGGACGCCGGTCTGTCCCTCTCGACGCTCAGCCGCACCCCGCAATCGCACTCTCCCACAGCACGCGCCACGCGCCTTCGCGCCGCGCGAGAACGGCGGCACCGAGCGCCACGCCGTCATCGCGGCCGAACAGCAGCCGCACATCCGGCGAACCGGTGGCGCGGAACGCGAGCAGCGGTTCGGCCACCACGAGTTCCTCCTCGTGGCCCGAGGCGCGCTCGTGCCACCCCACGCGCCACGTGGCCGCAGTGTTGCCGAGCGCGTCGACCACGAGCACGAGGCGCTCCTCCTTGGGATCGTCCTCCTGATTCACGCGGCGGGCCAGCAGGGCCACGACGAACGTGCTGTCGACACCGCGGGAGCGCCACGCGCGCAACACCACGAAGGGGAGCGCGCGGAAGGTGGCACTCGTGTCGTCGGGGAGACGTGAGGCGAGGCGGGTGAGATCGGCGGCGAGTCGCGCCGAGTCTCGCGGCGCCAGCCCTTCGATCGAATCGAGCGGAATGGGCGTCACGCGCCCGGCCGCGAAGGCGGCGGTCCACGGCGGCACCGCGGCGCCGGCGTCGACGGCGAGGCGGGCCACCGGCCACGCCGAACACCCGGCCTCCCCCGGCGGTGCCAGTTCCACGGCCAGGCGCGCGTCACTTACCCGCCCGCCCCGCGAAAAGAGCTCGACGCGCGCGTCCCCGACAAGCGCACCCACCCCGGTGGTATCCCCCACGCTGCTGTCCGCCGCCTCGGGGAGCAGCAGCGACCCGGCCACCATGCCGCCGTCGACGGTGGGGAGCACCACGAAGGGGCCCGCCGCCATGTCCCAACCGCTCACGCGGCCCTCGAGGGCGGCGGGCTCGGGACGCACGCCGTTTTCGGCCGGTGCCGCCGAATCGCCGCCGGCCGGCGACCGGGGGCGATCGCAGGCCATGCCGACGAGGGCCAGACCGACCAGGCACGCACGCCATGCGACACAGCGGAAAAAGACAGGGTGCCGGGGCATGTGAAGAAGTATGGCACGGGATGTACTGGACAGCGACCATACCGGCCCAGAGCATTACCCACCGACCCGGCTCGATCTCCGTGGCCCATTCACCGCCCGAACCACCTACCCGTGACCACGCCCGCCATCGCCAGATCCAAGGGGCTGCTCAACGCCCTCGGGCTGCACCGCCCCGAATTGCGGGCCTGGGCCATGTATGACTGGGCCGTGTCGGCCATGCAGACCGTCATCACGACGGCCGTGTTTCCCATCTACTTCATCTCGGTCGCCGGCGCCGACATGACGAAGGCGGAGGCCACCGCCTGGTATTCGTGGGCCAACACGGCAGGCGCCCTCCTCATCGCCGTCCTGTCGCCGGTCCTCGGTGCCATGGCCGACTATCGCTCGGCCAAGAAACGCTTCCTGAGCGTCTTCATGCTGCTCGGCGTGTTCAGCACCATGGGCATGTTCTTCATCATGCACGGGGACCTGTTCCTGGCCGCCACGCTGTTCGTGCTCTCGCTCGCGGGCGCCACGGGCAGCATGACGTTCTACGAGTCGCTGTTGCCCCACATCGCGCGCGAAGACGAAATCGATCGCGTCAGCACCGGCGCCTACGCCATGGGGTACATCGGTGGCGGGCTGCTCCTGGCCATCAATCTGGCGTGGATCAGCAATCCGGCGCTCTTCGGCCTTCCCGCCGGCGATGATCTCACGCCGGCAGAGGCCACGCTGCCAGCACGTCTGGCGTTCCTGAGCGTGGGAGTGTGGTGGTTGCTGTTCAGCATTCCCACGCTGCGCGGCGTGCCCGAGCCGCCGCGTCGCATCGAGACCGACGAAACGCCGACCGGCAATTCCGTGGTCGTGGCGTTCTCGCGGCTGCGCGAAACGCTCGGTGAAATGCGTCTCTACAAGCAGGCGTTCCTCACCATGCTGGCGTTCACCATCTACAACGACGGCATCCAGACGATCGTGCGCATGGCCACGGTCTTCGGTGAGGAGTTGGGGCTGCCGCGGTCGGACCTCATCACGGCCGTTCTCATCGTGCAGTTCGTGGGCATTCCGTTCTCGTTCCTGTTCGGCACGCTGGCCTCACGACTGGGCACGAAGCTGTCCATTCTGCTGGGGCTGGCGGTGTACACCGGTATCTGCATCTACGCCTACACGATTCACACGGTCACCGAGTTCTACCTGCTGGCCGGCATGGTGGCCATGGTACAGGGCGGCACCCAGGCGCTCAGCCGCTCGCTGTTTGCCAGCATGGTGCCCAAGCACAAGAGCGGCGAGTTCTTCGGCTTCTACAGTGTGTTCGAGAAGTTCGGCGGCATCCTCGGGCCGGCGGTCTTCGGCATCGCGGTGAGCACGACGGGCAGTTCGCGCAGCGCCATTCTGTGGGTGATCGCCTTCTTCGTCGTGGGCGGCGCCATGCTCATGACGGTGAACATCGCCGAGGGGGAGCGCATGGCGCACGACGCCGACGCGCACACCCTGTCGGCCTGAGCGCCAGGACACGCCGGGGCCCTATCGGGTTCCCTGGCCCACTGCCAGCAATCGCTCGTCGTACGGCGGATAGACCGGGCCGCCCAGGTCCCAGTGCCACGCGTCACGGCGCGTGCCGGTGCGCGGATCCTTGAGGGGCTTGTACTGGAGCCGCGCGACACTGAGACCGAGGGCCGCGCCGTACGCCACGAGACGGGCGCGATCGGTGCTCACCAGATGCACCAGCGGCGTGTCCTTCCAGACATGCCGGTGCAGCCAGAGGCCGCCGTCCATGGCGTGAATCATGCCCTCGCGACGCTTGACGTACTCCCGGCACCCGCTGAAAAGATTCAACGCCCGCAAGCGCGCGTGGCGCCGGTGGGAATCCGGGTCATTCACGATGGCCGGCAGCGTGGGCATGCCTCCACCCCCTCAGGACTTGGCCGTCACCCAGTCGGTGCCACTCCCCATCTCCACGAGCAGCGGCACGTTCAGATCTGCCGCGCCCTCCATCTCCCGCTTCACCAGCGCCGCCAACGCCGCCTCTTCCTCGGGAGGCAGCTCGAACACCAGTTCGTCATGCACCTGCAGCAGCATGCGGGCGGCAAACCCCTCGCGCGCCAGCGCCGCGTGTACCCGGATCATCGCGATCTTGATGAGATCGGCGGCCGACCCCTGGATGGGGGCATTGGCGGCCACGCGCTCCCCAAAGGCACGGATGTTGAAGTTGCGCTCCTTGAGCTCGGGGATGTAGCGACGCCGCTTGAAGAGCGTTTCGACGTAGCCCTTCTGCCTGGCCTCCACCACACACCGGTCGAGGAAGGCCTTCACCCCGGCAAAGCGCTCGAAGTAGGTATCGATGAATGCCTTCGCTTCGGCGTTGGAGATGCGCAGCTGGCGGGAGAGCGCGTGCGCCCCCTGGCCGTAAATGGTCGCGAAGTTGATCGTCTTCGCGCGCGCGCGCATCTCGCCCGTGACGTCCGTCAGCGGGATGCCAAAGATGATCGCGGCCGTCTGCCTGTGAATGTCACCGCCGGCCTGGAAGGCGCTGACGAACGCCGGATCACCGCTGAGGTGCGCGAGGAGGCGCAGCTCGATCTGTGAATAGTCCGCGCTGAGCAGGCGCCACCCGGTACGCGGCACGAACCCGCGACGAATCTCGCGCCCCAGTTCACGCCGGCTCGGAATGTTCTGCAGGTTGGGATCGGAGCTCGAGAGGCGCCCCGTGGCCGCGACGGTCTGGTTGTACGACGTGTGCAACCGGTGGTCGCGCGGATGCACGAGCCGGGGCAACGCGTCGATGTACGTGCCCTCCAACTTGAAGATCTCACGGTACTCCATGAGCAGCGTGGGAAGCACGTGCCCTTCCTCGGCCAACTCCTGCAGCACGCTCGCGTCGGTACTGGGGCCGGTGGCCGTCTTCTTCTTCACCGGCAGGCCGAGCTCCTCGAAGAGCACCGTGCGCAACTGCGGGTTGGAGTTGATGTTGAACTCGTGGCCGGCCTCCGCATAGATCGCCTGCTCGACCCGCGCGCGCTCGGCGGCGAAGCGCGTCTTGAGCGATTCGAACCAGGCCAGATCGATGGCGATGCCGTCGTACTCCATGTCGGCAAGCACCGACACCAGCGGCACCTCCATATCGCGCAGCAACGGCAGCATGGCGTGCTGCTCGAGCTGCGGCTGGAGCAGCGCCCGCAGCCGCATCGTCACGTCGACATCCTCGCACGAGTAGTCGCGCGCGGCATCCACCGGCACCACATCGAATCCCAGCTGCTGCTTCCCCTTGCCGCACAGCTGCTCGTACGCGGTCATGGTGTGCCCGAGATACTCGAGCGCCAGCAGGTCGAGCCCGTGTGAACGACGACCGGGGTCGAGCAGGTAGCTGGCGAGCATCGTATCGAACTCGAGTCCGGCCAGCCGTACGCCGGCGCCGCGCAGCACGAGCATGTCGTACTTGGCGTTCTGCGCGATCTTCTTCACCGCCGCGTCTTCGAGCATGGCGCGCAGCGGCGCGCAGGGCGCACTGTCGAAGGGTGGCAGATTCACCGGCTCCGGCACACCGGCGTTGAGGCGACGCCCGGCGATTCCGGCATCGCCCGAGAGCAACGCCAGGTTGCCCGAGCCGTCATCGCGGCGATGACGGAAGGGCAGGTAGTAGCCCTCGCCCGGCGCGACGGCAATGGAGAGCCCCACGAGCGTGGCACGCATCGCATCCACGGGATTGGGCGCATCCGGATCGCACACCGTTTCGGTATCGATGGCAATGTACGGTACCTCGCGCACCCGCTGCAGCATCCTGGTCAGCGCGTCGACCGTCTCGACCGTGGCGTAGCGCGCGTCGGCCAGCACCGGCACGCCGCTCGTGCTCTCCCGCACCGGCGCTGCCACGGGCCGCGCACCGGCGTGGGCCGCGGGGGCAGCCACCTCCGCGCTGCCGGTGGTCGTGGCCGCCGCCGGCGGCGCGACGGCCACTCCCCCCACATCCTTCAGCAGGCTCGTGAACTCGAGCTCGAGATACAGCGCCCGCAGCGCGGCGGTGTCGGGGGCGTTCACGTGCAGCTGCTGCGGGTCCAGCTCCACGGGCACATCACAGCGAATGGTGACCAGCTGTTTCGACAGGCGCGCCTCGGCTTCGTACTGGAGCAGCGCCTCGCGCGGACGCTTCTTCGTGATCTCCGAGGCGTGCGCGAGGATGTTCTCCAGCGGGCCGTACTGCGTGATGAGTTCGATGGCGCCCTTCTCGCCGATCCCCTTCACCCCCGGCACGTTGTCGCTGCTGTCGCCCACGAGCGCGAGATAGTCGATCACCCGCTCCGGCGGCACACCCAGCCGCGCGCTCGCGTTTTCCATGCCCACCCAGCTCTCTTCAACGCTGGCGGGCCCGCCTCGCCCGGGATTGAGCAGCCACACCCCGGGACGCACCAGCTGCTGAAAATCCTTGTCGCCCGACACGATGACCACGTGGTAGCCGGCCTCGACCCCCTTCTTGGCCATCGTGCCGATCACGTCGTCGGCTTCGAACCCCTCGGCGGTCAGCACCGGAATGTCGTAGGCCGCCAGCAGCTGCAGCACCCGCTCCAACCCCTGATCGAAGTCGGCCTGCAGGTCGTCGGCAAGCTTCTCGCGCGTGGCCTTGTAGTCGGGGTACAGCGCGTCGCGGAAGGTGGCGCCGCTGTCGTGGACCCACGCCAGCAGCTCCGGCTGGTGCGTCGTGAGCAGCCGCTTGAGGAAGTTGGCCACGCCCCACGCAATGCTGGTGTTCTCACCACGACTCGTGCTGAGCGGACGCTGCAGGAGCGCGAAGAACGCGCGGTAAATGAGCGCGTAGCCGTCGATGAGGAAGAGCCGAGGCGCCGGGGGGCGGGTGACGTCAGCCACGGCACCCCCGGCCGGCGGGGGCGCGCTCAGCGCGCGCCGAGCTTGCGGCGAATGGCGAGGTCGAGGTCGCCGCGGCTCTGTGGCGAGAGGCGCCAGCGGCCAAAACCGGTCTGGTCGATGAAGAAGAGCTGGATGCGCAGCTCGCGGTATTCCCAGATCTGCTGGCGGACGCGCTCATTCGGATTGAGCAACCCGGTGTCGATGATGTTGTCCGGATCGCCCAGCGCCACGAAGGCGGTGCCGCGATCCGACTGCCAGCCGGCTCCGACGTCGTCGCGAAACCGGAGGTTGGCGGTGCGGATACGGGCAAAGTAATCACGCAACCCCTCGTGTTCAGCGGTGCCCGGCACCGGATCGGTGGCCTTGAGAAACGTCGTCCAGGCCGTGGCCCGGTCGGCGAGATCGGCATCCCGCAACGCCCTGAGCTGATCGGGGGTGGTGAACCAGCGCAGGTACGCGAGCATCTCGTCGAAGGTGCCTATGGGCACATCTTCGCCGAGGGTAACCAGGACGCGCGTACGCGCCGTATCGGTGCGGCCGGCGGCCGTGACCTGAATGGTGTTGATGCCGATGGCCAGGCGGTTCACCGGCAACCCGATGGTGGTGCTGCGCCCCGCCCCGCGCTGCGGCAGTTCCACGACGGTGTCGAGTCCCACGATCTCGGCGTCACCCACGGCACGCACCCGCACACTGCCCGGTGGTGTACTGCCGACCGCGTCGATGTAGAGCGCCAGCAGCGAGTCGATACCGTACACCAGCGTGGAGCGCGGACGCGCCAGCACACGCGGTAGCGAGTCGACCGTCTGACGGGGAATGGCCTCGTACACGGGAATGGCGGTGGTCAGGCCGTCCGGCGCCAACGCGGGCACCTGCAGCGAGACCTCCTCGCTGGAGCTCCGGATGCTCGACTCGTCCTTGACGCTGACCGTCATCGTGTAGCGTCCCGGCGCCAGACGCAGGAACTGCTGCCAGATGATGCTTTCGTCGGTACGAGACGTTTCGCGGAAGGTGGGCACGCGCACCTGTTCGGTGGCTTCGATGGTGCGCACGACCGTGGCACCCTGTCGCAGCTGCACGCGGGCCACATAGGCGGCGGCGTACCGGTCACCCTCGCGCGCAAAGCCCAGCGAACGTGAGGGGAGCGACAGCGCCAGCAGCGTGAGCGTACTGTCCGGCGACGGGGCGCGGAGGAACGACACGGAGGCGGTAAAGGGTATCGTCCCGGCCCCGGCAACCAACCCCATGGCGCGGTACAGCCGGGTCATCTCCGCCGGGGCACCGGGGATGGGAACACCTGGCGCGCCCGGCGCGCCCGGCGGCACGGCCGAGGCTGCTCCGGTAGGACGCGGCTTCGCACACCCCGTGAGCGCGAGGAGAACGGCGACGGCACCGGCGATCGTCCCCGCGGCGGGACGTGGAAGCAGCTTGCGTAACATGTGTGGCTGATGGGACGAAGGGTGCGGCACGTTCCTGAGCCTTGTCTTGCTGCGACTGCTGGACGGCGTTACGTTCGCCCCGTGGCTATCGAGACGCTAGTCGGGACGACATTGGCCGGGTACACGGTACGCGGAAAAGTTGGTGAGGGTGGGACGGCAACCGTCTTCCGCGCCGATCATCCGACGCATGGTACCGTTGCCCTGAAGGTGCTGCGGGAGAAGTTGCAGCACGACAAGACCGCCGTGGCGCGTTTTCTCCGTGAGGCGCAGTTCGGTGCTCGGGTAGAACACGCGAACATCGTGCGTACCCTAGACTACGGGCAGTCGGACAGCGATCGCTACTATCTCGCCATCGAATGGGCGGGGGGGGAGATCCTCGACAAGTACGCCGAAAAGAGCGGTCCGCTTCCCTGCAAGGAAGTCGCCGCGATCATGGCGCAGATCTGTGGTGCTGTTCAGGCCGCCCACGACGTGGGTATCGTGCACCGCGACCTGAAGCCGGAAAACATCATGTACGACCCGGCCACCCGGCAGATCAAGCTGCTCGACTTCGGCATTGCCGCCGATACCGAGGCAGCCCCCGATCAGCGCCTCACCCGCGCCGGCTTCTTCGTGGGCACGCTCATGTACGTGGCCCCTGAGGCGCTGTCCGGAGAGCTGGTGGGACCAGCTGCCGACCAGTATTCGCTGGCCACCATTGCGTACTACCTGCTGTCGGGGTGCCTGCCCTACACCGGCAAGTCGCCGCGCGAGCTGTTCTCGCAGCTGCTCACGCAGCCGCCCGTGTCGCTCAACAAGGCCAAGCCGTCGCTCACCTTTCCCGCGGCGGTCGAGGCCGTGGTCATGAAGGCGCTTTCCAAGGCTCCGGCGGAGCGGTACCCGTCGGTCATGGCCTTCTGCGAGGCGTTCAGCGACGCCGCGAACTCCACGGCCAGCAGCTCCGGCGCGGCGGCCGCCGCAGCCACCACCGACGCCGGCAAGGACAAGGGTGGGCTGTTCGGGAAAATGAAGGGACTGTTCGGCCGTTGACCACGTCGGACACGTCGCTCGCCCGGTATTCCGAACGGCTCGTCGCCCTGCTGGCCGAACGATCGGCCAAGCGGGGCGATTTCGTACTCGCCTCGGGGCGCCGCTCGTCGCTGTACGTGGACTGCCGCCTGACGGCCATGCATCCGGAGGGACAGCTGCTCATTGGGCGCGTCGGCCTGGCGACGCTGCGCCACAGCGGCTGGCCCGTCGATTCGGTGGGGGGGTTGACCCTGGGGGCCGATCCCATCGCGTATGCCATCGCCCATGCCAGCGCCCTGGCGGCCGAAGGGGGTGACGGGGAAATGGTTCGGGCCTTTACCGTGCGCAAGGAAGCCAAGCAGCATGGCACCGGCAAACTCATCGAGGGCCCGTTTCAGTCTGGCGACCACGTGGTCGTGGTGGAGGATGTGATCACCACCGGGGGCTCGGCGCTCAAGGCCGTCGAAGCCGTGCGCGCGGCTGGCGGCGCGGTGGTCGGGGTGCTGGCGCTGGTTGACCGCCAGGAAGGCGGGCGCGAGGCCATCGAAGCGACGGCCGGGGTGCCGGTGATCAGCCTGGTCACGGCCGAGCAGCTGGCGCCGCTGATCAGAGGGTAGCACTCCGCGTCTTCCGGGCGAGACGGAATCCCCCCTCGCGCGTCTTTCGGGTGTCATGACCGCCTCTGCCCTGTCCCGGTCCACCCCGCTCGCCTCGCACCGCATTCCCACGCCGTTCGCCGGCACGCGCGCCCTCGCCTTGCCGGCGAACGTGCTGTTCGAGGAAGAGCGCGCCAAGGACCTGGCCACCTTCCGCCAGGCGGGCAAGCGGCGCCTGTGGAGCACGGTGGTCATTGCCGTGGTGCTGGTGGCGGCCATGCAGGTGGGGCTGGCGCGTGTGCCCTTGGCAACCGTGGCCGCCATGTTCGCCACCGCCCTCGCGCTCAATGGCGCGCTGTCGGCGCTCGGGCGCTCGCCGGCGCTTTACCGCCGGTGGCTCAAGTATGTCTTTGCCGTTTTCGACGCCGCGCTGATCAGCAGTGTGGTGTTCCTGTTCGGCGCCCCCGTGCTCGTGCTGGCGTACGTGCTGGCCATCGTGCCGTACTCCTTCGATCGGGGGCCGGCGCTGGGGTACGTCACCACCGCCGCATCCGTGATCGGCTTTCTCGCGGCGAGCCTTGCCCACAACGCGGCCATCCCGCAGAACGCCACTCCGGTGCCGCAGATCCTGCTCGCCGCCGGATTGCTCGTGGTCATGGCGCAGCAGGTCATTCAGATGCCGTCGCGGCTCATTGCGCGGTTGCGCCGAACGCGCGAGCGCATGGCGCAGGTGGAGCGCGGGGATCTCGCGGTGCGCGCCGATGCCCGGCACGCCGACGAGCTGGGCTTTCTCGAGCGCAGCTTCAACGGCATGCTCGACGAGTTGCAGCTCCTCATTGAAACCGTGCAACGGGAAGCCGATGAACTCGCGGCCGTGGCCACGCAGGTGTACAGCGCGGCCAGTACGCTGCAGCGGCGCGCCGGTGAGGTGGCGGGCGGAGCGCACGCCCTGCGCGAGGAATTGGAAACGCAGCAGGCGCGCGCCGCCAACGGCGTGCGTACGGGTCATGAGGCGCGCCGCACCGCCGACGCCGCGCGCCGCACGGCAGATGTCACGGCCGCCGACGCGCACGTAGTGGATGACGTGGTCGCGGCCAGCCGCGAGGCCATCGAGCGGGCGGCGCAGGCGCTGGTGCGGGTGGGCCGTGACGTCACGGCCACGGCGGCCACGGTGCGGGCCCTGCAGCCGGCCTCCGAACAGGTGGGCCGGTTCGTGGATACGGTCTCCCGCATTGCGCGGCAGACCAACATGCTCGCCCTGAACGCCGCCATCGAAGCCTCGCGCGCAGGTGAGGACGGGTTGGGGTTCGCGGTCGTCGCCGACGAAATTCGCGCGTTGAGCGTGGAGAGTGCCCAAGCCGCGAAACGCGTGGCCGCCACCGTGCAGCGCGTGCGCGACGAGATCGACACGGCCGTGCAGGCCATGGATACCACCGCCCACGAAGTCCAGGGAGCCGGCACCATTGCGCGTGATGCCACGCGGGCGCTGTCGAGCATGGTGGACGGCATCACCCGCATCACGAAGCAGAGCGACGAAGTCGCCGCCCTGGCGCAGACCCAGGCCACGCTGTCGGCCTCGGCGGCCACGGCTTTCGATGCACTCGACCTGTCGGCGCAGCGGGCCTCCAGCGGCGCGCGCGCCGCGGCCGATGGTTCCGACGCGCAGCGGGCCAGCATCGAGGAGCTCTCGCGCAGTGCCCAGCAGCTCACACAGGCCGCGGCCCGGCTCCGGGTGCTGGCGCTGCGTCACACGGCGGAGTCGCCGCTGGTGTGATGGTGCGCGGTGGCGCTGGTCGCGGCGGCCGTGTGCGGCTCGGGCGGGCGCGACAACCACGCCGGCGGTGACGCAAAGGGATCGAACTCGCGCAGCTGGGCGAGATACGGCAGCACCAGCTGTTCCCGCATCATCTCCAGCATGCTCTCACCGGTGTGCCGACGACGAAACTCGGCGGCACCAATGTGCAGGGTCCCCGAGAGATGACGGGAGAAGCTCTGTGGCGAGGAGTACTCCATGAGGTACGCCGCCTGAGTGATGCTGCACCCCGGGTTTTCGAGGAGGTGGGCCGCGCGTACCATGCGGGCCGACGCGAGGTAGCGCTTGGGTGTGGGAATGCCGTGGCGAACGAACCGGCTCATGAGCGTGGTGGGAAGGACGCCCATGTGCCGAGCCAGCTGTTGCACCGTGGTGAGGCTGCGCGGCACGGTGAAGAGCGTGTCGAAGAAGCGTACGCTGGCCGACACGGCCCCCTGCAGATCGCGCCGGAGCACCGAGATGGCGCGGGTGTCGATGTCCTGCACGTATTCGGTGGTGACCAACGTCCGCAGGGTGCGCCATCCGGCCGGATCGCGCGCATCGACGAGGGTGCGCACCCCATGTTGGCCGAGCGAGAGGAGGGCGGCCGAGCTGCGGGCTTCGTTGCCGGTGAGCAGGGCCACGGCGGGCACACGCGGAAACTCCCGCACCAGGCGCGCCATGGAGGGCGCGTACTGCTGCTGATAGCGCGACACCGACACGATGACCGCGGACACGGAATGTGTTCGCAGGTCGTGCAGCACCTGATCGAGGGTGTCGCGGTGCATCGCCACACAGCTCCCGTTCGTGAGAGCGTCGACGCGTTGTTGTTCCGATGGCGTGACGAAGGTGACGACGGCGGATGCGCCGCGTTGGCGGGCCGGATTGCTCGTGGACATGACCACTCTCGAACGATGGGGGGCGGGATCGCGCCGCGCGCGCTCATGTGCGCAGGCGGTCGGTGAGCGGGGATGGCCAGCACGGTAGCCGCGCGCGTCATTCGGGTGTCACCGTCACGCGTGATGGTGGGCGCCTACCGCGTGAAATTGATGACGCCGTGACACGATCCGGCGAGGCACGGGGCGGCGATTGCGCGCGCGAAACCGCTATATTGCGCAGGAACGGATATCGTCGGCCGGACGGTCGCGAAATCGGGGAACGGGCCTTCATGGTCACGCCACGATTCCGAGGAAAGTCCGGGCTCCACAGAGCAGGTCGCCAGGTAACGCCTGGGCACGCATGGCGCGAGCGGTGCGTGACGGACAGTGCAACAGAAAGCAAACCGCCGTCTTCGCAAGAAGGCGGTAAGGGTGAAAGGGTGGGGTAAGAGCCCACCGCGCGGCTGGCAACAGTCGTGGCACGGCAAACCCCGGCCGGAGCAAGGCCAAATAGGCGGTGAGAGGCGGCTCGCCTCGACCCCGTCGACCTGCCTTCGGGCAGACTCGGCGAACCGCGGGTAGGCTGCTGGAGCGTGCCGGTGACGGCACGCCGAGAGGAATGACCGTCCGGTGCACCTCGGTGTACCGACAGAACCCGGCTTACAGGCCGGCGGTATCCGTTCAACTCCTGTTTCGGGTTTTGGGTCTTGGGTTCTGCGCTCATCGGAACGGCGCGCCGCGCGATGGCGTCGGCGCTGTTGCTCACCGCCTGCGGTGGGGGCGGCGGGCGTGTATCCACCGCGGCAACCCCGGTTTCCGGCGCAGCCGCGCCAGCGCTCCCGGCAGCGGTGCCGGCCCCGCTGCGCGTAGCGCTTCCGGCGCGGCTCGTCAGCACCACCTGGCGCGTGCAATCCTCCGCGCGGGTCACCGTTACCGGTGACGGCGGGGAGCAGCGCATTGACAGCGATGCCGTCGTTTCCTGGTCGGCGGAGCGGCAGCCGCACGGCGCTCTGCGGGCCAGTGGCCAGGTGGATTCCTTCACGGTGCGCACCGAGCTGGACAGCCGTCGCCCGGCCACGGCTCCGGCTCCGGTGCTACCGGGGCTCATCCTGCTGGACGCGACGCTCGACAGTGGCGCGGTACGGGTCTCCACGCGTCCCCCATTGGCCAATGAGTGCGATCGTCCGGAAGCGAGCGCCGCGGCAGTGGCACGCGATCTTCTCGTGCGGGTCCCGAACGGTGTTGCCCTTGGAGATCGGTGGCGAGACAGCGTGGTGACGCTTACCTGTCGCAGTGGTGTCCCCATAGTAGTGCATACAACAGTACTCTCCCAGCTGGAAGAGCTGACCGACGAGGTGCTCGTGGTACGCCGAGACCTTGCCGCGCGGTATCAGGGGAAGGGGGGCACGGCCTTCAGGACGCTCGAACTGACGGGCACCGGGGTCGGAGCCCAGCGCGCCCGCGTTCATGCGCTGCGGGGCACCCTGGAGCGCCTGGAGGGCACGATGACACTGACCTTGCAGGCCACCGAGCGACTGCCGGGCAGCGCCCCGCGCAGCCAGCAGATCGTGCAACGCACGGAGTTCTCGGCGGTGCGGGCGCGCTGAGCATTGCGGAGCGGCCGGCCGGTGGGCCGGCCGTTCATGACAGGCGAGGGGGCAGGGGGAAGGTGGTCAGGAGGATGGGGGAAGTTCTTGCCCCTGCTCCCTGAATGCCTTCCGCCTGCCCCCTCCCTTGTCACCCCACGCGCGCCCCCGGCGCGCCCACCATCCAATCAGTCCATCAACCGCAGCGGCATCACCAGGCACAGGTACTTGGCCGGATCGTCCCAGCCTTCGGGCTCGATCGTGGCCGCGCGCTCGGGGGCCTTGAACGTCAGACGCACCTGTTCGGTGGGCATGAAGCGCAGGATCTCGAGCAGGTACGTGGCGTTGAAGCCGATATCGAGCTGATCGCCCGTGTAGTTGACCGGGAGCTCGTCGCTGGCTTCGCCAAGATCGGGCGTGGTCACGCTGAACTTCAGCATGCCGGTGTTGAAGGACATCTTGATGCGGTGCGTCTGATCGCTGGCAATGACGCTCATGCGCTTGAGTGCCTGCGTGAGCGCGGCCTTGTCGGCGAGGGCGTAGCGATCGTTGTCCTTCGGGATGACCTGCTCGTAGTTGGGATACGGGCCTTCCACCAGCCGCGTGAACACGGACGTGAACGGCGAGCGGAAGCCCAGGTGATTGTCGCCGCGCGCGATCTCGAGCTCTTCTTCGGCGGGGAAGAGGCGACGGATCTGTTCGAGCGCCTTGGGCGGCACGATGAGATCGCCCGGCGGCGCACTGCTGGCTTCGACGGGCAGCTCCATCTTGGCGAGCCGATGGCCATTGGTGGCCACCATGCGCATGCGCTCCTCACGCAGCTCCCAGAGCACGCCGTTCAGAATGGGGCGGGACTCCTCGGTGCTCACGGCGAAGGCCGTGTGGGCGATGAGCTTCTGCAGCTCCCCCGACTTGACCCGCCACGAGTCGTTGAAGCGCACGCTGGGGAACGTCGGGAACTCGTCGCGCGGCAATCCGAGCAGCTTGAATTTGGATCGGCCGCACTCGAGGGTTACCCGCTGCTCGCCGCTGGTCGCGATCTTCACCGGCGACGGGGGGAGCTCGCGGGCAATCTCGCTGAGCTTCTTGGCGGGAATGGTGATGGCGCCGGGCGTTTCGACATCGGCACTGACTTCCGTGCTGACGGCGATGTCGAGATCGGTCGCCGAGAACCGAATGCCGCGATCGGTGGTCTCGACGAGCAAATTGGCCAATACCGGCAAGGTGGTCTTGGCCGGTACGGCAGCGGTCACGGCCTGAAGGCCTTCCTGCAGCTTCTCACGCGAGATCGTGAACTTCATGCCCGGAATTGTGGAAGGACTGCGGGTACCTGCTGTTTAAAAACAGACTTAGATAGAAAAACAGCAGTAGCAGCAGGGGGTGTGGGCTTGTTTACAAACGCTGCAACCTACGCGTTTTCAGTCACTTCCGCCATACCACCTCATGTGGACATCCTGTGGGGTGCCGGAGGTACTCCCCGGCGGCACACAGTGGGGGGGTGGGCCAATGTGGGGGCGTGTGGAGCGGCGGGGATTCAGGAGCCCAGCTGACCGGTTGTCCGCAGGGTTTCCAACATGGTGCGCACCTTCAGCACACGCTCGGCAAACCCGGTCTCCGCGCCCATATCCTCGGCGACGCGTTCCAGGGAGTGGATGACCGTGGAGTGATCGCGACCCCCGAAGGCGTTGCCGATCTCCACCAGCTGCAAGGCCAGCAGCTCCCGGCACAGATACATGGCAATCTGCCGCGGCACGGTGAGCTGCTTGGTGCGTGTCTTGGAGCGCAGGCCATCCGGCGTTACGCCCCACTCGCGGGCCACGACCTGCTGAATGGTGGCGACGGTGATGGTGGTGGGCGGAACGTCGGGGAAGTCGGAGTGCGTGGCGCCGCGCAGCTTGTCGCGCAGCGCCTCCCGCGCCAGGTCCACGGAGATGTCGCGGTGCTTGAGCGACGCGTAGGCGAGCAGCTTGATGATGGAACCCTCGAGCTCGCGGACGGACGACTTCACATGCTGCGCGATGAACTCGATGACCTCATCGGGGATGGTGAGCTCGAGGTGATCGAGGCTCGCCTTCTTCTTGAGGATGGCGATGCGATGTTCGAAGTCGGGCGAGTCGACGTTGGCGACCATCCCCCACTCGAAACGCGACACGAGGCGCGACTCGAGGCCGGGGATCTCCTTCGGGGGCCGATCGGAGGTCAGCACGATTTGTCGTCCGGCCTCGTAGATGGCATTGAAGGTGTGGAAGAACTCCTCCTGGGTGCTCTCCTTGCCCTTCAGGAACTGCACGTCGTCCACCAGCAGCAGGTCGATTTCGCGGAAGCGGCGGCGGAAGTCGCCCATCTGGCCGGTCTGGATGGCGCCGATGAATTCGTTGGTGAACTGCTCGGTGCCGACGTAGGCGATGCGCAGGGAGGGGGTCCGCCGCCGCTGTTCGTGGGCGATGCCCTGCATGAGGTGGGTCTTGCCGAGCCCGGTCTCGCCGTAGATGAAGAGGGGGTTGTAGACCTTGCCGGGCGCCTGGGCGGCGGCCTGGGCGGCGGCAGCGGCGACATCGTTCGACTTGCCGATGACGAACTGGTCGAAGGTGTACCGCGGATTGAGTGGCGTAGACATGCGCGATTGCTGCGCCACTGGTGGCGCGACAATCGGGGCCGGAGGAGGCGCCACGAACATGTCCATCTGGACCCGCCCCACCCGCTCCTCGTGCACCTTGAAGCGGATTTTGATGGGGTGGCCGAGCGCGACGGGGGCGAACGTCGCGAGCAGGTCGGCGTGCTTCGAGTCGTTCCAGTCGGCGGAGAACTGGTCCGGGGCGCCAATGACGAGCGTGTCGCCTTCGACGGCAATGGCGTCGGTGGGCTCGAGCCAGGTGCGGTACGTCTGCTCCGGAAGCACCTGCCGCGCCCGTTGGCGCAGGCGATCCCAGGTTTCGGCAGGCGATAGCGACATGGGCGACTCGAGCGGTGGCGAACGGAAGCGACGCGGGCGGCGAAGGTACCCCGTTTATTGTGGATAAGTCAATTGGCACAACGGGCGTGAGTTGGCCGGCGCGGGCGCGCCAATACGTGTTGGCAAGCAAGTCTCCCGGTGGATGCTCAACTCGTTGTCCCGAGCCAGTTTAGAAGGGAAATTCCGGCGCGCACGCCCCTTGACCCTCACCACCGGCCCGGGTACATTCTGAGGCTCGACGGGATGGCGCGAGGCGCCTGTCCGGTCCACCATACTGACGTTGCGCCGGCATTCCGGCTCGTTTTCCCTCGTTCTTCGTAGAGTTCGCCATGGGCAAGCCCACTTATCGTCCGCGCAACACGCGTCGCATCCGTAAGCACGGCTTCCGTGCGCGCATGGAGACGAAGTGGGGGCGCGCCGTCCTCGCTCGTCGCCGCAAGAAGGGGCGCAAGCAGCTCACCGTCCAGCTCCCGTCCAAGTACGCTGGCGCCTGAGTCACAGGCGTTCCCGCGTCCGCTTCGGCTGACGCGCGGCACCGACCTCGAACGAGTTCGTCACGAAGGGAAGCGAGTGCGCACCGCGTCACTGGACGTGCGCGCCACCGCTTCCCTTCACGCGTTCTCGCGCGTCGGGTTCGTCGTGCCCAAGTACAAGCACTCCGGGGTGGCGCGGAACCTGGTGAAACGCCGCCTCCGGGAGCTCGTACGGCGGCACATGCTCCACCTCCTCCAGCAGCACCCCCCACTCGATGTGGTCGTGCGCGTCTTCCCCTCGGCCTACGACCGTGACCTTGCCACCCTCGGCGGAGAGTTGGAGCAGGCCATCCGCCAGCTGCTCAAGCGGGTCGGGTAAACCGGGCGTGGTACGGCAGCTCTTCATCCTGCTCGTGCGCGGCTACCAGGTCGCCCTCTCGCCCATCTTCGGTGGGGCGTGCCGCTATTATCCTTCCTGTTCCGCCTACGCCATCGAAGCGCTGGAAAAACATGGCGCGTGGCGCGGGGGGTGGATGGCGTTGCGCCGCATTGGCCGCTGCCATCCGTTCCGGCCGGGCGGATTCGACCCGGTGCCCTGACGCGATCGCTTGCCGCACTCTCCCCCCGGGATTCGCCGTCGGGCCAACCGGACAGGGTCACTCCAGCGTTACTCTCAATTTCCCATGGAACCACGTCGTATCGTTCTGGCTGTCGTGCTCATGGCGGCCGTGCTGCTCGTCACGCCGTACCTCTTCCCCACGCCCACGCCGGTCCCGGGCGCCCGGAAGGCCACGGCGGATTCGGCGCAGACCGTGTCCGACAGCAGCGCGCCGAGCGTGAGTGGTGCCGTGGCCGGCGACGCGATGGGCGCGCCGGCGGTGCCGGCCGAACCGGCGGTCGTGCTGCCGGTCGATACCGCCGTGGTGAACACTGCCGTGGCCGACTACCGCACCACGAGCAAGGGCGCTGCGCTCATCGGCGCCTCGCTGACGCAGTTTCAGGCACTGTCGAACGGGGGACGCACCCGCAGCGGTACCGTGGAACTCGCGCTCCCCAACGAGCGCATGCTGGGGTATCGCCTCGTCGTGCCCGGCGACACGATCGACCTCACCACGCAGACGTTCCGTTCCACGCAGTCGGCAGACGGCAACAGCACCGTCATCACGTACGACGCGGATCTGGCGGGACGGCTGGTGTCGATCCGTTACTCCTTCCTTCCCGACAGCTATCGCGTCAACGTCGCGGCGGCGGTGGCGGGGGTGCCAGAAAACAGCTACCTGCTGGTGGACCTCCCCACGGGGTTCCGCAGCTCCGAGTCGGACACCACCGAAGACCATTCACATCTGGCGTACGCGTACAAGCCGGAGCTCGCGGGCGCCGAGGGGATCGCCTTCCGTTCCGTCGACCCGGGTGAGCGCGAAATCGAGGCCGGTCCCATTTCCTGGGGCGTCGCGAAGAACAAGTATTTCATCGTGGGCGTGCTCGCCCCCAAGGGGGGCACCCCGTTCGCCGAGATCAACGTGACCGGTGGGCCCCGCATCAACGATGAGGCGGTACGCGGGCAGGCCACACTGGTCACCCCGCTCAAGGCCGGCAACGCGGCCTTCGAAGTGTATGTGGGCCCGCAGGAGTTCAAGCGGCTGGTGGCGCTGGGGCGCGAATTCGAAACGTCCAACCCCTACGGCGGCTGGATCCAGGGGATCGTGCAGCCCTTCGCCACCATCGTCATTCGCCTCCTCCTGTGGATGAAGAGCACGCTCGGGCTGTCGTACGGCTGGATTCTCGTGATCTTCGGCGTGGCCATCCGCATCATTCTCTGGCCGCTCAACCAGAAGGCCATGCGCAGCAGCATGCAGATGCAGCGCATCCAGCCCGAACTGCAGGCCATCCAGACCCGCTACAAGAACGAGCCGCAGAAGCTGCAGCAGGCCATGATGGAGCTGTACAAGGAACATGGCATGAGCCCCTTCAGCTCCCTTTCGGGGTGCCTGCCCATGCTCATCCCGCTGCCGGTGTTCTTTGCGCTCTTCTTCGTGTTCCAGAACACCATCGAGTTCCGCGGTGTGCCGTTCCTCTGGTTCCCGGACATCTCGGTGAAGGACCCGTACTACATCATTCCCGTGCTCGTGGCGGCCACCACCATGCTCATGTCCTGGATCGGCATGCGCGGCACGAAGTCGAATGAGCAGCAGAAGATGATGATGTACCTCATGCCGGGGATCATGCTGGTGTTCTTCTTCAGCATGGCGTCGGGACTCAACCTGTACTACTTCATCCAGAACCTCGCGTCGCTGCCGCAGCAGTGGCTCATTGCGCAGGAGCGTTCCAAGCCGCTGGTGAAGGGATGACGCTGCTGCCCGGCGACGACGACACGATCGTCGCGCTGGCGACCGCCTCCGGGCGTGGCGCGGTGGCCATGGTTCGTCTTTCGGGAGCGCGCGCCATCGACATTGCGCGCGCTCTCGGCGCATTCGGCGGGGTCACGGGCGGCGCCGTCGACCCCCGCCGCGCGCAGCTGGTGAAGTTGGCCGACCCGGACACCGGGGCACCGCTGGAGCAGGCGCTCGTGACCGCCTTTCCCGCCCCGCACTCGTTCACCGGCGAGGATGTGGTGGAAATCGGGACGCACGGCGGGGCGGTCTCGCCGGCCGTCGTGATGGGCGCCTGCATCCGTCACGGCGCGCGCGCGGCCCGGCCCGGGGAGTTCTCCCGTCGCGCGGTGCTGCGGGGCCGCATGGACCTGCTGCAGGCGGAGGCCGTGGCCGACCTGATCGAGGCGCGCACGCAGGCCATGCAGCGACAGGCGCTCGCCCAGCTCGACGGCGGGCTCTCGCGCCGCCTGCAGGCATTGCGCAACGAGGTGATTCACCTCGAGGCGCTGCTGGCCTACGACATCGATTTCCCCGAGGAAGATGACGGCCCCATCGCGCCGGAACGGGTGGCGGCGGCGGCGCGGGCCCTCGGCGAGGCCCTGGAGGCGCTGCTGCGCACCGCGCCACGCGGCGCGATGGTGCGCGACGGCGCCCTCGTGGTCATCGCGGGGCCGCCCAACGCCGGCAAATCGAGCCTGTTCAATGCGCTGCTCGGCGAGTCGCGCGCAATCGTGACGGCGGTGCCGGGCACGACGCGTGACGCGATCGAGGCGCTGCTGGACCGGGGAAGCGGGCACCTGCCGCTCCGCCTGGTGGATACCGCAGGGCTGCGCGACACCGAGGACGAGGTGGAACGGCTGGGGATCGAGGTGAGCGGACGCTATCTCGCCCAGGCCCAGGTGGTGCTGGCGTGCGGGGCCAGCATGGAAGATCTCGTGCATACGCAGCAGGTCGTGCGTGAGCGCACGACCGCCGTGGTGGTGCCGGTGCTCACCAAGAGCGACCTGCGCACGGCCATCGACGGGACGGGTGACGGCGACGCGGTGCCGGTCAGCGCGGAAGCGGGCGACGGACTTGCCGCGCTCTTGCCGCGCATCGATATGGCCGCACAGGCACACACACCGGGGGACACCGACGCCGTCATCATTACCCGGGAGCGCCATCGTGCGGGGCTCACGGTCGCGCACCACGAAGTGGCGGCCTTTCAGGCGGCGTGGAACCATGGTGCGCTCCCCGCGCCCGTGGCGGCGGTGCATCTGCTCGCGGCGCGCGAGGCGCTCGCGGAGCTCATCGGGACGGTGGACACGGAAGACGTGCTGGACCGGGTCTTCCGCGACTTCTGTATCGGGAAGTGATCTCGAGAACTGAGGTCTGAGATCTCAGGTGGAGAGTTGCGAGGCTGAGGCGGAGACTTGAGCTCGGATCGCGGTGAGCACGAGGGTTCTAGCAGTGAGAAGTTGAGCGTCGTTCATCGACTCTCACCGCTAGCCAGCTCAACTCGCATTGCGATCCGGGCTCAACTCTGAGCCGTTTCAGCCTCTCAACTCTCCGACTCAACTCTGAGCGCTCAGCGCTCAGCTGACCACCGTAAGGCGCGGCCGCTCGGTGATCGGTTCGGCCGCGGCCGCGATTTCGTGCGCGCTCGCGCGCACCGACCAGGCAAAGCCGCGCCCCTGAATGGCGGCGTCCACCATGCGGGCGCCGAGGAAGTAGCCGGCGCGTTCGGGGAGCACGGTGCGCTCGAGGGTGCGGGCCTCGTCGCTCATGCCACCGGACAGGTAGCGCAACCGCAATCCCAAGGCCGCACGCTCGAAGTCGAGCGTGGCGGCACGGGTGAGCACCGGCTCCACTTCGCGCACGCGCGCGTACTGCCGCCGGCCGAAGCCGAAGTACTCCCACGCCGCATGTCCCGGGCTGACCGCGCGGGACACCTGCACCGCGAGTCCCTCGTTCACGAGCAGTTCGCGCAGGGAGGCCTGCCGTCCCGTTTCCCAGTATGAGTAGTAGCCACCGGCGTCGCGCACGAGGTCACGCATGCTGCTGCGGCTCGTGGGGGAGGTGTAGCGGATCACGTGCGTGATTTCGTGCGCCAGCCAGAGCGGAATGAGCTCGGGATCGAGGCCCAGCCCCTGCGTATCGGGGTTGGCAATGCCGGTGAAGTGCTCGAGGCAGACGAACGCGATGCCGCGGCCGTTCACCACCAGCTCGCCGGCGTTGGCCGCCCCCACGCCCACCATGAGCACGATGTCATACGGCACGTCGACGTCGAGCAGCATGCGCACCTTGTCTTCGGTGTGCCGCGCCAGCGTCACGAGATCGGCCGTGGCGAGCAGCGCGTGCAGGTCGCTGCGGTCGGCGGCGACGGTGTTGCGCACGACCTCCTCGAAGTGGGGACCAGACGGCTCGAGGACGTAATTGTCCCAATAGGCGGTCAGCAGTTCGCGGTGTCGCTCGAAGTACTCGAGGTAGGCCGCGAAACGGTCTTCGGCTTCAAGAACCGCGAGAAAATCAGGAACGAGATTGATCAACATCAACGACCCGGGGTCGGGAAGCCGGCGCGATCGTGACCGTGTGTCGACGCGCGGGGACGAACCCCGGCGCGAGACACCTATCGCTCGCCGAACGAGACGCGGAGGTGGGAAGCGTCCACGCACGCCATGGAAGGCGGGAAGTTAGCCCGCCCCCAATGTCACAACAAGAGACCATCGACATGGAATGTGGAGAACCGGCGTCGCCTGGTTCAACTCGGTGACGGTTCATGCCGAGACTCTGCGACATCCCCGGGCTTCCGATGTCACCATGACCACGCTCCACCTTATCGAACTGACCTGCCCCGTCTGCGCCGTGGCCTTCCGTTCGCAGACCGTCGTGGCCACCAATGGGTTGGGCGGCAAACGCACCGACTTTCACGAGCGCGCGGCCGGGATGCAGCCGCTGCCGTACTTCGTGCATCTCTGCACCCACTGCGGCTACGCCGGTGTGGCGCGCGACTTCAAGGACGACGTGGTGCCGAGCACCCTGCTCAAGGAGCGGGTGTCGAGGGAGCTGACACCGGCGCTGCGCGCGTCGTTGCCCTCGGGGTCGCTCAAGTACGAGCATGCGGCCAAGGTGGCGGCGTGGCAAGGAAATGAGCCGCGCTATCTGGCAGACCTCTACCTGCGTGCGGCCTGGTGCTGCGTGGACGAGGGGGACACGGAAGCGGAGCGGTACTTCCGTCGCCATGCGGCGTGGGCCTTTGCCGACGCCCTGGCGATGTTCGACGGCATGCCCCCCAACGAGCGCGCGGTGATCACCTATCTGGTGGGGGAACTGTGGCGCCGCGTCGGGGACGACGCCCAGGCGGAGCAGTGGTTCAACCGGGTGGCGCACGAAGTGACGGAACCGACGGCACAGGGGTGGGTGCTGCAGGTGGCCGAACAGCAGAAGCGGCAGCCGCGGGAGTGGTTCACGTAGCGGCGGATCTGGTGCGGTGCGGGATGGGTGGTGGAACCGCTGAAAGTGGAACCACAGACGGCAGACGGCAGGAACCACAGCGCGCAGACGGCAGGGGTTCGGAGAAACCAAACGGGCGCCACTGCTTCGCAGGGCGCCCGATTTCCTATGCCGGTGGACATCGGGAGCCGCGCGCCGCGCTGGCTCCCGCATTGTTCTACCACATGCCTGCTGTCTGCGCGCTGTCGTTCCTGCCGTCTGCGCGCTGCCGTCGACCCCGACCGCCGTCCGGCCGCCTACCGCGTCCCGAACAGCCGGTCCCCGGCGTCGCCCAGCCCCGGCAGGATGTAGCCGAACTCGTTGAGCTCCCGGTCGAGCGATGCGGTGAGGACGGGCACGTCGGGGTGCGCCGCCGCCAGGCGGTGCACGCCCTCCGGAGCGGCCACGAGACACAGGAAGCGAATGCGCGTGGCGCCGGCGCGCTTGAGCGAGGACACGGCGGCGGCGGCACTGCCTCCCGTGGCCAGCATGGGGTCGAGCAGCAGGAAATCACGCTCCGACACGTCGCCCGGCACCTTGAAGTAGTAGTCCACCGGCTCGAGCGTATCGTGGTCCCGGTAGAGCCCGATGTGCCCAACGCGGGCGGAGGGGATGAGGCGCAGGATCCCCTCCACCATGCCCAGTCCGGCGCGCAGAATGGGCACCAGCGTGAGCTTCTTGCCGCGTACCGTCCAGCCGCTGGTGGGTTCGAGTGGCGTGTCCACGGTGGTGGGCTCCAGCAGAAGATCCCGGGTCGCCTCGTACGCCATGAGCATGGCGATCTCGTCCACCAGCTCCTTGAACTGCTTGGTGGAGGTCGCGCGATCGCGCAGCAGCGTGATCTTGTGGCGCACCAGCGGGTGGTCGACGATGCGGAGCGTCGGGAAGTCGATGCCGTTTTGGGAATGAGCCATATCCGATAATGACCGGAAACGACGCGAAGCGCGAGCGGCTGGCCGAGGGGGGCGCCGCGACGGCAGCGGTGCGGCGGCGTTGCACGCGCTACACTTCTGGCATGACGACTGCTGCCGCCACGCCCCACACGACGCTCCAGCGCGTCGCCGTCTACTGCGCCTCGAACGAGGGGGCCCACCCCGACTACGTGCACGCCGCCCGCGCCTTGGGAACACTGCTGGCCAACCGCGGGATCGCCGTGGTATACGGCGGCGGTCGGACCGGGCTCATGGGTGCCTTGGCCGATGCGGCCATGGCGGCGGGTGGCGAGGTCATCGGCGTCATGCCGCACGGTCTGGTCGAACGTGAAGTCGCGCACCGCGGCATCACCTCGCTGCAGGTGGTGGATTCGATGCATGAGCGCAAGGCACTGATTGCGGAGCTCGCCGATGCCTTCATCGCCATGCCCGGTGGTCTCGGCACCCTCGAGGAGCTGTTCGAAACGTGGACGTGGGCCACGCTGGGGGTGCACCGCAAGCCGCTGGGGCTGCTCGACACGCGCCAGTTCTGGGAGCCGTTGCTGTCGCTGGTCGCGCGTCTCGACCAGGAGGGCTTTCTGCGCGGGGCGCCCGCGGAGTGGCTCGTGCGCCACGACGATCCGGCCCACCTGCTCGATCGCCTGACCTCCTTTGACCCCCCCCACGTACGGCGCTGGTTGAGTATCCGCGATACATGAGGCCGCGCCGCCGCGCCGCGCCGCGCGACTGAGGCCACGCCGTGCGCAGCCCGCGGGCTGCACCTAGCGTTGCCATGGCCGAACGCCGAGAATCGAGGGCATGCACGCGTCTCGCTCCACGGAGTGGTTGCTGACGGGATCGCGCCTGGTGCCGCTTTCGCGCTGGCTGGCGTACACGGCGCTGCTGCTCGTGGTGCCGGGGCTGCTGGGATGGATCCTCGGCGTCCACTGGCTGGTGCATCCGCTCTCCACCTTCGCTCCCGCCCGCGTAGGCGGCGTGGCGCTCATCCCCGCCGCGGCTGGTGCCATGCTGGCCCTGCTCGCCGGCCGCCGGAAGATCGCGCGTGTGCTCGCGGTGTTGTGCGTGGTCCTCTCGGTGATCACGATCGCGCTCGTCATGCGTGGCGTGCCCACGCCGCTGGACGGGCTGGTGCTGCAGCGACAGCCCGATGGTGTCGACGTGGCGGTGGGGAGCATCCCCATTTCGATCGGCATTCTCTTTCTGCTGTACGCAGCGGGGATGCTGCTGCTCACCGGTGCCCGCCCCGGTGAACAGGCCGCACTGCTTGCCGGCGCCCTGGCGTCATCACAGGTGGCCTTGGCCGGCGTGCTGTTTCTGGCGCAGCTGGCCGGGTTGTTGATCGACACCGGCTTGGAACCGCTGGCGGGCTCGCTGCATGGGTTGCTGGCAGCGCTTGCGCTGGGTGTGGCGCTGCTGGAACGTCTCCCGCAACGCGAAAGCGGTGGCCACGCCCCGCCGCGCTGGCTGCCGGCGCTGGTGGGCGTGTCTTCGGCGTTGGTGGTACTCGTACTCTGGCAGGTGCTGGTTGCGCGCGAGCAGGCCCAGGTGCGCGACCGCAGCGCCATCACCGCCCAGGCGGTGGACCGGGGGCTGCAGCGCCAGTACCGCTCCATTGAGCGGACTCTCGCGAGCGCGGCCGCCTATCTGGGTGAACTGCGCACGGTGGACGACGCGATGTGGCACGCGGGGCTGCGGCGCATGGTGGAGGGCACCGAAGGATTGCGGCATATCCTGTGGGTGGACTCCGCCGGGACCGTGCTGCGCTCGACGTCGGCCGACACCCTGCCGTCGCGCGTGCTGGATGCCGTGCGCACCCACGTGCGATCGCAACAGTTGCGCGGGGAGACGCCTGTCCGGCGGTACAGCACCACACTCTCCCCCGGACCATGGCCGCTGGCCCTGTGGGTGCCCGTGCCCTCCGCCTTTCGCGGCACCACGGCGGTGGTGGGATTGCTCGACGACGTGGCGCTCGTGCGGCCATTCGTGAACGAGGTGGCGCGTGATGTGTGGGTGCGCGTACGCGCGGCCGATACAACGCTGTTCGAGGTGGGGCGCACCGCGACTGCCGGGCCGCGTTTCACGGCGCCGCTGCAGATCGGCGCGCGCGCCCTCGCGATCGACATTGTCGAGCCGGTGGACGCGCCGCACTCGCCCCTGCCGGAAGTGGTCCTGGCGCTCGGCCTCACGGTGTCGATGCTGCTCACGACCACCCTGTGGCTCCACCGGCGCATCTGGCTGCAGCGCTTCGAGGAGAGCCAGCGCTTTCGTACCGTGTTCGACACGGCCTTTCAGGTGCAGCTCCTGCTCGATGCCAATGGCATGGTGCTGGAGGCCAATCGGGCTGCGGGTGAGCTCGCGGCAATGCCGCCGGCGCAGCTGGCGGGGGTCCCGTTCTGGCACGCGCCCTGGTGGGATGGCGACGCCGATACGGCGGAGCGGGTGCAGGAACGCTTCGGGCGCGCCTGCGGTGGCGAGATCCAGCGCTTCGAGGTGGAGCTGACCGCGGGTCGCGAACGCGCCGTCACGATGGACTTTTCGCTCAAGCCGCTGAACGACAGCAACACGGGTGCTCACCGCGTGATTGCCGAAGGGCGCGACCTCACCATTCGCAAGCGCGCTGAGGAGTCGTTGCGCGAGATCAGTGCGCTCACGACCATGGGGCGGCTCGCCGCGCGCGTGGCGCACGAGATCAACAATCCCCTGGCCGGCATCCAGAACGCCTTTCTGCTTCTTCGCGGGTCGATTCCCGAGACCCACCCCCACTACCGGTTCGTGGGGGCGATCGAACGCGAGATCGCCCGCATTGCCGCGGTGACGCGGCAATTGTACGAGACCTACCGCCCTGATCAGTCCACCGCGACGCAATCCTCCGTCATTCTCGCGGTCAGCGACGCGGTGAGCTTTCTCGAACAGGTGAACCGCGGCCGGCCCGTGCACATCAAAATGGACGTGTCGCAGGCGCCATCACTCGTGCCGGTCCCCGATGCGCTGCTTCGGCAGACACTGTACAACCTGGTGCAGAATGCCGTGGAGGTGTCGCCCGCCCACGGCACCGTGACCGTCTGCGCGGTGCAGGAGGGGGAGAGCTGCGTCCTGCGCGTGGCCGACGAAGGGCCGGGTGTGCCGCCTGCCATCCGCGACCGCATCTTCGACCCCTTCTTCAGCACCAAGGATCGAACCGTGAAGACCGCTGGTATGGGAATCGGACTGGCACTCGTGCGTCAGTCCGTTCTGGCGGTCGGCGGCACCATCGCCGTGCACGATCGCGCGGGCGGCGGTACGGAATTCGAGGTGCGTTTGCCCATGACTCCCCTGGACACTGGAGCGCTGCGATGAGTCGTGGTCGCATTCTGATTGCCGACGATGAACCCACCTTTCTCACCTCGACGGCCGAATTGCTGCGGGGTGAGGGGTTTCACGTGGATACGGTGGAGGACGCCGAAGGGGCGCTGCAGGCGATCGCGGCGGCGCCCTACGACCTCCTCATCACGGATCTCGAGATGCCGGGCAATGCCGACCTTGACCTGGTGCAGCAGGTGGCCCACATGAGTGGCGGGCTGCCCATCATCATCATCACGGGGTTCCCCAGTGTGCGCTCGGCGGTGGCCTCGATCGAGCTGCCCGTGGCGGCCTATCTCGTGAAGCCGGTGCACTTCCCGGATCTGCTCAAGCGGGTCTCGGGCGCCGTCGCGCGCTTCCGCTCGTATCAGGCCATGCAGAGCGCCGAGACGCGGCTGCGCGCCTATCGGGAGCAGATCGAACCCGCAGAGTCGCGCGTGTCGTCTGCACTGCCGGTGCGGCCCATGAGCGAGCCTCGCGCCGGCGTGGACACGTTCCTGGCGCTCACCCTTCGCAACGTGATGGGGTCACTCACCGACCTGGAACAGCTCGGGCGGGCGCTTGCCGGCACATCCACCTCCGAGGCGCATCCCTGCCAACTCATCAACTGTCCGCGCGGTGCACAGCTGCAGGCGGCCGTGGAAGAGACGATCACCGTGCTGGAGGAAACCAAGGGGGCATTCAAGTCGAAGACGCTGGGGGACTTGCGGCAGCGTCTCGAACTGTTGCTGAAGCATGTGTGAGGCGTTCCGGCGCAGAACACCTCGCGGTGTCGTTATGCACACGCAATCCACATTGGGTGCGCCGCGTGATGTTCCACACGGAAACCCCTCTTGCGGGGCCGGTCCAGCTGCGCAACCTTCCTATTGCCGGACGTAACGGTGCACGCCGCAGTGTGCGGGTCGCCGTTGGTCGGGAAGTACAGGCACCACCCACATAGGGATCACTCGCTGATCCCACCTTGGCGGACGGGACTCGGGTCCCGGTCAGTCGAAGGCGCGCAGCCCCCGCTCTCCGAGCGCCGGCACCGCGCCTTTTCTGTTTTTCCCATGTGATTTGCCGCAGTCCCCTCACGATGCCCGACGCTTGTCAGCATCTCACCAGGTCCGCACATGAGCCACGTCGCTCTGTACCGCAACGAGATCGCCGCGTCACACGCTCTCGCCCGCGCCATCCCCGGCCCCTCGCGTCACGTCGGTGGCCGCGATCACGACACCTCGCCTGCCGCCGCCACCGCGGCCGCGGCTTCCCGGCGCATCCTGCGCATCCTCGTCGTCTCCCCGGACAGTGCGGCGCAGGATGCGCTGCGCACCGCGTTCGAAGGCGAGGGTACCGAAGTGTTGAGGGCGTCCGGTGCGCCCGGCGTAGTGGACATGGTCGCCCGCGCGCAGGTGGATCTGGTGGTCTGCGACCAGCAGCTGGCCGATAACGGCGGCTTCGCGCTGCTCGACGCCATGCACGACCGTCACCCCGAGGTGCTCACGGCGCTCCTCGCGGTGCCCGGGCTGTCCTCGGCACCGCAGCAGGCCTCCGAGCACGGGGCGAGTGACTACCTGGCGCGACCGGTCGATGCACACGAGGCCGTGGCCTTTCTCCGGCGGCTGGGCACAATGGCGCTGGTTCGCGAGGCGGCGGTACCGGTGCCGGGCGCGCCGCAGGCGGCGCCGATGTTCCGCGGCATGTATGGCACCACGCCGATCATGCGGGACGTTTTTCGCCTGATCTCGCGCGTGGGGCGCACCGACGTGACGGTGCTGGTGACGGGCGAGAGCGGGACGGGCAAGGAGCTCGTCGCGCGCGCGCTCCACGACGAAAGTGGCCGGCGCAACAAGCCCTTCGTAGCGCTCAACTGCTCGGCGCTGCCGTCGGAGCTCGTGGAGAGCGAGCTGTTCGGCCACACGCGCGGTGCCTTCACGGGAGCCGTGAAGGATCGCGGCGGCCTCTTCGAAGCCGCGCACGGAGGGACGCTCTTTCTCGACGAGATCGGCGACCTCGGCCCGCTCGCACAGGCGAAAGTGCTGCGCGCGCTGGAGAACGGCGAGGTGATGCGCGTGGGAGGCACCCGATCGACGCACGTGGACGTGCGCGTCGTGGCGGCCACGAACCGGCCGCTTGATGACATGGTGGTGGATGGGCGGTTCCGCGAAGACCTGCTGTACCGGCTCAAGGTGATCTCGCTGGCGCTCCCGCCACTGCGCGACCGCAAGGACGACATTCCCCTGCTCGCGAATCACTTCCTGCATGTCTTCGCGGCACGCCACCACCTGCCCGCCCGGGCCATCGGTGAGGATGCACGCGACCTCCTGATGTCGTACGACTGGCCGGGGAACGTACGCGAACTGCGCAACGTGATCGAAGGCGCGATCGTCATGTGCGACGGCGCGGAGATCGCCGTGTGCGACTTGCCGGCCAGTCTCGCCAACAGCATCCCCCGCCCGCTGATGCCCCTGACGCTGCTCGAGCAGTCGGCCGAGCTGCCGTTCGTGGAGGCGCGCGAGCGCGCGCTGCGCGAATTCGATCGCGCGTTCCTGACGGCCGCGCTGGCCCGCAACGGCGGCAACATCGCGCGCACGGCCCGGGCGCTCGGGTTGCACCGGCAGTCGTTGCAGAAGCTGCTGGCGCGCCGCGACCTGCGAAACGGGGAAGTACACCGCGAGCGCTAGGTGGTGCCGCGGGAGGCGCCATCTGCGCGCCCGCCCGCGTCCCACCACGTCATCACGCCGATCGGGCGGCATGGTCCTCTTCCGGCGGCGTCACCGCAGGCAGGGGAGGCCATCACGCGACACGCCGGTCCACGCCACCTTGCCCGTCGGCGGCACCGCGGGGATAGATTGCGCCACGGCCAACAGTGGCCGGCGGTACCGCCTTGAGGCGGCTAATGTGAATAACGCCGAGGATGTGATGGGTCGGCATGCACTGCTCGATGCAGTCATCCCTTTGGTGGCCGAACGTTTCAAGGCACTCGCGGAACCGGCCCGGTTGCAGCTGCTGCGCGCGCTCATGCAGCGGGAGCACACCGTGAACGAGCTGGTCCTGTCCACACGGCTCGGCCAGGCCAATGTGTCCAAGCACCTGCAGCTGCTGCACACGCTCGGGTTCGTGCGCCGGCGCAAGCGCGGGCTGTTCGTGCACTACGCGATAGCCGACCGCCAGGTGGCGAAGCTGTGCGCCCTGATGTGCGCCCGGGTCCGTGCCGAAACACCGCGCTCTCGGAACGGCGGGTAGCCGAAGGGCTGATCATTCGGCCGACGGGGCGCTCTTCGCGCCGCATGAGATGACAGCCCGCTCACGGCCACCCGCATGTTGTGCCCCACGCGACCCGCCTGGTGCGGCGCGTCGGTCGGCCCGCCCGGGTCGATGGCTTCTCTCGCCACGGGGCGTCTCGCATGCACACGCTTCAGGTCGGTGACGCAGGCACTCGGCGCCTGCTCCAGGCGGCTGCACTGCTGCTCCTGTTCACGGCGCTCGCGGCACCGCTCGTGGCGGCGCCCGCAACGGCCGCGGCACCCGCCGTGGCACCGGACGCCGTCGATCCGCTCCGCACGACGCGTCTCGTCCGCCGCCTCCACCTGCGCCTCGGCGGCGCTGCCGTGACGGCGCTGCCCCCCCACGAACTGCAGCACGCACACAACGACTGCGCGGTGACCATCGTGACTCGGCTGCACCGCCAGGCCACGCACCCCGTGCCCCCCCTCCCCGCACCACACACCCTCGCTCGCCAACTCGAGCTCGGCCCGCGCGGGGTGGCGCTCGAGCCACTCGCCCGCACCCTCCGCCAACTCGGCTGGACCGCCCGCGTGCAACGGGCGCGCACCCCGCTCCACCCCCCGGCCATCGCCCTCGTGCACCCGGGACACTTCGTACTGCTCCTGCAGCAGTCGCCGGCAACGGTGGAGTACTTCGATCCGCTCATTGGCCTGGTCCAGGAACCACAGCCGCACTTCGCAGCACGCTGGACCGGCAACGGCGTGCAGTTGTCCGCAGGGGACAACTGACACTCGGCGCGCCGGCGCCTCCCGCGCGACGGCCGCCATCATCATCACCCACGCAACGGAGAATCCATGTTGCTTCGACATACCACTTCCGTCCTGGCGCTCGCCGTCGCCGTCGCCCTCGGCGCAGCACCGCCCGCCAACAGCGCGGCACGCGTCCCCACCACCGTGCCGAACACGCCCGCCACCACCGAAATCGGCGGCGGCGGACCCGGCCTCACCTGCCTCGGCTGCGTCGGGGCCGGTGTCGTCGGCCTGGCCACCGCCGGCTTCGGCGGCCTGTACGTCACCCTCATGGTCGGCGGCG
This sequence comes from Gemmatimonas sp., assembly GCF_021298855.1. Classification (GTDB taxonomy): domain Bacteria; phylum Gemmatimonadota; class Gemmatimonadetes; order Gemmatimonadales; family Gemmatimonadaceae; genus Gemmatimonas. Next base: position 58,779 of record NZ_JAJTHI010000001.1, read on the forward strand.
CCAAAGCCGTCGCCTTGGGCGGAAGCGTCGTCACCTGCGCCGCCGCCTGCGTCGCCTACTTCAACGAGGAATGATCACCATGCGACAGACACTCATGCACCTCGCCTGGGGGCTCGCCACCGCTGCCCTCGCCATCGCCACCCCGCTGCGTGCCATCGGCTCGCCGGACACGCCGCCAATGACGGCCGCCGCCGCCACGGCCATGACCGCCACGGCCATGACCGCCACGGCCACCCCCGCGGCCGCCCTCCCCGCCAATGCCGGCGCCGCCGTGAACACGCCGCCTGTCGCCTCACCCACCACCGGTGAGTACGGAGGCGGATGGAGTCAGGTGTACTGCGCCGCCTGCGTCGGACTCGGTGCCTACGCCCTGTTCGCCGGCGGGTTCACCATGCTGCCGGTCATCCTCGCGAATCCGGCCGCGTACGGCACCTTCTCCGGCACCTGCGTGCTCGCCTGCCGGTCGGTGCTCGACGACCTCATGAAATGACACGAGGGCTGAGGTGATCTCCCGACCCACCTCCGTCGCCGTGCTGGGAGCCGCTGCCCTCACACTGGGTACGCTCCTGGCTCGGCCAGCCCGCGGCGATGACGGCGCGCCGGCGCGCCGGCAATCCGAGGCGATCCTCGCCGCACGCGTGGCCACCGCCATCACCGCGCTGCCCCAGCCCATGGGCGCCGCCACACCAACCACTCGACTCGTCGTCGCCGCCGACTGCCCCGCCTCACACGCGGTGGTGCGCGTGCTCCTCCGCCGCGTGACCCACCATGCCACCGTGCCGCCACTCGTGATCCTCACCGATCGCTCATGGCAAACGCTCGACTCCCTCCGCTCCGCAACCGCCAGCACGCTCCAGCAGGTCGCGCAGCTCCCCCAACGCGTCGGCGTGACCCCCGCTGCCGTCACGACCTATCCGCCCGGCAGCGCGCCCGGAGCAACCACCTCGCTCGGGGTGCATCAGGTGCTCGCGCACCTCGCCCCGCTCCCACCCGCCCGACCATGACCCCACCAGTCAGCCACCGCCGTTCGCGAACCACACGACCCGCCAACCGGCGGCGCGACACGGCGGCATCGAGCACGTCCGCACCGCGGCTGCTCCCCGCCTATCTCATCGCCGTCAGCATCACGGTCAGCATCGCCTTCATGATGCTCATGGCCATGCAACGCTCCGCACCGTTCGATTTCACCGGTCAGGTGGAAATGCTGCTCCCCCTCGCCAAGCTCAGCGTCTTCGCAGCGCCACTCGTCGTCGCCGCACGAGCAGCCGGCGCCGCAATCACCGTGTGGCTGGTGGCCGGCGCCCTCAATGAACCGCTGCCGCTTCGTAGCATCGCCGCCACCGTCGTGCTGTGGATTCCCCTCCTGGAGCTGTCGGCGCTGGTTGATGGCGTCGCCATTCTGCTCGATCCGCAGAGCGGATGGAACCAGGCCCACATCCCCCTCGGCCTCGATGCCCTGCTGCCGCAGCTCGAAGGCCGCACGCTCGTCGCGGCTCGCCTCGTCAACCTGCCATGGCTCGCCTTTACCGTCGTGCTCTGGCAACAGCTGCGCACACGCCACGACCGCAGCGACACCGTCGCCGTGCCCGCCGCCCTCGCCGCGTCACTGCTGCTGGTGTTGCTGCCCCTGCTGCAGCGCTGAACGCCCCCTATCCCCTCCCCGCTCTCCACACCACAGCCACCATGCTGGTTGTCGACCGCGCCGTCGCCGAATACCCGCGCTTCACCCTCGGTCCCGTCACCCTCACCCTGCAGCCCGGTGATCGGGTCGCCCTGCTGGGCCGCAATGGCACCGGCAAGAGCACCCTCTTGGCACTCATGGCCGGGCTGCGGCAGCCCGAACGCGGGACCGTGTCCGCCGTTCCCAGCGGGGATGATCATCAACTCACCCTGCGCCGTGATGTCGCGTATGTGGGCGCTGCCCTGCAGGCGCTTCCCTGGCACTCCGTCCAGGAACACTTCCGCTTCATGGCGCAGATGTACGCGGCCTGGAACACCGACCGCGCCCTGGCCCTGGCACATGAACTCGCGCTCGATGTGGGAGCCACCACCGGCACGCTGTCGCGTGGCAACATCGTGAAGCTCAACCTCGCAACCGCGTGGGGGCGACAGGCCGACATCCTGCTGCTCGATGAGCCAACCGCTGGCCTCGATCCCATCGCGCGCACCGACCTGCTGCGCGAGCTGCGCCGAAGCATCCACGCGTGTCCCAACGCCATCGTCGTCTACGCCACCCATCTGCTCGACGAGCTGCCCGAGATCCACCCCACTCGGCTGCTCGTCCTGCGCGACGGGATGGTGCACAGCCACGAGCGTGAAGCGATGGCGCCGTTGCATGTGACGGACCTCACGGCACTGCTTACCGAAGCGCCACGGCGCAGTACCCCGGAGGTGGCATGACGCGTCCCGCCTGGCAGTCGCTCATGGCCATCCACTTCCGACGCGCCCGCGCCAGTCTGCTGGCGGTCACACTGGCCATGGGGCCGCTCTGCGTGCTGTTCGCGCACAAGTCGGGATATCGCGCCGAAGACATCGTCGCCAACCTCATCATGCTGTGCGCGTTCCTGCCATTCGGCGTGGGCAGCGCCGTGGCCAAGTCCAAGGCCGACGGTTCGCTCGCCTTTCTGGCCAGCCTGCCGGTCAGCGCCGCTGAACATGTGCGGGCCTGGCTGGTGCTCACGGCGCTGCTGGCCACCCCAATGGTTGTGGCGGTAACGGCCGCCACGTTGGTCTTGCCCGTGGGACTCCCCGCTGTCGCGGCACCGGCCATCGCGGTAACCACGCTCGCCTTCATCGTGAGCGTCACGCTGGCCATGCTGGCGGTGCAGCTCAGCCAGCCCCCCGCCGGCGCCGGTGCCTACCTGATTGCCACCATGAGCACGGTGCTGCTGGTGCTCTTCGCCGTGGGCAAGGTGGCCGAGTGGTCGCCTACGCTGTTCTCGGCGGTGGTGCGGAGCCCGTTCTTCGTTCCGGGACTCTCGGTCATCCTCTGGGGGGTGGTGGGCGTCGTTTTCTGGCGCTCCTGCCGTCGCATTGGACACTACATGACCAGCTACGTGGGTGATCCACCCCAGGCATGACGCACACACGCACGGAGACACCGCTGGGCACGTGGCGCATCTGCTGGCAGCTGGGGGTGTCCGCGCTGGCCACATCCACCACCGGCACCGCCACGAGCCTTGCCCTGGTGGTCGCCAGTGTGGCGTGCGTGGTGGGCGCCGATCGGGCATTCCAGTCGCTTGGCCAGCTGGTGCAGCAGCTCGCTGATGGTGGCAATTCCCCCACGGCCCAGCTCGAGGTGTCGGCCTGTCCGAAATGCCAGGCCGCGCTCTCGTCGTGGGCCACGCTGCACCCCCTGCTCGAGCGATCTGCCGTGACTACGGTGGTCGTGCGTGGCGTCGGCGGCATTTCCATTCCGCACCGCACCGTCCCCGTGCGCTGTGTTCCTCCAGGTCAGACACCCGCGGCGGTCAGCTGGTGGAGCAGCGGGGCGCGCCTGGCGTGGCACGAGCAGCCACCCCTCGGCAGGAGCCACGGGGTGGTACTCGCCGGTGTCGAGCTGGCGCCAGGCCGTCGCGGCGCCGAGCGCGCGATCACGATTGAAACGACTGCGGGTGCCTGGGCTGTGGTCGGAACGCTGCCCGCACGGCCGCTTCTGTCGCAGCACCGCGAGGAGAACGGTGCGCTGCTCGTGCCGTGGCGGGCGCCCTTCGATCGCCTGTGCCAAGGTGGCACGCCGCAGTGGCGTGTCGTGGCGCGCGATACCCTGGCGCTCACGCGCGCGCTGACCGAAGTGGACGCCGAGTTGCGCCGTGCGCTGCAGTGGCGCCCCACCGACGTGCCACCATGGCGCGTTCGCCGCCTCGATCGCTTCGGCACGCTGGTGCGTGGACTCGTTGATCGATTTTCGCGATGGCTCATGGTGGTACCACTGCTGGTCATGGGACTGGCGGGAGCCGGCATCTTCAGTGTGCAGGCGCTCGAAAGTGCTGCCCGCATGGACGAGTTCGGCGTCCGCCGAGCCGTGGGCGCCAGTCGCACCACGCTGATGGGCCAGCTTGCCATGGAAGCGATGATTGTGAGTGTCGTGGGGGTGGCGTTGGCGACGGCGGGCCTGTGGTTGGCCGGCCTGCTCGAGGCGGGCGCGGTCGCGCTGTGGCGGGCGGCTGCACACGGCGCGGGCATCGCGATGCTCATGACCACGCTCGGGATGTTTCTGCCCGGGGTGAGCGCGCTGCGCGCGGCGTCCATTGCGGCGCTGGAAGGCGGGCACCACTGAATGCGCATGGGGCGCGCGACTGAGCCGCTGCTGCAGCTGTGGCAGGCCACCGATCTCCTGCGCGCCACCCGTCGTCAACCCTGGCTCGTGGCCGTGGCCCTGCTCTCGCTGGCGGCCACCACGGCCATCAGCGCGCTGGTGCATGCAGGCGTGACGGGGGTGTCGGCTGCCTTGCGTCGCGATTTGGCGCAGGACGGTGGTGATGTCCTGCAGCTGCAGCCCGCAACCGCGGCCGTCCCCTGCCCGCTCTCCGCGCACCGCTGTACCGAGCGCGGCGCCGCAACGGTGCGGCGTGGCGTGGGCACACTGCACACCCTGGCCGCCACGCTTCCGGCGTCGTCGCACGCGTTGGTCCGCGAGGGGTCGGCGCTGCTGCACCGGCCGCCCCGCCGCCAGCGCGTCGGCCTGCTGGGAACCGGCCGGGCACTCTTCGGGCTGCAATCCAGTCGCGTGGTGAGTGGTCGGGTGTGGTCGGCACACGAGGAGCGCAGCGCCCGTCGCATCGGGGTCATCGGGCGCACACTGGTCGACTCCCTGTTCGGCGGCCAGGTCCCCGCCCGCGTGCGTCTGGGCTCCGTCACCATCGCCATCATCGGTGTCGTGCAGTCGGGACCCGTGGCACCGATCGATCTCGACCACGTCTTCATCGTGCCACCGCCGGTGTTCCGCGATCTGACGAACCCCGCGACAGGCGCCTACAGTCTGCTGGCACGGGGCCACGACCACGGCGAGGCGGTTTCGGCACGCGTCGGGCTGCTGCGCCTCCGCCGCCAGTCGCCTCGCCGCTTCACCAGCGTGACCGCGTCCACGGCACAGGAGCGGCTGGGCGACGTCGCGAAGCTCGAGGACGCGCTGCGCTCCGGCGCGCGTGCGCTGTCGTTCGTCCTCGCCTTGGCGTCGGTGGTGGCCGTGGCCGCGCTCAGCGCCTCCATCGCGCGCGCGCATCGCCGCGAAGTGGGCATACTGCGCGCGCTGGGGGCGACGCGCCTGCTCGTGGTAATGCAGGGCGCCCTCATCGGCGGGGCGCTCGGGAGCGTCGGTGCCGGAGCAGGGTGGTTGCTGGCCGCGCCGGTCATGCAGCTGCTCCCCTGGTGGTTCGACTTTGCGGTACTCTCGCCGGCTACCGTCGTGACCTCACTGCTCCGGGGAGCCGTGCCGGCCCTGTCGGTGGCGATGGTCGTCAGCACCCTGCTCTTCGCGCGGCTTGCCCGGCAGCCCCCGGCCGCATTGCTGTAGACAGCTCTGGCTGGGACGACATGCAACGTGACGCATCAGGTCGCCATCGCCCCGGTCCCTCGTGGCGACAATTATGTTGATGCGGCGGGAGCGCACCGCGCTGGAGTCCCCAATCAGGTCGTGAACGTCGGAGGTGGTTGTGGGGGTTGGCTGGCCGAGGACACCGGAAGAGCTGTATGGCGGAAGTGCGTTCATCTTCCTGGTCGCAGCGATCTGGTTGGCGTATCGAGGACTCGAAGGGATACTCTACCGGAGAATGGGGCCGTGGCCCCTGCTTGGACTGTTCATCCCCATTCTGGGAAGGCGCGCGATCCTTGCGGGGATCATCGCGCTCGCGTTCAGCGGAGCGTGCGCGTGGTTCTCCTATCTTTCCGCGTCCGGTTGCGCCTTTCGGCTGATGTCGATCACCTGTTCCGGTTGATGTCGATCACCCGGTAGGCCGCGGACGGGGAACGCCGGTTGGCGCACACAGTCACCCTGGCAACGCGGGCGACCAAGCTCCGTGTATCCCGGGTGGAACGTATGGGAATGGTCCGCACGGTGGGATTGCTTCGCCCGACGACTGGGCCTACGTGTACGAAGGGATTCCACAGATCATCATTAGTCCAAGTCGGATTGCACGCATCAACCCGCCTCCGAGCGGTAGCTGGAACGACTCGACCATGGTTAACGGGACGTGGGTACCAACCCCGGACTCGACGCAGTTCAATGCGAATTACACAGAATTCCCAAGAGGTGGATCATGCGTAAGGCCATAATCGCTTTGACTCTCGCGGCTATCTTGGGACGCATTCAGGAAGGCGAGACGGACCCGTTCAGGGTGGCGACTTTGCGTACTTCCACATCGAACGCTGGATGCAAGTGGATGAGTAACGGTGACAGGGAGATGTTGATGTCGTTCGCGAGGTCGCTCGCGAGCGATT
>NZ_JAJTHI010000007.1 GCF_021298855.1 Gemmatimonas sp.
CCCGCTGTTCAAGTTCGACGGGATGCCATCGATGAGCAGCTTGGTACTGGCGATCTCGCTTTCGGTATTGAAGCCGCGAATGCCGATGTCACCCGACACAATGCCCTGGTTGAACTCGGCGCGATACACGCCGGGAACCTTGCGCAGCAGTTCCTGCGCAAAAGCCACGTTTTCGCGGGCAATCTGATCACCGCCCAGCACCGAGACCGCTCCCAGCAGCGCATCGGCGCCCGGATGCAGGTCACGCGAACCGGTGGTGCCACCAATGACCTGCACCGTGCTCAGCTGCTGCTGCCGCACCAGTCGCAGCCGGACCGGCGCGTCGCCCGTCGGCACCGTCACGTCGAGGACGGCGGCAACGAATCCGATGGCGCGCGCCTGCAGCGTGAACCGCCCCAGCCCGGGTGCCTCGATCGCAAAGCGCCCCTCCGAGGCCGTGCGCCCCAGCACCAGGCGTCCGTTCGGATCGGTCAGGCGCAGTTCGGCCCCGGCAATCGGCTTCCCGTCCGGATCGACCACCTGTCCGCGAATCGTCAGAGCCGAGATGCCCGCGGCCGGGGACGGAGCGGTTTGGGCGTACGCGGGGGCAGCAGCGGCGGCGGCGAAGGCGGCCGCGCACAGGGCACGGAGAAGTCGCGATTGCGGATACACGGGGGGGGATAAATAGGGTGACAGATGATAACGCGGGGAGCGTATCAGTAACCGGACGCCTTGTCCACTCCAATATCTGGAAGCCCTTTCATCCCCTCGTGAGGCGGTCAGGCACCGTGCAGGACGTTGCCTCCTCGCTGCAGGCCCCCGCGCCCGTGCCGGCGAGCGAGGGCCGCTGCCGCCCACCCCTGCAACTCACCTGCCCCTCCTGCGTAGGTTGTCGCAAATGAGTCTGCCCGAATCCAGCGCCCCCGACGACCTGGCCACCTTCCGCGCGGCCTTGCGTGGCCAGTATGCCATTCAGCGTGAACTCGGGCGGGGCGGCATGGGGATCGTGCTCCTGGGCCGGGACGAGCGGCTTGACCGCTCGGTCGCCATCAAGGTGCTGCCGCCGCACCTCGCGGCCGACGGCGATACCCGGGAGCGGTTCCTGCGCGAGGCGCGCATGGCCGCGCAGCTGTCGCACCCCAACATCGTGCCCGTCTACCGCGCTGATGAAGTGGGCGACTTTGCCTTCTTCGCCATGGGCTATGTGGACGGGGAAACGCTGGGGGATCGCATCCGCGACCGCGGCACACTGCCCCCGTCCGAAACCGTGCGCATTCTCCGCGAGGTCGCCTGGGCGCTCGCCTACGCCCACGCCCGCGGCATCGTGCACCGTGACGTCAAGCCGGAGAACATCCTGCTCGAGCGCGCGTCGGGACGCGCCGTGGTGACCGATTTCGGCATCGCGCGCGCGGATTTCAACCCGGCGCTCACGCAGGATGGGCTCGTGCTGGGTACGGTGCATTACATGAGCCCCGAACAGGCGAGCGGGGAAGCCATCGATCGGCGCAGCGACCTGTACGCGCTGGGGTGCATCGGGTTTCTGGCGCTGAGCGGGCGACTGCCCTTCGAGGGCAACACGCCGCAGAGCGTGCTCGTGGCCCATGCCACGAAGGAGCCGCCGCCGCTGCGCAGTGTGGCGCCCGGCGCTTCGCCGGCGCTGGCGGCGGTGATCGACCGCTGCCTGCGCAAGCGCCCGGCCGACCGCTACGACAGCGGCGAGGCGCTGGCCGAGGCGCTGGGCAAGGCGCTGCAGGCCATGGAGATCGAGGGGCGCGACGCGCCCGGGACGGCCGTGCTGTCGAGCGACGAGGCGGCGGCCGTGTGGCGGCGTGCCGCCGAGTTGCAGGCCGAGGCCGCCGCGCGGCTCGAGCAGCGCATGCGCACCGGCACCGAGGCGCGGGCCCTGATGCCAGGGGCAACCGTGGCGTCCGGCGACAGCGCCGAGCCCGCAGCCGGCACCGAGGTGGCGACGGTGCCAACCGACGCGTACCGGCTGCGCGACGTCGAGGCCGCGGCCATCGAGGCCGGCATCTCGCAGCGCTACGTCGCGCTCGCTCTCGATGAGCTCCGGGCCCAGCCCGGCGCCGTGGCCGTGGCCCCGGGCCTTTCGGACTTCAAGGAGCGCTTCGCGACCCGCCTGCTCGGCACGGCGCAGCGCACGCTGTCGGTCACCCGCCGCTTCGCCCTGCCGCCGCGGGCGGCGCTGCAGGCCCTGGGCCGTACCTGGCAGAGCTACCCGTGGGCGCTCACCCTCCGCGACACCCTTGGCGGGCACCCCCTGGACGGGGGGGTGATGGTGTTCGACCTCCCCGGCATGACCACCTCCACCGAGTACAAGTGGACGTGGACCCGCTTCGGCGTCTACGTGCCGCAGCTACGGGTGTCGCTGGCCGCGGCAGCCGGCGATTCGCGCGCCTGCGAGGTCACCATTACCATCGACCTGCGCGCCGGCCTTGGGGTGAACCTGTGGGGCTACGGCCTGACGGCCGGTGGAGGAGCTGGCCTGGCGGGGCTCTTCGGCGCCGTGGCCGGCAAGGCTGCCCTTGGCATGGCCGGCCTCGCCCTCCTGGCCCCGGCTGCCGCCGCGGCGATCGTCGGCGGCGTGGCCCTCGCCGCCCTCAGCGGTCCGCTCTACCGGTGGGAAATCGGGAAGGCCGAGGCCGAACTGAACGCTGCCCTCGACGCCATCAATGCCGGCCTCCGCGCGCTCGACGTCTTTGGTGACCTGCCCAACACCAAGCCCCCGCTCACCACGAGAGGGGACGACTTCTTCATGATGAGCATGTAGCCAACGAGCTGCCCTACCGGCGACGGCCGTCAGCGTCCCGAGCACCGCGGCCAGGTCGCCCACCGTTTCGACCGCCAGGCTGGCGCCCGCGCGCTCGGTGTAGCCCCCGCTGGCGAAGACGTCGGACGCCGCCTGCAGCACGCCTTGCACTAACTCACTACTGAGATAGATTTCAGGCATCCTCTCTCTGAGCCGCCATGTCCATTCGTCCCGTCAAGCGTATCGTCACCGCCCAGCCCACCATGGAAGGGGCCGGGGTGCACCTGCATCGCGGGTTCGGGTTCGGAGAAACCAGCGAAACCGATCCGTTCCTGCTGTTCGATGATTTCCGCGGCGACGACCCGCGGCAGTATCAGGCGGGATTCCCCTGGCACCCGCATCGCGGCATCGAGACCATCACCTACGTCCTCGCCGGCAACGTCGAACACGCCGACTCTCTGGGCAATCGCGGCATGCTCGGCGCAGGCGACGTGCAGTGGATGACCGCCGGCAGCGGCATCATTCACCACGAAATGCCGCAGGGTGACGCACAGGGGCGCATGCACGGCTTCCAGCTGTGGGCGAACCTGCCCTCGGCGCAGAAGATGGTGGCGCCGCGCTATCAGGATGTGCAGGCCAAGGAGATCGCGGACATCATCGACGATGACGGCACCACGGTGCGCGTGATCTGCGGAGAATTCTGGGGGAAGCGCGGTCCGGTGGATGGCATTGCCGCCGACCCCTGCTACCTCGATGTGTACGTCCCGGCCGGCGTGAAGAAGTCGCTGCCGGTGGACGCCTATCGCAGCACCTTCGCCTACATTTTCCAGGGCAGCGGCACGTTCCGGCACGCCTCCGATCCCACGGGTGTGCTCACCGAGCGCACCGCGGGCAACGACGACGACCTGGTGCGCGACCGCAGCGGCAACCGATCGCTCATCTTCTTCGACTCGGGCGATGAGGTGGTCGTGCGCGCCGGCGAAGAGGGGATCCGCTTTCTGCTGGTCAGCGGCACGCCCATCAGGGAACCCGTCGCGTGGTATGGTCCGATCGTGATGAACACCCAGGCCGAGTTGCAGGAGGCGGTGCGCGAACTGCGCGCGGGCACGTTCATCAAGCACTAGTCCCGTTTTTCCGTGGTCCCGTGCGGCATACTCCCCCCGTAGCAGACACTCTGGTCGTTCCGCGAGGCACGTGGTCACTCCCGACCACGTGCCTCGCGCTCGTCGCGCTCCTGGCCGCCACGGCACCCCACGGTGGTGCGCAGTCCGGCCCGGCACCGGTGACGCCCGCCCGCAAGATCGACTTCACCACCTGACTGACCCGAACCCCTCCCCATGCGCCGTCTTGCCCTGCCGCTCGGATTCCTGCTCTCTGCCAACACGCTGGTGGCGCAGGATGCACCCAAGAAGAACCTCGAGTTCTCCGGCACCGCCGGCTTCGCCCAAACGAGCGGCAACGCCAGTGCCATCAGCACCAACTTCGGCAACAAGATCAAGTACACGGCCAAGGGGTGGACGCTCAACGAGGATCTCGCGTTCTTCTACGGCGAGGCCAATGATGACGTGAACGCGAACTTCTGGAACGGCGGCCTGCGCGCCGAACGGGCGCTGCATCCGCGCCTTGGGGTGTTCGTGGCCACGCGCTTCGACCGCAACGTGTTGCAGGGCATCGCCAGCCGCTTCGAGGAAGGCTTCGGTCTCGACGCCAAGGTCATTGCCACCAAGCGCGATCAGCTCAACATGCAGTTCGGTGGCTCGCTCTTTCAGCAGCGCCTCACCCCTGGGTCCACCGCGAGCGCCGGGCGCAACTTCCCGGCGGCGCGCCTGGGGCTCGACTACAAGCACCTGTTCACCGACCTCGCCTACCTGCAGCAGACGGGGGAGTATCTCCCCAATCTCGCCGAAGGCGGCACGTACCTGGTCAACACGGAAACGTCGCTGGTGGCGCCGCTCTCCAAGCGCCTGGCCGTGAAGCTGGGCTACGTCATCCGCTACAACAGCGCACCACCGGTGCGCAACAACGTGCCCCTCAAGACCACGGACACGTTCTTCTCCAGCGGCATCACGTTTTCCTATTGACACGCCGTCCTCGGCCCGGCGTTCGCACACGACGCCGGGCCTGAGCGTACATTAGGCGCGCTGGCAGCTTCCCTGCCCCAACTTCGGAGTTTCCCGTGGACGCGCCGCCGACCCCTTTCGATTCTTCGCCGCCAAGCGAATCGCACCCGCGTGAGTCGCGCTCCCGCGATTCGCTTTCGCGACGCTCCCTCCTGCGCACCGGTGGTCTGCTCGCCGGTGCGGCGCTGACCCCGTCGTTGCTCGGTGCCGTGGCGCAGGACACCGTGCCCTCGGCGGCGCCGCTGCCCGATCCGACGCGCACACCGGGCGCGCCCAGCGATTCCCTCGGCACCCGCTCCCCCTTCGAGACCCCACGGCTCACGCCGGTGGGAGTCACCGGCGGGTCGTCGTGGACGCCGCATCATCTGCTGCACGGCACCATCACGCCGGCCGACCTGCACTTCCAGCGGCATCACAACGGCATCCCGGCCATCGACCCGGCGCGGCATACCGTCACCATTCACGGTCTTGTCGATCGCCCACTCGAGTTCACACTCGAGGAGTTGAAGCGGTTTCCCTCCGTGACGCGCACCCGCTTCATCGAGTGCTCCGGCAACGGCGGACGGGCGTGGAACAACCCCAAGCCGGAGATGTCCCCGCAGGTAGTGGACGGACTCACCAGCAACAGCGAGTGGACCGGGGTGGCCGTCTCCACGCTGCTGCGTGCCGTTGGGGCCAAGGCGAGCGGAACGTGGGTCCTGGCGGAAGGCGGTGATGCCGCGGTGATGACGCGCAGCGTCCCCACCACGAAGATGCTGGACGATGCGCTGCTGGTGTACGCGCAGAACGGGGAGGCGCTGCGTCCCGCCAACGGCTATCCGGTGCGACTGCTGCTCCCCGGGTGGGAAGGGAACATGTGCGTGAAGTGGCTGCGGCGGCTCGAGGTCATGGACCAGCCGGCCATGACGCGCGAGGAAACCTCCAAGTACACCGACCCGCTGCCCGGCGGGCAGGCCCGGCAGTTCAGCTTCGTCATGGACGTGAAGTCGCTCATCACGTCGCCGTCGTACCCGGGCACGCTCGCCGGTCGCGGGTGGCACGCCGTTCGCGGCCTCGCGTGGAGCGGTCGCGGCCCCATTACGCGCGTGGATGTGTCCACGGATGGGGGGCGCACGTGGCACCCGGCCACGCTGCCCAACGGCGCGCCACCGCTGGCGCACACGCGCTTCGAGTATCTGTGGCAATGGGACGGCAAACCGGCGCGCCTGCTGAGTCGCGCCGTGGACCAGACCGGGGCCGTGCAGCCGACCGCCGACGAATTCCGTCGCGTGCGCGGCGACGCACCGGGGTACCACTACACCGCCATTCGCGCGTGGGACGTGGCCGCCGATGGGACCGTCACCTTTGGAGGGGGCTGATGCGCCACGCGTCTGCTACCGCTCGTACCGTCGCCGTGGCTGGCCTGCTTTTCGGCTCGGCCATGACCGCCTGCACCGACTCCGCCCCAGAGGCGGCACCCGCCGACCCCACCTACGGCCTGGGACACGCACCGGCGCCGGCGGCGCTCGCGACCATCGACATCGATGTCGACCCCACGGGACGTGGACTACCTGTGGGCTCAGGGAGCGTGACCAGCGGGGCCGTGGTGTACGCGGCGCAGTGCGCCTCGTGCCATGGCGCACGCGGCGAGGGCATTGCCCCGTCGCCGGCCCTCGTGGGACGCACCCCCGATGTGGGCTACGACTTCTCCAAGGGGGAGCGCGCGCCGCGCACCATCGGCAACTACTGGCCGTACGCCACGACGGTGTTCGACTATGTGCGCCGGGCCATGCCGCTGTCGTCACCGGGTTCGCTGACCGCCAACGAGACGTACGGCGTGGTTGCCTGGCTCTTGCACCAGAACGGCATCATCGACTCGACCGCCGTGATGGACGCGAAGAGCCTGCCGGCCGTGGCCATGCCGGCGCGTCGCATCTTCGTGCCTGACGATCGCACCGGGGGCCCGGCGTTCCGCTGACGGTTTGGCGTCAACGCCGGCGTGACGCCGGAAACCTCGCGGACGCGGGGCGCCTTACCCCTGTGCCATGCTGCGCACCACCGACCGCGGCCTCTACTGTGAGGCCGGTGACTTCTTCATCGACCCGTGGGCCCCTGTGCCACGGGCGGTGGTCACGCACGCGCATGGTGACCACCTCACGTGGGGGTGCGACGCGTACCTCGTGAGCCACGACGGCGAAGGGGTGACGCGGGAACGGCTCGGCCGTTGGGGGAGCGGCGTGGAGTCGGTGGCCTACGGCGAAACGCGCCTCGTGAACGGCGTCACCGTCTCGCTGCACCCCGCCGGCCACATCCTCGGCTCCGCGCAGGTGCGCCTCGAACATCGCGGCGAAGTGTGGGTGGTGAGCGGCGACTACAAGACCGATCCCGATCCCACCTGTGCACCCTGGGAGCCGGTGCGCTGCCATACGTTCATCACCGAAAGCACCTTCGGCCTGCCGATCTACCGCTGGCCGTCGCAGCGCCAGGTCTTCGACGAGCTCAATCGGTGGTGGGCCGCCAACGCCGCCGAGGGGCGGGTGTCGCTGCTCTGCGCCTACGCGCTGGGCAAGGCGCAGCGACTCCTCGCCGGACTCGACCCCGCCATTGGCCCCATGCTCACGCACGGTGCCGTGGAACGCATGACGGCGCTGTATCGCCACGGCGGGGTGGCGCTGCCCCTCACCGTGCACGCCACGGACGCGTTGCGCACCAGGGCCACCGCCGGCGCCATCGTCATCGCGCCACCCAGTGTGACCGGCTCGACGTGGCTGCGCCGCTTCGGCGAAGTGCGTACGGCCTTTGCAAGCGGCTGGATGCGCGTGCGTGGGGAGCGCCGCCGTCGCGCCGTGGATGCTGGCTTCACCCTCAGTGATCACGTGGACTGGCCGCAGCTGCTCGCGGCGATCGACGCCACGGGGGCAGAGCGCGTATGGGTAACGCACGGCTTCACCGGGCCGGTGGTCCAGTGGCTCACCGAACGCGGCCTCGAGGCGCGCGTCATGGCGACGCGGTGGGAAGGCGAACGTGACGACGCGGCGGTCGATGCCGCCGCCGACGACAACGATGGGGCGACCACCGTGACCGAGGTGCCGGTGGTCGGTGAGTCCACGTCATGAAGCAGTTCGCCGCGCTCTACGACGCGATCGATGCCAGCACGGCCACGTCGTCGAAGGTGGCGGCGCTCGTGACGTTCTTCCGCGATGCGCCGCCCGCCGATGCCGCCTGGGCGGTGGCGTTCCTCACCGGACGCCGACCGAAGCGGCTCGTGAAGGCGCCCGACCTGCGGGCCTGGGCCGGCGAGGCGGCCGGCGTTCCCCCCTGGCTCTTCGAGGAGTGTTATGCCCAGGCGGGCGATCTCGCCGAAACCATGTCGCTGCTCGTTCCCGAGGGCGAGCCCCGGGAGAGCGAGGGGCTGGCGTGGTGGGTGGAGCATCGCCTGCTGCCCCTCGCCACTCGCGATGCCGAGGAGCAGAAGGCCGACCTGCTCGACGCATGGTCCACGCTGGGTGGGTCGGCGCGCTTCGTGTTCAACAAGCTGCTGACCGGTGCGTTCCGCGTAGGCGTGAGCGATGGGCTCGTGGTGCGCGCCCTCGCCCAGGTGAGTGGTGTGAACGCGGAGACCATCGCCCACCGCCTCATGGGGCAGTGGGAGCCGAGTGCCACCTGGTACGCGCAGCTGGTGGGCACCGAGACCACCGATGCCGACTGGAGCCGGCCGTATCCCTTCTTTCTGGCCTATCCGCTCGAAGCCGATGTGAGCACGCTGGGGGACGTGCGCGACTGGCAGGTGGAGTGGAAGTGGGATGGCATTCGCTGCCAGCTCGTGCGCCGTCGCGGTCGCACGTTCCTGTGGAGCCGTGGCGAGGAACTGCTCGCCGGCCGCTTTCCCGAAGTGGAGTCGTGCGCGGAATGGCTCCCCGATGGCACGGTGCTCGACGGCGAACTGCTGGCGTGGCGTGAGGGCCGCCCCCTCCCCTTCAGCGAGCTGCAGAAGCGCATCAATCGCAAGGCGGTGGGCAAGAAGCTGCTGGCCGATGTGCCGTGCGCGCTGCTGGTGTACGATTGCCTCGAGCAGGGCGGCATCGATGTGCGTGCGCACAGCATGACCGATCGGCGTGCCATGGCTGCGTCGTCTGTTGGTGCGTTACCGAGCGGGGCGAGCATTGCCCTATCGCCGGTACTCGACGTGCCGTCGTGGGAGGAGGTGCACGCAGCACGCGCCAATGCACGCGGCGCGATGGCCGAGGGGCTCATGCTCAAGCGCCGCGTGTCACCCTACGGCGTGGGGCGGCGTGTGGGCGACTGGTACAAGTGGAAGGTGAATCCGCTCACGGTGGACGCGGTGCTCGTGTACGCGCAGGCCGGGCACGGCCGCCGCGCGGGGCTCTACACCGACTACACCTTCGCCATCTGGGACGGTGATACGCTCGTGCCCTTCGCCAAGGCCTACAGTGGTCTCACCGATGCGGAGATCCGCCAGGTGGACCGCTTCGTGCGCGCCAATACCGTGGAGAAGTTCGGACCCGTGCGCACCGTGAAGCCGGAGCTGGTGTTCGAACTGGCGTTCGAGGGCATCCAGAAGAGTACGCGCCACAAGAGCGGCATTGCCGTGCGCTTTCCGCGCATCGCGCACTGGCGGCAAGACAAGCCCGCGCACGAGGCCGACACGCTGGACTCGGTGCGAGCGCTGCTGGGTGAGTAGATGACAGGTTTGCTGATTCCGTGCCGACGGAACGCGGCACTGGCCACCGCAACCCTTTGGGCTTCGGACTTCCGAGGACTTCGGGCCTCCGATTTCGGACGTGCATCGGACCTCCGAGCTCGGATATCGGACTTCCGAGGTCGGATAGATGTCCGAGGTCCGAAACCGGAGGGAGCGGTCGGAAGTCGGAGGCCGGATGCTGCGGCGCCTCCCTTTCTCCGATTCTCCTGTTGGCAGTTCCCCCCGCGACGCTGCCTGGTATGCTGATCTAATGGTCGGAGAACCCGAGAAGCCGAGCAGTGGTGAACTGCATACGACGCGCCTCGATGCGTGGTTCACGTCACGCGGCTGGGAACCGTTTGCCTTCCAGCGTGACGTGTGGGCCGCATACGCCAATGGTGAATCGGGGCTCATCCACGCCGCCACCGGCACCGGCAAGACGTACGCGGCGTGGATGGGACCCGTGCTCGAGGCACTGGCCGAGCAGCCGCAGGCAAAGAAGGCGCGGCGGCGCGCCGACACCATGCCGCTGCGCGTGCTCTGGATCACGCCGTTGCGCGCCCTCGCGGCGGACACCGAGCAGGCGCTCCGACTGCCCGTCGAGGAACTCGGCCTGCCATGGTCCGTGGAGTCGCGCACCGGCGATACCTCGCCATCGCGTCGCGCGCGCCAGCGCGAGCAGTTGCCCACCGCGCTCGTCACCACCCCCGAGTCGCTCTCGCTGCTGCTCTGCCGCAAGGACAGTGCGGAGCTCTTTCGCGATCTGCGCTGTGTGGTGGTGGACGAATGGCATGAGCTGCTGTCCACCAAGCGCGGGGTGCAGGTGGAGCTGGCCCTGGCCCGCCTGCGGCGCCTCTGCCCGGCCCTGCGCACCTGGGGCGTGTCGGCCACCCTGGGCAACCTGCAGGAGGCAGCCGACACCCTGCTGGGTTTCGATGCCACGGGCGCGCCGCGCCCGTGCCGGCTCGTGCGCGGCGTGGTGCCCAAGACGGTGGAAGTGGAAGCGCTCGTGCCGGAGACGATGGACCGCTTTCCGTGGGCCGGGCATCTCAACACCAAATTGCTCCCCGAGGTCATGCGCCGCCTGGAGGCGGCAGACAGTGCCATCGTCTTCACCAACACGCGCTCGCAGTGCGAGATCTGGTTCCAGAGCATCATCGCGGCCAATCCGTCGTGGTTCGAGTTCACCGCCATTCACCACGGCTCCCTCTCGCGCACCCAGCGCGAGGACGTGGAAGACGGACTGCGCTCCGGTCGGTATCGCGTGGTGGTGGCCACCAGCTCACTCGACCTCGGCGTGGACTTTGCCCCGGTAGATCTGGTGATGCAGGTAGGCAGCCCCAAGGGGGTGGCGCGCCTGCTGCAGCGCGCGGGCCGCTCCGGGCACAACCCCGGGCGCGTGTCGCGCATCGTGTGCGTGCCCACGCATGCCTTCGAGCTGGTGGAAGTCGCCGCCGCGCGCGCAGCCATCGAGGCGGGCGCCATCGAAAGCCGCGATCCACTTGACCGCCCGCTCGATCTGCTGGCGCAACATCTCGTCACGCTGGCACTGGGCGGCGGGTTCACCCGCCACGACGTGCTCGCCGAGCTGCGCACCACACGCGCCTATCGCCTGCTCACCGGGCAGGAGCTGGACTGGGTCATCGATTTCGTCACGCGCGGTGGCGAGGCACTGCGGGCGTACCCCGAGTACGCGCGCGTGGTGGACGACAACGGGGTCTTCCGTGTGACCGACCGCCGGGTGGCACTGCGGCATGTGCTCAACATCGGCACCATCGTGAGCGACGCAGCCATTGCGGTGCGCTATCTCAAGGGCGGACGCCTGGGCACCGTTGAGGAGTCGTTCGTGTCGCGCCTCGCGCCGGGGGACAAGTTCATCTTCGCCGGCACGCCCCTCGAGTTCGTGCGGCTGCGTGACCTCACCGCGTGGGTGAAGCGCGCCAAGGGCATGAGTGGGGCCATCCCGCGCTGGATGGGAGCACGCATGCCGCTGTCCACCGAGCTCGCGGCCGCCGTGCGCGACCGTCTCGAGGAGGCGCGCCGTGGCGAGTATCGCTCACCCGAAATGCAGGCCGTGCGGCCGGTGCTCACCATGCAGGCCGAGCGCAGTGTGATTCCGCGCCCCGACGAACTGCTCGTCGAACGCACCGAGACGCGCGACGGGCACCATCTGTTCGTCTATCCCTTTGAAGGGCGGCTCGTGCACGAAGGGCTGGCAGCGCTCTGTGCCTATCGCATGGCGCAGCTGCAGCCGTTCTCCTTCTCCTTCAGCTGCAACGACTATGGCTTCGAGCTCTTGAGCCCCGAGCCGGCACCGCTGGAGGAGGCCCTCGAAGCCGGGCTTCTGGCCACCGCGCACCTGCTGCACGACGTGACGCAGAGCCTCAATGCCGCCGAGTTGGCACGTCGGCAGTTCCGGGAGATTGCGCGTGTGGCGGGGCTCATCTTCCAGGGCTATCCGGGGCAGTCGAAGAGCGTGAAGCAGTTGCAGGCCAGCAGCAGCCTGCTGTACGATGTCTTCGTGAACCACGATCCCGGCAATCTCCTGGTGGCCCAGGCGCGGCGCGAAGTGCTGGAGCGGCAGCTGGAGGCGAGCCGGTTGGGGCGTGTCCTCGAGCGCCTGTCGCGCAGTGCCGTGCGCGTGGTGGATGTGGAACGCCCCACTCCGCTCGCCTTTCCGCTCATGGTGGACATGACGCGCGCCAAGCTGAGCACCGAAAAGCTCGCCGACCGGGTGAAGCGCATGACGGTGGCCGCCGAGAAGCCGGCGAAGCACGGGGTGGCGAGTGTGTTCCGCATTGGCGCCACCGTGTCGCGGCTCATGAGCCACGACGAGCCGCGCCGTTGACTGCCGCAGAGGGCGAACTGGAGGGGCAGCTGGAGGGGGCGCTCGAGCTGTCCGTCGCCAACGAACGGGTGCTTCTGCTCCCGGAACGCGCGCTCTGGCTGCCGGCGCACGACACACTGCTGGTGGCCGACCTGCATTGGGGAAAGGCCGCCGCCTTCCGCGCCGCACACGTGCCGGTGCCGATGGGCACCACGAGCAGCGATCTCGCTCGACTGTCGAGCGCCCTCCAGTCAACCGGGGCGAGGCAGTTGCTCATTCTGGGCGACCTGCTGCATGCCCGCAGCGGCCGGCACGACGAAACGATTCGTACCATCGGCGAATGGCGGGAGCGGCACGAGCAGGTGACCATGTCCCTGGTGCGCGGCAATCATGACCAGCATGCCGGCGATCCACCGGCAACGCTGCGCATCCGGTGCACCGACGAACCGGCGCGGCTGGGGCCGTTCGTGGGCGTGCACGAGCCGGCGCACCACGCGCACGGCTACGTGCTCTGCGGGCACCTCCACCCCTGTGTCACGGTACGCGGTCGCGGCCGGCAGTCGCTTCGCCTGCCGGCGTTCGTGTTCGGAGACACCCGCGGCGTGCTGCCCGCCTTCTCGAGTTTTACCGGTGGCGGCATGTACGAAATGCAGACCGGCGATCGCCAGTACGCGATCGCCGGAACCGAGGTGGTGCCGCTCGCCTGAAGGTGCCGCTCAGGGCGTGCCCTTGCCGCGCACCTTCTGCACCAGCGAGTAGAGCACCACCAGCACACCGCCGCTCACCACGCCCAGCAGCGCGTCCAGCACCGTCTTGGTCACCGGTGCCACCGGCCCGGTGCTCGCGGCCCACGCCTGCAGCACCACGTCGGCGGCATGCCAGCCGTGCGCAATGATGCCGCCGCCCACGGTGAACATGGCGGCCGTGCCCAGCACGGAGAGCGTCTTCATGAGCAGCGGCGCCGCCTTGAGCAGCACGGCGCCCAGGGCGCTGCCTCGCCGGTGCAGCGCCAAGCCGGCGTCGTCGATCTTCACGATCCCCGCCACGAGTCCGTACACGAACACCACAGCGGCCAGACTGATGAGGGAGAGCGAGACGACCTGCTGGGACAACGGTGCCGCACTCATGGTGCCCAGCGCGATCACGATGATTTCCGCCGACAGCACGAAGTCGGTACGGATGGCACCCTTGATCTTCCCCTGCTCGATGGCCACCAGCTGCGCCTCGGTGAGCTCCGGCTGCGTGAGGACCGGGGAATGGACCGTCGGTTCATCGGCGTGCAGGAACTTGTGCGCCAGCTTCTCCACCCCTTCGAAGCAGAGGAAGAGGCCACCGATCATCATGAGCGGCATCACCGCCCACGGCGCAAACGCACTGATGAGCAGTGCCACCGGCACCAGAATGACCTTGTTCCAGAAGGAGCCCTTCGCCACGGCCCACACCACCGGCAACTCGCGCTCGACGCGCACGCCGCTGGCCTGCTCGGCATTGAGCGCCAGGTCGTCGCCCATGACCCCGCTGGTCTTGCGCGCGGCCACCTTGGACAGCACGGCCACGTCGTCCATCATGGACGAGATGTCATCGAGCAGGGCGAGGAGACTGGAGGGCATGAGGTGAAGGCAGTGGGGATGAGGAGGTGGTCAGCGCAACGACCCGAGCAACTTCTCGACGAACGTGTTCAGGCTGGCATTCGTGTCCATCCAGCGGATCACCGCCACGACATCGTTGACCGGATCGACATAGATGAAATTGTTGCCGGCGCCCACATGCACGAAGGCCTGCTCCGGTGCCGCCTTGAGATACGCGCCTTCCGGATTCACGAACCAGTTCATGTAGCCGTACGTGCGCTGGGCCGGGGTGGGCGTGAGCGCCTGCGTGACCCACGACTCGCTCAACAGCTGCTTCCCGCCCCAGTTGCCGCGCCGCAGCGTGAGCAGGCCGAAGCGGGCCATGTCCCAGGCATTGAGCACCATGCCGCCACCCCAGTGCCCACCACCGCTCACACTCTGCACTTCACGGCCGTCGAGCACGATCCAGGA
Organism: Gemmatimonas sp.; assembly: GCF_021298855.1. GTDB lineage: Bacteria > Gemmatimonadota > Gemmatimonadetes > Gemmatimonadales > Gemmatimonadaceae > Gemmatimonas. Next base: position 14,414 of record NZ_JAJTHI010000007.1, read on the forward strand.
GTTGTCGTAACCGTACCAGCGCCACGTGTGCGAGGCGCCGATGGGGTCCATGATGCGCTCCTTCAGCACCTCCGGCAGCGGCCGCCGCCACAGCTGCAACACCGCCAGCGCGAGCACGTTCACGCGCGTGTCGTTGTATTCATAGCTGCTCCCCGGTGCCTTGCGGGCCCGCGCGGTCCAGGTGCTCGCGTCCTGCGCCGGACGGTCGGCCCACTCGGGTTTGCCCCACAGGGTGCCCTCCCAGTCGCTCGTCTGACGCAGCAGGTCGTCCCACGTGATGGTCCGGTTGTGCGGCGTTTCGAAGGGCATGAGCAGCCGGTCGGTACCCGGCCAGTCGCGCCCGTACGCCGTGCCGTTCGGCCGTGCCCGCACGATGGGCGGCATGTACGGGGCCACCGTGTCGCGGACGCTCCGAATGCGGCCGTCGTCCACGGCCAGCCCCACCACCGTGCTCAGAAAGCTCTTGGTCACGCTGTTGGTGGTCTCGTTGGCCGTGGGGTCACCCCACGTGGCCACCACGTAGCCCTGGCGCACGATCACGCCGGTCGCGCCACCACGCGGCGGCAACGGCCCAATCGCCTCACCCAGCGGCTCGCGCCCGAACGATTGCAGGTGGTTGAGTTCGAGATCACGCGGCGTGCGGCTTTCCTTGCTGATCGCAAACGCCACCGCATCGGCCAGCTTCAGCGAGTCCATCCCCACCGCCGCGGGCGCCCGCCGCTCCCACGAGCCCGCCGGCGGGACGTAGGGCGTGGCCGCCGCACGCGCCTTCTGCGCCTGCGCCGCGGGAGCGAGGAGCAGCAGCGCGACCGCCGCGAGCCCCGCACCTCCGCGCCGCCCTCCCCGCCGCGCCTCCTCTGCGCCGCCGATCATGCGATCGGCCCCTTGCCCTTCGCCTTGCTGATCACCCCGGGCACGTTGTTGGCCTTGAGCAGGGCGTTGAACGCGGGCACGTCCACCGTTTCGATCGCCTCGACTTCGGCGCGAATGCCGGCCCACACCTTCTCCAGTTCGGCCAGCCGCTCCTTCACCGGCTGCGTGAGGCGCGTGTTCCCCTCCACCTGACCCAGCAGGAAGCCGTACTGGCCGTTGATGCCGTTGGCGTAGTTGATGATGTCCTGCCCGTTGGCCGCCTTGGTAGTGAGACGCGGATCCATCTTGTCCAGCTTCCCCGTGAGCGCGCGTCCTGCCTTGCCGATCGTGTCGGCGGCCGTCGTTTCGCGCGCGCGCGTCACGTACCCCTGCACCTGCGTCTTCACATCGCGCAGTCGCAGCACCGACTCGTGAATCTCGTTGATGCGCATGGCCAGCAGGTTGGCCACGCTGTCCCGCTCGGCGATCACCGCCGTTGGGGCGTCAATGCGGGGGTCCTGCTTCACCACGAGCGGCTGCGACAGCACCGTCGTGCCCACCGTGAGGCGCACGGTGTAGTTCCCCGGCGAGACGCGCGCGCCGCCGTCACCCGGTGCGCCGAACAGCATGACGTTGCCGATGCGGGCCGGCATCGCGCGCCGCAGGTTCCACGTGAGGGTGTTGAGCCCCGGCTTCACCGCCAGACGGCTCGTCGAGTCGCGCGTGGCGAAGCTGCGCACCACGGCGCCCTTGGCGTCGAGGAACTCGAGGGAAACGGCGGTGGCGCTGTCGGGCGCCGTGGCCAGGCGGAAGTACACCGTGGCCCCGTTGGGCGGATTCTTCCCCGCATTGGCCGGGGTACCAAAGCCTCCGCCGCCGGCGAAGAGCACCGCCTCGCGCGGCGCGTACAGGTGCGCCTTGGCCTGTTCGAGACTGTCGGCGTGCTGCCGAATGACCGACAGGTCGTCGAGAATCCAGAAGGCCCGTCCCTCGGTGGCCGCAATGAGGTCCCCGTGCTTCACCTGCAGGTCGGTAACGGGCACCACCGGGAAGTTGCTGCGCAGCGGCAGCCACTGGGCACCGGCATTGTACGACAGGTACACCCCCGTTTCCGTGCCCGCATACAGCAGCCCCTTGCGCACCGGGTCCTCACGCACGACACGCACCGGCTCCCCGTCACGCAGCCCGTTCACGATGCGCGTGAACGTGGCGCCGTAATCACGTGACACGAACATGTGCGGCGTGGGATCGCCCAGACGGTCCTTGCGGAACGACACGTAGAGGGTGCCCGCGTCGTGCGGCGAGATGGCGATTTCGTTCACGAGTCCGTCGCCCCACGCGGCGGGCGTGATGTTCGTCCAGCTCTTGCCCCCGTCACGGGTGCGCTGGATGAGCCCGTCATCGGTGCCCACATACATCGTGCCCACCTCGTGCGGCGACTCCTCGATCACCACGATCGTGGCGTACACTTCGCCGCCGGCGCCTTCGTTGGTGATCGGCCCGCCACCCCACCCCTGACGGCTCTTGTCATTGCGCGTGAGGTCACCCGAGATCGGCGTCCAGCTCTGGCCGCGATCGGTGGTCCTGAACAGCACGTTGCCACCGTGGTACACCACCTTGTCGTCGTGCTGCGACACCTCGATGGGCGCCGTCCAGTTGAAACGGTACCTGGTCTTGTCGGTGGGCTCCGTGAGGTTCATTTCCGGCCACGGCATGATCGTGCGCGTGAGCCCCGTCTGCGCATCCTGCTCGTCGATCAGCCCCTGGTAGCAGCCGCCGTACACATAGCGCGGATTCTTCGCGCTCACTCCCATGTTGGCGCTTTCGCAGCCGGGGCCCTCGTTCCAGTCGCGGATGCCGATCGCGCCGCCATCACTGCGCGACTTGATGATCACGCTCGTATTGTCCTGCTGGCCGCCGTACAGCTTGTAGGGGAACGCGTCGTCCACCGCCACGTGATAGAATTGCGACGTGGGCTGGTTGTCCTGTGTGCTCCAGCTCTTGCCACCGTTCAGTGAGATCGATGCGCCGCCGTCGTTGGCATTGATCACGTAGCGCGAATCGCGCGGGTTCACCCAGATGCCGTGATTGTCACCGTGCGTGGCGGGAACGACGGCAAAGGTGCGCCCACCGTCGGTGCTGCGCAGCAACGGGGCGTTGCTCACCCACACGGCGTCGGCGTTCTGCGGATCGGCGGTGATGTGCATGTAGTACCACGAGCGGGTCTGGATGAGCCGGTCGCCGTTCACCAGGCGCCAGCTCTTGCCGGCATCATCGCTCCGGTAGAGGCCCCCGTTCTCCGCCTCCACGATGGCGTACACGCGGTCGGGATTCGCCGGGGACACCGACACGCCGATCTTGCCCATCAGCTTCGGCAGCCCGTCGCTGAGGCGGGTCCACGTGTCGCCGCCATCGGTGCTCTTCCAGAGGCCGCTCCCTGCGCCGCCCGAGCGCACCATCCACGGCGTGCGCTGATGATCCCAGAAGGCCGCGTAGAGAATGCGCGGATTGGTGGCGTCCATGCTGAGGTCACTCGCGCCGCTCGTCGCGTTGGTGCCCTTGAGCACCTGCGTCCAGGTGCGTCCGCCGTCGGTGCTGCGATAGATGCCGCGCTCCGCGCTCCCCTGCCAGCGATCGCCCTGTGCCGCGACATAGACCACGTCGGGGTTCCCCGGATGCACACGCACCGCCGAGATCTGGCGCGACGCTGCCAGCCCGATCCTGGACCACGTCCGCCCCTGATCGGTGCTGCGGTACATCCCGTCTCCGTACGTGCTCGACTGCCCGCGAATCGCGTGCTCGCCGGTGCCCACGTAAATGACGTTCTCATCGCTCGGCGCCACGGCAATCGCCCCGATGCTGCTCGACGTGAAGAAGCCGTCGGAGATGTTGCGCCAGTTGGTGCCGGCATCATCGGTGCGCCACAGGCCGCCCCCGGTGTAGCCGGCGAAGTACGTCATGGGGTTCGACGGCAGGCCGGCCACGGCCACCGAGCGCCCACCGCGCCACGGCCCCACGTTGCGCCAGGGCAACGCCGCGAAGGTTGCCGAGTCGAAGGCGGACGGCCCGCTGCGGACGCTGGCCACCGGGCGTGCCGCGCGCGACTGCGCGGCAAGAGTGACGGGGAGCGCCAAGGAGAGCGCGAGGGGAAACGTCAGCACCAGCGTGGCGACACCGGGTCGCCGGGCGAGGGGGGAACGACGAGCCATCGGGTCGAGCTCCTGTGGAGGGGGGTCGGACGATGCCCAAAGATAGCGGGACTTCAAGCCGCCGTTCCGGCCGGCCGATACCCCAGCAGGGCGGAGGGGGACGTCCGGTCCTGCTTGCCGGCATTGGTCAGTGGCGCTTCATCCAGGGGACATGCAGGCAGGCAACACGGCGGGAATTGGCTCGAGCGGGGGGATGGCGCGTGACGACATGGCTCCCGTCACCGCACCCATCGCGACCCCACCGGCCGCGACGTCACCGACACGTCGGCTGTTCCGCCGCGTCGCCGATCGCACGGCACTACGCCTCGGCCGCGCCGTGCTGGCCTACCTGGGGATCATGGTGGGCATCATCACGCTCGCGCCGTTCCGCTTTGCGAGCGCGCCGGTTCACGGCCTGTCGTTCGTGTGGACCTGGTCCGATCTCGTGCTCAACCTGGTGATGTTCGCGCCCGTGGGCTTCGTGTACCAGCTCACCCGACCGCGCGGCGTCGCTCCCGATCTGGGGCGGGTTTTCCTGCTGGGGCTGGCCGCGAGCAGCGCCATCGAAGTGGCGCAGCTCTTTTCGCCACTGCGCTATCCGTCGCTCTTCGATCTGGCCACCAACTCCAGTGGGGCCGTGCTGGGCGCCCTGGCCTACACCCGGCTGTCGCAGCGCGTCCCGGGACACGCGGCCGTGCAGCGGCTGGCGCTCGAACTGCCGCTCATGGGGCTGGTCTATCTGCTCGTCCCCCTCTGTTGGCTCATCGGTTTCGGGAGCGAAGAGGAAAGTCGCCGGGTGCTGGTGCTTGGTCCGGCGCTCATGGCCGGGGGCATTCTGGGCACGGTGCACGGCGCGGTGGTGAGTCGCACCGGTCCGGGCTGGTGGCTGGCGGCCACCTCGCTCGGCTGGTCGCTCGTGGCCCTCGTGCCCGGGGGGCGCGGCGATCTGCCCCTGGTCGCTGCGACCTCGGCACTGGTCGTCGCGGTGGCCGTGTCCTGTCATCTCGCCACGCGGCGCGTGCTCCAGGGGGCGCCCGCCGGCGGCAGCCGCCGCTTCGAAGTCCCCACCTTGCGGCGCGTCCTGCCCGTGTTCGCCGCCTATCTCACCCTGTCGGCGCTCTGGCCGTTGGGTGATGCGGACGGCCAGTGGCGGGGCACCCTGGCACTCACCCTCGCCGACGCGACCCTCACGCAAGGCACCGTGTTTCGCGCCCTCGAACAGGTCGCGGCCTTCACCCTGGTGGGGTACATGGCCGCCGAATTCCGCGGTCGCGACCGACGCCGGCAAGGTGCGGTGATGCTGCAGGTGGTGGCGTGGTGCGCCGTCGTGTCGGCGCTGCTGCAGGCGGCACGCGGCTTTCAGCCGGCGACCGGTGCCAGCCTGCTGCTGTTCCTGCTCACCCAGGTGGCGTCCATGACCGGCCACCAGCTGTATGTGCTCCAGCGTGACCACGTGCGGGCCCTGCTGCAGCGGCAGCGCGCCTAGGGCGCTACGCGGCCCCCAGGTCGGCCTCGGCCTCGATTTCCACGAGGTACTCGTCGCCGATGAGCGGCGCCTGCACCATGGTGTTGGCCGGCAGGATGTGACCGAAGCGTTCGCCGTGGGCGCGCGCCACGGCTTCCCAGTCGCGCTCCACGTTGGCCACGAACACGCGGGTGCGGACCACGTCCTCGAGCGTCCCGCCCAGCGACTGCAGCGCCCCGGCGATCTTGTCGATGCAGAAGTGCGTCTGCGCCGCCGCATCGTTGCCGCCAATGGCGCGGCTGCCGTGCGTCGCGGTTGTGCCCGAGACATGAATGCGCTGACCCTTGCGCACCGCGCGGCTGTAGCCGGCCAAGGGTTCCCACACCGTGCCACTCAGGGCCAGCGTGCTGCCATTGCGTCCCGGTTGCGTGGTAAAGGGCGCCGGGAAACTCGCGAGATGATGTGACAGGTCACCGCTGGCGGTGAGGTACGGCGGCGTGCGGTACTCGTCACCACAGTCGCCCGGGATGGGAGACAGCGCTGCCTGTGCCGCCGCCAACGTGGCCCGGTCGGTGTCGTCGAGCGCAAAGGCGAACAGTCGCGCCGTGTCGGCGACGTGCTGCGAATGGCTCAAGCGTGCGCCCACGATCACCCCGGCCACCCCCGGCTGCTCGAGTACCCAGCGACTGGCGACCGTGGCAATGGACACGCCGTGCCTGGTGGCCACCTGCTGGGCAGCACGCAGTACCTGCTGGAACGGCGCCCAGCCTCCTGCGGCACGAATGAACCGTCCGTACTTCATTTGCGACCACGTCTCGAGGTTGGCCCAGTCCGGCTCCGGCGCATCCAGCCAGCGTTCACTCAGGAACCCGCCCAGCACCGTCCCGTAGCACAGCAGCCCCACGCCGTGCTGCTGCGCGAACGCCGACAGCGTGCCGGTGAACCGCGTGTCAATGAGACTGCCGCTCACCTGGTTGCTCACCAGGCGAATGCCCGAGGCGATGGCCACGCGCAGGTGAGCCGTGTCGAAGTTGGTCACTCCCACGGCTCGCAGCCGGCCCGCATCGCGCGCGTCCTCCAGCAGCCACAGCGCATCCAGCCACCGCGGATCGGCGAAGGTCCACGCGTGAAACTGCAGCAGGTCCAGGCACTCGGTTTGCAGCCGCTGACAGGCGCGGTCGATGGCCGCACGCACGTCGGCCGCCGTGACGGGGCCGGGTTCGGGCACCCACTTGGTGAGGCATTGCACCGTCGTGGCATCACCCACCACATCCCGTCGGAACCGCCCCGCCACGATCTCCGCCGATCCGTAGTGATCGGCCATATCGAACGTGGTGAGCCCCGCCTCGTGATAGGGCGCCATGGCCCGCGCCGCCGCATCCAGATCGAGCGTGCGACCATCACGTTCCATGTCGGCGATCTGCCACAGACCGGTGAGCGCACGGGAGATGGTGAGGCCGGGGGCCAGGGTGAAGCGATCGATCATGAGCGGGGGGATGTGGGAGACGAAGGACGGAGCACGGCGTTCATTCCGCCGGGAGCACGTACGTGATGGCACGGAGATCCCCACCACGCGCCGCCAGGGCGCGGGTTTCGCGCCAGTAGACCAGCGTACCGATCGCCATGACCGCCAGCCAGACGAGTGTGCTGCGCGCGTACCACCCCGGCACATCGGCCGTGAGATCGCGGTAGCTGTGCACCCACAGGAGGGCGCTCAACGTGACCAGCGCCACGATGGCAACCAGTACCTGCGCCCAGCGCGCCCGCAACACGCGCACCTCGCGCGCCAGCGCCGGATTGTGCCCCGGCAGGCGCAGCACCGAGCAGGCCATGATGATGAAATTCACCAGCATCGCCGTCACCAGAATGTCGACACCCAGAAAGAAATCGCCGGCAAAGTGCCCGCCCAGGATCCCCAGGGTGGACAGGATCGCCGAGACGAAGAGGGCGGTGCGAGGTGTACCGTTGGCGGCGTCGACCGAGGCCATCGCGCGCGGAAACACGCCATCTTCGGCCCAGGCGAAACAGAGCCGTGACACCCCGAGCAGCATGCCCGGGAGATCCTTGATGAGCGCCAGCGCGGCTCCGGACATCATGAGCACGCCAACGGCCGGAGACACGAGCGGTGTGAGGAGCCCGGGGGCGGTGACGTCCCCCGTGGCACTCGCCGCCGCCACGTACTGCCAGGGCACGGCGCGGTAGACGGCCCCGGTGAAGGCGAAGTAGAAGATGCCCACGGTGCCGATGGCGAGGCCGATGGCCAACGGCAGCGTACGCGAGGGATTGCGGGCTTCGCCGCCGGCCTGCGCGATGACGTCGAAACCAATGAAGCTGGAAAAGAGCACGGCGGCGGCGGGCGGCACCACGGTCCAGAAGTCACCCGACTGACCAGCCAACATGGCCCCCTCGCCGCGTGCCGCGACCAGTGCCCGGTACTCGTCGGGGCCGTGGCTGAACCCCGTGACGATGACCAGGCCACTGCACACGAACACCAATCCCACCAGCGGGACGAGGGTGCGGGTCACCGCCCGCACGCCACGCAGGTTGACCAGGACGAACAGCCAGAGAAAGCCCAGCGCCAGGGCGAGGCGTACGCCCCGCTGATCGAGCGCGGCCGCCAGGTCCGTCCATTGGGCCGCGCGCGCCGTATCCCGGAGAAAGGGCGGAATGACATACGACACCACACCAATGGCGATGCACAGCCCGAACCACTGCGAAAACGACGCCAGAAAGCCCGTGTACGGCCCGATCGCGCGGCTCGCATACACGTACGACCCACCGGCGCGCGGCATCGCGCTGCCCAGCATCGCGTAGCAGAGGGCGGCCAGAACGGCCGGGACGGCCGCGATGAAGTACGCCGGCAGCACATACTCGCCGATCCCCGGGACCGAGCGCTGGAGCGCGAAGGGCACGATGTTGATGCCGGCGCCGACCATGGACCCGATGCCGGCAGCCGCGAGCCCCACCAGCCCCAGATCACGTCGCAGCCGGCCGCCGGATGGTCCGTCGTGCAGGTCACTCACGATCCCGCCGTGGTGACGAACGGGGGCACGGGCACGGGGGCGTCTCGTCACTCATCGTTTCCAAACTCCGGATAAGCGGGGGCGGTCAGCGCGGTGATGACCACCGGGGCGCGAGGTCGGAAAGCTGCAGTGCGGCACACGCCAGCGAAACACCCTGGCCCGGAGATCCGCCGCCCGTGACGGCTGGGCCGGCGCCCCGGTGCCGGGAGGCAACTGGCGCCGCGGCGCATTGCTCCGCAGCTTCGTCACATGCCTCTCCTTCGACCCCTGCTCATCGCGGCCATGCCGCTCCTGGTCGCGCAGCCACCTGCCGATCGCTATGCCGAACTGCAGCAGCTCTTCCAGCGGTGGCGAACCTTCGAGGAAGCGCCACAGGTGAACGGCGCCCCTGATTACACACCGGCGACGAACGCCAGGCGCCTGGGCGAGCTCCGCGCCATGCAGCAGCAGTTGACGGCGATCGACACCACCGGCTGGAGCGTGCCGCAACAGGTCGACTGGCATCTGGTCCGCGCGGAGATGAACGGCATGCTGTATCACCTCACGGTGCTGCAGCCGTTCGCGCGCGACCCGGCCTACTACGCCTCCGTGCGTACCGACGAAAGCGATACCCCTGCCGAGGAAGGGCCCACGATCCACGGCGCGATTCGTCTGTGGCAGTATGGCATCTGGCCGCGTACGGTCCTCGATACGGTGCGTGCACTCACCCCCGACGAACGCGCGCGCCTCACGGCCGCCCTGCGTGGCGTACCGCCACTGCTCGAGCAGGCCCGCAACAATCTCGCCGATGCCACTGCCAAGGATATCTGGGTGGGCGGCGTGCGCGCGTTCGAGGAGCAGCATGAGGCCCTCGGGCTGCTCGCCATGCGTGCCCGTGAGCGTCATCCGCAGGATGGGGCGCTGGCCAAGGCCATTGCGGACGCCCGTACGGCCACCGACCGCTTTGCAACGTGGCTGCGCGCCGAAGCCCCCAAGCGCACCGGGCCGTCGGGGATCGGCAAGGCGCAGTACACGTGGTATCTGCGCAACGTGCTGCTGATGCCCCTCACCTGGGAGGAGGAGGTCACGATTACCCGGCGGGAACTCGCCCGTGCCCACGCCTCGCTGCGCCTCGAGGAAGCGCGCAACGCGGCGCTCCCCCCCATGCCGGTGGCGGCGAACCCGGCGGAGTTCGCGGCGCTGCAGGACACCATGCTGCCGCGCTACCTCGGATTCTGGCGCGACAAGCAGCTCATCACCATGGAGCCGTGGATGGAGCGGGCGCTGCGCGAGCGCTTCATGGGCTTCTCCCCCGAGCCCACGCGCAACTTCTTCGCGCAGGCCACGCATCGCGATCCGCGCACGCTCTGGACGCATCTGTGGCACTGGTGGGACAACATGCGCATCCGCGTGGCGCCCCACGCCAACCCCATTCGCCGTGAGCCGCTCCGCTACAACGTGTGGATGAGCCGCGCCGAGGGGATGGCCACGGTCATGGAAGAGTGGGCCATGCACGCCGGTCTCTACGACGACAGCCCGCGCTCGCGGGAGATCGTGTGGACGATGCTGGCCGCCCGCGCCGCCCGTGGCTTGGGCAATCTGTACGCCCACGCCAACGATCTCGACATGGCGGGCGCCGGGGACCTGCACGTGTCGTGGACACCGCGGGGGTGGATGCGGCGCGATCCGCTCCTTGGCTTCGAACAGCACCTGTACCTGCGCCAGCCGGGCTACGGTGCGTCGTACGTCACGGGAGGGCGCCTGATGGAAGAAACCATTGCCGAACGCGCCCGGCAGCTCGGTCCCGCCTTCACCATGAAGCGGTTGTTCGACGAAGTGAACGCGGCCGGCATGATTCCCGTCTCGCTGATCTACTGGGAGCTCACGGGAGACGACCGCATGATCCGCGAACTCAAGGACGGACAGGGACCGCTGCCGTTCCGCTGACCCGGTACCGGGGTCGGCGGCGTGGCGTTCCCAATCGGTTCAAGCGCACCAGCGGCATGAACACCCGCGTCAGCTGGGGACGGAACGCACAGCGCGGGGACGAGCATGCGGCGCAGGAACGCCTGCGCCGCACGGGGAGCGGCGGCTCGACGGTGGGGAATGACGAACAGGACTGCATCTCCGCAGTGCACCAGCCGATATTTGCGTGTACCGCTCGTCATTCACCGACCTTCTCGTTCGGGTACCGCTGACATGTTCAACGATCTCTGCGACGATGCGCACGAAGCGCATTCGCTGAAGCTTATCAATCGTGCCGTGATGGTGATCGCCGTGGTGTTCGTCGCCTTTGGCGGTGTGGCCATCAGCACGCGTCTTGGGGCCACCGAGCCGCCGGCCTCTGCTGCCTATGGCACGAAGGACGCCACCCCAGACGCTGCCGTGTTCGGCGACTGAGCCAACGCCACGACGCACGAGGGCGCGATACCAACGGGTATCGCGCCCTCGTGTCGTTTGCTCCCACGACGTCGCGGCGACGTGCAGATTTGGGGGATTCCCCACAGCCCTGGAGCACGGCGCATGTCCGACTGTTCGCTGCCCCGTCGCGCGTTTCTCGCCCGTGCCATCGTGGCCGGCACGACCGCGGCGCTCGCTCCCCGTGACCTCTGGGCCGCCGTCGGCAGCCGGTTGCCGGCAGCCCCCGCCATCATCACCAGCGAACGGCTTCGGCCCCAGTGGCCCAGCGGGGTGCAGACGGGTGATCCGTGGCCCACACGGGCCATCCTCTGGGGCCGTACCGATCGCGCGGCGCAGCTGCAGGTGGAGTGGTCCACCACCGAGGGGTTTCGCGACGTGCGCCGGGTGCGTGGTCCCGTGGCGCGGGCGGCCCATGCCTTCACCACCCACCTCGACCTGCACGACCTCCCCCCGGGGCAGACCATTTTCTACCGCGCGCGCTACGAAAGCCTCGCGTCACCGGGCGCGTTCAGCGAACCGGTCGTTGGACAGCTGCGGACACCGATCCGCGCGACCGCGCGCGCCACACGCCCGGTGCGCATCGCCTGGTCGGGCGACATGGTCGGCCAGGGATGGGGCATCGATGAGGCACGCGGCGGCATCCGCATGTACGACGCCCTGCGGCGTGCCGAGCCGGACGTCTTCGTGCATTCGGGTGACAACATCTACGCCGACGGGCCATTGCAGGCCGAAGTTCCGCTCGACGACGGCACCGTGTGGCGCAACCTCGTCACGGAGGCCAAGAGCAGAGTCTGCGAAGCGCTCGACGACTTCCGCGGCGCGTTTGCCTACAATCTCCTCGATGCCAACGCGCAGCGGTTCGGTGCCAGTGTCCCCGTCATCGCCCAGTGGGACGATCACGAAGTGGTCAACAACTGGTTTCCTGATCTCATGCTGACCGACGACGTGCGCTACACGGAGAAGCGCGTGCGGGTGCTGGCCACCCGTGCTCGGCAGGCGCTGTTCGAGTTTCTCCCCATCCGGCGGCACGCCGTCGATCGCGAGCGGGTCTATCGGGCGTTCAGTCTGGGCCCCCTGGCCGACCTCTTCGTGGTCGACCTGCGCAGCTATCGCGGCGCCAACTCCCCGAACCTGCAGGCGGAGCCGTCTCCGGCCACGGCCATCCTGGGCGAGTCGCAGCTCGCGTGGCTGGAGCGTTCGCTCACGGTCAGTCGCGCCACGTGGAAAGTGGTGGCCTGTGACATGCCCATTGGCCTCGTGGTGAACGATCCCGTGCGCGACGGCGTACGGAACTACGAGGCCATTGCCAACGCCAACGACGGCGCGCCGCGTGGGCGAGAGCACGAGATCGCCCGCCTGCTGCAGCGATTGCAGCAAGCAGGGGTGCGCAACGTGGTCTGGGTCACGGCCGACGTCCACTACTGCGCGGCCCATCACTATGCCCCCGAGCGGGCCGCGTTCACCCGCTTCGATCCCTTCTGGGAGTTCGTGGCGGGGCCCATGCACGCCGGCACCTTCGGCCCCAACGCGCTCGACGGCACCTTCGGTCCGGCAGTGCGCTTCTCCAGTGCGGCGCCGTCGCCCAACCGGCCGCCCAGCGACAACCTGCAGTTCTATGGCACCTTGGATATCGACCCCGGAACGCGGGCGCTCACGGCCGCACTGTGGGATGTGACGGGCAGGAAGCTGTGGTCGACGGAGCTCGCGCCGTAGCCGAAGCCACGGAGTTCACGTCAGACGCCCGTACCAATGCCGACTTCATCCGCCCGACCCATGGCTTCCGATCCCGACCACGAACTGCCCGCGCTCTCGGCCTTCGAGCGCGACCGCTATCGGCGACATCTCATTCTTCCGGGCGTGGGGTCCGAGGGGCAGCAACGCCTCAAGGCTGCCCGCGTCCTGGTCGTGGGGGCCGGCGGCCTGGGCTCGCCGGTGGCCCTGTACCTCGCCGCCGCCGGGGTGGGCACGCTGGGGCTCGTCGACCATGATGTGGTGGACCTCACCAACCTGCAGCGCCAGCTGCTGCACGGCACGCGGGATGTGGGACGCAGCAAGCTCGCATCGGCCGGCGACCGCCTGCATGACGTGAATCCGCACGTGCAGGTCGTCTCCCACGACTGCTGGCTCACGTCGGCCAACGCGCTGGAGATCATGCGCGGCTACGACGTGGTGGTGGACGGCACCGACAACTTCGCCACCCGCTACCTGGTGAACGATGCGTGCGTGCTGTTGGGCATTCCCAATGTGTACGGCTCGGTGTTCCGCTTCGATGGCCAGGCGTCGGTGTTCGCTACGCCCGACGGGCCGTGCTACCGCTGCCTCCATCCCGAACCCCCGCCCCCCGACATGGTGCCCAACTGCGCCGAAGGCGGCGTGCTGGGGGTGCTGCCGGGGCTCGTTGGCACCATTCAGGCCACCGAGACCCTCAAGCTGCTGCTGGGATTGGGCGACACGCTGGCCGGCCGACTCCTCATGATCGACGCCGTCGGCATGGAGTTTCGCACCGTGCGTCTCACCAGGGATTCCTCGTGCCCCGCGTGCGGCACGCGGACGCTCACGCAGCTCATCGACTACGACCAGTTCTGCGGGACACCGGGGCTGCACGCCCATGCCGACGCACGTGTAGACGAGGTGGCTCCCGCGATACTGCGCGCCTGGCTCGCCACCGGCGAACCGCTGCAGCTCATCGACGTGCGGGAGCCAACCGAAACGGCGGCCGGGATCATCGCCGGAGCCCACTGCCTTCCGCTTGGCACGCTGGCCCAGGCGCTCCACACCCTGCCGCGCGACGTGCGCACGGTACTCGTGTGCCAGAGCGGCGTGCGCAGTGCGCGGGCCGCGCGTCAGCTCATGGCCGCCGGCTTTCCGGCGGTGCACTCACTCGCCGGCGGCATGCTGCGCTGGCGCGAAGGCTGAGAGCGCGGCACGGAGCTCGGGGTGCTGCCGGGCATGCCCATCCACCGGCACCCCCGCAGCAATGGCCGCCCACGCCTGCTGCAGGCTGGCCGCCCCCGCCCGCGGGCCCATGGGGTGGGCAAACACCCCCCGCCCGGGCACGAACCCGAAGTCCACGGTCCCCACGCGGCGATACACCGCCTCCAGCGTGGCCGCCGAATCGCTGCCCCCCGGCACCGGGAGACTGGGCTTGAGTGGCCCCATGGGTTCCAGGCAGGCCCGCACATTCTCCAGCACCTCGTCGGGTGGCGTCATCATGCGATCGCCGAACCCCGGCATGATGACGATGTCCGCGCCGGCCAGCCGCTGCAGCCGCGTGAACACCCGCGAGTGCGCACCGTGCGCGGGGAGCCGGCCGAAGGCGGCGATGAACGGGAAGTGCGTCACGATGGGCACGCGCGCCACCCGGCGCAGCGCCCGCACGCCGCTGACGCCCACCGGCATGGCGTTCACCATCACGAGGTTGGCTCCGGCGGCCACCGCGGTATCGTGCAGGGCAGCCAGTCGGTCCACCTCGTCGGTGATGTTGCAGAGGAACCCTTTGGGTACCCCCGTCTCCTGCTCGGCACGTGCCCGCAGGGCACCCAGCAGCGCCGCGCGCTCGGCCAGTGGCGAGTAGGGGGCGTCGGCCAGCATTTCATCGTCCTTCGCGATGTCGAGCCCCCCCATCCACCCCTCGTACCCGAGGGGGGCGAAGTCGCCAGGGGCCAGCCCGATGTTGGGCTTGATCACCCCGAAGAAGAGCGGCCGACCGTGTACCTGCAGCCGCTCACGCACCCCCGCCACCCCGAACTGCGGGCCATCGAAGTGCGCGAGATACGACGCGGGAAATCCGATGTCCTCGAGGCGGATGAGCGGGATCCCCGGGGCGAAATAGACGCCCTCTCCCAGCACCGCGGAGATGAGGTTGGGCAGGCGTGCGCCGAAGTTGCCGTGCGGGTGGGCGATGACCGCACGGCATCGATGTACCGGGCCCGGGGGAATCACGCCCAGCGGGACGGAGAACGCCGGCAGTGGCGTCGCGTCGAGTTCGAGCACCTTCGCCGCGTGCCGCGGGCGGAAGTCCTCGTGCACGCCGATGCGACGCCACTGCGCGGTGGACTGCTCGCTGGCCAGATGCGCCGCCGCCACGCGCGGATCGCCGGCGCACTCGAACGTGAAGGTCAGCGTGAGATAGGCCTCCATGTCGAGCGAAGCCCGGGGAGCGAAGAACGCGTCGATGTCGTGTGGCTGCATGGGATCTCCGGTCAGTCCAGCGCCAGCAGGTGCAGCTGCACCTCACGCAGCGGGCGCGGGCCGTCGAGTTCAATGAGGAAGAGCGACTGCCAGCTGCCGAGGACCAGTTCACCCGACACCACCGGCACGCTCTCCGAGGCGTTCAGAAAGAGCCCCAGCAGATGCGCGTGCGCATTGGCCCGGTCATCCACCGGCGCGCGATTGTGACCATACGGCCGGTCCGCCGGCGCCAACTGCTCGAGCCACGCCACCATGTCCTGCTGCAGCGCCACCTCGCGTTCGTTGATGGTGATGCGCGCGGTGGTGTGCGGCGACATGACGGTGAGCAGCCCCTGGCGGACGCCCGTTTCCCGCACCCAGTGGCGCACTGTCTCGGTGAGGTCGAGGATCTCGATGGCTCGTGTCGTCCCGAGCGTGAGCCGGTGCGTCAGCAGGCGCGCAGTCATGGGGCCATCCTCTCGCACCGGCCGGGGCGCCGCAAGGGGTGGCGCTCCGATTTCCCGCGCCCCATGCTCCGGGAGCCGGACCACCGGCCCTGCCTCTCACGCTCCCTTCCGCCTGCTCCGATCATGCGCGCCTTTCCCTTCCTGCGCCTAGCGTCCGTCGCCGGCGTGCTGCTGCTGGCGTGTGTTCCCTCCCTGCGCGCGCAGTCACCGGCCGCGCCGGCGGCACCGCCGGTGGCCCCGGCCGACAGCGCGCTCCAGAGCGAAATGCTGCGGCTGCTCGACGCCTTGCCCGCCCAGAGCAGCATGCACGCGCTGCACGTGCCGAGCGGCCGCACGGTGGCCGTGCGCGCCGATCAGCCCATGAGCACCATGAGCGTGATCAAGATTCCGATCATGGTGCAGGCCTACCGCGATGCCGAGGCGGGACGGTTGCGACTGGACGAGCGGCACACCATTCGCGAAGAGGATCTGCGCGGCGGCTCCGGCCTGCTGCAGCGGTTCGCGGTGGGGCTCGCGCCCACCATGCGGGATCTCATCGACCAGATGATCATCACCAGCGACAACACGGCCACCGACATGATCCTCGCGCGCGTGGGCAAGGATCGGGTGAACGCCTCGCTCCAGGCCCTGGGCTTCCGCGACACCCGCGTCATCCACACCATCGGGGATTTCTTCCGCCTGCTGCAGGCGGCGTACGACCCGCAGCGGGCCCGCTGGTCGGATGTACAGGTGTTCCGGGCGCGACCGCCCGCCGACATGTCGGCGGCGACAATGGCAGAGACCCGCTACCGCTTCACCGCCGATGCGGCCATGTGGCTGGGCAGCACGACGGCGCGCGAGATGAATACCATGCTGCGCGGCATCATGACGGCCAGCTATGCCAACCGCGAGCACAGCGACGCGATGCTGCGCCATCTGCGTGGGCAGTTCTACAACTCACGGCTGCCCGCCACCCTGCGCTATGCCAGCGGCGTGACCGTGTCGCACAAGACCGGCGACTTCCCGCCCATCAGCGGCAGCGATGTGGGCATCATCGACTATCCCGGCGGCCCGATCGTGATCAGCGTCTTCACCAACAGCAACCGTGGCGACTTTGCGGTGCTCGAGGCCACGATCGGCAAGATCGCCTCGCGCCTGGTGGAGGTGTGGAAGTAGCGGTATCTGCCGCGCGCGCGTTCGTGCCGACCCGGAAGTCGGCAACGTGTGGCGGCGCTCCGCGCAGCGCCTTCTGCGTGCGGCAGGCGAGCGCAGCCAGCAAGGGCGGCAGCAGGCGACAGGAGCCGGATGTTACCACACCTCGCCCGGGCGCCACTCCACCGACAGCGGCAAGGACAGCGTCAACGGCGACGGCGTGCGCACCGTACGCCGAATCATGACCTCCTCGTCGGGGGTGGGCTCCATGCCCGCGGCGGTACGCACCCACAGCGCACCGCGCCACGACTCCCACCCCAGCCGTTCGTAGAAGGCCGCATCCGACGGCGATAGCGCCCCCAAGTCGAACGCCTCCAGATCATCGGTCACGGCCCGCAGCAACGCCGAGGCGAACCCCTGCCCCTGCCGCGCCGGTCGCGTGGCCACGAGTTCCACGTAACCGGTGCGCAGCAACGGGTACCCCTCGGGCTGCAGTTGCCGCTCCACCAGCATGAGGTGGCTGACCAAGGTGTCCCCTTCGTGCAGAAGCAGGTGCAGGCCGGGGCCGATCCAGTCGAGGTAGGGGGAAAGGTCTTCTTCGTAGGCCTCCGCACAGAGCGCCAGCACGTCGTCGCGCTGGACCGGACTGAGCTCGTGTGTAGGCAAGCGACGAAGGCGCGTTGGTCCAGCAGGCATGAACTCCCCCGTTTCTCCGATTCCCCGTTTCTCCCGTATGCTGTTCACGATCACCCCCCCGCACGGCGTTCGGGAGTGTCACGTGGGCGGACGGGATGTGAATCGGGGAACAGGAGCAACGGAGCGCATACGCTACCCGGAGTGGCGCGTCAGGCGAACGCCGCCCGGTAATCGTGCGCGTAGGCCGCGAAGCGGCGTGGGGCGACCCCGGTGATGTCCTGCACGGCCGTCGTGATGCGCTCGGAATACCCGAGCTTGAAGAAGTGCAGGATGGTCAGCAGGAAGTCGGCGTAATCCGCCGGCAGTCCGGCGGCGAGCAGTCCCGGCCGCATGGTCTCCGGTGTGATGTCCTCGTACCGGATGGTGCGACCCAGCGCCTGCGACAGCAGCACCGCGACCTGGTCGTGATCGAGCGCTTCGTCGCCCGTGAGATCGAACGCGCGGTTGGCATGGGTATCACCCTGCAGCAGCACGGCGGCCACGGCGGCTACGTCACGCGCATCAATGAAGCTGCCCTTCGCCGTGCCGGTCGGCAGCTGAATGACCCCGGCCGTCTTGATGCCATGCAGCCAGAACGTATGGAAGTTCTGCATGAACCAGTTGGGGCGAATCACGTTCCACGTGAGCCCCGACTGCTCGAGATGCCGCTCGGCCTTCCACATGGCGCCGTTGGGGTCGGCATCGGCCCCCATGGCGCTTAGGAGGACGACTTTGTGCACACCCAGTGCCTTGGCGGCATCCACGACCGGGCCGAGCAGCTGGTCCTGATTGGTGTGGCCCGGCGGTGACAGCAGGAACACGCCGTCCGCCCCGGCCACAGCGTCGCGCAGCCCTTCGCCCGTCACCAGGTTGACGGGCACCTGGCCAGGACCGGGCTGGCGGCTGGTGGCGCGGCGTACGGTGTGACCAGCGGCTTCGAGAAGGCGGGACACTTCACTGCCGACATTACCGCCGGCTCCGATGACGAGAAACGTGGACATGCAGCCTGCTCCTGTATGGTGAGGGGAGTTGTTGGACGTACAATGCCGCGTATTCACCATACCAAGAATGGCAGAAAATCCTGATTCTTTGTTTTTCCGTCCTGTCAGTCTAGTATTCAAGATATGGACATCCTGAGCAATCTGCTGCGCGAGGCTGGGCTGCGGCGCCGGCTGCTCGATCTGCGAGAGGTGCCCGAGCACACGGCGCTGCGCTTCCCCTGTGAGCGCAGCGTGGGCTTTCATGTGGTGCTCGAAGGCACGCTGTACGTGCACACCGACAGCGATCCACATCCCCTTCGCCTCGAGGCGGGCGATGTGGCCGTCATGGCTCGCGGGTGCACCCACCTGCTGACCACCAGCGAGCACGCCGTCGGACTCCCGGTGTACACGCTCACCGCCCATGCCGCGAAGAGGCCCGGCACCGGCGGCACGACCGGCACCGCCGGCACGCGCGTCGTGAGTGGCGCCTACCAACTCTGGAACGCGCCGCTGCATCCATTCTTCGCCGAGTGGCCGGCATGGCACCTGGTACGCGCCAGCCGCACGGCGACGCTCGAACCGCTGCAGCTGTGCGTGGCGATGCTCGCGGCAGAGATGCACGGCGAGCAGTTGGGACGCGACACGGTGGTGTACAGCCTGCTCGACGTGATGTTCACGCACCTGTTGCGCGACATCGCCGCCGCGCGCGCCGCGCAGGGCGCCTCGTTCAGTCTCGCCGTGCGCGACCCGCTCGTGCGTCGTGCCGTCGCGCTCATGCACGAGGATTGTGCTCACGACTGGACCCTCGACACACTCGCCCGGGCCGTGGGGATGTCGCGGAGCGTGCTGGCCGAGCGGTTCCGCGACGCGATGAACGACACACCGTTGTCGTATCTGCGCACCGTGCGGTTGCAGCGAGCCATGCGCCTGCTCGCCGAAAGCGACGACACCCTCGAGCGCATCGCCATGCAGGTGGGCTACACCGACGCGTTCAGCTTCTCGAAGGCGTTCAAGCGCGCCGTGGGACGCTCACCGGGCGAGTACCGGCGCGAACGCGCGGAAGACCAGTGGGCCAGCATGCGCTTCCCCCCCGCCGCGGCCATCGGCGGCTGAGACGTGAGACGGAAGCGGTGAGGGAATGGAGAGGCTGAACGCTGAGCCTCTGCCCGCTTCCCCTCGCGCCTCACATCGCCATGCTCAACGGGCGATGTAGAGGGTGTGCCAGGGCCCCGAGGTCACGTGCGCCCGCACTTTCATCGCCTTCACATCGAGCCCGGCGTGCTTGAGGGAATGCTCGAAGTCGGGATCGTCGCCCACCGACCAGTAGGCGATCGTGCCCCCGGGTTTGAGTGCCGCCATGGTGTTGGCAATGCCGCGGGTGGCGTACAGCCGCGAGTTCTCCTGCATGATCATCCCTTCCGGCCCGTTGTCGGTGTCCAGCATGATCGCGTGGAACCCGCCGCGGTTCTTGCGCAGCACATTGCTCACGTCATCATGCACGACGCGCACCCGGGGATCGGCCATGGCCACGGCGGACAGCGCAAACTCGGGGGTGGCGTTCCACTGGATCACCTCGGCCACCAGTTCGGCCACCACCACTTCGGCGTCGGGGCCGAGGTGCCGCAGCGCCTCGCGCAGGGTGAACCCCAGCCCCAGACCACCAATCAGCACCCGGGCGCCACGTGTGGCGGCGAGTGGGGCACACGCCACCTCGGCCAGCTTGTCCTCGGAATGATGCCGCCGCGTGGACATGAGCTCCACGCCGTCGGCCCGAATGAGATAGGCCCCATCGTGACGGAAGAGCTGCAGCAGCGTGCCGTCGGGGGTGTGCGCCTCGCCAAGGCGTTCGAGGGGTTTCATCCCCGCAAGCTAGCCCCGTCCATTGCGGGCACACCACCGGCGGCCAGACGCCATGGATGGGGAGCCCCCCGTACCCTCACCGGTGTGCCCGAATGCCCAGAAACACCGGAACCGCCATGAGCTCCGCGTAGTGCCGCGGGTCTGCCGCGCGCATGGCCTCGGTGGGCCGGGGCATGGCTCGCTGGCTGCGGGAAACAGCTCGTCGGAGCATACGGAGCCGCGGAGGCACGGAGCACCGCGGGATGTACTCTCCGTGTCTCCGCCGCTCCGTGCCGCCGACGAGCAGTCACGACATCACTCGGAATCGTAGATCTGGACGCGACTCCACCGCGAATTGTTCTGTGCCACGAATTGCTGGTGCGCGGGGTGCACCTGATAGGCATCATGCTCGGCCATGTCGCGGAACAGCAGCACCAGCGCCCACGTGTACGTGCGGTCGATCACCGGCCGGTCGGTGGACGCCGGCGTGCCGATGTAGCACCCCTGCGAGGGGATGGCGGACAGCGCCTTGAGGTTGCTCTCGAAGCTGGCGCGCTCGTCATCGGACAGGTCCGGGCGCAACCAGAAGTACACGGCGTGAACGAGCATGGGCATGGGGCTGGAGGGAGTGACGGCGGACTCCCCAAGCTCACCGTCACGCCCCTCCCCCCGCAACCGCCACCCTACCAGCCGCGCACCACATCCCGCACCGCGTCCACGAACGCGCGCGCCTCGGTCGACGGGACCGCGCCGCGTCGCCACACGGCGACGATGTCGCGCTGCAGATCATGATCGACGAGCGGGACATACACGCACTGCGGCGTGTTGTAGCGGCTGGCGGCCATGGCCGGCACGATGGAGACCCCCACGTCGGCGCCCACGAGCTCGAGCACCGTGGCCAACTGCGCGCTGCGGCACACCACCGACGGCCTGACCTGCCGGCTCGAACAGAAGCCGGCCACCTGTTCGCCCAGGCAGTGCGCCGGGTCGAGCGTCACCGCCGGTGCATCGTGCAGCTGGGCCAGGGTGATTCGGCCGGCGCGTGCTGCCGGATGCGAGGCCGGCACGGCCACCACCAGGGCGTCGGTGCCCAGTGACTCGGTATCGAGATGGTCGAACGCGTATGGGAGCGCCGCGATAACCAGATCCAGCGTTCCCTCGAGCAGCAGGCGCGCCAAAACCGCGCTGTAGTCCTCACGCAGCTCCACGGTGGTGGTGGCGTGATGGGCGTGGAAGCGGCGCAGGGCGCCCGGCAGCACGTACGGCGCGACCGTGGGAATGGCCCCCACGTACAGCACCCCGCCCCCGCTGGCCCCATCCCGCCGCACCGCTTCGGCGGTGGCCCGCATTTCGTCCAGCAGCCGCCGGGCGCGGGGATACAACGTGCGGCCAGCGTCCGTCATGGTCACCCCTCGGCCGTGGCGGGCAAACAGGACCGCGCCGAGCTCCGCTTCCAGCCGCTGGATCTGCCCCGACAGCGACGGCTGAGAAATCCCCAGCCCCCCGGCCGCCCGACTGAGGCTCCCGGCATCGGCCGTCTCCACGAACGCCCGCAAGAGATCGATGTCCATGACGCGCTATCATACTTGGCTATGGGACTTATAGGAATGCCCCCATTGCTGCCTATAGCTGGACGCTCTAGTCTTCACCATCACTGTACACGTGCGCACAGGGGTCCTCTCCGCGCGCACGTCCTTGCTGCGCATTTCCACACCCTCCGTTCGGAGAGAGCACGATGGAAGGACATTCCGCTGGAAACGGGGGCAAGTGCCCCGTGATGCACGGTGCGACGGCCACGAACAGTGCCGCTCCGGCGCCGCGTGGTCGCACCAACCGCGACTGGTGGCCGAACGCCCTCAACGTGGGCATCCTGCGCCAGCACTCGTCGCTCTCCAATCCGCTGCCGGGCTACAAGTATTCCGACGCGCTCAAGGGGCTCGACGTCGAGGCGCTCAAGGCCGATCTCGTGGCGCTGCAAACGGACTCGAAGGACTGGTGGCCGGCCGACTACGGCCACTACGGTCCCTTCTTCGTGCGCATGGCGTGGCACAGCGCGGGCACCTACCGCACGGCCGATGGCCGCGGTGGCGCCGGCAGCGGCACGCAGCGTTTCGCCCCGCTCAACAGCTGGCCTGACAACGGCAATCTCGACAAGGCCCGTCGCCTGCTGTGGCCCATCAAGCAGAAGTACGGCAACACGATTTCGTGGGCCGACCTGTTCATTCTCGCCGCCGACATCGGCATGGAAACGATGGGCTTCAAGCCCTTCGGCTTCAGCTTCGGTCGTGAAGACGTGTGGGAGCCCGAGCAGGACATCTATTGGGGCAGCGAAGGGGAGTGGCTCGCCACGAGCGAGAAGGAACACAGCCGCTACTCGGGCGACCGTGAGCTCGAGAATCCGCTCGCGGCCGTGCAGATGGGCCTCATTTACGTGAACCCCGAAGGTCCCGACGGCAAGCCCGACCCCATGGCGTCGGCGCGCGACATCCGCGAAACGTTCGCCCGCATGGCGATGAACGACGAGGAGACCGTGGCGCTCGTGGCCGGTGGTCACACCTTCGGCAAGATGCACGGCGCGGGCGATACGGCGCTCGTGGGCCCGGAGCCGGAAGGCGCGCCGATCGAAGCCATGGGCTTCGGTTGGCTCAACAGCTTCGGCACGGGCAAGGGCGCGCACACCACCACGTCCGGTCTCGAAGGCGCGTGGACGCCCAACCCCACCAAGTGGGACAACGGCTACTTCGACACGCTCTTCGGCTTCGAGTGGGAGCTCACCAAGAGCCCGGCCGGCGCGCACATCTGGGAGCCCACCGACAAGGACGCGTCGCTCGTCGTGCCCGATGCGCACGTCCCGGGCAAGAAGGTGCGTCCGGCCATGAGCACCGCCGACATCGCGCTGCGCACCGACCCCACGTACCTCGAGATCTCGAAGCGCTTCCACGCGAACCCGCAGGCGTTCCACGACGCGTTCGCGCGGGCGTGGTTCAAGCTCACGCATCGTGACATGGGGCCCAAGACGCGATACGCGGGTCCGTGGATTCCGCAGGAAGAGCTGCTCTGGCAGGATCCCATTCCCGCCTGCGATCACCCCGTGATCGACGCGGCCGACATCGCGGCGCTCAAGGGCAAGATCCTCGCGGCCGGCCTGCCGATCTCGCAGCTCGTGTACGTGGCGTGGTCGTCGGCCAGCACCTTCCGCGGCAGTGACAAGCGCGGTGGCGCCAACGGCGCGCGCATTCGCCTCGAGCCGGCGAAGCAGTGGGAGGTGAACCAGCCTGCCAAGCTCACGCGCGTGCTCGACATCTACGAGACGATCCAGCAGGAGTTCAACGCCTCGGCCACGGGCGGCAAGAAGGTGTCGATTGCCGATCTCATCGTGCTCGGCGGCGCCGCGGCGATTGAAGCGGCGGCCAAGAAGGCGGGCTTCGACATCACGGTGCCGTTCACCCCCGGCCGCATGGATGCGACGCAGGAGCAGACTGACGCGCATTCGTACGCGGTGCTCGAGCCGCAGGCCGATGGCTTCCGCAACTACCAGAAGACGGTGTTCCGCAAGCCGGCCGAAGAACTGCTGGTGGACAAGGCACAGCTGCTGGGGCTCACGGCGCCGGAGATGACGGTGCTCGTGGGCGGCATGCGCATGCTTGGCGCCAACTACGGCGCCACGAAGCACGGCGTGCTCACCGACCGTCCGGAAACGCTCGCGAACGACTTCTTCGTGAACCTGCTCAGCATGGACACGACGTGGGCGCCCATGGCCGGCAGTATGGAAGTGTTCGAAGGCCGTGATCGCGTGACCGGTGATGTGAAGTACACCGCCACGCGCGTGGACCTCATCTTCGGTTCACACAGCGAGCTGCGCGCCGTGGCCGAGGTGTACGGCCAGCATGACAATCAGGAGCGGTTCGTGCACGACTTCGTGGCCGCGTGGAACAAGGTCATGAACGCCGACCGGTTCGACCTCGCGTAAGGGGCCGGATACGGGCACAACGCCACGGGGCACGCCGGATCGGCGTGCCCCGTGGCGCATCCGCCCTTTGGCGACGTGCGACCGGCACTACGGTTGCCCACCGCGGAACTGCTTCACCGCCGCATTCACCTTGAAGTCGATGGCGATCTTGCCGATCGCCGCGCTGGCCTTGGTGGGGTCACCCTGCACACCCGCGTCGGGGCTGCCACCATTCACCGCGAGCTTGTCCATGCGAATGCCCTGGGCATGCACGTACAGCAGCTGCGACGTGTCGCTCGTGCCGGCGTGCGAGCCCACCACCTGCTCGCTCCAGCCGTAGGTCTTGTTGAGATAGTCGCGAATGAGCAGGCGCCCCTGCTCGTAGTAATCGGTGAGGGCGTGCACCCGCACCCCGCCACCGCCCCATTCGGCATTGAGCGCCTTCGCGACATTCACCATGCCG
This sequence comes from Gemmatimonas sp., assembly GCF_021298855.1. GTDB lineage: Bacteria > Gemmatimonadota > Gemmatimonadetes > Gemmatimonadales > Gemmatimonadaceae > Gemmatimonas. Next base: position 39,016 of record NZ_JAJTHI010000007.1, read on the forward strand.
CGCTGGTTGCCGCCACTGTCGCCAATGAGAATGATGTCGGTGAAGCCGTGCACCTTGAGGGAGCGCACCGCCGCGTCGAGCACCTGCTCGTACGCCGGCTGCAGCAGCGAGATCACGCCGGGCTTGTCCCCGAAACCCGGGCGCGTGTAGTCGCCCTCGGGCACGTACTGCAGCGTGGGCGCCACCAGCGCATTGCCGAGGCGCTGGGCCAGCAGCCCGGCCGCGAAGGTCACGATGTAGTTGTGCTTCCCCATCACCATGTGCGGTCCGTTCTGCTCCGTGCCGCCGGTGGGGATGATGGCGATCTTGCGGCCACCGGCGATCGCATCGCGGATCTCGGTCCATGTCATCGCTTCCATGTACGGCGCCGCGTCAGGGTCCGGACGTTCCTGCGCCCACGCCGGCGAGGCGGCGAGCAGCGACGCGGCGAGCAGCGAGAGCGCGGTGGTCATGACACCACGGCGAATGACAGCAGCGCGCATCACTGGCTCCCTCCGGCGCGCAGCGCACGGATCTGGTCGAGGGCGTGGTTGATCTTGATCGTGAGGAGTTCGGCGCCCAGCTCGGCGCTGGCCTTCGTGGGATCACCGTTCACGCCGCTGTCCGGTGCCCCGCCGTTGCGCGCGAGCCGCTCCTTGCGCACCAGCTTCGGGTTCACGTACAGCAGCTCCGAGGTGTCGAGCATCCCGGCGTGGCTGCCAATGTCCTCATCGGTGAAGCCCCGGCCGCGCAGCATGACGCGCATGGCTTCGGCCGCCTTGGTGTAGTAGTCGCCAATGAACAACGCGCGGGCACTGCCCGCCCATTCGGTGTTCAGCTGCTCGGCGGCCTTCTGCATGCCGCGTTGGTTGCCACCGCTGTCGCCAATGTAGATGATCTGCGTGAAGCCGCCCGCCTTGAGCGAGCGCCCGGCGTGCAGCAGCAGCTCCACGAAGCGATCTTCGGGAAGCGTGATGGTGCCGGGCTTGGTCATGTGCCCGCGCGGCGGATCCCAGCTGCCTTCGGGCACGTAGGTGATGATGGGCGCCACCAGCGCGTCCCCCAACGCCTGGGCAATGCGCGCGGTGGTGTGCGTGAGCACGTACTTGTGCTCGCCATCTACCATATGGGGCCCCTTCTGTTCCTGCCCCGCCGTGCCAATGAGCACCGTGCGCGTGCCCGCCTGCTGGCGGTCGCGAATCTCGGTCCAGGTGAGTTCGTCGATGAAGACGGGGGGCGCCGGCTTCATGGAGGCGGCCTGCGCCACGAGGGCATCGGGCGTTGCCACGAATAGCGCAGTGGCGGCCGCCAGCAGCAGCGGAGAGTATCGAACGGGGCGCATTAGGCTCGGGAGGGAGGAGCGTGGCGGCAGCTTCGACGAACGATCGCCGACGAACTTCGCGTGCGGGCGCGCCGTCGGCAACCCAGCGCCATGGCGCGTGTCGCCACGGCCGAACTGACCATGGGAGAACACGAGAAAGGGAGAAGGGGAGGATGTGCTCCCGTTCTCCCTTTCTGCTGTTGTCAGTGCAACCCGGACCCCGACGCAACCCGACCCGACGCCTACGCGCTGCCTACGGGAACCGGGACCGCGTTGAGGCCGCCAAAGCGCCGGTCGCGCTTCACGAAATCGGCAAAGACCGCATCGAGATCCGACGTGGTGAGGTCGGGGAACAGCGCATCGACGAACGCGAGCTCGGCATACGCACACTCCCAGAGCAGGAAGTCCGACAGGCGCCGCTCCCCACCCGTTCGCAGCAGCAGGTCCACATTGGGCAGCAACGGGTCACCTGGCCACTCGCCTTCCCCGGCACTCACGCGGGCGAACGCTTCCTGCAAGGCCGCCTTGCTGGAGTAGTCGATGGCAACACGCAGGTGCATGCGCGTGCACTGGGCAGTGCGCGCCTCCACCTCCTCCATCTTGGCCACCAGCGCCGGCGGCAGCCGGTCACGACGACCAATGATGGAGAGACGAATGCCGTTCGCCCGCAGCTCGGCGAGCTGCCGGTCGAGGTGCGAGGCGAACAAGTCCATGAGGAAGCCCACCTCTTCGCGCGGACGCTTCCAGTTGTCACTCGAGAAGGCGTACAGCGTGAGGTGCTGCACTCCCAGTCGCGCACAGTGCGCGACGACCTCGCGGGCTGTCTGCGCACCGCGCGCGTGCCCCATCCACCGCGGGCGCGCCCGCTTGGCCGCCCAGCGGCCGTTGCCGTCCATGATGACGGCGAGGTGCCCCGGCACGCCGGTCATGCGCCACCTACCCGTTTGATGAGAGCTTCCATGTGCGCGAGATAGCGTTCGAGGGCCTGTCGCCCCTCGGCGGTGAGTTGATACTCGGTGCGCGGCACGCGCCCGTCGAAGCGCTTCGTGCAGGTCACGTAGCCGGCGTCCTCGAGTTTGCGCGCATGCACGGACACGTTGCCATCCGACGTGTCGAGCAGCGTCTTGAGATCGGTGAATGAGAGCCCGTCATGCACCGCCAACGCACTGACGATGGCCAGACGCACGCGCTCGTGAATGAGCCGGTCGAGCGCGATCGGCAGCGCGGCGTCCCCGGTGACAGCTGTCAGCGGGGGCCGTGCCTTCTGAGGACGACCCGCGTCCGGACTCGTTTCGTCCCGTCGGGCCCGCCCCGGGGACTCAGCCACCGTACCGCCTGGCGATGTACACACCGAACCCGATCTGCAGCACCCCGAACCCGAGGGCCATGAGGACATCACCGTGAGCGAAAGGGAGGAAGAGCGCGCAGGTGCCGAGGCCGAGGAATCCCCCCCCCATGAGCGGCACAGCGCGGATGGAGTGTGCGCCCGCGGTCGTGACCCCCACCCCGTAGAGCAGCAGCCAGAGACCAGGCAGCGTGCGGTGCAGCAGCCGGGCGTCGACGCCCGGGGTGAACGGATCGAGCAGGGCCGCCGTGAGCACGGCCCCGGCGAGCATGGACGGCCAGAATCCGAGCAGGAACTTCCGGGCCGGCACGCTGAGGGTGAACTCCGCCTGGTCGCGCACGCGCCGGCGCATCTTGCGCCACATGGTCCAGCTGCCGGCGATCGCGGCCAAGACCGCCGTGCAGACCCACACCGCCACCCAGCGCTCGGCGCTGGACTGCGAGGCCGCCACCGGCGCGGCCAGCAGCGCCAGTGCCCCGACCCCTACGAGCCCCCAGCCCGGGACGTCGGTGAACGAGGCCGCGCCCTCCATGGTGCGCCGGATGAACGACAGGTCCTGCAATGCCCGGTCGTGCAACGCCGGAGGAGACGAGGTGGGGGCCGCCATAGGGCGGAGTATTCCTTGGGGAAACGCTTGTGTCAAGTACTTTGTGCAATGAAGTTAATCGAAACCCTGACGCCGTCTCCCGCCTCATCCGGACCTGCTGGTGCCCGCTTGGCTCCGTCGTACCCGTGCCGCCCTGACCATCGGCCTCACCTGGGCCCTCGGCTGGGCGCCCGTTGGAGTGCTGGTTGGCCTGGCCGTCGACCCTCACGGTCGCCTGGACGAACCCTGGCCCCTCATCTTCGCGTACCCGGGATTCGCCGGCGGCGTGCTCTTCTCCATCCTCCTCGCCCGGCGCGCGCACCATCGCCGCGTGGCGGATCTTTCCGTTCCACGCGTGGCGCGTTGGGGCGGGTTGGCCGGGCTGGCCGTCGGCAGTCTCCCGTTCCTCATTGGCAGCCCGACCGGGCGGATTCCGCTGGCCCTGCTGTACGCGGTGGTCGCCGGGGCCACCACCACCCTGTGTGCCGCCTCGGCGGCGGCCACCGTGGCCGTGGCGCAGCGCGGTCGCTCCACCGACCTCCCGGGCGCGTCACACGAGTCCGACCGCGTGGACGCCGCCGCCCTGTTGGCAGACCCCTGACGGCGTACCGCTTCACCTCGAGCAGCCGCGCCGTCGGTGCCACACGGCGCGGCCATCACGCCGTGGCCAGCCACGGCGCCGCGCGCGCCGGACTTCCGCGAGCCGTTCGCTCACGACGAGGACGAACGATGCCTGGCGATGAGGGTCTGCTCGCAGCCCAACGCCAGCAACGCACCGCCGGCGTACGCCGCGATGTCCAGCAGGTCAGCCGTGCGACCGAACAGTGGTACACCACGGAACTGCATCCATTCGACCACGAGCCCCACCAATGCCACGGCCCCGGCGCGCGCCAGGGCCGGTACCCGCACGGGGAGATCCTCGGTCGCCACGCCCAGCAGCAGCACCATGGCGAACGGCAAGAGCAGGTCCATCAGGTACCCGGTGACGAACCCCCGGAACGGGCCACGATACTGGGGACCAGTCACGAGGTGCAGGGTGGCGACCCCAACGCAGATCGCCACCACAACAGCCTTGTGCACCGCCCGGGACGGCGGCATCGCGGGCTCAGCGCATCCGGTCGCGCCGCACCTGCACGCGCAGTCCCTTGATCTTGGTGTTCTTGAGCGCGGAGATCACCTCGTCGGCCATGGCTTCGGGCACTTCGACGGTGCTGAAGTTGTCGGCAATCTGGATCGACCCGATGTGCGCCGAGTCGAGGCCGGCCTCGTTGGCGATGGCACCCACGAGATCACCCGGACGCATCTTGAGCTTGCGTCCGGCACCAATCCAGAGGGTGGCTGCCGTCCACGCGGTTTCGCGCTTGGCCTTCTTCCCCTTCGCGCCGCCTTCCGGGCGACGCTCGCGCACGTCACCACGCGACGACGCGTCCCGTTCCCGACCGAAGGGACGATCACCGCGTGGCTCACTGCGTTCGCGGGGTTCGCGCGGCGTGACGGCGGGAATCTCCGCTTCCTCGCCGCCATCGCGCGCGGCCACGAGCTTCACCGCCGCCGCCGCCAGATCCATGAGATCGAGTTCGCCGGCGAGCGACTCCACGATGCCGCGGAACGCGTCCAGATTCCCCTCGAGCACGGCTTCCCGCAGCGTGGCCTTCACCAGCTCCTGACGGTGGGCGCGCAGGTCGGCCACCGTGGGCACCTGCGCCACGTCGATCTTCTGGTTGGTCTGCCGTTCGATGTTGCGCAGCAGCCGGTGCTCACGCGGCTCGGCGAGCGTGATGGCCACCCCTTCGCGTCCGGCGCGACCGGTGCGTCCGATGCGATGCACATAGGTCTCGGCATCGGCCGGCACATCGAAATTCACCACGTGACTCACGTGCTTCACGTCCAGCCCGCGCGCGGCCACGTCGGTGGCAATGAGCAGGTCCACCTTCTTGGCGCGGAACTTCTGCATGACCCGATCGCGCTGATCCTGCGAGAGCCCACCGTGCAGCGATTCGGCACGCAGCCCGCGCGCGGTGAGGGTTTCGCTCAGTTCGTCCACCTCGGTGCGCGTGCGGCAGAAGACGATCGCACTGGTGGGCTGCTCGATGTCGAGGACCCGCGCGAGCGCGGGCATCTTGTGCGCCCGCGAGACGATGTAGGCCATCTGCCGCACCCGCGCCGATTCCCCTTCGGGCACGACTTCGCGCTCCACTGTCACGTGCTCGGGGTCACGCAGATACTTGCGCGTGATACCGGCGATGCGCGGCGGCAGCGTGGCGCTGAACAGCGCAGTCTGCTTCTCGGCCGGTGTGGCCTCGAGAATGGCCTCGAGTTCGTCGGCGAACCCCATGTCGAGCATCTCGTCGGCCTCGTCGAGCACCACCGCCCGCAACGTACTCAGCTTGAGCGTGTTGCGCTTGATGTGGTCGAGCGCACGGCCCGGCGTGGCGATCACCACATCCACGCCGCGCTTGAGGGCACGGATCTGCAGCTCCATGCTGGCGCCGCCGTACACCGCCAGCGCGTGCAGCCCCAGCGGCTTGCCGTAGCGGTGCACCGCTTCGGCCACCTGCATGGCCAATTCGCGCGTGGGCACGAGGATGAGCACCGAGGGGCCACCCACAGCCGCCTTGTGACCGGCCCCGATGCGCGTCAGCAGCGGGAGTGAAAAGGCAGCCGTCTTGCCGGTGCCGGTGGCTGCCTGCGCCAGCACATCGCGACCGGCGAGCAACGCCGGGATGGCCGCACGCTGCACCGGCGTGGGCTCTTCGTAGCCGAGGGCAGACAGCGCGTCGGCGATGCGCGGGTCGACGCCGAGGGTAGCGAAGCCGTTGTTGGCGCCGCCCACGGGCATGTCCGCGTCAGTATTCGTCATGATTTTCTCCTGTAGCCCTCAAAGGTAGCACATCCGGGGCGCCGATGGTGAAATTCCATCATGAACGTGATCAGCGGCCTGCCCTTCGAGGTCCGACCGAGCCCCATCCAGGGCCTCGGAGCCTTCGCCACGCGCCCCATCGCGGTCGGGACGCGCATCATCGAGTACGCCGGCGAGCGTCTCACCCCCGCCGAGGCCGAGGCGCGGTACCCCGACGAGCCGGGCTCGCGCCATCACACGTTCCTGTTCGCCATTGACGACGACGTGGTGGTGGACGCCTCCGTGAACGGGAACGAGGCGCGATTCCTCAACCACTCGTGTGCCCCCAATTGCGATGTCGTCGTGGACGAGAAGCGGCTCTGGATCGAGGCGCTGCACGACATCGAGGTGGGGGAAGAGCTCGTGTACGACTATGCCTTCGTGCTCGAGGAGCGTCACACGCCGACCGCCAAGCGACGCTATCCCTGTGCGTGCGGCGCCATCACCTGTCGCGGTACCATTCTCGCCCGCAAGCGCGGCTGAGCCAACGGCGCACGGCGTGCCTACAGCGCCCGCCGCATCACTGCGTCACGCTGGGGGTCGGCGCCAAGCATGAAGGTCTGCGTGCCCACGGCCGCGAAGCCCCATCGGGCGTAAAAGCGAATGGCGCGCGCGTTGCGCTCCCAGACGCCGAGCCACAGCACATCGCCACCGCCTTCACGGCTGGCGCACAGCACCGCCTCCATGAGCGCGGTGGCCACGCCGCGACCGTGCCAGGCGTGGTCCACGTAGAATCGTTCCAGCTGTACAGGATGCGCGGCGACCACGGCCTCGTGCGGCGTGCCGCTCATGAGGTACGCATACCCCACCAGCGCGCCGTCCAGCTCGGCCAGGAGACCGGTGCGCCGGGGCTCCGCCAGTTCGCCCCGTTGCCGTTCGGGACTGAACGCCAAGGCCAGATACGCCGCCATGTCGGCGGGATCGTTGTCGGCAGCGAAGGTGTGGGAAAATGTGCGCCGCGCAAAGCGACTCAGCACGTCGGCATCGTCGATCTCGGCCCGGCGCATGCGTAGCGTCGCCGAGTCCGTGTGCGTCACGACCGCACCAGCACCGGAATGGCGCGCACGGCGTTGTTGCCATAGCCAAGCCGGTTCCACACGATCGCCTCGGGCTGGGTCTCCCCTGTGGCGTCCGTGGCGCGACTGCGCAGCATCACGTTGCCCGTGGGGAGCGCGACCTCCAGGGAGAACGGCGTCCAGGCATACGGTGACGCCGGGGCCGACAGCGTGGCGCGATGCCATCGCGAGTTCACGGCGACATCCACGTGCGTGATGGCGCCCGACCCCGACCAGGCCCAGCCGCGTACGGTGCACTGGGGCGTCGTGGTCTGCTGCGGCATGGGCGAGACGATCATGCTCTTCACCAGCGCGCGCGAAACGGGGCGCACGTCGCCGTCCACGTCATACACGTAGCGCTTCTGCTGGAAGTACCCCGTGTAGGGCGCGCTCAGCAGCTGCACCCCGGCAAGCCACTTCACACTCGCCATGCCGTACCAGTTGGGGACCACGAGACGCACGGGCGCGCCATGATCGGCGGTGAGTGGATCACCATCCATGTGCGTGGCCACCAGCGTGTCGGGGTGCATGGCCACATCGAGAGGCAGCGCCCGCTCGAAGCGCACGATGCCGGTGGCGTCGTCGCGCGGTCCCGCATCGGCACCACACGCCAGCACTTCCACCGCCGTGCGGGCCGGGACCGCCTGAGCGAGCAGCGTCGCCAGCGACACGCCGCGCCACCGCGTCGTACTGACCGCCCCGTACTGCCACGGTTCACCCTCGGGCACCGGGTCCATCCCCAGCCGCCCATTCCCGGCGCACTCCATGGTCATCAGCAGCTCGTGCTGCGGCATGGCGGCCAACGCGTCGAGCGTAACGCGGGTGACGTGCTCGACGTCGCCCGAAATGACAATGGACCAATTGGCGTGGGCGGCAGGCGTCTCGAAGTTGCTGCGCACGTACACGCCGGGCGCCGGTGTGACCGGCTGCTGCAGCAGGGCCAGGGGGGTTTCGGCGCACAGCGGGTGGGCCCGCACCACGTCGAGCACCGAGGCGCGATCAGGCACGTCGCGCACTACGCGGACCGCTTGGCCTTTCGCTGCTTCGACTTGCGCCCCACCGACACCGCCACCGCCGCCCACTCGCGCAGCGCGTCGGTATCCTCGATCACGTCCACCGGCACCTCGTAGTACTGCATCACCTCGCCGCCTTCGCCGAAGGGACGAAAGGCGCGCATGCCACGCGCTTCGAACTCGCCGCGAGTGTGCTCATCCACCTTGAAGTACAGCACATCGTTGCCGATGAGGGCAAAGAAGGTGGCCCCGGCGTAGATGCCCACCCCGCCGAACATGTCACGGGCGCGCACGTCCGGCAGGGCGCGCTGAAGCCGTTCGAGCACGAAGGCACGGTAGGTGGCGGTGACCGGCATGCCTGAACCTCAGCCCGCAGCCGCCATCCGTCAATCCGTACCCGTCGGCATCGGGCACCCGGCCATGAGCACGACCACCGCGGGGGGCCACCGTCCGGTGCCCACATGGTTCACACGCTCAGCGGTACCCGCTCCACCGTGCCCGTCAGCGTGGCGTTGCCCACATTCACGAAGAGCGTCCCGTCGGTGACCGACAGGTCGAGCGACAGGCGGCGATCGAGCCGCTCGACGAGGGCATCCACCAGGGCGCGATCGAGCACATGGCAGACAATCTGCTCGACCTTGTGAATGCGCGCCCCCTGCAGTTGTCGGAGCCACACGGTGGGATCCTTGTGGGTGTAGACGATCACGTGCGGCGCCGCCTTGCTGGCCTTGTGCAGCCGTGCCGCGTCGGGAAGCCCGATCTCGATCCAGTGGGTGATCGTACCCGTCAGGTCGCGTACGCTCACGGTGGGATCATCGGGATCGGACACCCCCTTGGAGAAGGCCATCCCTTCGCGATACTCGAGGCAGTAGGCGAGGAGGCGCGCAACGAAGTACTCCGGCGCCTCCGACGGATGCATGGCCATGCGGAACGCGAGCGACTCGTACACGCCGCGGTCCACGTGGGCGAGTTCCACCTGCAGGGTGTACATGGTGCTCGTCAGGGCCACGACGTTCCTCCGCACGGCCTACCGGCACCGCTGGCGTGACCGCGGTGCGCATGAGAGGGGCACGCACTCCCGGGGACAACAGTGAACATGCTGAGGGGGCTGATCGTGGGAGAGGAAGGGCGCGAACGTCGGCAGTGCCGGACGTCGGAGTAGCCCGGACGTCGGAGTAGCCCGGACGTCGGAGTAGCCCGAACGTCCGAGGCCGGATGGATGCCGGAGGTCGGAGGCCGGAGACCGCAGTCGGAGGTCCGAGGCCGGATGCCCTGCGCGTACAGCACGGGCCGCGTATTCATCCGGCCTCCGACTTCGGACCGCCGTCTCCGGCCTCCGACCTCCGGCATCCATCGGACCTCCGACGTCCGAAATCCGACGTCGGAAATCCGGCTTCCCCAATTCCGTTCAGCTCACCGGCAGTACGTCAGCCATCCGTGCCGGTCTTCGATCTGGCCCTTGACGATGCCCAGATACTCCTGCTGCAGCCGCTTGGTGATGGGCCCCACCTTGCCGGCGCCGATCGTGATCTTGTCGATGCTGCGCACGGGGGTGAGCTCGGCAGCCGTGCCGGTAAAGAACACCTCGTCGGACATGTACAGCATTTCGCGGGGAATGTGCAGCTCACGCACCGGGATGCCCGCGTCCTGCGCCAGCTGCATGATGGTGGCGCGGGTAATGCCGCCCAGGATGCTGCCGTCGAGGGGCGTGGTGATGAGCGTTCCCTTGGACACGACGAACACATTCTGCCCCGACCCTTCGCTCACCACCCCACTCGGGGAGAGCGCGATGCCCTCGGCGTACCCGTTGGCGAGCGCCTCCATCTTGATGAGCTGCCCGCTGAGGTAGTTGCCGGCGATCTTGGCCATGGCCGGAATGGTGTTGGGCTGCACGCGATGCCAGCTCGAGATGCAGGCATCCACCCCGGCATCGAGCGCCTCGTCGCCCAGATAGGCTCCCCACGGCCAGCAGGGGAGGTAGGTCTCCACCGGCGCGCCAATGGGCACCATCCCGGCCGTGCCGTAGCCGCGCACGACCATGGGGCGCAGGTAACAGGCGTCGAGCCCGTTGCGCACCACGAGTTCGCGCGAGGCCTCCACCAGCTGCTCCATCGTGTACGGCACTTCCATGCGGTAGATCTTGCACGAATGAAAGAGCCGCTCGAGATGCTCGCGCAGCCGGAAGATCGCCGGACCGCGGGGCGTGCTGTAGGCACGAATGCCCTCGAAGGCGGACGATCCGAACTGCACGGAGTGACTGAGCACGTGAATCGTGGCGTCGGCCCACGGAATGAAATGGCCATCGCGCCAGATCCACTGCGTCTCGGTGATGCGGCTCATGTGTGGTGGTGCTGAGGGAGCGGAGGTGACGGAGCGGTGATCAGACGAGCGACTTGACGGCACCACCGTCCACCAGGACGGCCTGCCCCGTCATGAAACCGGACCGCGCAGAACAGAGGAAAGCTATCACCGACGCCAGCTCCTCGGGGCGCCCCACCCGCCCCAACGGGGACTCGCTCGCCCAGCCGGCGAAAATCGCCTCCTGCGACTGCCCCGTGCGGCGCGAGGTGGCGAGCGCCAGATCATCCAGGCGCTCCGTGGCCGTGAACCCCGGCAACACCGTATTCACCGTCACGCCGTCCTTGCCCACGTCATCGGCCAGCGTGCGCAGGAAGCCGGTGACCGCCGCGCGCAGGGCATTGCTCAACACGAGGGATCCCTGCGGGCGCCGGACGGCCAACGACGTGATGGCGATGACGCGCCCCCACTTCTTCTCCTGCATGGCCGGCACGAAGGCGCGCGTGAGCTCCACCACGCTGCGCAGCAGCAGGTCGCTGGCCGCGCTCCAGGCCGTCCAGTCGTGCGACAGGGGCGCACCCGTTGGCGGGCCACCCGTGTTGCACACGAGAATGTCCACCCCTTTGGGATACGCGGCGCGCGTGCGCTGCACCACGTGCTCGATGCCGGCCATGGTGGACAGGTCGGCCTCGAGCGCAATGACGGTCACCCCGAGGGCGCTCAACCGGCTGCGTGCCTCGCGAATGGCGGCGCCATCGCGCGAGCAGATGACGAGATCCACCCCCTCGCGCGCCAACTCCTCGGCCGTGGCGTAGGCAATGCCCCGACTGGCACCGCAGACGAGCGCCACCTTCCCCTGGATGCCGAGATCCATCAGCCCTGTCCTCCGTTGCTCATGGGCACACCCGTGCGCAGGTAATCGTCGCTCTTGTCGATCCAGTCCTGCCGCGGCGGGTTGAAGATGTCCACGTCGAGCGTGTCCTCGAGCGCCTCGGCGCGATGCCGCACCATGCTGGGAAGCACCAGCACCTCACCCGCTCGCACATCCGTGAACGTGTCGCCCGGGTTGTCGGCGTGCTCACCGATCCAGAAGCGCAGGGCGCCGCTCAGCACGTACGTGATCTGCTCGTTCACGTGGTCGTGCGCGGGCACGATGGCGCCCTGCTTGAGATACACGTGGGCGAGCATCTGCCGATCGGTGTAGATGAGGCGCCGGCCAATCAGTGGCGTGAGCTCCTCGACGGCCATGTCGTCCCACGACAGCTTGCGAACGTCGGTCATATGCAGGGAGGAAGGCAGGGTGGGCATGCGGGGCGCGCCGCCCGATGGGCGACGCGGACGAACAACAGCGGGGGCGGCCGACGGTGGCCGTGGCGGCGCGGCCACCCGGAGGGGCGGCGCAGGCGGGCCAAAGCGCGCAGCGGCGGCGAGTGCCGCCTGTTTGCGCGCTTCCGCCTTCTTGTTCTCTTTGCGGAGGTCCCAGAGCATCCACCCGCAGAAGAGCATCCCGGCGCCGAAAGTCAGCAGCGTATCGTACGGCAGCATCAGGAACGGAACCCGGCCCTCAGCGCTCGGCCACGTAGACCGCCTGCTGCATGAATCGCGGCTGCTCGATTTCCTGCAGGAGCACGCGCGCCAGCGTTGCGCGCGACACCTGGCTGCCGACGCCCATGGACAGGGTGCGGTCGACCTGCACGTGGTCGGTCGCCGGGGTATCGGTCAGCGTGCCCGGCTTCACCACCGTCCAGCCTTCCAGCTGGCTGGCGCGTATCAGGCGCTCCTGTTCGTCCCGGTCTTCCATCATGCCGTCGTGCGCCGACCGGCGGGCGAACAGGTTCTTGAGCTTCATCGTGAGCCCCATGTTGCCGGCACTCTCCCCCACCATCGCCCCGGTCACCACCAGCAGGCGTGACTGGTCGAGTGTCTTCATGGTGCTCACCACCAGCTTCGTGGCGGCGGCAATGTACGGCACGCGGGCGTCCTGCTTGTGCCCCAGCAGCATCAGGGCCGCATCAGCGCCGCGCAACACTTCGCGCACGGCGGTGGGGTCAGCCAGCGAGCCGACAATGACCGTGGCGTTCTCCGGCACCTGTTCGGCCGGTTTGGCCCGGTAGTGCAGGCGCAGGGCATGCCCGCCTGCCGCCGCGACGCCAATGAACTGGTGCCCCAGCCGACTCGAGGCGCCGTACACCGCGATGATCATCGCGATGCCCCGCTGGAACGGGCAGGCGGTGGGGCGCAGGGCGCGCGGCGAGTCCCGGCGTTCTGTGCTAGTATGAAAAAAAGCGCCATCCCACAACATGCACCCGCAACCCGCCGGACCGCCATGACAGTGCTGCCTGCCGCCGTCCCCACCGACATCGAGATCGCCCAACAGGCGGTCATGCGCCCGATTCGCGAGGTTGCCGCCGATCTGGGGCTGGGCGAGGACGACATCGACCTGTACGGGAAGTACAAGGCCAAGCTGCCGCTCTCCCTGGCGGCCGCCCCGGCCAAGGGACGACTGGTGCTCGTCACCGCCATCAACCCCACGCCGGCGGGCGAGGGCAAGAGCACGGTCAGCGTCGGGCTCTCGCAGGCGTTCCGGCGCCTCGGGCACAACGCCATCCTCTGCATGCGCGAGCCAAGCCTCGGCCCGGTCTTCGGCGTGAAGGGAGGCGCAGCGGGGGGCGGGTATTCGCAGGTGCTGCCCATGGACGATATCAACCTGCACTTCACCGGCGACTTCCACGCCATTGCCAGTGCCCATGCGCTGCTGTCGGCGATGATCGACAATCACCTCTACCACGGCAACGCGTTGGGGATCAACCCCAAGGGCATCACGTGGCCACGCACGATCGACATGAACGACCGCGCCCTGCGTAGCGCCATCATCGGCGTGGGCACCGGCAACGGGACCATGCGCGAGGAGCGGTGGGTGATCATTCCCGCCAGCGAAATCATGGCCATTGTGGCCCTGGCTGCCGACGCGGACGATCTCGAGCAGCGGCTTGGCAACATCATCGTCGGCACCACCCTGGGCAAGGACAAGAAGCCGGTGTACGCGCGGGAGCTCGGCGCCACCGGCGCCATGACGCTGCTGCTCAAGGATGCGCTGCGCCCCAATCTCGTGCAGACGCTCGAAGGCGGGCCCGCCATCCTGCACGCCGGCCCCTTCGGCAACATTGCGCACGGGTGCAACTCCCTCGCGGCCACCCGCGCGGGGCTGGCGCTGGGCGACATCGTCGTGACCGAGGCAGGCTTCGGCAGCGATCTGGGCGCCGAGAAGTTCTTCGACATCAAGTGCCGGGCCGGGGGACTCACCCCCGAAGCCGCAGTGCTGGTGGCGACGGTGCGCTCACTCAAGATGCAGGGCGGCGTCCCGAGGAGCGAACTCGATCGTGAGGATGTGGGCGCTCTCGAGCGCGGGCTGCCGCACGTGGCGCACCACGTGCGCAATGTGCAGCAGTTCGGCGTGCCGGTGGTGGTGGCCATCAATCGTCGCACCAGCGACAGTACGGCGGAGCTCGAGATGGTGCGCACCTTCGTGGAGCAGCTCGGAGTGCCGGTGGCGCTGTGCAACGTGTGGGCCGAGGGCGGGGCAGGCGGCGAAGCGCTCGCACGCGAGGTGCTCACGCTGCTGGACAGCGGGCGCGCGCAGTTCCGGCCGCTGTACGACACCGACCGCCCCATTCGCGAGAAGATCCGCACGGTGGCCCAGCAGGTCTACGGCGCCGACGGGGTGGACTTCTCCAGTGCCGCCGAGAAGAGCATCGACTGGCTCGAGGCCAATGGACTGGGCCACACGCCGGTGTGCATGGCCAAGACGCAGTACTCGCTCACCGACGACGCGACGAAACTGAACGTCCCCTCGGGGTTCCGCATCACGGTGAACGAAGTGTACGGCAGCGCCGGCGCCGGCTTCGTGGTGGCCAAGTGTGGCGACATCATGACCATGCCCGGCCTGGCCAAGAAGCCCGCCGCCGAGGGGATGCGGCTGCGTCCCGACGGGACGATCGAGGGGCTCAGCTGAGCGAAGCCGCCGACCTCAGCCCAGCAGCTGCACGGCGCCGCTGCCGCGGGTGAGGTTGGCGATGGCCGTCTCGAATGCGGCCACCTCGGCGCGCGGCAGCTTCACGGTGAAAGCGGCCTGTTCGTGGAATTCCTGCGTCACCACCTCGGCGTTCACCGTGGGGAGCAGCTGCTGCACGGCACCAATGTGCGCGTATCCCACGGCGACGCGTGCCAGCACGGTATCCACCCGCGTTACGGTAGGCAGGGACGCGAGCGCCTCCTGTACCGCACCGCCGTAGGCCTTCACCAGACCGCCGGTGCCCAGCTTCGTTCCGCCATAGTAGCGCGTCACGACGGCGACGATGTCGCCAACGCCACCGTGCTGCAGCACCGTGAGCATCGGGCGACCGGCGGTGCCGTGCGGCTCGCCGTCGTCACTGAGGCCGATGCGATCGGTGCGGCCGGGCGCACCAATCACGTACGCCCAGCAGTTGTGGGTGGCGTCCGCGAACTCGGCCCCCACAGCCTTGATGAACGCCTGCGCCGCGTCGGTGCGCGTAGCCGGCGCGATGGAGCAGATGAAGCGACTGCGCTCGATCACCTGCTCCACACGGTGGGGACCGCGGGGAATCGGATACCGCACGTCATCCATGCGGCAGCCGTGGTTTACTTGTAGGGGCTGTCGTTCCGGGCCCCACCGGCACCCCCACCAGCGCCACCGCCACCGCCGCCGGGACGGCGCGGACCACGACGACGACGGGCGCCGCCCTTGGGCGCCTCGCCAGCCACGGACGTCGAGCGACTGCCGCCAGCCGGCGCAGAACGCGCCCCCCGCTCGGTCTTCGCCGGCTTGGCCGTGCGTCGCGCCGCCTCGGCATCCTGCGCGGCGGTTCGGCGTGCCGCCTTTTCCGCCGCGCGCGCCCGATCCTCCGCCTTCTTCTTGCGGATTTCGGCGATACGCTCGGCGATGGGCACCTCGAGCTTCGCCTGCGGCTTGGCCGTGTAATCGAAGTCCGGCACGGTGACCCGCGGCAGCTGCTTCTTGATGGCGCGCTCGATGAGCTTGAGTTCGCCTTCTTCTTCCGGGCTCACGAAGGTGAAGGCCTCACCGGTCGCTTCGGCGCGCGCGGTGCGCCCCACCCGGTGGATGTAATCCTCCGCCGCCACCGGCACATCGAAGTTCACCACATGGCCCAGGGCCTCCACATCAATGCCGCGCGCGGCAATGTCGGTGGCGACGAGCACCTGATACGTGCCGTCCTTGAAGCCGGCGAGCGCCTGTGTGCGCTGGCTCTGCGACCGGTTGCCGTGAATGCGCTCGGCCTTGATGCCGGCCGTGACGAGCTGGCTGGCCAGCCGGTTCGCGCGGTGCTTGGTGCGGGTGAACACCAGGGCCTGCGGCATGTCGCCACGCGTGAGCAACGCCACCAGCAGGGCGCTCTTGAGGTCCTGCGACACCGGGTACACCGCCTGCGTGATCCCCTTGGCCGGGGCGGCCTGGCGCTGGAGGTTGAGGGTGGCCGGCTTGTTGAGCATCTCCTGCGCAAGCGCCGCAATCGGCGGCGGCATGGTCGCGCTGAAGAACAGCGTCTGCCGCTTGGTCGTGGGCAGGTGCCGCAAGATCCTCTTGATCTCGGGGAGGAAGCCCATGTCGAGCATGCGATCGGCCTCGTCGAGCACGAGGAACTCGAGCGCGTCCAGCTTGGCATACGGCTGACGGAAGTGATCGAGCAGACGCCCCGGCGTGGCCACCATGACATCCACGCCACTGCGGAAGGCGTGCTCCTGCGGCCCCATGCCCACGCCGCCGAACACGGCGGCACCGGTGAGCGGCGTATGCGTGGCCACATCGTTGAAGCTCTGCACGATCTGGGCGGCCAGTTCACGCGTGGGCGTGAGCACCAGGGCGCGTGTCTTGCCACGCGGCCGCGTCATGAGATGATGCAGGATGGGAAGCAGGAAGGCATACGTCTTGCCGCTGCCGGTCATGGCGCAGGCCAGCAGGTCGCGCCCCTCGAGTGCCGGCGGGATACTCTCGCCCTGAATGGGCGTGGGCCGGGCGAAGCCGAGGTCCTTGAGGCCTTGCAGAAGGCTCGGGTGCAGCTGAAGCGAAGTAAACGTGTGTGAAGCAGTCACGAAGTCTGGTCTGGATAGTTTGTGTTCTTCAAAGCTCGCCGATTGCTCTAGCCGACGCCATGCCCGCGGTCGGATATTGGCACATGGCCCGTTTCGCTGTCCTTGCTTCGCGGTCTCACCGGTGGCGCGTAATCGCGTGCGGCATACTCGCTTGCGGCGTGTTGACCGCCGTGCCGCCGGCGGCGCCGGCGCACTCGGCACCGCCGCCCGCTCCTGCGGCGCGGCCCAATGTGGTCCTCATCATCACCGATGATCTGGGCTACGCCGACATCGGGCCGTACGGCGCCACCGACGTGCGCA
Source organism: Gemmatimonas sp. (assembly GCF_021298855.1). GTDB lineage: Bacteria > Gemmatimonadota > Gemmatimonadetes > Gemmatimonadales > Gemmatimonadaceae > Gemmatimonas. The sequence continues at coordinate 55,941 of NZ_JAJTHI010000007.1, forward strand.
CGCCGCATCTCGACCGTCTCGCACGCGAGGGGACACGCTTCACGCAGTTCTACGCCAACGGCGTGCTGTGCACTCCCACGCGCGCCGGCCTCATCACCGGACGCTATCAGCAGCGGTACGGCCTCGAGGTGCCGCTGGGCGGGCCGGCATCCGGTGAACGTGGCGGTCTCGTGCCGACGGGCACCTCGCTGCCGCAGCTGCTGCGGGCCAACGGCTACACCACTGCCCTCGTGGGCAAGTGGCACCTGGGCTATGCCCCGACGATGTCCCCGGGCGCGCATGGGTTCGACTGGTTCTGGGGGCTCAAGAGCGGCTATCACGACTATTACCGGCACACGGACGGTGCCGGGCGCCCCGACCTGTTCGAAAACGACACCCCCATTCGGGCGGAGGGGTACAGCACCGATCTCATTGCGCAGCAGGCCGTGGCCTTCATCGAGCGGGAGCGCGACCGTCCCTTCTTCATCGACGTGGCCTTCAACGCGCCGCACTGGCCCTTCCAGCCCCCCGATCGCCCCACCGTGGCTCGTGACAATGGCCGACTCCTGAGCCCCAGCGATTCGGCGGCGGGGACGCGTGCCGATTATGTGGCCATGGTGGAGCGCCTGGACCGCGGGGTGGGCACGATTCTGCGCGCGCTGGACCGGCTGGCGCTGCGCGAACGCACCATCGTGATCTTCACCAACGACAACGGCGGCGAGTGGCTCTCGAACAACGGGCCCTTCTTCAACCGCAAGTACACGGTATGGGAAGGTGGTATTCGCGTTCCCACCATCGTGCGGTGGCCGGGGCGGGTTCCGGCGAATGCGCGCACGGCGCAGGTCGGCATCACGATGGACCTCACGGCATCGGTGCTGGCGGCGACCGCCACGCCCGTGCCCGATTCCGCTCGTCTCGAGGGCATCGATCTCTTCCCGGTGCTGCGCGGCGCACGACCGATCATGCCACGCACGCTCTTCTGGCGGTCGACGTTCGAGGGCCGTACGCAACGCGCGGTGCGCGACGGCCGCTGGAAGTACGTGCGCGATGCCAATCATGATTTCGTGTTCGACCTGAGTACCGACACCGGGGAGCGCCGCGATCTCACGCGCCTGCACCCCGCAATCGCCCGCCGGCTTCGGCAGCGCCTGCTCGCGTGGGAGCAGGAGGTCGATACCGAAGCCCATTCCCGCCGAGCCACGCCCGGCGGCCCGACGGAGCCCTGATGCACTGGCCGCTCTCTCTCCGTGCGCCGATGGCGCGGCTTGCCGCCCTGATGGTGGTGGCTGCCGCACCCGCCACGGCGCAAACACCGCCCTCGATTCGCGCCATCGAGGCCGCCCCGTTTCCATCAGCCATGGTGGCCTCGCCACAGGGTGACCTGGTGGCCTGGGTGCACAACACGGAAGGGGCGCGCAGCATCGTCGTGGCCGCGGCGCCCGCGTACGCCGCACGGCGCGTCGTGCATTTCGGCGCCGATGACGGACAGGAGGTGGCCCAGCTCGCCTTCTCGGCCGATGGACGGACGCTCTGGTTCGTTCGCGGCAGTGGTCCCAACCGTGCAGGGGAGCACCCCAACCCCACCAGCGACCCGGCCGGCGCCGAGCAGGCGATCTGGCGGGTGCGGCTCGACACGAACGCGGCCGTGGCCGAACGCATCACCGAGGGCAGCACCCCGACTCCCGCCCCATCGGGAGACGGGCTGCTCTTCGCGCGCCGCGGCCAGGTCATGACGCTCACCACCACGGGGAGCAGGGCGGAGGCCGCGCCGCTCTTCCGCATGCGTGGCAGCGCGAGTGAGTTCCGCTGGTCGCCCAACGGCGACATGGTGGCCGTGGTGTCGAGTCGCGGGACGCACGCCTATGTCGGCGTGTACGACCTGCGGGCGAAGCGCCTGCGGTGGATGTCGCCCAGTACCGACACCGATGGCTCGCCGGTATGGTCGCCCGACGGTACGCGGCTGGCCTTCCTGCGGCAGCCCTACGAACGGCGCCGCATGATCTTCCTGGCGGTGCGCACGGCCCAGCCGTGGAGCATTCAGGTGGCCAATGTCGCTACCGGCGTGGCCTCGCCGGTGTTTCGTGCCACCCCCGGCACCGGCTCCGCCTTCTGGCCCATGCAGGCGGAGACGCAGCTGCTCTGGAGCGCCGACGACCGCCTCGTGTTTCCGTGGGAGCGCGACGGGTTCCTGCATCTGTACAGTGTGCCGGCATCGGGCGGCGCGTATACCCAGCTCGATCGCGGCCCGCACGAGGTCGAGTACGTCACGCTGGACCGCACGCGCAGCCAGCTGATCTTCAACTCGAACCAGGGGGATCGTGATCGCCGGCATCTGTGGCGGGTGAGTGCCGCCGGCGGCAGTGCGCCCACGCCGCTCACCGGCGGAGCCAGCATCGAGTGGATGCCCACGCCCCTCGCCGACGGCAGTGTGGCCTTCCTGCGGAGCGATGCCCGGGTGCCGGCGCATGCGTCCATCATCACGGCCACGGGCACCACCCTCGCCGCCGCACGGTATCTCGCCCCCGAAACGATGCCGGCCGACTTCCCCAGCCAGGAGCTCGTGGTGCCGAGCGCGGTGGACATCCGGGCAGCCGACGGCATCACGAGTCATGCGCAGCTGTTCCTGCCACCGGCCGGTCGGTTCAACGGCAAGCGGCCCGCCATCATCTTCCTGCACGGCGGCTCACGGCGGCAGATGCTGCTGGGATGGAACTACGGGGCGTACTACCACCACGCGTATGCCTTCAACCAGGCCCTCGCCCTGCGCGGATGGGTGGTGCTCTCGCTCAACTTCCGCAGCGGCATCGGCTACGGACGCGACTTCCGCGAAGCGCTCGACTACGGCGCCGGCGGGGCCAGTGAGTACCGCGACGTGGTGGCCGCCGCGCGGTGGCTGCGTGCGCGCGCCGACGTGGACACCGGCAAGGTTGCGCTGTGGGGAGGCAGCTACGGCGGCTATCTCACTGCCCAGGGGCTGTCGCGCAACCCCGAACTCTTTGCGGCCGGCGTGGACGTGCATGGCGTGCACGACTGGAACGTGGGAATCCAGACCTTCCTCACCGACTACAACGCACTCGAGGATCCGGCCGCATCCCGCCTGGCCTTCCTGTCGTCACCGCTCTCGCAAGTGCGCCAGTGGAAGGATCCGGTCCTGCTCATTCATGGTGACGACGATCGCAACGTGCGCTTCATCGAGACGCTCACGCTCATGCAGCGGCTGCGCGCGCAGGACGTGCCCGTGGAACAGCTGGTGCTGCCCGATGAGATCCACGGCTTCCTGCGGCACGAGTCGTGGATGCGCGTGTTCGAATCGGCCCTCGACTTCCTCGACCGGCGGGTGCTGCGGAAGCCGTAACAGAGGGCCGCAAGACTCGAGTCTGGAGACTCACGCCGGAGAGTTGAGAGTACCGCGTGAAGTTGAGCCCGGATTGCGGTGAGCGTTGCGCGGGCTCGCAGTGAGAATCGAGGACCCACGCTCAACTCTCGCCGCTAGGCCCCTCGTGCTCACTGCGATCCGGGCTCAACTCTCCGCCTCAGCCTCTCGACTCTGCCCTCAGACCGCTCGGATCTGAGAGGTCAGCCGGTAGCGGCGATCTCTTCGCCCGGATTGATGAACTGGTCCTGCTCGAGCTGGTACTGCCGGTTGTAGAGATCGCGATAGCGTCCGCCCAGCGCGAGCAGCTGGGCGTGGGTGCCGCGCTCCACGATGCGCCCCTTCTCCAGCACGAGAATCTGGTCGGCACTGGTGATCGTGCTGAGGCGGTGGGCGATCACGAAGGTCGTGCGCCCGGCACGAAGCCGGCGCAGCCCCTCCTGGATGAGGTGCTCGCTCTCCGAATCGAGACTCGAGGTGGCTTCGTCGAGGATGAGGACCCGCGGGTCGGCCAGGATCGCGCGGGCGATCGCCACGCGCTGCCGCTGTCCGCCCGACAGCTTCACGCCGCGTTCGCCCACGATCGTGTCGTACTGCTGCGGGAAGCCCATGATGAAGTCGTGGGCATTGGCGATCCTGGCCACGGCCATGATTTCCTCGTCGGTGGCACCCGGCTTGGTGAAGCCGATGTTGTCGCGCACGGTGCCGTCGAAGAGGAAGTTGTCCTGCATGACCACGCCCAGATGGCGGCGATAGTCCCGCAGCTTGAGGTCACTGACCGGCGTCCCGTCCACGCGGATACGCCCCTGTTGCGGCTGCGCAAAGGCCATGATGAGCGAGATCATGGTACTCTTGCCGCTGCCACTCGAGCCCACCAGCGCCGTCGTCGTGCCCGCCGGCGCGTCGAAGCTGACCTGCTGCAGCACCGGCACCCCGGGTTCGTACTCGAAGGTGACGTCCTCGAACTGCACATGCCCCACCACGGCGGGGACCGCCTGCTTGGCCGCGTCCTCCTGGTCCTCGGTGGCCATGTCGCGCAGTTCGCGAATGCGATCGAGTCCCGCGAACGCTTCGGTGATCTGCGTGCCGATGCTGGCAATCGAAATGAGCGGTGCCGTGACCATGCCGATGAACACCACGAACGTGATGAGGCTGCCCAGCGTCATGCGGCCGCGAATGACGTCCCCACCGCCCACGTACATCACGATCACCCCGATGACGCCAACCACCCCGAGCCCCAGCGTACCGGTGAGCGACGTGCCGGTGATCGTCTTCGCGATGTTCTGGAAGAGCCGCTGCACGCCCTCACCGAACACCTTCTTCTCACGCTCTTCGGCGGTGTACACCTTGATGAGGCGGATGCCGCCCAGGGTTTCCGTGAGCCGGCCGGTCACGTCGGCCTGAATGACACTGCGCTCGCGAAAGATGGGACGGAGGCGCTTGAAGGCGATGCTCATCCCGGCGCCGAAGAGCGCCAGCGGGAGCACCGTGGCGAGGGTGAGCGTCCAGTTGAGATAGAGCAGCACGCCCATGGCACCGATGGCGCTGAGGAGGCCGCCGGTGAGCTGGATGAGCCCCGTGCCGATGAGGTTGCGAATCCCCTCGGGGTCGCTCATGACCCGGCTCACCAGGACTCCACTCTTGGTGCTGTCGAAGTACCGCACCGGCAGGCGGATGAGGTGCCCCTGCACCTCCTCGCGCAGCTGGGCGATGGCCTGCTGGGCCGCCACGCTCACCACCTGGGACAGGGCGTACCCGGTGATCGACTGCGCGATGGTGGCGCCAAGGCCGGCGAGGGCGATGTAGCCGAGCAGCCGGAGGTCGCCCTGTGGCAACGCCTCGTCGAGCACCTTCTTCGTGCTGTACGGGAGGACGAAACTCGAGGCGCGACTGACGAGCATGAGCGCGAGGCCGATCCCCACCGAGCGGCGGTGCTGCACGATGAGGGCGCGCGCTTCACCCCACGCGCGCCGGCTGTCGTACATGGGCTTCTTCGAGGCGGCAGTTGGAGGAACCATGTCCCTAACTTAGCCGCGTCGGCGACCCGGCGGGTCGCGCCGCCGGCGCGTGTGTCGCTGCCCGCCCGGATGAGCGCGCTCACGGCGCGGAAGCGGAGTGCGGTCGTGGGATGGCGATCGGCGGAGACGTCGAGGACCCGTCCGGTTCGGCGCCCCGCTTGTGGAACACCGGAATCGCAAAGGATATTACACCATCAGAACAGCAAGACATCACTAGAAGAGCAAACAGCCGCTCTTGTTCATTCGTATTCGGAAGTGAAGAGCCCACGCGCTGGCACGACGCGTGCGAACGGTTCCCCGCCCCGATGCGTTCGCCACCGGTACGAAGTACGGCGCAACGCAGCCGTCTGGTTGGTCCCCCGCGGCGACATCCAGTAGTTTGCGGATCGACCCGCTCCCCATCGGAACTGCATGTTCATACCAAGTAAAGAAACGCTGGCCAAGGTCGAGGTGCTCGCCGACCTCGAGAACGACGTGGACGAGCTGATGACCGCGCACGAAGCCAAGCGTGTGCTGTGGTTTCCGTCCGAGCTGCTCGCCCCCGAGCCGGACACGGACCCCGACCTCCACGTGCGGCAGCTGCGCGAGCGGGCCCGAGGCATCAGCATGCCCGCCCGGGTAGCCCTGGCGCTCAACACGCTCACCGAAGAGGGGTTGCCGCATTTTCATCGCCTGCTCGCCACCTACCTGGGGGGCGACACCTTCTGGGCCAAGTGGAACAACCTCTGGACCGCCGAGGAGGACCGGCACGGGGCGGTGCTGCACGACTACGCGCACGACAGCCGCATCCTCGACAATCCGGTGCTCGAGCGCATGCAGTTCGAGTACCTCAAGGCGGGCTTCGAGCCGGAATGGGACAAGGACCCGTATCGGGTGTTCGTCTACACGTCGCTGCAGGAGCGCGCCACGCAGGTGAGCCACGCCAACACCGGCAAGCTTGCCGGTGAGTACGAGCCGCTCATCGGTGAAGTCCTGGCCAACGTGGCCAAGGAAGAGGCGCGGCACTACGTGTTCTACCGCGAGATCTTCAAGCGCGTGCTCGAGCGTGACCCCAGCAACGCCATGGTCTCGGCGTCGCTCATCATGCCCAGCATCGAGATGCCGGGGGTGAGCATGCCGCACTTCCGCGAGATGGCCGACGTGATCCGCCGCGCGGGCATCTACGGGCCGCGCGACTACATCAGGATCGTCGAGGATCTCATCAAGTTCTGGGCGCTCGACAAGGTCGAAGGGCTCAACGAGGCGGGCAAGAAGGCGCAGGAAAAGATCATGGCCATCACGGCGCGCCTCGAACGCGTGGCCGACATGATGGAGACGCGCAGCAAGGCCAAGACCTTCTCGTTCAACGTCGCCTTCGCGCGCGAATTCGCGATGGACTGACCCGCACGGCGCGAGCCCCGGCCGTGAGACGGGGGACGGTGTTCGCCGCAGCAGGGCGAGCGCCGTCCCCCGTTTTCGCCTTCAGCCGGAATTCCTGAGCCCCGCGGCAATGCCGTTGATGGTGATGTGGATGCCACGTCGCACGAACGCGTCGGCCGCCCCTCCCGCCTCGGCGGTTTCCCGATGCCGCTGCAGCAGCGCGATCTGCAGGTGATTGAGCGGGTCCATGTAGGGAAAGCGGTTCGCGATCGAGCGGGCCAGCAGGGGATTGTCCGCGAGCAGCTGGTCGGTGCCCGTGATCAGGCGCAACGCGTCCCGGGTGCGCCGCCACTCGGCCTCGATGGCGCCGAAGATGCCGCGCCGCAGCGCCTCATCACGGACCAGCTCGGCGTAGCGCGACGCCACGCGCAGGTCACTCTTGGCCAGCACCATGTCCACGTTGCTGAGCAGGGTGCGGAAAAACGGCCAGTGGCGCGCCATGCGCTGCAGCACGGCCAGGCCGTCGGCCTGCTCCTCCAGCCATTCGGTGACCGCCGTGCCCACCCCGTACCACCCCGGCAGCATGCACCGGCACTGCGCCCACGAGAACACCCACGGAATGGCGCGCAGGTCCTCGATGCGATCGCCCGGCTTCCGGCTCGCCGGCCGGCTGCCAATGTTGAGCGTCGCGATCTCGGCCAGCGGGGTACTCTCGCGGAAGTACTGCGAGAAGCCCGGTGTGTCGTACACGAGCGCGCGATAGGCGCGATAGGCCTTGGCCGACAACTGCTCCATGACCGGATGAAAGGTGGCCGCGCGATGGGCCTGGTTCTCGTGGTCGGTGAGCGTAGCCTCGATCGTGGCCGCCACCAGCAACTCGAGGTTGCGGCGCCCCACGTCGGGAGCGGCATACTTGCTCGCGATCACCTCCCCCTGCTCGGTGAGCCGGATCTGCCCGGTCACGGCCCCCGCGGGCTGCGCGAGAATGGCCTCGTAGCTGGGGCCTCCGCCACGCCCGACGCTGCCGCCGCGCCCGTGGAAGAAGCGCAGGCGGACCCCCGCGTCGGTCGCCACGCGCATGAGCTCGAGTTCGGCGCGGTACAGCTCCCAGCCGCTCGTGAGAAAACCGCCGTCCTTGTTGCTGTCGCTGTAGCCCAGCATCACTTCCTGCCGGTCCGCGCATGAGCGCACGAGCGCACGATAGGCCGGCAGCGCGAAGGCGGCCGCCATCGTGGCGCCGGCGCGCTGCAAGTCGCTGATCGTCTCGAAGAGCGGAATGATGTGCAAGCCGAGGGTGGGCACCTCACCGCCCGTGACCAATCCCGCCTCCTTGAGCAGCAGCGCCACCTCCAGCAGATCCGAGACCCCATCGCACTTCGAGATGATGTAGCGGGGCAACGCCGCCGCACCGTAGCGCGCACGCCACTCGCGCAGCGCAAACACGATGGCCAGCTCGCCGCGGGCCTCGTCCGAGTAGGTGAGATACGGGGAGTGCAGCGGGCGGGCGTTCACCAGCTCGCCCGCCAGCAGCGTCACGCGCTCTGCCTCGGAGAGCGCGGCATAGTCGGCACACACACCGGCCCGCGCCAGCAGCTCCGCCACCACCCGCTCGTGCACATCGGCGTTCTGTCGCACGTCGAGCGGTGCCAGGTGGAACCCGAACACCGCGACGGCCGTGAGCAGGTGCCGCAGGCGTCCGCTCGCCAGCAAGGGCAGGCCCGTGTGCACCAGGGCGTCGTGCACCACCTGCAGGTCGGCGCGCAGGGCGTCGGGTGCCTCGTATGGCGCTGCATCCCCCAGCGCCGCGCGCGTGGGCGGGGGCAGCTCCAGCCGATGCATGGTGGCCACCAGGCGCGCGTACACGCCGCTCAAGGCACGCCGGTACGGCTCATCCAGGCGCTGCACCGACCGATCGGGTGAGGCGGCGGCAAGCGCATTGAGCGACGGCGTAGCCGGATGCAGGACGCTGGAGATGCTCAGCACCCCACCCAGCGCGTGCACTTCCTCGAGGTAGAAGTCGAACACCGCTGCCGCCTGCAACCGCAGGGTGTCGCGCAGGATGTCGGCCGTGACGAACGGATTGCCGTCGCGGTCGCCGCCGATCCAACTGCCCACCTGCAGGAAGGTACCGAACTCACCCGCGTCGTGCGGGAACCGCTCCGCGAGGAGTGCGGCGGCATGCGCGTACAGGCGCGGGACTTCCGTGAAGAAGGTGGTGCGAAAATAGGCAATGCCGTTCTTTACCTCATCGAGCACCCGCAATCGCTCCCCGCGCACCAGACGGGTGTGCCAGAGGGTGAGCACCTGACGCTGCAAGGCCCGATCGTGCTCCGCCTGCTCTTCGGGGGTGAGCGCCAGCCGATCGCGCGCCGTGAGCAGGTCCGCAATGCGCTGCATGGCCACCTGTGTGCTCTGCCGCTGCACTTCGGTGGGGTGGGCGGTGAGCACCGGCATGACCAGACCCTGCGCGAAGAACTCGCGCAGTCTGGCGAACGCCACCTCGTCGCGGCCCAGAGCCCGGCGGACGGCATCGATCGCGAACGCGAGCGAGCCCTGGCGGGGCGGCGAGCCCTCGCGCGCATGGGCACGGCGCCGGCGGGCCCGATGGGTATCCTCGGCGATGTTGGCCAGCTGCAGAAAGTAGGCGAAGGCCCGCACCACGCTGAGCATGACGCGCGGTGGCAACCCGTCCAGCAGGGCATGCAGCACCGCCCGGTCCTCGGCGCGGCCGTCGCGCGCAAAGCGCACGGCCGCCTGCCGCGTCTGCTCCACCAGCCCGAAGGTGTCGTCGCCCTCCTGCTCGCGGATCGCGTCACCCAACAGTCGGCCCAGCTCGCGAATGTCATCGCGGAGCGGGCGATCCTTGTCATCGCGGTCGTCCGTCATGCGCCCAAGCTGCGCTCGGGCCTGTACGCCCGCAACGCACGCCACCGGTGTTCAGTGCGACGTGCGTGCCCGGCTCAGCGCCGCGTCGGCGCCAGATCGAGCCCGCGCGCCACCACGTCGGGGAAGTCGCCAAAGATGCCGTCCACCCCGAGCCGCACCATTTCGCGCACCTCCGCGACCGGGTCGCCACCGTACCGGGCGGCCAGAAAGACCGGCTCCGACCGCAGCGTCCACACGTGCACCTTGAGTCCGGCATCGTGTGCGTCGCGAATCACACGGGAGGGGACCGCCGCCGAGTCCGGTGCCACCACCAGTCGCTGGTTCACCCCCACCCCGTCGGCGAAGGTGGCAATGTCCCGCAGGCGGGCCGGCGTGAGCGCCCGCTCGCTCACGAGATACACCAGCCGCACGCGCGTCTGGCCGCGCAGCGCCCGCAGGTTGCCGTCCTCGAAGCTCTGGATGTAGACCGGGGCATCGCGACGGTCGAGCCCGCGCGCCCGCAGCGAGGCCAGCAGCGCCGGTTCGAGCGGCAGTCCGATGGCGCGATGGTAGCTGGGGTGCTTGGTCTCGGGGTAGACCCCCACGACCCGCCCGCGGGCGCGCCCCAGCGAATCGGCCAGCGCCAGCACCTCGTCGAAGGTGGGAATGGGGAACTGCCCATCGTAGGCGTGCGACCGGAACGACAACCGTTCCCTGGCCCGCAGCATGCGCAACTCGGCGAGCGTGAAGTCCTCGGTGAACCACCCGGTCATGGTGTCGCCGTCCACCACCTTGCGGGTGCGCCGCTCGGGAAACTTCGAGGCGACATCGGTGGTGCCCCCGATCTCGTTTTCGTGACGCGCCACCAGCACCCCGTCTTTCGTGCTCACGAGATCGGGCTCGATGAAGTCCGCGCCCATCTCCACGGCCAGCGTGTACGCGGCCACCGTGTGCTCGGGACGGTGCCCGCTGGCCCCCCGGTGCGCAATGATGATGGGGCGATCCGTCGGCACGGGCTGGAGCGCGGGACGCATGCACGCCGTGGCGGCAAGCAGGACGGCGAAGCACAGGGCGCGGCGTGGCGGCATCACAGGCGGGAGACGAGAGGGACGCGGGAGAAAGAACCAGCGGACGGCCGGCCCTGCACGGTACTGCGTGGCGAGACGGGCTGCAGGGGCGTGGGCGAATTGATGGCCACTTTTTACCGGCTCGTCACGCGTCCCCCGTCTCCGACGGTGCGTTCGCCCGCCATTGACGGCGCCGCAGGCGCCCCGCAGGATAGTCCCATGATCCCCGTCGCCCCCGAGTCGTTGCTGGCCGCGATCCGCGCCAACGATCAGTTGGCCGTCGTACGCCTGCTGGACGAGGACGCCAGCCGGGCCGGCATGCGGGCGAGTGGCGGCGAGTCGCTGGTGCTGCACGCCGCGTATGTGGGGGCGCTCGCCCTCGTGCCGCTGCTGCTGCGCGGGCGCCCGCTCGACGCCTGCGAGGCGGCGGCCCTTGGTGATGTGGCAGCGCTGCGGGCCGCCATCGAGAATGACGATGACGCCCGGGTGCGCCGCAGCAGCGACGGCTGGACCCCGCTGCACCTCGCCGCGTTCTTCGGCCGCGACGACGCCGTAGCGCTGCTCATTGACCACGGCGCGCCGCTCGACGCCCACGCCACGAACGCCACGCGCAACACGCCACTGCACGCGGCGCTGGCCGGCGCCACCAGGCCCGGCATCGTGCGGCGCCTCATCCTGGCCGGCGCCGACGTCGAGGCGCGTGGCGCCGGCAACATCACCCCGCTCCACCTCGCAGCGTCGCGGGGTGATGAGGCCCTGTGCGATCTCCTGCTGGCACGTGGCGCCGACCCGCTGGCCAGCATGGAAGACGGGACGACGCCCGGCGCACTGGCCACGGCGCGTGGCTTCGGGGCATTGGGCGACCGTCTCGCCATGCTCGCCAAGTGAGCCCCCACCGCACGCGGCCGGCTAGGCCACGTGCGGCTCGATCGTGGCAGACAGCGGGATCGACGCCGAGGCTGACGCCTCCTCATCGTCGAGCGCCGGCGCCAGCAGCTTGTACAAGACAGGGGTGACGAGGCGGGCAATGAGCGTGCTGCTCACGAGCCCGCCAATGATGACCCAGGCCAGCGGCGAGTACAGTCCACTGCCCTGAAACGCCAGCGGGAGCAGCCCACCGATGGCCGTGAAGGTGGTCAGGACGATGGGCAGGAAGCGCACTTCACCGGCGCGCTGGATCGCCTCGTCCAGCGCCACGCCTTCGCGGCGCAGCTGGTCGGTGAAATCCACGAGCAGGATACTCGTCTTGATTTCGATGCCCACGAGCGCCACGAAGCCGATCATGGCCGTGAAGCTCAGCGTGTACCCGCTGCACAGCAGGGCCACGATGCCCCCCACGACCCCGAGCGGGATCACGCTCGCCACCACCAGCGTCGTACGGAAGTCGCGGAACTCGAGCACGAGGATGGCGAGGATGGCAAACACCGCCACTACCACGGCCCCGCCAATCCCTCCGAAGCTCTCCTCCCGGCTTTCGATCTCCCCGGCCGGCACGAGCCTGTAGCCCGTGGGCAAGGGAATGGCCTCCAGCTTCTCGATGACCTCGCGGGTGACCGCATCGGTGTTGTAGCCCGACTGCACGTAGCTGGTCACCGTGACGGCGCGCTGCCGGTCCCGCCGGTCGATGGACGTGGGCGAGGAGGCGAAGCGCACCTGCGCGATCTGGGCGAGCGGCACCATGGACCCGGTCATGCTGCTCACGAAGATGCGCTCGAGGGCATCGGGCGCCGGACGTCCCTCGTGCGCCATGCGCACCACGATCGGATACTCGTCACCGTTGTCGGCGCGGATCTTCCCCGCCTCGAGACCGGCAATGCCCAGCCGCAGCGTGCGCTCCACTTCGGCACTGGGGACCCCCAGCAGCCCCGCCTTCTGCTTGTCCACGACGAGGCGGAGATCGGACCGGCGCAGGCGCACGGGATTGTTCACGTACTGGGTACCGGCCGTCTCCTTGAACACCGTCTCGTACTGCGCGGCAATGCGCGCCAGCGTGTCGAGGTCCGTGCCTTCCACCCGCATCGCGATGGGCGCGTCGATGGGCGGACCGTTCACGAACTCCTTGAGTTCGATGCGCGCGCCGGGATACAGCGCCAGCAGGGTGCGCAGCGAGTCGAGCGTGCGCGGTGTCCGCTCCTCGTGATAGGCGTTGAGCAGCACCAGCAACTGCCCGCGGTTCGGGGCCTCGGCTCGCTGAAACACATTGTAGTAGACCTCGGGATTGTCCTTGCCCACGTTGGCAAAGACCCCACGCGTGTTGGCGTCCTGCATGACCACCTGCTCGGCATAGCGCACGGCCGCGTCGGTCTCCGCGAGCGACGTGCCTTCGGGCATGGTGATGTCCACGTGGTACTGCGGGGTACCGGCCTTGGGGAAGAGCGAGAAGCCCACCAGCGGCACGAGCCCCATGGCGGCAACCACGAGTGCGAACGACGCCACCAACGTGGCCCGCGGCCACGCCATGGCGCGGCGCAGCAGCGGCGCGTAGCTCCGCTTGATCCCGCCATCGAGCCACTGCAGCACCACGTTGCCATCGGCGTGCTCGTGGCGCGGCATGAGGCGACTGGCCAGCCACGGAATGATGGTGAGCGAGACCACCAGCGACGCCAGCACCGCGTACACCACCGCCAGTGGCAACGACCGGATGTAGCGTCCCGACAGCCCGGGGAGGAACAGCAGCGGCACGAAGGCAAAGATGAGGGTGCCGGTGGCGCCGAGCACCGCAACGCCGATCTGCCTGGTGGCTTCGATGGCGGCCTGCGTACGCGAGTACCCCTCGCGCAGGAACCGGGCGATGTTCTCGACCACCACGATGGAGTCGTCCACGAGCAGCCCGAGGGCGATGACGAAGCCCACGATGGACAGCTGGTTGATCGAGTAGCCGGTCGCGTAGAGCAGCATCACCGCGATGGCGAGCGACGTGGGAATGGAGATCATCACGATGAGGCTGGCGCGGGTCCCCAGCGGCAGCAGCGTGAGCAGCACCAGACCGATGGCGATGGCGAAGTCCCAGCCCAGGCGCGAGAGACGCGCGTTGACGTTCGCGGACTGGTCGAATCCGCGCGCCAGGGACATGCCGGGCGGCAGGGTGGGTTCGAAGGCGTCGAGCACCTCCCACGCCCGGTCGCGCACCTCGGCGATGTTGCGCCCCTTCTGCACCGCGGCGGTCACGAAGAGCGCCCGCTGCCCGTTGTAGCGCCCCACGTGCACCGCGTCCCCGTCGTTCCACTGCACGGTGGCCACATCCTGCACCCGCACGACGGCACCGTCACGGCCCCCCACCACGGTGCGCCCCACCTCATCGGCGGTGCGATACCGGCCCAGCGTGGCCACGTTGTACCGCCGAGTGCCCACATCCACGGAGCCGCCGGGGATCTGCGTGTTGTCGCTCCCGAGCGCCTGCAGCACCTGCGCGGGCGTCAGGCGCAGCTGCGCCAGCCGACCAAGATCGAGGGTCACCTGCATTTCCCGCGGTGGGGCCGCCCAGCGGTCGGCCTGCTTCACTCCCGGAACGCGCTCGAGCGCGTCCTCGAGGCGCTTGGCCACGTCGTCCATGCGGGCGTACGGCACCGAGGGCGCCACGAGCGCCAGCTGCAGCACGGCCAGATCGCTGTTCTCGTTGCGCTGCACCTCGAGTCGCTGCAGGGCCGCCGGCAGCATGGGGCGCAGCGCGTTGACCTCACGGATGACCTGATCGTACTTGCGGTCCGCATCGACTTCGGATTCGAACTCCACGCGAATCACGGTGAGGCCATCGGAGCTGGTGCTCTGGAGGTTCTTGAGATCCTCCAGCGTCCGCAGCTGCCGCTCGAGCGGCTCGGTGACCAGCTGCTCCATGTCTTCCGGGCTCGCGCCGGGATATACGGCCACCGCCGTGAAGATGGGAATGGGGAAATCGGGATCCTCGGCGCGGGCGATGTTCATCCAGCTCACGGCGCCGAGGGCGGCGAACATGGCGAAGATGAGCACCGTGAACTGCCACCGCCGGACGGAGAATTCGGTGAGGGCGCTCAGCGGGTTCACGGGGTGCGCCTCCCGGCGGCCGCAGTGAGCAGGGCCGCGCGGGCCGTCGTCGAGGCGGTGATGCTGTCGAGGAACGGCGTGGTGATGATGCGCACCGGCACCCCGGCGGTGACGTACGTGGCGCCGCGGGTAATGACGCGGGCCTCGGGGGCGAGCCCGTTGATGTGCACCTGATCTCCGGAGAGCGCGCCCACCGCCACCCGCTGGGGCGCAGCCACGGGCGCCCCGGCGCTGTCGACGCGAATGGTGTATACGGTGGCGGAGTCGCGATCGGCCTCGAGCAGGGCATCCACCGGAATGCGCATGGCCACCTGCTTCCCCTTCACGGCGATGCGGAGCTGACCCACCAGGCCGCTCGGCAGGGCATCGGCGCCGGTGAGTGACACCTCCACGGCGTAGGTGCCGGTGCGCGGATCGGCGGCGCGTCCCACGAGGATGACTTTGCCTTCGAAACGTGCCCGTGGCAGGGCGTCGAAGTGGGCCGTGGCCGCATCTCCCACCCGGATGCGCAGGGCATCGCGGTCGGGTACGCCGGCGCGCAGGACGCGGCCGCGGCGCGTTCCGCCCATGGTCATCACCGTGGTGCCGGGGCCGACGGTGCTGCCGGGAGCAACCTCACGGCGCAGTACGATGCCGGCCTCCGGTGCGGTGATGACGGCGTAGTCCCGGTTCACGCGGGCCGTCGCCAGATCGGCGCGCGCGGCGTCGAGTGCCGAGGTGGCATCCTGCAGCTGGGCCAGCGTGGCAACGCTGTCGGCCGCCAGGCGCTGCACCCGTGCCTGATCACGCTGGGCCTTGTCGGTGGCCACCTGCGCCTTGGCCACGGCGGCGTCGATCTCACGCAGGTCGAGCGAGGCGAGGATCTGGCCACGCTGCACGGTGGCGCCTTCGTCCACGAGCACGCGGGTAACGACCCCACCGATCTTGAAGGCCAGCGGAATCTCGTCGCGCGATTCGAAGGTGCCGGTGGCGGTCACCACCGCCATGGAGTCGCCGGGGTTGAGCGTCGCGACGGTGACCGGGACGGGGGCGGCGCGCAGCGTCGGCGCATCGGTGGCCGCCGTGTCGCCGGTGCGGCCGCAGGCGGCGAGCAGAGGCGCGACGAGCAGGAGCGGGGTCCGGGGGAAGCGGGCGGGCAACGCCATGGCGGGGGTCCGGGTTGAAGGGCGCATGGTCTGTATTGGCTCAGTTGGGAAGCGCACGCAGGGCGGCGGCGCGCTCGAGTTCCACCACACGGGAGGCGTAGGCGAAGCGGCTGATGACGCGGTTGAGCGCGGCGGCGGTGGCACTCGAGCGGGCGCCGAAGAACTCCACCTGCGTGGCCAGCCCTTCCGCGAAGCGACGCTGCACGAGGGCGAAGGCGCGTTCGGCCGAGGCGGCACGATCATCAGCCGCCGCCAGCATGGCCCGGGCGGCGGTGACCGCGTCCACGGCATTGCGCACTTGCACGCTCACCGCGCGGACCGCTTCGCGCTGCCGGTATTGCGCCTCCACGCGCGTGGCCTGGGCCTGCTCCCGCCGTGCCGCGTCCTGGGTGCCATTGAAGACGTTCCACGAGAGTACGAGCGAGGCAATCCCCACGTCGTTGTCGCGGTCGAATCGATAGCGGTTGCCCTGCACGCCGTAGCTGGCGGCGAGGCCGACGTTCGGCAGAAACGCCGCCGCGGCGGCCCGTTCCTGCGCACGGGCGATGGCGATGCCACTCGCACTTTGCGCAAGCTCCTCGCGGCGTTGCAGCGCCGCCGCCACGAGGACGTCGCCGTCGGTGAGGCCGGCGGCGAGCATGGTGCTGTCGTCCACGAGGGCGATGGGCGCCTCGTCGGCGGCATTGCGCAGCAGGTTGAATCCGCGGCGTGCGGCATCACGCTGCCGCCGGGTGTCTTCCAGCTGCTGCTGCAGTTCGCTGCGTTCGGCGCGCGCGCGCAGGAGCACATCCGGGGTGGCCTGTCCGTTGGCAATGAGGCGCTCGCTCACCCGGAGGTTTTCGTCGAGCACCGGCACGGTGGCCTCGAGCGTTTCGACGGCGCGGACGGCGGTCGCGTACCCCAGCCACGCCTGCTGCACATCGGCGGCGAGTTGCCGCATGGCGGCGCGCCGCGCACTACCCACCAGATCCCGCTGGGCCCGCGCCGCGGCGCGGGCGGCAAAGAGCGCGTCGTTGAAGACCGGCAGCTGCAGCTCGAGCCTGGTCTCCTGCCGGAACGGCAACGTGGCGGCGACATCGGTGGGGAAGCGCTGTTGTCCCAGCAGCTGATTGAGCGCGCCGTAGGCCGGATTGATGAAGTCGCCGATGTTCACGACCCCGCTGAACTCCGAGTAGCGGGCGTTGAGGCCCAGCGACGGCAGGAGGCGACCGTTGGCTTCGCGCATTCCGGCGTCGGCGCGACGAAGTGCTTCCCGCTGCTGCGCGAGCGAGAGGTTCTCGCGGAGCGCCTCATTGACGTAGCCGTCGAGCAGCTCACGCGCGGTGCCAGACTGCTGAGCAGCCACCGGCGTGGCGGCGAGCGCTGCCATCAGGGGAGCGGCGAGCAGCGCCACGACAGGTGCCGTGAGCCACGGACGACATGACCTCGGTTTGTTGGTGAACATCGCTATTTGGACTAACAGTGTTAGGTCAACGAGCCGAAAGAAAGGCGCCGAAGCGCCCGGAGAGCAACAAGAACTGGTCGGTCAGCGCGGGTATCGAACGGCGCCCTTGATGAGCGTATCGCACATGGTGCGCACCGTGAGCCGCGGGTCGTTAAGCACGATGTGCGGGTCGTGACAGTGCGTATACCAGAGGGCGATCACGCCGTGGATGCCGCCCCAGAACATCTGGGCGAGTTCGACGGGGTCGGTAAGCTCCGGCCGGTACAGGCCTTTGGCGATGCCTTCCTGGACCGTGGCGAACAGGAACTGGTAGGCATCCTCATCGGGCATCTTGAATCCGTTTCCTTGGGCATCAATACGCTCATGATTTAATGGTGTCATGAACATGAATCGATACTGGCTTGTATTCTCCATAGCGAAGTCCGTATAGGCCATGCCCATGGCACGGAGGCGCTCGACTGGGTTCTCGATGCGCCCGATACTGTACATCGCCTGGCCGAGCGCCGAAAAGTCGGCCATGCACAGCTCGACGATGAGCGCGTCCTTGTCGCGGAAATGATGGTAGATGGCCGTGGGGGTGTAGCCGATCTTTGCCGCGATGGCCCGCATGGTGGTGGCTTCGACACCCTCCGTCACGAACAGCTCGCGCGCCGCGTCGAGGATGGCCTGACGCGTTTCGGCCTTCTGCCGTTCCCGGCGGGCCAGCGATGCGGTGCGGATGACGGAGGTGGTCACAAGCGGAAGAGTACGGCATTCACCTAACGCTGTCAAGTCAATTCGAATAGGGGACTCCCGGACGTCGGAGGCCCTGCCGACGTGGCCCCTCGGGCCTCGAACCTCCGAGGACTTCTGTTTTCCGATTTCTGGTATGCTTCGGACCTCCGACCTCCGACCTCCGAAGACACCCGCCCCCGCCCTATCCCCGTTCCATTCGGCTGTTCCGCCGCCCCAGCCACAGCGCCACCCCCAGCCAGAGGAAGCTCATGGGCGCCGCCATCAGCGAAATCGTCCCCGCTGCCAATCCGGCTGTCGACAGCCCCGCGTACGACCACGCCCCGATCTGATCGCCGCCGCGGTACACGAACGTATCGATGAAATTCTTGGCCTTGTACCGGTCCTCGGGAGGCACCACGGTGAACAGCACCTCGCGCGCCGGTCGCCCGAAGGCGTACTCCCCGGCCCGCCGCAACACCTGGAAGAGCACGAACACCGTGAGGGTACCCCAGGTCCCCAGCGCGACGAAGCCCACCAGGCTCAGCACCGGCATGATCGCGAGGGTGGCGCCAACCCCCAGCCACTTGATGACCCGGCCGGTCACGAACAGCTGCGCCAGTATGGTGAGGCTCTGCACCACCGTGTCGATGGTGGCGAGAAAGGCCGTGCGGGCCTCGCGATCGGCGTAGCGCGCCCCCACGATCTCCGCCTGCTGGAAGTACAGCACCGTGGACCCGATCGTGAAGAGCAGCATGTAGGCGCAGATGCCCAGCAGATAGGGACTCGTGAGCACGTGGGTAATTCCCGCCAGCGACGAGCCGCCCACCGATTCGTCGGCCGCGTCACGCGCCCGCGTATCGTCGCGGAAGCTCGGCGGGAATCGCCTGGCGGCCTGCACGGCACACTCGAGCAGTACCACACTCATTACCATGAGCACCGGCGTGCCCACCGCCTGCGCCAGTCGCGATGTGAGGAATGCCCCGGCAAGCGCGCCCAGGGTGCCGCCCACACTGATGAAGCCGAACAGCCGCTTCCCCTGCTCAGGGCGGAAGCTGTCCGCCATGAACCCCCAGAACACCGAGGGGATGAACAGCGAGTAGATGCTGGTGAGGATCCAGAACGCCGGACCGAGGTACGGCTCCCACGTCACCGGTCCGTACTTGATGATGGCCGCGAAACCCAGCAGCAGCGCAATGAAGATGCGGTAGACGATGGGGATGAAGCGCCGCACCGGCAGCCGCGCCACGATGGCCGAATACACCGGATTCATGGCCAGCGTGGTGAGCAGCGTGCCGGTGAACAACCACGGCAACTTGTCGGTGCCCGCTGCCACGCCCGCCGCGTCGCGCACCGCCCGCAGGATGAAGTAGCTGGCGAGCGCGAAGAAGAAGTACGTGGCGGCGAGCAGGGTGGCCCGCTCTTCGCCCGGCTCGACCGTGCCGAGCCGAGAGAGAAAGCGCTTCACTCAGCGACCAGCTCTGGCGCGCCACTCCGCCAGCACCTGTTGCTCCTTCTCCGGGGCAAGGCCGGCCTTGAGCTGCGCCTGTCGTTCGGGCGACTGCTGGTGGAAGTACGTCAGCGTGTCGCGCGCCGTCTGGGCGAGCGGCCGGAAGGTGAGCCCCGCCTGCACCGCCTTGCTGATGTTCATGCGCGCCCACCCGGCACTGTTGCCGCGGGGCGGCATCCACACCGGCAGATCGGCGTACGGGCGCAGCTTGCGCGCGAGCAGGAAGTCGGCGTCCACCCAGGTGAAGCGGGTGTCGCTGGTGGTCACCGCCTTGCAGCCGTACAGCATCTCGCTCATGGTGAGGCCGTACTGCGGGCCCACCACGTTGTAGGTCCCGGTGGCGTCGGCTTCGCACAGCCGCACGATGAACTCGGTGAGGTCCCGCTGATCAATGAAGGCCACGGGATCGTCGGGGGTGCCCGGCGCCAGCATCTCGCCCCCCTGCTCCACGCGAATGGGCCAGTACGAGAAGCGATCCGTGAGATCGCCCGGGCCCACGATGAGCCCCGGGCGCACGATGAGCGTCTTGTTCTCGCCGAAGGTGGCCTTCGCGTCCATCTCGCCGCGCACCTTCCGCTCGCCGTAGCTGGCATCCTTCTCGGTGGCGTCGGGGGCCGACGGCGCGTTGAGCTGATCGACATCGGCTTCACTGATGCCGATCTTCCCCCGGTTCTTGTAGGTGCTGAGGGTACTCACGAACACGTACTTGCCCACGTTCGGCGCCAGGACGGCGCCGGCCTCACGCACCCAGCGCGGCACCTGCACCGGGTTGTCGATCACCACATCCCACGTGCGACCGTCCAGTGCCTTGTAGCCGCCCGGCGCGTTGCGGTCACCAATGAGCTTTTCGACCTTGGGGAACAGCGTCGGGTTCGTGACGCCACGATTGAACAGCGTCACGGTGTGGCCGCGCGAGAGCGCGTACTCCACCTGGTGCGGGCCAATAAACCCCGTGCCACCGAGGATGAGAATGCGCAGCGGCTTGATGGGCGTGTTGTGGACAGCCATGATCAGTCTCCCTGCTTCGCGTGCCACGCGGCCAGTACCGCCTTCTCCTTCTCGGGCGCGATGCCGGCGCGCGCCTTCTCCTGCTCTGCCGCCGGACGGGTCTTGTACCAATCGAGCGTGCTCTTGGCCGTATCCGCCAGCGGGCGGAAGGTGAGACCCGCGGCGTAGGCCTTCTGGCAATTCACCTGCATGAAGCCGAGGGTGGGGCCCATGGCGGGTTGCCACACCGGCATTTCGCTCCAGGCGCGCACCTTCTGCTCGGCGAGGAAGTCCGCCGGCACCCAGGTGAACCTGGCGTCACTCGTGGTGACGCTCTTGATGCCGAGCAGCATTTCCGCGATGGTCGTCGGTCCCTTGGGGCCCGTGGCGTTGAACGTGCCCAACGTGTGGTTCTCACCGGTCCGCACGATCCACTCGCTCAGGTCGTGCACGTCCACATACTGCACGGGATCGTTCGGCGTGCCGGGTGCGAGAATCTCACCGCCCTTGTCGATGCGCACCGGCCAGTAGCTGAAGCGGTCGCTCAAGTCGCCGGGGCCCACGATGAGCCCCGGGCGCACGATCGTCAGCTTGTCCTCGCCGAACTGCGTCTTCGCCTCGATCTCGGCGCGCACCTTGTTGGGGCCGTACGCCGCGCCGTCGTTGCTGGCCCAGATGGCTTCCGCGCCCGGCGTGTGCAGCGGGCCGTTCTCGTCCATCCCCGGCTTCGAGTAGTCGCTGAACACCGAGATGGTGGACACGAAGATGTATTGGCCCACGCGCCCCTTGAGTGCCTGCCCCGCATCGCGCACCCACGCCGGGTTGCGCACGGGATTGTCGATCACGACGTCCCACGTGCCCTTCTTCAGGCCGTCGTGGCCGCCGGCCACGTTGCGATCGCCGATGATGCGCGGGACCTTGGGGAAGAGGCCCGCATTGGTCTTGCCGCGATTGAACAGCGTGAGCTTGTGCCGGCGCGCGAGCGCGTACTCCACCTGCTGCGGCCCAATGAAGCCGGTGCCACCCAGAATGAGGATGCGCAGCGGCTTGGGCTGCGCGGTGCCGGTTTCGGGGCGATAGCCCAGCGGGCGCACCCCGTCGGCGGTGAAGGCCTCGGCGACGGCGGGGAGGCCGAGCCCCACCGCGCCACCGAGCACGGCGGACGTCTTGAGAAACTGCCGACGGTCGAGCGTCATGGGACTCCTTTCAGGGCGTGATCTTCCGGTCGAGTAGCTGGATGGTCTTCGTGGACGCCGGGCGCTCCTTGCGGAGGCGCGCGGATACCGCTTCCGCCCGGGAAAGGGCGCGCAACACATTCTCGCCGGCGAGGCCACGGAGTTCCGTGTCGGTCCAGCCGCGCTTCACGAGCTCGGCCAGCAGGTACGGATACTTCGACACATCCTCGAGCCCCTGCACTGTTTCGGTGATGCCGTCGTAGTCGCCACCCATGCCCACGTGCGCGGCACCGGCGACCTGCTTGATACGATCGAGATGGTCGGCAACATCACTGATGGTGGCGATGGGCGTGGGGTTGGCCTGCCGCCATGCTGCTACGGCCTTGAACTGCGCATCGTTGTCACCCGGGTAGCGCTTGGCCACCGAATCGCGCAGGCGATTGAGCGCGGCATCATGGTCGGCCACCTTTTGCGACACGAAGCCGGGCACGAAGGTCACCATCACCACGCCGCCGTTCTTCGGCAGCCGCGCGAGAATGCTGTCGGGCACGTTACGCGGCACGTTGGTGACGGCGCGCGCGCTGGAGTGCGAGAAGATGACCGGCGCTTCGGTGGTGTTGAGCGCATCGCTCATGACCCCCGGCGACACGTGCGAGAGGTCCACCAGCATGCCAAGGCGGTTCATCTCGCGCACCACTTCCTTGCCGAAGTTGGTGAGCCCCCCGTGCTTGGGCGGCCCCGCGGCGGCATCGGCCCAGTCGAGCGTCACGTTGTGCGTGAGCGTCATGTAGCGCACGCCCAGATCGTAGTACGCGCGCAGCGCGCCGAGCGAGTTCTCGATGGCGTGCCCCCCTTCCATGCCCAGGAGCGACCCGATCTTCCCCTGAGCGTAGGCCTTGCGCACGTCGGCCGCGGTGAGTGCAGGGGTGAACACATCGGGATAGCGCGCAATGACACGGCGGGCGATGTCGATCTGTTCGAGCTGCACGCGCGCGTAGCCGCTGTCGCGCATGTCGCCGGGGATGTACACCGACCAGAACTGCCCGCCCACCTGCCCCTGCCGCAGCCGGGCAATGTCGGTCATCCCCTTGGTCTTCCGACGCAGGTTGTACGCCTCCACGTCGAGGGGCTTTTCCTTCTCCTCACGCATGGCCCAGGGCAGATCGTTGTGCCCATCCACGAGCGGCGTGAGGCGCAGCAGCCGGCGCACGTACGCCAGACGCACGTCGAGCGTGGTGTTGCGGAGGTCCTGCGTGGCCTTGCTGGTCGCGGCGGTCTTCTTGGCGGGCTGCTGTGCGGCGGCGGGGGTGGGGAGGGCCGCGACACAACCCGCGAACAGCAGGGGAGCGATCTGCTTGCGGGAAAAAGCGCTCAGGGATGCAGTGCGTGATGTATCCCGCAACCCTGCTTCCTGCCCCCTGCTCCCTGCCCCCTGCTCCCTGCCCCGTAAACCACCGTCGTTCAGCATCCCAGTCGCTCCAGATAATGCGGAAGCATCTTGCGCCACCACGGCCAGTCGTGGTTCACGTCGTGCCCCCACAGGTCGAAGATGTGGCCAATCCCCTTGCGGTCGAGCAGATCATGGAAGTCGCGCGCGTAATCGGGACGCTCATAGGCGCCCTGACCGCTCACGATGGCGATGCGCGAATGGTGCCGCAGCTGGTCGAGCGCCCACCCTTCCACATTCGCCACGTACCACATGGGATTGTTGAAGTAGCAGTTGTCGTCGGAGTAGCCGTGGAAGTAGCTGGGCGACAGATCGAAGAACCCGCTCATGCCGATGGTGCCGCCGAACAGGTCGGGACGACGGAAGAACGCATTGGCGGCGTGGAAGCAGCCGAAGCTGGCCCCGGTGGTGAGCGCGCGGGCGCTGCCGTCGCCGCAGAGGTGGCGGATGAACGGCGCCACTTCCTCTTCCACGTAGTGCGAATAGAGCGCCTGGCGCCGTGCGCTTTCCGGCACGGGCAGTCCGCGATCCATCCAGGCGAGGCGGTTGATGCTGTCGATCGAGAACACGCGGATCCGCCCCTGCTGCAGCAGCGGCTCGACGGCCTTGATGAGCCAGAAGCGTTCGTTCTCGAGGAAGTCGGCAGCCGCCGTGGGGAAGAGCAACACCGGCTGGCCGCGCCAACCGTAGCTCACGATGGGCATCTCGAGACCGAGTGCCGGGCTGCGCCACCGGTCGATGCGCCGGGGCAGATGCGGATCCACGAACTGAGGGGACATTCCCGTAAGCTCACCCCCGGGTGCGCCCCCGGCCAGTACTGGGGCGCGCCGAGCTGGTCAGAGCGCCTTCGTGAAGCAGAACTTGCGGCCGATCGAGAGCTCGGAGCGCGAGATCGACCGGTACCGGGCAATCTTCTCCGGGTAGATCTCGATGCTGGTGAGCGTATAGCCCATGCGAAGGAAGAGCGCTTCGGCGAGGGAGATGGCAAAGATCTCCCGGTGCCCCCGCTCGCGGGCCAGATGCTCGGCGGCGGTGATCAGGCATTGCCCCAACCCCTGCCCCTGCTGGTCCGGCGCCACGGCCAGCGACACGATTTCGGCCAGCGACGGCGCATACTCGTCGAGCGCCACCTGTCCGCGGATGCGCCCGTCGGCGCCGCGAATGACCTGGTAATCCTGCAGATGCGCCGTGACGAACGCCTCGCTGCGCATGAGCGTGAGGCCATCGGGGGCGTACAGGTTGTTGAGCGCCACGATGGCCGGAATGTCCGCTTCGTCGGCGTGATGCACGACGACGTCACCCACCCGGAACTCGGGAAGCGGACGCGCCGGCACCGCCGGTTCTCGCTCCACCATACCAGCGTCCGGCCGCATGACGCCCGTCACCGCGACGCGTAGACGCGCGTCTTGCCGGCCTTGTCGAACAGGAGCACGTCATAGCGATCCTTGCGCGCCCCCTGTTCCATGCCGGGGGACCCCACCGGCATGCCCGGCACGGCCAGCCCACGGCCGACGGGCTTCTCGGCCACCAGCTTCACGATCAGATCGGCCGGCACGTGCCCTTCAATGGTATAGGAGCCGATGCGCGCGGTGTGGCAGGACCCCAGGGCGTCGGGGACTCCCAGCGACGCCTTCACGGTGGCCATGTCGGCGGTATCGCGCACCGTGACGGTGAAGCCGGCCTTGCGCACGTGCGCCACCCACTCCTCGCAGCAGCCGCAGTTGGGGTCCTTGTACACGACCATCGTGCGCTCCGGTGGCTGCGCCATGGCAAGCGCGGGGCGGGCAATGATCAGGCCGCCAACGGCACAGGCGGCAGCGCGAAAGAAGTCGCGGCGGGAGTGCGGCACCGCCGCTCCGGACGGCGAGAGAGGAGTGAGCATACCGCACAGTATAGCGTCCGGCCCAAGCCCAGTTCCCGTTTGCGCCTCGCCGCGTGCCGCGCCTGCCCGACCCGCCAGCACCTCACGCCGGGGATGGCCTTGTACTGATTGGTCCAAGTCCGACCTCCCTATCGGGTTTTCCCCGACGCATTCCCATCACCCTCCTGACGGAGTGGCGCATGGTGAAGACCTAGACTCTCCCTCGCACTACCCAAATCCCACACTCCCAGAGGGAATTCGATGACCCCCGCAACCAGCGTGGCCGCCGCCGGCGCCGCCCCACGCGTCTCCGGCGTCGCGCTCGACCGCTTCTCATATGATGACGCGATCGTCCGGAAATTCCTGTTTGCCACGCTCATTTGGGGCGTGGTCGGCATGGTGGCTGGCCTGCTGATCGCGCTGCAGCTGGCCAATCCGATTTTCAATCTCGGTCTCGAATGGACGTCGTTCGGGCGCCTGCGGCCGCTGCACACCAACGCGGTGATCTTCGCCTTTGCCGGGAACGCGTTCTTCATGGGGTGCTACTACAGCACCCAGCGTCTGCTCAAGGCGCGCATGTTCTCCGATGGTCTGAGCAACTTCCACTTCTGGGGGTGGCAGGCGATCATCGTCTCCGCCGCCCTCACGCTGCCCTTCGGCTTCACGCAGGCCAAGGAGTACGCGGAGCTCGAGTGGCCCATCGACATCGCGATTGCGGTGGTGTGGGTGGCCTTTGCGGTGAATTTTTTCGGCACGCTGGTCAAGCGCCGTGAGCGCCACCTCTACGTGGCGCTCTGGTTCTACATCGCGTCCATCGTCACGGTCGCCATTCTGCACATCTTCAACAACCTGTCCGTCCCGGCCGGGTTCCTGAAGAGCTACAGCATCTATGCCGGCGTGCAGGACGCCTTCATGCAGTGGTGGTACGGCCACAACGCCGTCGCGTTCTTCCTCACGACGCCGTTCCTCGGGCTCATGTACTACTTCATGCCCAAGGCCGCAGAAGGGCCGGTGTTCAGCTACAAGCTGTCCATCCTGCACTTCTGGTCGCTGGTGTTCATGTACATCTGGGCCGGCCCGCACCACCTGCACTACACGGCGCTTCCCGAGTGGGCGAGCACGGTGGGCATGCTCTTCTCGGTGATGCTCTGGGCGCCCAGCTGGGGCGGCATGATCAATGGCCTCCTCACGCTGCGCGGCGCGTGGCACAAGGTGGCGCAGGACCCCATCCTCAAGTTCTTCGTGGTGGGTGTGACCGCCTACGGCATGTCCACCTTCGAGGGGCCGATGCTCTCCATCAAGAGCGTCAACGCCCTCGCGCACTACACCGACTGGATCATCGCGCACGTGCACACGGGTGCGCTGGGCTGGAACGGCTTCATGACCTTCGGCATCGTGTACTGGCTGCTGCCGCGCGTCTTCCAGACGCCGGTCTTCAGCAAGAAGGCCATGGAGCTGCACTTCTGGATCGCGTCGGTGGGAATCGTGCTGTACGTGGTGGCGATCTACAGCGCCGGCGTCACGCAGGGGCTCATGTGGCGCGCGTTCGACGAAACGGGACGCCTGGCGTACCCCGACTTCGTCGAGACCGTGCTCAAGCTGATGCCCATGTACTGGATGCGTGTGGCGGGCGGCACGTTGTACATCGTCGGCATGGTGATCTTCGGCTGGAACATCTTCAAGACGTGGGCGAACCGTCCGGCCACGTACGAGGTGCCGGTCATCGAAGCGGCGCCCCTGGCGAAGCGATATGTGGAGGATCACCCGGTGGTACCCGCGAACGGCCTGTGGGCGCGCTTCAACCAGGTGCAGTGGCACCGCGCGTGGGAACGCGCACCGATGCTCTTCACCGTGCTCACCACGCTGGCCGTCATCGTGGCCTCCCTCTTCGAGATCCTCCCCACGTTCCTCATCAAGTCGAACGTGCCCACGATCGCGAGCGTCAAGCCGTACACGCCGCTCGAACTCGCCGGCCGGGATCTCTACATCGCCGAGGGATGCTTCAACTGCCACTCGCAGATGGTGCGGCCGTTCCGCTACGAGACGGAGCGCTTCGGCGACTACAGCAAGCCGGGCGAGTCGGTCTACGAGCACCCGTTCCTCTGGGGTTCGCGCCGCATCGGTCCCGACCTGGCGCGTCAGGGCGGCAAGTACCCCGACCTGTGGCATGTGCGGCACTTCGAGAATCCGCGGGCCGTCACGGCCAAGTCGATCATGCCGGCGTACGCCCACTTCCTCAGCAAGTCGCTCGACTTCGACGGCATCCAGAGCCGCGTGGACGCGATGGCCATGGTGGGCGTGCCGTACGGTGATGCCGTGAACAAGGCCCCCGGCATGGCGCGCGAGCAGGCGAAGCAGATCGCCGCCGCCATCCGGGAGCAGGGCGGGCCCGAGGGGCTCGAGGACAAGCAGATCGTGGCCATGGTGGCCTACATGCAGCGGCTCGGCCGTGACATCAAGGTGACCGCCACGGCGAGCGCCGCGCCCACCCAGGCACCCGCGCGCGTGAACGGAGGGACCAACTGATGAAGCTCTCCGACATCATGTCCCACGCGCAGCTCTCCTTCTACACCGAAGTCGCGCTGGTCCTCTTCCTCGGCGTCTTCATCGCCGTCACCATCCGCACCTTCATGCCGTCGCGCAACCGGGAGATGGAGGTCGCCTCCCGGTTGCCGCTCGAAGACGATGTGGTGCTCACTCCCCGCACCGCGGAGCACTGACCCATGGCCGGACCCACGAACGACGACATCCAGGACAAGCTCCTGAACCACACGTACGACGGCATTCAGGAGTATGACAATCCGATGCCGCGGTGGTGGCTCCTCACGTTTGCCGCCACCATCGTCTTCTCCGTCATCTACCTGTTCAACATCGGCCCGGTGGGAAGCGGCAAGGGACGCATCGCCGACTATGAAGCCGACATGGCCGCGTATGCGAAGGCGCACCCGGCACCCACCGGTGGCGACATGAGCAGCGACCAGCTGCTGGCGCTCGTGAAGGACGAGGAGGCGATGGAGGAGGGGAAGGAGGCGTACACGGCCTACTGCGCCTCCTGTCACGCGCCCGACGGCGGCGGCCTCATTGGCCCCAATCTCGCGGATGCGTACTGGCTGCACGGTGGCACCATTGCCGACATCTACAAGACCGTCACCATTGGCGTGCTCGAGAAGGGCATGCCGCCCTGGGGGAAGACGCTCAAGCCCGAGCAGCTCTCCGCGGTGGTGGCGTACGTGAGCACCCTGCAGGGGACGACACCGGCCAACCCCAAGGCGCCGCAGGGAACCCCGGTCACACCGTGAGCCAACCGTGAGCACCACCGCCGCACCACCGGGGCTGGGGAGGCGCGTTCTCCCCACGCTCAACGAGGATGGGACGCGTCGCTGGATCCGCCCCAAGCCGTCGCACGGCAAGTGGTGGCGGCGGCGGCAGGTCGTCGCGTACTTCCTCATGGCGATCTTCTTCGCTGCGCCCCATCTGCGCCTCTTCGGCAAGCCGGTCTTCCTCATGGACCTGCCGCGCCGCGAGTTCACGCTCATGGGCTACACGTTCCTGCCCACGGACACGCTGCTGTTCATGTTCTCCCTGGGCAGCCTTGTCATTGGCATCTTTCTGGTGACGGCGTTGTGGGGGCGCGCGTGGTGCGGCTGGGCCTGCCCGCAGACGGTCTACCTCGAGTATCTCTTCCGCCCCATCGGCCGCTGGTTCGATGGTGGCTACACGCAGTCTCGCGCGCTCGACAAGCAGGGAGCCTGGTTCACGCCGCGGCGGCTGGGCAAGTACATCACCTTCTTCCTGCTGGCGCTCTTCGTGTCGCACACGATGCTCGCGTTCTTCGTGGGCACGCCGCAGCTGTACGAATGGATGCTGAGTTCGCCTGCCGAGCACCCGAGCGCGTTCTTCTTCGTGGTGCTGTTCACGGGGATCGTGTGGTTCAACTTCACGTATTTCCGCGAGCAGACCTGCCTCATCGTCTGCCCGTACGGACGCTGGCAGTCGGCGCTCATCGACCGGCAGTCCAAGATCGTGGCGTACGACTATGTGCGCGGCGAACCGCGGGCACTGGGCGCGAAGCAACGCGACGCCAACGCCGGCGATTGCATTGACTGCAAGGCCTGCGTGCAGACCTGCCCCACGGGCATCGACATCCGCAACGGCCTGCAGATGGAGTGCGTGCACTGCACGCAGTGCATCGACGCCTGCGACGAAATCATGACGAAGATCGGCAAGCCCACCGGGCTCATCCGCTATTCGTCGCAGGATGAGATTGCCGGCAAGCCAAGGCACCTGCTGCGGGTACGCACCATCCTGTATCCGCTGGTGCTGGCCATTCTGCTGGGCGGGCTGGGCGCGACCATGTACTACAAGCAGGCCGCCGACCTGACGGTGTTGCGCGGGCTCGACGGGCCGTTTGCCATGGAAGCCGACGGCCGCGTGTCCAACCAGATCCGCGTGAAGCTCACGAATCGCCGCAGCGCGGACATGGCCTACGGCATCGTGCTCGACCTGCAGGGCGAGCCCGACCTCACGGCCAATGACATCACCGTGGTGGCGCCGGAGAACCCGCTGCGCGTGCAGGCCGGGGAAACCCGGGCCACCAGCGTCTTCGTGCTGCTGCCCACGCGCGCCTTCACGAACGGCGAGCGGTTCATCACCATCACCGTGTCCGACGAGCGCGGCTACCGGGAGTCGGTGCGGTACCGGCTGCTGGGGCCGGCCACCGGCACCACCGGGAGTACCAGGCAATGAAGGCAGGCATGGGGTGGCCGATTGGCGTGGCCACGATTCTCGCGTGCACCGTGGCCGCGAACGTGGTGGTCATGCGCATCGCCAGCGATGATCCGTCGTTTGCGGTTGAGCCCGACTACTACCGCAAGGCGGTCCACTTCGACTCCACCATGGCGCAGGAGCGGCAGAACCTCAGCCTTGGCTGGGGATTCGATGCCGCGATCGACTCCATCGGCACATCCGGACGGACGCGCCTGGCGGTACGGCTGCGTGATGCGTCACAGGCGCCTCTGACCGGGGCGCGCGTGGCGGTCATGGCCCGCTTCAATGCCCGCGCCAACGATACGCTCACCGCCCTGCTCACGGAGGAAGGTCCCGGCGTTTATGCGGCCACGCTCCCCATCACGCACAGCGGGGAGTGGGAGGTGCGCGTGGATGCCACACACGGCAGCCAGCGCTTCTCCACGAGTGCGCGGGTAACGGCCGTGCACGCGCTCGCCGCCTCCGAGCCGGCACGCCGGTGATCACCACCGCGGCGGGGGTTCTGGTGGCCAGCCTGGTGGGCAGTGTCCACTGCGCCGGCATGTGCGGCGGCTTCGTCTGCTTCTATGCCGGATCGGCGAAGGGCAACGAACCCGCCGCGTTGCGGGCGCACGCCATGTACAACGTGGGGCGTCTGGCCTCCTACCTGCTCCTGGGCGCCATCGCCGGACTGCTTGGGGCCGGCGTCTCCCGCGCCGGAGCGCTGATGGGCGTGAGCCGCGCCGCCACTCTCGTGGCCGGGGCGCTCATGGTGGGATGGGCCATCAGCACCATGGCCGCACAGCGCGGCTTCTCCCTCGTGGCCCCGCGGGCGCCACAGGGCTGGCAGCGGGCCCTGGGACGCGTACTGCACGCGGTGCGGGAGCAGCCCATCGGCATTCGCGCCGGCCTCACGGGGCTCTTCACCACGCTGCTGCCCTGCGGGTGGCTCTATGTGTTCGTGGCCGCCGCCGGTGGCACCGGCAGCGTACCGTCGGCCATGGCCACCATGGCGCTGTTCTGGGTGGGGACGGTGCCGGCGCTCGTGGCGGTCGGCGTGGGCGCACAGACGCTGCTGACACCGTTTCGGCGCCGCCTCCCGGCATTCAGCGCCGCCGTGGTACTGATCATGGGATTGCTCTCCATGTCGGGCCGATTGCTGCCGCGCGCGGCGGCCTCACACGAGCTGCACATGGCCACCACGCCCACGGAGCAGATCCATGGCCACTGACACACTGCAACTGAGCGGCACGAAACCGGGCACGGGCGAGACCATCCTGTGTGCGCACTGCGGCTTGCCCGTCCCCGAGGGACTGGTGGACGACGCGGCCGAACGGCAGTTCTGCTGCACCGGGTGCCATACGGCGTTCACCATCCTGCATGAACACGGTCTCGATTCGTACTACGGCTTTGCCGAGCGCCGCGAGGCGCCGGTGCGCGCCTCGGGGCGCAGCTACGAGGAGTTCGATCACCCGGCGTTCGCGCAGCTGTATGTCACGCGCACGCCGGAGGGGCTGTCGCGCACGGAGCTGTATCTCGAGGGCGTGCATTGCGCCTCGTGCGTCTGGCTCGTGGAGCGCATGCCGCTGTTGCAGAACGGTGTCGTTCGCGCCGAGCTCGACGTGCGCCGCTCGCTGGCGGTCGTGGAGTGGGATGCGGAGGCCGTGGCGTTGTCGGCCGTGGCGCGGGCGCTCGACCTGTTGGGCTACCCACCGCACCCATACCGTGGCGTGGCGCGGGCCGACATGCGCCGGCGCGAGGACCGCACCATGCTGGTGCGCATCGGCATCGCGGGCGCCATCGCCATCAACGTGATGCTGCTCGCCCTCGCCCTGTACTCCGGCGAGCTGAACGGCATGGAGGCGCGCTTCACCACCTTTTTCCGGTGGATGAGCTTTGCGGTGACGGTGCCGGCCTTCCTCTGGCCGGGGCGCGTGTTCTTTACGGGTGCCTGGGCGTCGCTGCGCACGAAGTCGCTGCACATGGATCTGCCCATTGCCATTGCCCTGGCGGCGGGGTTCGTGCGGGGCGCCATCAACACGGTGACGGGCGAGGGGCCCATCTACTTCGACGGGCTGGCGCTGCTCATCTTCGCGCTGCTGGTGGGGCGGTTCCTGCAGCAGCGTGGGCAGCGCATGGCCGCCGACGCGGCCGAACTGCTGCACGCCATTGCGCCCAGCACCGCGCGCATCGTGGACGCGGGGAGTGCGAGCGACCAGATGCGGGACATTCCCACCGCCGCGCTGCTGCCGGGCATGGTGCTCGACGTGCGCGCCGGCGAGACGTTCGCCGCCGACGGCGTCGTGGTGCGCGGGGCGTCCAGTGTGAACGCGGCGCTCCTCACGGGAGAGTCGCGCCCCACGTCGGTGGGCGAAGGGACCACCGTGTATGCCGGCACCCTCAACGTGGCGGCGCCGCTGCGGGTGCGCGTGGTCGAGGCGGGAGAGACGAGTCGCATTGCCAAGCTGCTGCGACAGGTGGAGGAAAGCGCGCGCCGCCGTGCGCCCATCGTGCAGATGGCCAATCGCCTGGCGGGGATCTTCACCGCCGTGGTGCTGGTGGCCGCGGTCGCCACCTTCGCCAGCAAGACCCAGCTCAACGCCGGCGCGGCGCTCGACGACGCCATCGCCTTGCTCATCGTGACCTGCCCCTGTGCGCTCGCACTCGCCACCCCGCTGGCCATCACGGTGGCGGTGGGACGGGCAGCCGGCAACGGCATGCTCATCAAGGGCGGCGACGCGCTCGAGTTGCTGGCCACGCCCGGCACGCTCGTGCTCGACAAGACCGGTACCATTACCGAGGGGCGCACGGCACTGGCGTCGTGGTCGGGGCCGGAGTGGGTGAAGCCCCTGGTGCTGGCGCTGGAAGAGGGCTCCTCGCATCCGCTTGCCGACGGCTTCCGCCGAGCCTGGCCCGGCCTCGCGGTGCCGGTGGTCGCGCAGTCGCGTCATGTGATGGGGGGCGGGTTGGAGGGGGTGATCGACGGGCGCCTGGTGCGCATCGGCTCGCCACGCTTCGTGGCCGAGAGCACGACACGCCTCGCGCCCGCCGTGGCGGCGGCGCTCGACACCATCGATCGCACGCTGACCCCCGTACACATCGCGGTGGACGGGGAGCTCGTGGCGTTGGCCGGCATGGGCGATCGCGTACGCGAGGACGCATTGGCGTCGTTGCAGGCGCTGCGCGCGCGGGGCTGGCGCACCGTGATGCTGAGCGGCGATGCCACCGATGTGGTGACCGCGGTGGGGCGCGCGCTGCATTTTGGCGAAGCCGATGCCATTGGTGCCGCGTCGCCGGAGGACAAGCTGGCCTTCGTGGAACGGTGCAAGCAGCAGGGCACCGTGGTGATGGTGGGCGACGGCGTGAACGATGCTGCCGCGATTGCCGCGGCCCACGTGGGTATCGGGGTGCACGGCGGCGCCGAGGCGTGCCTGGCCACCGCCGACATCTACCTCACGCGTCCGGGGCTTTCCGCGCTGGTGGAGCTCACCGAAGGCGCGCGCCGTACCATGCGCGTCATCCGGCGCAACATCGGGTTTTCCATTGCGTACAACGTCATCGGGGCGGGGATGGCCGTGATCGGGATGCTGACGCCGCTCATTGCCGCCGTGCTCATGCCGGCCAGCTCGATTACCGTCGTCCTGGGCAGCTGGTACGGCCACACCTTCGCCCGCCGCCCGCGCGGTGCGGCGACCACCACGGAGTTGACGGCATGAGCGTGATCTTCATCGTGCTTCCCCTGGCCATCCTCATCGTGGGAGCGGCGGTGGGTGCGTTCGTCTGGAGCGCCCGCACGGGCCAGATGGATGATCTGGAAACCCCGGCCGTGCGGATGCTGCGGGACGAGGGGCGGTAGGGGCGCGCGGGAGCGGAGACGCGCGATGCCGGGAATCTTCTCCGCCATCTTGTC
This sequence comes from Gemmatimonas sp., assembly GCF_021298855.1. Lineage (GTDB taxonomy): Bacteria > Gemmatimonadota > Gemmatimonadetes > Gemmatimonadales > Gemmatimonadaceae > Gemmatimonas. The sequence goes on from NZ_JAJTHI010000007.1 coordinate 89,558, forward strand.
CCGTCCGGCCGGGAAGCGGACATTTCGCCCATGTCTACTTCCGACCATTTGGTCTCCAGGCCCACCGACGGCGCGGAGCGTCGGCGCAATCCCCGCTTGCGGGAGCTCGTCGACGAAATGCTGGCGTCCATTCGCGCCGCCGCCAACAACGACCTGTGGTCGCCAGAGGAGCGCGCGGCCTATGAGGCCGACATGGCGCGCATCATGGACAGCGTGCGCCAGCAGGCGTTGGGCGGACCGGCAGCGCGGGCGCGGCTGGACTAACCGTCCCGAGCGCGTCGTGGCGCTCAAGGCGGCGCCGATCGACGCGCGCCGCAGCCACGTGGGCTGGCTCGGCCCTTTCTCGCTCCCCGTCAGGCATTCCCGCTGGCGCGCGCATCCGCGGGTCGTAGGTTGGGCACCATGAGGCTCGCGTCCCTGCGTTCAGGGTGGCTGGTGGCCTTGGCACTGCTGCTGCCGGCCTGCCGCTCGCTGAGCCGCGCCACGCCCCATGTGTCGGGGCTCGCGGATACGGTGTTCTACGTGTCGGCGCGTGCCCGCATCGAGGGGCGGGACACGCGGGCGCGTGCAGCATCACTCGAGTATGGCCTGGCCGTCATGCAGCGCCACCAGGGCACCCCCGATGACCGGGGATTGGGGCGGGACATCATGGATAGCGTCCTGCTCGATTCCGTACGGTTCGTGCAGCTCCTTCGTGCGCGGGTGCAGAGGCAACGCGCGCCGCTCGACCTGGCGGTGCTGTATGTGCACGGCATGGGCACCTCGTTGCACGAGGCGTGGCAGTATGCGGCCGCGGCGTCGGTGCAGAGCGGTACGCCGGTGCCGTGGATCGTCTTCTGCTGGCCCGCCAGCGGGTCGGGCGCGAGCCGACCGCAGCCCCAGGCGTTCTTCACCGCCGGGTATCACCGCGACGCGGCCATGGCGGACAGCGCCCGGGCGGCGTTTGCGCAGACCCTGCAGGTCGTGCGGGCGGCCGTACCGAACGCGCAACTCGTGCTCGCGTCGCACTCTCTGGGGGGCCAGCTGGTGGGGCGGGCGCTGCACCATGACACCACCCTGCGCGCCGATCTCGAACGGGCGCCGCTGCGCGCCCTTGCATTTGCGATCCCCGACGTGAACGCCCAGGCGTTCAACGACACGCTGGCCCCGGCGCTGCGCTACACGGCCACCCGGCGCGTCGTGTACGTGACGCGCAACGATCGCGCGATGATGGTCGCGCGCCGCATCAACGGAACGCCGCGTGCCGGCCTGCGGTCAGCAGGCAACTGGCGCGCTGCCGATTCGGCGCTCGTGGAGACCGTGGACGTCACGAACGCGGCCACCACGGAGGGGTGGTTTCAATCGCACTTCGGCAGCCATCACGCCATCAAGCGCAAGACGGGGTTGCTCGTGGACCTCGTCGCGATCGTCGGTGGTCAGCGCGACGCCACGTGTCGATCGCGCGTGGGGTTCGGCGAGCCGGACGCGGACGGGATATGGCGACTGCAGCACGTGGTGCCGACGACCAGCGACCTGCTCGCCTGCCCAGCGATGCATCATGGAGCGGCACGATGAGGCGCGGCCTGCGGATCACCCTCGTGGCCGCCTGCCTCGCCGTCCCGGCGGCCGCGACGGGACAGCCACCGGCACGCCTGCCGGCCGACGGCGGCACCACCTTCTCGCTGGGGCAGCCCGGGGTATGGTTGCCAACCGGTGGGCTCTCCACCGGCCTCGAACGCCGCGATGGCGAGGCGGTGGCCGTTACCGAACTGCGCGGTGGCATGTATGTCGAACTGCTCAGCCGCGTGCTGGGTCTTGGCGGCCTTCATGCCGAGGGGTACGGTGGGCTGCTCGACACCCGCTTCAATGGCGGCGTACGCCTGCGCGCCGTCTCGCCGTTCCTGCGACTCGGCATCGGCGTGGACTACAGTGGCATGGACAAGCAGGTGCGACCGCTCGTGTCGTTCACGCATCCGGTGCGCCGTGGCGGCGTTCGGCACGACGGGAGCATGATGCGTATCGACTATCGCGGCGGCCCCGAACGCATGGTCACCGTTGGCGTCGAAGTGCCGTTCCTGCGGAAGATTCCCCTCGGCACCACGCGGCCGCACGAAGATCGCGTGGTGCTGCGCGATCGTGCGAGCCCCGATGCGCCGCTGCCCGTGGGACGTGGCGCGGTGGCGGCGCTGGACAGCGCGCGCCATGCGGCGCACCGCATCCAGGCGCTCATCGTGCCCTGGGCCGACCATACCGGCGGCGGCGGCCGCGCCAGCGACTCCGCCGTGGTGCAGCGGCTGCGGAGCATCGGCGCACTCGCGCGGGCGACCACCGTGGAGCACGAAGTCCGCCGGTGGCACGCGGCGCTCGATGTGGCCTTCTCCGCGGCGCTGCACGACGGGACCGGCGACGCAGCGCACGTCACCCCCGAGGGGCGGCGGGCCGCCGTGGCGGCGCGCGCCGTCCTGCTGGACGAAGTGATTGTGCCCTACGACCGCCTGCTCGGTCAGGCAAAGGATCACGACACCACCCGGGACTTCGCGCTGCTGGCCCGCGGCGCGTTTCTGCGCTGGCTCCACGTGCAGGGCGGCTTGTCGCGCCAGGCCATTCCCGATGCCCTGGGCGTGTTCGGTGCGGTGCTCGACATCGTGGAGGAGGTGCGGCGCACCGCGCACGCGCAGTGGAACGGCTCCCGTTTCGTGTGGCTTCCGCTGCAGCTCGCGCTGGAGCCGGAGCAACACGACACCCAGCAGGAGCTCGACGCGCTGGTGGCGCACATGGCGGGCGAACCGGTGACCGACGGGAACGACATCTCGTACGTGATCAATGAGCAGTTCCAGTACCAGCTGAGCCGCACGGTGCATGCGGCCCGTGAGTACCACGTGCTCTGGACGCACGACTTTCGGGGCAAGGACGGGCGCGGCGATCCCGACGAGATGAGCTTCCGCCACGTCCTGCGCTCCTACCTTGCGGCCATGACGGCGCGCGTGCGCGAGTACGACAGCACGGGGGTCTTTCCCACGTACCTGATCATTCTCGACGAGTGGTTCTATCGGGCCAACACGGCGCGCCTCTGGATGGACCTGCTGGAGAATCCCCTGCACCACCGCGTGCGGCTCAAGGCGGGGTTCGGCGCCTGGGAAGATTCGCTCGCCGCGGCGCAGCAGGCGCTGCGCGACGCCGTGGCGCACTCGTCGCTGCTCACGGCCCAGCGCCGGCACTATGGCGAGGGGTGGCTGCGGTCGCTCGTGAAGGTCCACGTGAACATCACCAATGTCTCCGACCCCTCATTCACGAGCTGGCGGGTGGCGACGGCGTTTCCGGTACCGGATACCTGGATGCGCGACCACCGCAAACTGGTGGTGTACGACGTGTCGGAGCGCGACCCGTACCGCGGCGAATCGATCGTGACCGGGGCCGGCATCGGCGAGCACTACGCGAATCTCTCCTGGGAGGATCGCTCGTTGCTCGTGCGCGGACCGGCCAACCTGTCGCTCAAGACGGCGGCCCGCGAGCTGCTCCTGAGTCAGGGGGTGTCCCCCGCCCGCATCCCCGCGGTGCTGCGCCCGCTGCCGCTGGCGCCGGACTACGCCGCGCTCGTGGAACGGAATCGCGGCCTGCCGGGGCGCGACCTGCGGGCGTTGCTCCTGCAGAACCGCACCGGGTACGCGGACAAGAGCCTCAACGTCACGAAGGCCCTGCTGTATACGCTCATGCCTGCGGGCTCCGTCATCAAGATTCCCGATTCGCTCTGGAACGGGACCTTCTGGGGCAGTGCCCTGCTGGGGGCGTCCTTGCGCGGGGTGCGCGTGCTGGTGATTGCGCCCACGCTGGCCAACGCGCCGGCGCGTGCCTTCGGGTCGATGATTCGCAGCCGGGAGCTGCTCTGGCGCTTCGTCATGGCCGAGCAGCTGTTCGGGGATGTCATTCGCCGCGAGGGCGGCCTGCTCAAGGTGGGGTTGTACGCGTCGGAGATTCCCGTGAGCAACGTGCCGGGCAAGATCCTGTCCGTGCGCACCACGCTGGCTCGCGAGCCGTGGCTGCGCGACCTGTTTGCCTTTCCGCCCAGTGTGTACGAGGGGCTGGAGGAGCTCGCCGCCACCCTGGGGGCGCTGCCGATTCCGGTGCGCGACGGCAACGAGTTCGAGGCACGGGAACGGCCGCTGCTGCATCTCAAGGCCAACTTCATTGCCAGCCGCGAAGCCTGGTCGGTGATGGCGCGCCGCGATTGGGTGGAGCTGACCCGCGAGTTCGTGCCACGCCGCATGTCGCAGCTGCAGGCCCGTGGCGCCGCCGTCGCCTCGTTCGGCGACACCACGGGGGCCCGCATTGACGTGGGCGGCGACGTCGTGCGCAGTTGGTATGAGGGACTCCCCGCCGCGCAACGCGACCGGGTGGTGTTCTATACCCTGATCGGGTCAGCCAATCAGAACGATCGCAGCATGGTCAGCGACGGCGAGGCGTCGCTGCTCATGGCCGGCTGGCCGTCGGTGACCGCCACGATCGATCTCATCTCGCTCATCGGCCAGTCCCGCTGGATCGATGATCCCGCGGTGCTCGACCAATTGCTGCCCCGCCGCGGCGCCCTCGCGACGCGCATCGCCCACTGGTTCAAGTTCGCGTTCTGAGCGCGCGCTACTTCTTCGCGCCCAGAGTGAGATAGTCCGTGGCCAGGTTCGCCATGGCACGGACGCCGGTGATGAGCGCGCCCTCGTCGGCAAAGAATAGCGGCGAGTGGTTCACGGGCACGGTGTTCGGGTCCTTGTCCCTGGGTGTGACCCCGAGGAAGAAGAAGACGCCGGGAATCTCCCGGGTGAACACCGGGAAGTCTTCGCTCCCCATCACGGGATTGATGAACGCCACGTCCCCCGACACCCGCCGCAGCGTGGGCAGCATGCGGTCGGTGAGCGTGGTGTCGTTCTTCGTCACCAGCCCGCCGCGATCCACTTCCACGATGGCCGTGGCGCCGGCGGACCGGGCGATGTCCTCCGCCGTACGCTTGATGCGCATGGCGATGTCGGCACGCATGGCGTCATCGAAGGTGCGCAGCGTGCCCACCATGACGACGCTATCCGGGATGATGTTGCTGCGGTTGCCGCCGGTGATCTGCCCGACCGTGAGCACGCTGGGCAGGTACGCCACGTTCACCTGGCGACTGGCGATCGTCTGCAGCCCCAGCACGATCTGCGACGAGACCACGATGGGGTCCACCCCCGACCACGGCTGCGAGCCGTGGGTCTGCTTTCCCTTCACGATGATCTTGAAGTTGCCGGCGGCCGCCATGATGGGCCCTGGCCGCACGCCGATCTGCCCCACGCGATTGGGCCACACATGCAGGCCGAACACCGCATTCGGGACGGGCGCCTTGAGTGCGCCATCATCCACCATGGCCTGCGCTCCACCCAGCCCCTCCTCCGCCGGCTGGAAGAGGAACTTGATCGTACCGGGGATCTGCGCCTTCATGCCGGCGAGCACCTCGGCGGCGCCCATGAGAATGGCGACGTGATTATCGTGGCCGCAGGCGTGCATGACCCCCACCTCCTGTCCCTGCCACTGCGTGCGCACCTTGCTCTTGAAGGGCAGATCCACGAGTTCCGTGACCGGCAGCGCATCCATGTCGGCACGCAAGGCAACCACGGGGCCGGGCTTGCCGCCGCGCAGAATGCCGACGACGCCGGTGCGGCCCACCGGGGCCTGCACTTCGAGCCCCAACTGGCGCAGATGATCGGCCACGAGGGCCGCCGTGCGCTTCTCCTCGAAGCTGAGCTCCGGGTGCTCATGAATGTCGCGGCGCCAAGCGACCACCTTGGGCATCACCGATGGCAGTTTGCCTTCGATGAGCTTGGCCAGCTCGGATGGGGGGGCGGACTGGGCCGCGGCGGGCGGCGCAACGACAGCGAGCGCGGCCGCACCGGCCGCGAGACGGAACAGACGCATCGGGACTCCGTAAGAGGGGAACGCGCCGCGGGCGCACGACGCGTGCTGCGCTCCAAGCTACGGGTGTCGGGATTTCGGCGATAGAGGAACAGCGCGCTCGACGAACGCGACGAGCTGAAGGAGTCGTCCGACGGCCGCTTCTTCTTCAACCTCAAGGCGGGCAACCATCAGGTGACCGGTAGCACGTGCGCGACCCCGTCTCGATCAGGCGGGGCCGAGCACCTCGGTGAAGAACGGCTCGAGGTCGATGACGAAGGCCGACGCCGCGCCGGCCGGTTGCCACTCGAGCCGATCGGCGTGGATGCTCGGGCGTTCGTCGTGCGGGAGCCAGCGTTCCACCAGTCGTGAGTCGAGATCGACGATCCAGTACTCGATGCCGGCCTGCTGGTAGCGCCCACGTTTGACCACGCGGTCGAAGCGGGCCGTGCTGGGCGACAGGATCTCCACGAACAGCAGCGCCTCGGTGCGCTCCTCATTCGTGCGCGGGCGGCGGCCGTCGGTGAGCGGCACCACGTACAGGTCCGGCTGGACCAGCGTGCGCGGGTCGAGGACCCACTCCGATGGCGCCACGAACGCCGTCCCGATGCCCGCCGGGCGAGCGAGCGACTCGAGGAGGACGGTCAGTGCCGTCACGGCGCCCTGATGGGCCAGGCGTGGCGTGGGGCTCACGAGCAGCTCCCCGTCCACGCACTCGTAACGGTGCGACGGATCGTCCGGCAGCGCCTGCACCTCGGCGGCGGTCCAGACACGGGGTGTGAGCGCGGGCATGGCCATAGTGTGCCGAGCGATAGAGGGAGGAGGCAAGGGGTCACGACACATCATGACATGTCTCGAGCGCACACGTGTCACCGTTTCGCTGCGGATGGTACCTTCCCGATGCGCTCCGCCGTGCGCCGTTGATGCGTCGGTGCCTTACCGGCGACCGGTGCCGGTCGTGTCGGTGAGGGCCCGCAGGAACGTCACGAGGTCGCGCTGCTCACCCGCCGTGAGGTTGAGCGGGTCGGGGGGCAGCGTCTGATTCTCGAGGGCGATGCCGATGCCCGCCCCGCCACCACGGTTGTAGAAGTCGATGACCGACTCGAGTGTGGGATAGGCGCCGTTGTGCATGTAGGGCGCCGTGAGCGCCACGTTGCGCAGCGACGGCGTGCGAAAGGCGTACTTGTGCGGCTCGGCGCGGGAGAGGCGATAGCGGCCCACATCGGGATCCACCGAGCCGCGCGCCGTGACCGCACGCACGGGAGTGCCAAGCACCTCGACCTCCGACTTCTGGTACATGGGCGGCACGGTGCCGGTGGTGAGCGGCAGGAAGTGACAGGTGGCGCACTTGCCCTTGCCCACGAAGAGGTTGAAGCCACGACGGGCCTCGAGGGTCAGCGCGGCGACCTCGCCACGGAGCGCGCGATCCACGGGTGAGTCGAGACGGGTGAGGCTGCGCTGATACGCCGCGAGCGCTGAGCGGAGGCGCGCGGCGGTCACGTCGGCGTCGCGACCGACGGGGGGGCTGCCGGTACCGGCGAACGCGGTACGGAACCGAGCGGCGAGCGCGGGATCGCGCGCCAGCAACGCCGCCGTGGCGTCGAGACTGCCGTGCATTTCGTCCACGTTCTCCACGACATCGGTGACCTGGTCTTCGAGGTAGGTCGTGCGGAGGTCGGAGAACACGCCCAGCTGCAGTCCGCTGTTGATCACGGTGGGTGTGTTGCGGGCAAGCGGTGCCCCGCCACGCGCCGTGTTCACGCGCCGGCCGTCGGTGAACGCCTGCTCAGGCACATGGCATGAGCTGCAGGCGCGCCGCCCATCACCGGAGAGGCGCACATCGTGAAACAGCTGACGGCCAAGCGCCACCGTCTCGCCGTTCGCGGGTGTGGTATTGAGCGGAGCGAACGCGAGCACGTCGAAGGCGGCCGAGTCGAATACCGACGCCGCGTCCATGCGGAAGGCCCGACGTTCGGCGGGCGTGCCGATCCCGAGCGAAACCCGCGTGTCGCGCAGGGCGCGGGCCAGTGGGTTGCCGTGCGTGACGATGAAGGCGAAATGATCGAACGCCTCGCGCGTGGTGCCGGCCTGCAGCGTGGTGCGCGCCGCGGCCATGACGCTGTCCAGCGTGGCCCACGCCGGCGTATCGGCCCGATACGGCGCCAGCGAACGCGCGACGCCCTCCAACGCCGCGTCGGCTTCGCGTAACGCGTGGCCCGCGACGGGCGAATCGAACCCCGCAAGCCCCAGCGTGCCGATGCGCGCCAGCTCGAGCTTGGCGGCATCCCAGATCCGATCATCGGTGGCGCGCTGGGCCTGCATCATGGTGCGGGCGCGGGTCACGAGCTGCCGCAACGTGGCTGTTTCCTGCCGCACCGCATCCTGTTCACCAAGCGGATCGTCGCCGTACAACGACTCCTCGATCACCTGGAACCCGGTCGGCGGGAACACCGCCTCCGGCCCTTCCGATTCCTCCACTTCCGGCAACGCCGGCCCGTTCATGCTCCTGGAGGTGGAGGGGACATAGTACTCGAGCCCCACCTCGACATGTTTGTATGCCCGGCGCGCGGCCACGAAGGCCGCGCGGGCACGCGCCACGGACTCCGGCGTGGACAGCGTGGCGGCCGTATCAAGCTGCGCGACCCGGTCGGCCAGCGTGTCCACGTGGGCACGCCAGATGTCCAACGTGTGGGCCGCACGCACATCACCTCCGCCAGCGGGCGCGGAGGCGATGGGGGCGTCGGTTGAGGGCGTGCGTTCGCACGCGCTCAACACGACGAGGACACTCACGGAAATGGCACGAACCCACATGGTGCGTGTCCGGGGCGTCAGCGGGGGAGTCCCTTCACCACGACCATCATGCTGGCCTGATTCTCGGTGGGGCGCAGCGTCCCCCCGTCCACGCCACGATACTTGTCGGCCCGCCACGAGTGTGGCTGCAGCGCGATGATGAAGGTGTCGTTCTGGCCAAGCATGGGCGACACGTCGATCATGGCGCCATACTCCCAGCCGGCCTTGCCGGCCGGACGCGCACCCACGGCGTTGTACAGCGCGGCATCGGGCTGCGTGCGGCGGTGATCCATCTCCAGCACCGGACGCATTTCGCGCGTGGCGATGTTGTACTGGTAGATGTAGGCGTCGTGGGTCTCGTCGCCGTACCCGTTGTCATCTTCCTGGATGTAGAGGAAGTTCTGCCCCACGTACACGTTGTCGGGGTTCTGGAACAGGCGGGCGGGGCCCGTGCGGTCATCCCCATCGGCAATCACTTCCAGCGTGCCGCGCAGCGGATCGGCCTCGCTGAGGCGCAAACGGTAGGCACGGCCATACTTGGTGCGCCCGTAGTCGGCGTTCACACCGGTGTTGTTCTGCCCGGTGGCCACGAAATACAGCTCGCGGTTGTTCGCGGCCGACCCCTTGCGGTAGTCCACGTCTTCCACGCGCGCAAAGCGGATGGCGTTGAGCGTGGCGCCTTCCTGGTTGATCTGGCGGCCGGTCAGGGTGCGTTGGTTGCGCACCTGGCGGAACTCCACCGGATACGACTGCCCCACTACCATGTCGCGCTCGCGCGTGTTGTTGTCGCTCCGCGCCAGCACGTACAGGTTGCCGTTGTCGAGATCGCCGACCGTATTGGACAGGTACATGGCCACCTGGCCGCCTTCCACGCCCGAGTCGTCATCGCCGATCACGATGACCGTGCGGTTGGGGTACGCCACCTTCGGCAGCGGCACCGCGTTTTCGGTGTTGAAGCGCCCGAAGCCGGCCAGGTACTTGGGCGTGTTGGCCGGGCCCTGCGGATCCACGGCCAGAATCTCCGACTCCTCATTGCTCTCGCCGGCCGTGATGAAGGCACTGAACCCGTGCTCTTCCACCGTCGCGAGCGTCGCCGAGCACAGGCGGTACCGGCCGGCGGTGGAGTTCACCACGTAGTCGCCCGACAGCGGTTTGAGCTCACGATCGAAGCGGACACGCGAGACCGCGAAGTTGTCCTCGTGGTTGGTGAGCAGGGTGAACGATCCGTCGGCGTTGCGGATGAAACCGGCGCCGTCGGCCGACCCGCCGAAGACGAAGTTGGGGGAACCCGGCAGTCGGTCATCGCTGCTGACGAGGCCATAGATCTCGACGCCGGACACGAGCGACCGGAGGAGTGGCGGGGTGACCGACTGATTCCGGAGGGCAACCGGGGCCACCGTCTCGTTGGGAGTGGCGATCCCGTCGCCGTCGTCGCCGCACGCAGCGAGCGCAAGGCCGCAGGCGGCGGTGAGCAAGACACGGGAGGGGGCGGAACGCGTTGGCATGAGAAGAGGCGGACGAGGTGAGGGGCGATACGCGTGGGACATCACGCGCATTGGACAAAGCCGTCGCGATGTCTCGATTCACGCGCCGCCCTGTCACGCGGCGGTCACGCAACGGCCACGATTGCCCGGGTTGCTGTTGCGGCATCTGCATCGTGACGACCTTTGGGCGTTCGCCGGTGCCATCACTCGAGCCGACCCTGATCATGCCGTGCGTGACACGACGCGATGCCATGCGCATAGGCCTCCTTGCCCTGTCCGGACCACTGCTCGCGTGCACCGACGCGAGCACGGTGGCCGGTGTTCCGCTGACGACATCACCGGATGATGCCGTCCGTCGTATCGGCGACGTGGTCGAGATCGACACCACGCGCGTGCCGGCGTGGACCGCCGCTGCCAGCCTCCCCGTGGCCGTCGTGTTTCTGCCGGCGCGCCTCATCGTGGTCCGCCGCGATCGCGACCAATTCTCGGCACTGTCGGCTGAATGTCCCCACGCCGGGTGTGGCGTGTCCATTGTGGAGCGGACTCGGCTGCTCTGCCCGTGTCACGGCTCGGCGTTCGACTTCGCCGGGACGCGCCTCGAGGGTCCCGCGCCCTCCGGGCTGCAACCGCTGGCGGCCACCTTCTCCCGCGCCACCGGCCGCCTGCTCGTTCAACTCGTCTAGAACGGGCGGCGAGGGACCAGCCGCGCGAACCCTTTGCGGCACTCGTGCGTAAGGCAGGTGCACGCGGCGGGTGAAGCACGCTTCCCTGTCAGCATTTGGACCATCAGTCCGGTCCTGCTTCCCAGATCCGGTTCCTCAATGCGTTTCCCCTTTCGCGCCGCGTGCCTGGTTGCCGCGGCGTTTCCGTTCCTGCTCCTTGTTGTTCCGGCGCTTGCGGCGCAACCGCGTGGTGAGCGCGGTGCCCGCAGCGGTGCCCCAGAGTCCGGCGCGTCAGCCACGGCAGGCGCTGGCGCCACGGTGCTCCCCGACAGCCTGCTGCAGAGCTCGCTCCGCGTTTTTCTCGACTGCCAGGGGGGCGTGCGCGGCTGCGATCGCCAGTTCTTCGTCCAGGAGATGGGGTTCGTGAACTGGGTGCGCGACCGTTTCGACAGCGACGTGCATCTGCTGCTGACGTCGCTCAACGCCGGCAACGGGGGCCGACAGATCACCGTCAACTTCCTGGGCCAGAAGGGATACACCGGGAAGATGGATACGCTGGTGGTGTCGACCCTGCCCAACGATGCCGATGACGTGGTGCGCCGCGAATTGCTGCGCACCTTCCAGCTGGGACTTGCCCCCTACGTGGCGCGCACGCCCATCGCGTCGCGCCTGCGGCTGACGCTGGCGAATGGGTTCGTGGCACCCACCATCAACCCGCGGGCGGTCAAGGACCGGTGGAACCTCTGGCTCTACCGTGTGGACGGCAACGTGAACGCCAGCGGCGAGCAGCTGGTGCGCACCACCAACCTCTCCTCGACGCTGTCGGCCGCGCGCACGACGGACAAGTGGAAGATCAACGTGGGAGCCACGGGCAGCTACAACGAGCGCGACTTCAAGGTGTTTCAGACCAACCGCACCAACCCGGCGCTGCGCGATACGGTCTCGGTGGTGGTGCTGCAGCGCGCGGCCAATGCCAATGCGCTCTTCGGCCGCACCATCAATGCCCACTGGACGGCCGGGGTGAAGATCGCCGGCGGCTTCAGCGAGGTCCTCAACCAGAAGCTCTCGGTGCGCGTATCGCCCGCCATCGAATACAACTACTTCCCGTGGAGCGAGGCCACGCGGCGGCAGCTCACCGCCCTCTACTACGTGGGGCCCAACTACTATCAGTACTACGGTCGGACGGTGTTCGACCAGGTGGAGGAGACCCGATTCAACCACACGCTCCTGCTGGCCCTCACGCAACGGCAGAAGTGGGGCAACACCAACCTCACGCTCGAAGGCTCCCAATACCTGCACGATCCCAATCGCAATCATGTCACGTTGAGCGGCTTCGTGGACCTGCGCCTCGGGCGCGGCTTTTCTCTCAACTTCCGCGGCTCGGCGTCGCGCGTGCGCGACCAGATCTACATTGCCGCCAACGCGCAGTCGGAGCGCGACATTCTCACGCAGCGCCAGCAGTTGCAGACGAATTTCCGCTACAACATGAATGTGGGGATCGGCTACACCTTCGGCTCCATCTACAACACCGTGGTCAACCAGCGCTTCGGCAACCTGGGCGAGTTGGGACGGCGCTTCGGCTCGTTCGGCAACTGAGTCCGCCGAGGCGACTGCAGCGGCTCAGCTCAGCCCGAACTCCTCGCGGGCCTGCCGCCGCGCGAGGGCCTCGGCCGCCGGATCGGCAATGGCGGCCGCATCGGTGCGCGTCAGCATCATGGCGTCTTCGCGGCGCTTGAGCAGGGTCCAGAATTCGGCCGCGTCGGCCTCCTGCTCGCTGCCGCCGGGCAGCAGGGCGTACATGGCCTTGTACATGAGACTGAACGCGAAGAAGAGCGCGAGCATGTCCGGCAGCACCAGCACGATGCGCGTGATGGCGTTGACGTTGGCCACCTGGTCGTTGAAGGCGGGCGTGTTGAACGACGCCGTGACCATGCGCAGGTTGATGAGGTAGTTCGCACCGCCCGCCGCCAGATTGGTGGCGCCAATGAGCAGCGCCGCCTGGGTCATGGCCCGGCGCACCGTGGGCTCGTCGAGCAGCCGGCGCATCTGCTGTTCGCGCTCCGGCGTGTCGGGGTCGAGCCCCTGCAGGGCAATGCTGCGCGTGACCGGACTGCCCATGAGCGCCGTCACGCCGAACACCACGAACGCCAGCAGGTAGCTCGCGCTGTCCTTGAAGGCGAAGAGCGCGCCGTCCACATACCAGAACGCCAGCGCGCCGCGCATGATCGCCGACGCGCCGCCGTAGGTGGTGATGAAGTTGAAGCGGCGACTGATGACGAAGAGGTCGAGCAGGACCCACGCCACCGGTACCAGCGCCGCCGTGAGGTACGCCGGGAGGGTACCCAGCGGCGCGGTGCCGTACTTGAGGATCAGCACCGGCGCGGCGGCGCCGATCAGGATGTCCAGCGTGAGCTTGAGCGACTTCGACATGTCGAGGGAATCTCGCCGGGCCTCATGGCCGGCGGTACCCATGCGTCTCGGCGGGAACCGGCCGGCCCGTTCCCTACAGTCGACTGCGGCGCGGCGCCAGCCCCAGCGCCGCGTTGAGCCAGCGGACGAAGGGGGTCATGGCGGCATAGTGCCGCGCCAGCAGCAGCGGCAGGCGCGGACTGGTGATTTCGTCGTCGGAGAGTGGGGCGCCGGCGGTGAAGCTCTGGTAGCGCAACCACGCGGCGGCGGGATGATCGGCAGCATAGCCACGCGGGACGCGGGTCAGCATCCCCTCCTGGTCGAGCTCCCCGAAGCGCCGGCGGAACGCCTTGTCGCCCACGATGTCGTTCCATCCCTCGAGGTCGTGCACCAGCGCGTCACGGATCTTGTGGAGCGCAGGACGAGGCGGCATCCAGATACCGCCCCCGCAGAAGCACTCCCCCGGGGACAGGTGGAGGTAGAATCCGGCGCCGCCGTGGACGGCTTCGCTCTGCATGCGGGTGCCGACGTCGCCATGATAGAACCAGCACGCCACGTGCGTCTTGTACGGCGACTTGTCCTTGCTGAAGCGCACGTCGCGGTGAATGCGGAACGCCGACTTTCTGGGCGAACCCACGATCTCGGGGGCGATGGTCGCCAGATGCACGTCCATCTCCTCGATGAGCGCCGCCAGCGGCGCCTTGAGCTCCTGCTCGTACTGGGCCCGATGCGCTTCGAACCAGTCCTTGCGGTTGTTCTTCCTGAGTCCGCGCAGGAACGTGAGGGCCTTGGGGGAGAAGCTCGTGAAGCTGTCCATCGTCTGCTCCGAACAGGGGACGCGCAGCGTCGTCAGGGGTGCGCCGGAAAGAGAAAGCGCAGGAACAGCCCCGCCCGTTCCCCCCACGCCCGTTCATCGTGCAGCGCCCCGTCCGCCTCCATGTAGTGGAGGTCGGTGCCGATGCGCCATCCCTTGCGCAGCAGCATGCGGTACAGGAGCCGGGTGCCCTTGAGCATGCGTGCCTCACCGGTCCCCACGTCGAGCCAGATGCGCAGGTCGGGACGCCGGCCGCCGGTGGCGAGCTGCCGCACGATCCAGCGGTCATCCCACCACACGCTGGGGCTCAGCAGTCCCACCTTGCCGAAGATGGCCGGATGGGTGAGCCCGAGATGCAGACTGAGCAGCCCGCCCAGTGAACTGCCCGCCACCGCCGTGTCCCGTGCGGTGCGCCGCGTGCGCCAGCTGTGGTCCACCCAGGGCTTGATCTCGTACACCAGCATCTGGCCGTAGCGATCGGCCAACCCGCCGGCATCGTGCATGTTGTCACGCGTGGGCGTGAACTCGTCGATGCGATCGCGCCCCGCGTTGCCCACGGCGACAATGATGAGCGGTTCGATCACCCGCGCGTGCACGAGCGCGCGCGCGGTGGTGTCCACCCCCCACTGCACGCCGAAGGGGGACAGCGGCAGGTCGTCGAACACGTTCTGCCCGTCGTGCAGATACAGCACGGGATACCGACGTTCCGGCTCCTCGTGGTAGCCGGGGGGCAGACAGACGATGACGTCGTGCGGCTGCTCCAGAAAACGGGAGCGGATCTCCGGGAAATGCAGCAGTGACCCCGCCGTCGCGGGAACGGGCGGGGTCGGGTGCAGCGAGGGATCGAGGCCGGCGATCAGCACAGCGGCAGTCTAACGGGACGCGGCGGGTCCTGCCCACCATGGCGCGGCAGCCAGCGCCGTTCACCCCACGCGATCGGGGAGGCCGGCACCGGCCACGAACGCATCCACGTTGCGGAGCGCGCGCATGCCCATGTTCGTGCGGGTCTCGATGGTGGCGCTGCCAAGGTGCGGCAACAGCACCACGTTCTCGAGGTCACGCAGTTCGGCCGTGACACTGGGTTCGAACTCGTACACATCGAGTCCGGCGCCGGCGATGCGGCGCTCCTTGAGCGCGAAGGCCAGCGCGGCCTCGTCCACCACATCCCCCCGCGCGGTGTTCACGAGGTACGCATGCTCGGGCATGTGCGCCAGCGTCTCGGCGTTGATGAGATGGCGCGTCTCCGGCGTGGCCGGACAGTGCAGGCTCACCACGTCGCTGCGCTGCAGCAACTCTTCCAGGGTGTCCACGCGCTGCGCGCCTGCCGGACCCGCCGTTGCGGGGTCGTCCACCCGCGGGTCGCGCGGCGCCTGCCAGAGGATGTGCATGCCGAAGGCGTCGTGAGCAATGCGGGCGACCGCACGACCGATGCGGCCATACCCCACGATGCCCAGGGTTTTGCCGCGCAACGTGCGCCCCAACATGAAGGTGGGGCGCAGTCCGCCCCACGCCCCACTGCGCAGATGCCGCTCCCCCTCACCCAGTCGCCGCATGGTCATGAGCATGAGCGCGATGGCCACGTCGGCCGTGTCATCGGTGACCACGTCCGGCGTGTTGCTCACGGCAATGCCCGCGCGACGGGCGGCCTCGAGGGCAATGTGGTTCACCCCCACCCCCACGTTGGCCAGCAGCTTCGTGCGGATGCTCGTGGTGTCGAAGATCCCCGGATGCCACTTGTCCGTCACCGTGGTGACCACCACGTCGGCCTGCTGCAGCACCTGCGCCATCTGCTCGGCCGTCAGCGCCACGTCGGTGCGATTGAAGAGCGCGTCGTAGCGCGACGCGATCTCGGCCTCCACGGCCGCCGGCATCTTGCGGGTGACCACCACCCGCACGTCGTGTGTGCTCACGCCTGCACCCGCCACTGCGCCAGGGCCGCGCCCACACCGCTCCCCAGCGTGATGTCGAAGCCGGCATCGGCAAGTGCCATTTCCACTCCCGCCAGCGCGCCGGCCAGCGTGAGGGCGTTCATGTCCCCGAGGTGCCCGATGCGGAACACCTTCCCCGCCACTTCGCTGAGCCCGCTGCCGAGCGCGATGTCGTAGCGACGGAAGGCGAGATCGATGACGGTACGCGCATCCTTTTCTGCCGGCACGAGGACGGCGGTGAGCGAATCGGACGCGATCTCGGGGCGCTGCGCACATTCGCGCAGCCCCCACGCCTTCACCGCGGCGCGCACGCCGGTGGCCAGGGTGCGGTGGCGCCGGGCGACGTTATCCATCCCCTCCTCGAGCAGCATCGTGAGCGCCTCGTCGAGGCCGTACAGCAGGGAAAGCGCCGGGGTGCTGGGGAAGTAGCCCTGGGCGTTGTTCGCGCGCATGGCCCGCAGATCGAAGTAGGCGCGCGGCGTGGTGCACGCCTCCACACGCGCCAGCGCCTTGGGGCTCGCGAACAGCATGCCCAGCCCGGCGGGCAGCATGAAGCCCTTCTGCGAGCCCGTAATGGCGCAGTCCACCCGCCAGTCATCGAAGCGGAAATCGAGACTGGCGATGGAACTCACGCCATCCACGAACAGCAGGGCCGGATGCCCGGCGCGATCCATGGCCGCGCGCACCGCAGCCACGTCGCTGGTGACCCCGGTGGCGGTTTCGTTGTGCACGAGCAGCACACCCTGAATCTCGTGGGTCGTGTCCGCCGCGAGCGCCGCCTCGATGCGCTCGGGGCTGGCGGCTTCACCCCAGGGCTCTTCGAGCACATCCACCTGGTAGCCCAGGTGGCGCGCGGTCTGGATGAAGAGATGCGAGAACTGCCCGAAGCGCGGCGCGAGCAGACGCGCGCCGGGGTTGACCGTGTTGACCAGCGCCACTTCCCACATGGCCGAGCCGGTCGCCGGAAACACGAACGCCTCACCCTGCGTCTGGTGCACCACCTGCGGCAGCCGCGAGAGAATGCGGCGCGTGAACGCCGGGAACGCCGACGAGCGGTGATCCTCCATCTGGCGGTGCATCGCCCGCTGAAGGCGGTCGGGGACGGGGGTCGGCCCGGGGATCTGCAGGAAATGACGTCCAGCCATGAGGGGATCGGTGGTAAACGTGGGGAGTGGTCAGGTGGACGGCGGCGCGTCGGCGGCGGACGCGTCGGCGGCGGACGCGTCGGCGGTCGGTATCCCGATGTCTACGTCCGCGCTGGCGGTGACGCTGGCATCCTCGGCGGCCGTGGCGTCATCGGGCGCGTCAGCCGGCGGGGGCTCCGACGGGTCGAGTACCCTGAGCAGGCGTCGACAGAGGCGCACCAGCCGGGTCTTCTGGTCACCGCTGAGTTCGCGCATGAGTGCCACCACCGCATCGGTGCGCGCGGGGGCCGCTTCGGCCAGCAACACCCGGCCCGCTTCGGTGAGATACACCGAGATGAAGCGCCGATCGACAGCGTGCCGCTCCCGGCGCACGACGCCGCGCGCTTCGAGCGCATCGATGATGGCCGTCATCTGTGCCTTGCTGCGCCCGAGGGCTTCCGCCAGCTCCTGTTGGTGCGTGGGACCGCGCTGCAGGAGCGTGTCGAGCACGCCGTACTGCGACGCCGAGAGACCGAACGGATGCACGGCGTCGTCCACGCGCGTCGCCGCCAGCGCCGCCGCCCGCTGCAGCGCCCAGTAGGCGTCGAGTGCCCGGCGCCGCTTCTTCTCGCCCTTGCTCATGGGTATGCCGTGGGAACGGGTGAAGAGTCGTGAAGGACGGGTTACTGCGACACGCCGCGGTGACGCGCCGCGAGACGCGACGACAGCAGCTGCGCCACGGCCATGATGGTTTCCTGCGGGTTCACGCCGAGCGCGGTGGGGAGCAGCGAGCCGTCGGTAATGTACAGGCCGCGCACCCCGTGGCGCTCACCGTCGGGCGTGGCGCCCGACGTCGACGTGTCGGTGCCCATGCGGCAGGTCCCGTTCACATGAGCCGAGAAGAGCGCCAGCCGGTTGGGGGCCACCGAAGCGGTCGCCAGCGACTCCACGGCAGCCATGGAGCGCGCCACGATGGGCGTGGCGTGCACCGTCTCCACGGCGCTCGCGCCCATGGCGAGGTGCAGCCGCCCCATGGCCACGATCGACGCCCGCACGCGTTGTTCGTCGTCGGGGGTGAGGCGGTACCGAATGGACATCTCGCCGCGCCGGTTCACGGTGACCTGTCCGCTGGAGACCCCACGCGCCGCGCCGTCGCGCGTGAGGCCAATGAAGACCCCCAGCCGGTTGAAGCGCGCCATGGCGGTGGCGTGCGCCGTCCCGAAGCCGGGGAGCACGGTGGCGGTGTGCGCGGGGTGCATGGGCGGCGTTTCGATCCAGAAGCCGTACTCGGTGCCGCGCCAGCGGATGAACTCGTCGCACATCGTGGTGAGAGGAATGCCGGTGCTGGGCACGATGTCCCGGTCATACACCCCGTTGACCATGGTCGTAGGGTGCAGGCGCAACCAGTGCCCCACGCCGCCGCCGCCCAGCCCTGAGCGTTGCAGCAGGACCGGCGTACCCACGGCCCCGGCCGCCACCACCACCAGGGGTGCGTCCACGGTGACGGGCGTGCCCTGTGGCGTGTGGGCATGCACGCGCTTGCGGGGAGGCGTCCCGCGGCCGGTATCGCGTTCGAGGATCTCGACGCGCGACACCGAGAGGTCGGTGTACAGGGTAGCGCCGGCGGCGCAGGCGCGCGGCAGATAGGTGCGCAGTACCGACTGCTTTGCGTCGTGTCGGCACCCGAAGCTGCAGAAGCCGCAGCGAACACACTGTCGGGCGTTGATCATGCCGCTGTGCACGCGCCATCCCAGCGCCCGCGCCCCGTTCCACAGCAACTGATTGTTGGCCGAATGGGCATCGGGCGGCACCAGCCCCGCGTGCACATCGCGTTCGACCTGCGCAAACACGGGGGCCATGTCGGCGGGCGTCATGCCGTAGGTCCCGGCCTCCCGTGCCCACTGCTCCAGCACGTAGTCGGGCGTGCGCAGCATGATCATCCAGTTCACCGTGCTGCCCCCGCCCACGGCGCCCCCCTGCAGCAGGCCGATGGCGCCGTCGTCAGTCGCGCGCAGTCCCCCGTCGGCGAAGAGCCGCTCCGAGAGAGCGGCGTCCTGTTCCGTGAAGTCGGCGCGGGTCACCCACGGACCGCTTTCGATGACCACCACGTCGTAGCCCGCTTCGGCCAGCGTGGCCGCCGCCACGGCGCCGCCGGCCCCGGTGCCAATGACGACGACGTCGGCCTGTCGCCTGAGACCGGCAGTCAGCGCGAGGCCTCGGGACACGCCGCCCGGCAGGGGCTCGTGGGGAAGCTCGCCGGGCAAGATCACCGGCCCCCTGGCGACCGGCTCCGTGGGCGTGGCGCGGGGGCCATCGGGAAGCGGTCCCTCGAAGGACCGGAACTGCCGGCGCATTTGGAACGGCCCGTCGTAGCCAATGGCGGCCGCCACCTCCGGCCGCGCGTAATGCACCGTGAGCACCAGCCGGCGCACAGCCTGCCAGGCGGAGCGGATTGGCGGCAGTGCGCTCTCCGTCCAGGCGTCCAGACAGCGGCGCCGCTCGACGGCGCTCAGGCGGGCGATCGGACGCGGTGGGCATCCGGCCAGCACGGCGGCAACCCGGGAGCCCAGCAGGTCGAGCCCCGTGCCAATGCGGGCACGCCGGTGCGGCGGCAGGGTGTGGAGTCTCGCGTCGCAGCGCGCGAGCAACTCCCCCCGGGATTCCTGCGCTGCCGGCGCCCCCTCCAGAATGCAATCGGCGAGCGCGCCGAGGGTCTCATTCTGGAGGGGGGTAAGGGGCATGCCTGAGGCTACGCAACTCCCCGCTTACCGGCAACCAACGATCAGCCGTGGAGCGAGAATTCGCGCACGGTGTCGTCGTGCGTCAGTACCCAGATGGAGTAGGCGCCAAAGGCGGTCCCCCACGGCCACTTGAAGAGACGGAAGGCCGAAACGACGAGGATGACGTAGCGGGCCCAATTCTGGTGGTTGAGCAGCGCAAAGCCGGCGATGAGGCCGAAGAGGCTGATGAGGCCGATGATGCTGGCGGCGATCACGCCCCCCACCGTCCCCACGATCATGACGATGGGATTGAGCGTGGCGATGGAGCCGAAGATGCTGCCGAACAGCGTGCCCAATGCGGCCAACATGCCCAGCGCGCTGTAGAGCAGGTTGACCAGCGCGACGACCTTGATGTGTGTGCGCACCAACGACTCCGTAGGATGGGGACATGGGGCACTACGGCGCGGCGCGGCCGGCGTTTCAGCTGCGCCGGCGCCGCGCGTCCACGAGGCTCACGAGGGCGACCCCCCCCACGATGATCGACATGGCCACGAAGGCCGTGGCGGGAAGTCGCTCGCCACCCAGGGCCACCCCCAGCAGCACGGCCACCAGCGGATTCACGTAGGCATAGGTGCCCACGGCGGTTGGGCTGGCCACCTTGAGGAGCCACATATAGGTGGAGAAGCCTATGAGTGATCCGAAGATGATCAGATAGAGTAGCGATGCTGCCGAAATATAGGTGACGTTTGAAGGATGCAGCCTCGCCCAGTCGCCGGTCAGCGCTGCCAGCACACTGAGCAGCACGCCGCCCGTGAGCATCTGCATGGCGATGGCGAGTGCCGCCGGCTTTGCCTGCTGCGACGCGCGTGAATACAGGGAGCCCACGGTCCAGCTGAGCGACCCGAGCGTGAGCACGACCGCACCCACCGGGTCCACCACGGGGGTCCGCCCCCCGGCGCCGGCGCGGGCCGACGGCAGCACCAGCAGCGCGACCCCCACCAGCCCCACCACCACGCCCACCAGCTGCATGACCCGCGGCCGCTTTCCCTGGTACGCCTCGCACAGCACCAGCCAGAGCGGCACGGTGGCCACCAGCACGGAGGCGATACCGGAACTCACGCGCTGACTCGCCCAGCTGACGGCGCCATTCCCCACGAAGAGCAGCAACGCGCCCACGATGGCCGAATCGCGCCATTCGGCGCGGGACGGGGCGGCGGCGCCGCGCCAGCGCATCAGGGCATACAGGGCACCCCCGGCGAGCAGAAAGCGCATCGCCCCGAGAGCGAATGGCGGGATCGTCTGCACGCCCCACTTGATGGCGAGGTAGGTCGATCCCCACACCACGTAGATGATGATGAAGCCACCAATAAGCTTCCATCGTGCCACCACAGGATCAGTCAGCTGATCCGTAACGACCGGCGGTGCCGACAGCGGTGGCGGCGTGGCAGAGGAACGCGACTCAGGCACGCGGCGTCATGACGAGGGGGACGCCGGGCGCAGGGCGCGCAGCGCGGCGTCACCGGCAGCCAACCCGCCGATGAGGATGTAGAGATAGAACGTATAGAAGCGCCACCAGAGGAGTGCGGCGACGAAGATCCCGGCCGGGATGGCGGTGGACAGTGTAGCGGCAAAGGCGCCCTCGATGAAGCCGCCGCCACCTGGCGCCGGCACGACCACGCCGCCGTAAAAGAGCGCCAGCGGCCAGAGGACGAGCGGCGCCAGGGTATCCATGGTGCGCGGGAACGCGGGATCACCCAGAAACACCAGCATGGGGAGGGTGGCCACCTTGAACAGCACGTGCAGCACCGACCCGCCGAAGGCGAGGAGCATGAGCCCCACCTTGGCGCGGCGCAGCGACGTCACCGCCCCACGCAGGGAACGCAACGTGCGCTGCACGGCTCGCCAGCGCGGCGCGGCCAGCCCCAGCGCACGCGCCCACGCCGGCGGCGGCCCGTTGGCGTTGCGGCGGGAGAGAAACCACCCCGCCGCGCCCGCGCCCAGCACCACCGTACTGTACCCCCCAACCAGAGCCAGCAGCCCGCCGGTACTGGCGCCGCGTCCGGCGAAGAGCACCGCCAGCACACTGCAGACCAGCACGAGGGACCACATTTCCAGGAAGAGCTCGAGAAAGAGCACCAGCACCCGCTGCGCGGCGCCCGTCCCGCTCTCCGCCAGCACCAGAAAGCGGGCCGGCTCTGCCCCCGAGCGGGCCGGCGTAACGGCCGCCGCAAGATCTCCCGCCAGGCAGACCCGCAACGCCGTGCCGAACGACAGGGGAATGCGGCAGGCGCGGGCGGACGCCTGAATCTTGAAGGCGCGCGTGGCGATCTCGGCCGTCACGGTGGCCAGCGCCGCCAGGTGGACCGGCCAGGCCAGCCACGGCATGCCGTTCGCCGGCCAATGCCGCGCGACGACCCACGCTGAGATCCCCAGCATGAGCCCGAACGACAGCAGGGTGACCAGCCAACGTTTCCACGACATGGCGCGCAAGATAGTGGATATCTGTATCCCTCTGGCGATCCCCCCGTTTCGGCTGTCGATTCTGCCTTCGGCCTACTACCGCGGGGCACCCTGCCTCCCGTCCTCCCACCCGTATCGAGGTGCTGCGTGAGCTCCGAGTCTCCTTCCAGCCCGTTTCCCGGTGCCCTGTCCCGGCGCCAGTGGCTGCGCACGACCGGCCTTGGCGTCGGCGCCAGCGTCGCGCTTCCCGGTTTGCTTCCCGCCGCGGAAATGTCGCGGGTGCTGGGGGGCGGGCTGCCGTATTCGGCGCTGCTCACGCAGATGGAACGTGACGTGACCACGGCGCGCCGCGCCGCCGGTCCCATTCGCCTCAACTTCAACGAGAACCCCTTCGGCATGTCACCGAAGGCCAAGGATGCCCTCATGGGCAACTGGGCGCAGCACACCTGGTACATGCCGCCCGTACGCGACGAGCTCACGGCCACGTTCGCGAAGCAGGTGGGCGTGCCGGTCGATCACGTGCTCGTGACCCAGGGCTCGAGCGAGGTGCTGTCCATCGCCGCCCTCGCTGCCAACGCGCCCGGCGGCGAGATGGTGGCGCCGTGGCCCACCTTCGAGGACCTGCCGCGCTGGGGCGAGACCCTCGGCATCACGGTGCACAAGGTGCCACTCGACCATCGATTCGATCACGACCTGTACCAGATGGACGCGAAGCTCAACGGCAACACGAAGCTCGTGTTCGTCTGCAACCCGAACAATCCCACGTCCAATCTGGCCGACGATCAGGCGCTGCGCGACTTCGTGTCGAATGCCGCCAGACGCACGACGGTGGTCGTGGACGAGGCCTACTACGACTTCGTGACCCAGCCTGGGTACCGGAGCATGACCGACCTCGTGCTCAAGGGCGAACCGATCATCATCTCGCGCACGGCGAGCAAGATCCACGGCCTGGCCGGCCTGCGCATCGGCTTCGCGGTCGCGCGGCCGGACATCATCCGCAAGCTGTCGCAGTACGTCACCGGCGATCCCAACGTCTTCGGGCTCAGCGCGGCGAACGCCTCGCTGATGGATGCGGAGTACGTGGCGTTCGTGAGGGGGAGGATCATCGAGGGGCGGCAGATGCTGCTCGACGCGCTGGCGACGCTCGGCAAGAAGGCGGCGCCGTCGCAGACCAACTTCGTGTTCTTCCAGGCCGGCAAGCCGGTGGAACAGATGCAGCGGTACTTCGCCGCGAAGGGCTTCACCATCGGCCGCGCGTTTCCGCCGTACACGGACTGGTGCCGCGTCTCCATCGGGACGCCGGAGGAAATGAAGCAGTTCGTTGGGGTGCTGCCGGGGGCGTTCGCGTAGGCCGGGCCGGGTTTACACTGCTCGTCGGAGACGCAGAGGCGCGGAGAGCTGCAATGCCTTTTGTTTCCTCCGTGACTCCGCTGCTCCGTTCGCTCCGACGAGCAGTTCCCTCATCTCTCACCACTCAAGTCCCCCGCGGCTTGGCCCGACGCGTCGCCTCCGCGGTGAGCGGGTCGTCGGGCCACGGGTGCCGCGGATAGCGCCCGCGCAGCTCCTTGCGCACCTCGAAGTAGCTGGACTTCCAGAAGCCGGCGAGATCACGCGTCACCTGCACCGGGCGTTGCGCCGGCGAAAGCAGGTGCAGCGTGACCGGCACCCGCCCGTCGAAGAGCATGGGCGTGGTGGTCCAGCCGAACACCTCCTGCAGCTTCACCGCCAGCACGGGGGCCATGGGATCGCGGTAGTCGAGCGCAATGCGTGAGCCGCTCGGCACGTCGAGATGTGTGGGCGCGAGGCGGTCGAGTGCCGCGCGCTGATTCCATGGCACCAGCCCCGCGAGCGCCTCGTACCAGTCGATCTGCTCGAGGTGCCCCCAGCTGCGCGCGCCGTCGAGAAAGGGACCCAGCCACTCACTACGTGAGGACACCAGGGCGGCGTCGCTCACATCGGGCCACGCGGCATCGTGCGCATGCGCGAACGCCAGCCGCTCGCGCAACCGCTGTGCACTCTCGCGCCACGGCCACGCCCCCACCCCCACGCGGGCGAGCTGCTCCAGCAGCGTGCTGCGCACCGCGTCAGCGTCCGGATCGCGCTGGGGCTTCTCCTCGAGAGTGATGGCGCCCAGCATGCGGCGCTCCACCGCCTTCACACTGCGCGATCGCTCGTCCCACATCACCGCGGATTCCCGCGCGATCTGCTCGCTGAAGTCGCCGCGGATCTCGTCGAGCGTGAGCGGTGCGGCGCGCGCAATCCGATACTCCGGCGGCTGTCCCTCCAGCTCGGCCACCGCAAGGTACGGCGCATCGTGCAGGCTGTCGCCCTTGGGAAGCACCGCCCCACTGCCATTTCGCAGCAGATAGCGCGGTTCTGCTCCCGCACGTCGCTGCGCCACGCGATCGGGAAACGCCAGGGCGAGCAGCGCCCCCGTTTCGGCATCGTCCCATGGTTGCAGCCGCGCGCCGCCATCGATGCGCCGCACCAGGTCGTCGGCGCCCTGCTTCACGCGCCGTACCGCGTCGCGATCGGCACGCGCGCCGTACATGGAGAGCGCGCCACCGTCACCACCGCGCTGCAGCAGCTCGGTGCGGAGCCGCAGGTCGGCCGGTGCGCCGCCGAATCCCTCGGCGCGCACCACATCGCGCTCCTCCAGCAGCGCGGCAATCGCTGCGCCCAGTGGCAGCTGTCCGCGCGTTTGCGCGGTGAGCACCAGATGCGCGAGTCGCGGCTGGAGCGGCAGCGCCGCCATGCGCTTGCCGTGGGGGGTGATGCGCCCCTGGGCATCGAGTGCACCAAGCTGGGCCAGCAGCTGCCGCGCCTGCAGGAAGGGGCCGGGACGGGGCGCGTCGAGCCAGCGCAGCTGCGCCGGATCGGCAATGCCGGCATCGGCGAGCTCCAGGGCCAGGCTCGACAGATCGGCATCGATGATCTCCGGGCGCGATGCGGCGAGAAAGCCGTGCTCCTCGTGCACATCCCACAGCCGGTAGCACACGCCCGGTGCGGTACGCCCGGCGCGCCCGCGTCGCTGGTCGGCCGAGGCGCGGCTCACGCGCACGGTGTGCAGCCGCGTCAGCCCGGCCACTGCATCGTAGCGCGGAATGCGCGACCAGCCGGCATCGACCACCACGCGCACGCCTTCCACGGTGAGGCTCGTTTCGGCCACGCTGGTGCTGAGCACCACCTTGCGTCGTCCGGCCGGCGCCGGTGCGAGCGCCGCCTCCTGCTCATCCAACGGCATGCTGCCGTGCAGCACGAAGACATCCACCGAGGGCGGCACGCTCCCCACCAGCCGCTCCGCCGTGCGGCGCTGTTCACCCATGCCGGGCAGAAACACCAGCACGTCGCCCTCGCACGCGGCGAGTGCATCCCGCACGATGCGACTCGTTGCAGCGTCCATGCGCTCGTCGCTGCGTGGGGCGCAATGATGGGTGGTGATGGGAAACATGCGACCGCTGCTGCGTACGACCGGTGCCGGCCCCCGTGCGTCGGCCAGGAGCCGTGCCACGGCCTCGCCGTCGAGGGTGGCCGACATCACCAGCACCCGCAGATCGTCGCGCACCTGTTGCGTCTCCAGCACCAGCGCGAGGCCAAGGTCGGCGTGCAGCGAGCGCTCATGGAACTCGTCGAAGAGCACGGCCGCATAGCCGTCGAGCGTGGCGTCGGCCGACAGCATCCGCGCCAGCACCCCTTCGGTGACCACCTCGATGCGCGTGTGCTTCGACACCCGCGTGTCGCCGCGCACGCGGTACCCCACGGTCCCCCCAACGGACTCGCCAAGCTGCCGCGCCATGAAGTGCGCGGCGGCGCGTGCGGCGAGGCGACGGGGTTCGAGCATGACCAGGCGCTGTCCGGCCATCCATGGCTCGGCCAGCAACGCCAACGGCACGCGCGTGGTCTTGCCGGCTCCCGGAGGGGCTTCGAGCACGGCCACGCCGCGCACCTGCAGCGCGGCGGAGAGTGCGTCGAGCACCTCCTCGATGGGCAGCGTCGTGGGCAACGGCGGAGGCAGGCGGACGGACCTCAGGTGGAAGGCCGACAGGACACGATCAGCGGCGTCGCCCCGCACGGCCATCGAGCTGCGGTGCCAACCACTCCTGCGCGCGCTGCAGCACCTCGTCGGTCCCGGTGCGGTAGCTGCGCAGTGTAAGCCGGGCATCGACCACCGGGGCAATGCCCACACGCTGCCACTGCGAGCCATCGGTGCGGCGCAGTTCTGCCGCGGGCACCCCCAACACGAGCCCGCCGGGGAGCGGCACGTCCACGGCCTCGGCGGGGGATCCGGCCGTGGCACTGCCCACGAACGTGATCTCCGTCGTGGCCTCCAGGGCGAGCGCCAGGCGCTCCATGGCCCCGGCCGTCCGCTCGTCCACGAGCGCGACAAGCCGGCCACGATACTGTCCGGTGGTATCGCCACGCGACACGCGCGAACGCACTTCCCGTTCGTCGGGGCACTGGGCTGTCTGCTCGCGTAGTGACTCGGCCAGGCAGGGTACCGACTGGTACCGGTGCAGTTCACGCGCCACCACCGCCACCGGTCGCGTGCGCACCGCACGCAGCACGGCAGCGGCCACCATGCTGCTGTCGGCGAGTGTCCCGCGCAGGTCCAGCACCCACGCGCGCGCGCTGCGGTGCCGGTCGAGTTCGGCCTGCACCGTCTGTTCGGTGAGGCGATTCACATCGAGATAGGCGACGCCGCCGCTCAGCGCGATCGATGCCGGCTGCCACGGCCGTTCCACCTGGGGGAGCAGCGCCATCGTCTCGACCCGGCGCGGCACCGCAAGCTGCCGCTCACGCCCCGTGACGTCGCGCAACCGCACCAGCGACGCGCCCACGGCGCCGCGGGGCAGCAGTGTCATGAGGAGATGCTGCCGTGACCAATCGTTGGGGGCGCTCACCGCGCGGCGGCGCTCCTGCAGCCAGGCGGGTAGCGGGAAGCCGTCCACCGCCGTGAGTTCCTGCCCCACGCGAATGTCGAGGGCCCGCGCTTCCTCGGTGCTGACCACGTCGGTCACCACGGCCCGTCCATCCGCCCAGCGCACGCGAAAGGGCAAGGTGGCCACGCCGCGCACGCTGTCCACGGTCGCTCCGCGCAGCGTGACCTGCGCATCGTCGAAGGCACTCACGAACGAGAGCAGCGCCGCGGCGTACTCGGTCGCGTAGCGGGCCGACTCGAGGCGCGGTAGGGCGCGTTCGAACACGGCATCAATGTCGTCGTCGTAGAGGTCACGATGTGCATGGCGGGCGCGCATGGCACTCCACACCCGCGCGCCGGCCAGCACGCGCGACCCCATGAATGGGTAGGGGTCGCTGTCGTAATAGCCGGGCAGCGCCGCGCGCGGCCGCACGCGGGCCAACCGGGAGGCGCGCACGAAACGTCCGCTGCGCAGCATGCCGAGGGCCACGCGCAGGGCGGGCGCGCTATCGGCGGGCGCTGCAGCGCGCGACACCACGGTATCGGCCACCAGGCCGCCGCTGCCGTCGGCGTGCAGCAACTCCCCGGTGCGCAGGCGTACCACCAGCCCCGCCCCAATGGGCACACGCACGCTGGGGGCCAGCGCGTCATCGCGCACCCCCTGCTCCGCGACGAGCGTCGCCCGCCCCGTGGCGATCAACCCCAGCACGGCGCGCGGCATGACCGTGTGCTCGTTGGCGAGCACCACGACGCGGCGCGCCGCCGCATCGGCCGGGCTGATGAGCGCCCCATCACGCCCGAGCCACGAATCGTCAAACGACCACCGGCCCGCGTCGTCGCGCGCGCCACCCACCCGGCGCACTCGCAGGCCGCTCATCGTGAAGGGCACCGATGCCAGGCGCTCGGCCAGCTGCGTGCGCGCCACGAACGCCTCCACGCTGTCGGTGTGTGCGCCCGGCGCGCTCGCCCGCAGATCGAGCACCACGCGCGAGGGCACGCTGGCCAGCGCCTGCCGTACCCCCACCGCCGCGCTCTCCTCGTAGCGCCACGCCGAGGGCAGCTGCAACACGAGGATGCTGTCGCGCGTCCGCTCGGCATTCGCCACGGTGACCACCGGGCCGGGGGCTGCGGGCACGTCGGCACTGTCACGTTCCACGCGCGTCAGTGGATCGCCAAGCGACGCCAGAAAGCGGGTGTAGGCCAGCGCCAGCTGGTCGGCATCGGTGGCGCGCCGCACGAGCGTGACGGCACGGATGAACGCCGAGTCGAGCGGCGCCCCGCGCACCGCCACTGCCGGGTGATGCAGCGACGCCAGATGCCACACGTAGGCCAGACGCAGCAGCCGCGCCCCTCCTGCCGAATCGGAGGCGACAGCGGCCGGCTCGGGATCGTCTGGGGCCGGTGGCAGCGCAGCGCCTGCGGCCAGGGGATCGACGTCGCGCAGGATGGTGCCCACCGGGACCGGCGCCGGTTGCACCGGAATGCAGGCGAGCAGGCCCCCGGCGGTGGTCGCCGCCAGAACCGCAGCGACAACGGCGCGACGGGTGCCCGAAAGGTGCGGGGAACGCGTCATATTTCGCGGCATGGTGACGGCATACCGGGAAGATAGCCGTCGCAATCCCCCGTTCCGAGTGCGCCACCGCATGACTGCACCTACGGCCGACCATCACCACGTCACCACACGTCTGTATTACGACGATGCGCGGCTGGCGCGATTCAGCGCGACCGTCACCGCCGTGGCCGAGGAGGGAACGGTGGTGTACCTCGACCGCACGGCCTTCTACCCGACCTCCGGCGGACAGCCGCACGACGTGGGGACGCTGGCCGACGTGGCCGTCGTAGATGTCATCGACGAGGAAACGCGCGTTGCGCACCGCCTGGCGCAGCCCTTGGGACTCCCGCTGGGGGCCATGGTGGTGGGCCACGTGGACACGGAGCGGCGGCTGGATCACATGCAGCAGCATACCGCCCAGCATCTGTTGTCCGCGCTGTTGGCCGATGAATACGGATGGGCGACGGTGAGCGTGCACTTTGGCGATCTGGCCTCGACGGTGGATGTGGCGTGCGCCGAGGGCATCGGGGCCGCACAGCTGGCCCGCATCGAGCAGCGGGTCAATGCGCTGTTGCGCGCGCAACACGCCGTCCAGGTGAACTACGAGGAGGCAGCCACGGCTACCGGTTTGCGCAAGGCCAGTGACCGGGACGGCACGTTGCGCATCATCACCATTGCGGGCCTCGACCGCAGCGCCTGCGGCGGGACGCATCTCGCGAACACCGCCGAAATTGGCGCCATTCTGCTGCGCGGTGCCGAACGGACCCGCGGTCACACGCGCATCGAGTTCCTGGCGGGCGATCGCGTCCTGCGGCGGGCCCATGGCGATGCGGCGTTGCTGACCCGTGCGGCGCGCCCGTTGTCAGCCGCGCCAGGCGATCTTCCGGCGCTCGTCGAGCAGCAGGTGGCACGCCTGGCCGAGCTCGAGCGCGACCGCAAGCGCCTGCTGGCGGAACTGGCGGGGCACGAAGCCGAGGCGCTGTGGCAGAACAGCGCGGTCGATGCGCATGGTGTGCGGCGCGTGCGCCATCGCGTGGCCGGCGCGGTGAAGGATGCCGAGCCGCTGGTCCAGCAGCTGCTGTCGCGGGGGCCGTGCGTAGTGCTTGTTGCCAACGACGCCACCGGTGCCGTGTTGCTCGGCGCCTCGCCGGACGCGTCGCTCGACGCGGGGCAGACGCTGCGCGCCGCGCTGCAGCATGCGGGGGGGCGCGGCGGCGGGTCCCCACGACTCGCCCAGGGCGCGCTCCCCGACGCCGCCGCCCTTCCCGCCCTTGCCACGGCGCTCGGTTTCTGATTTCTCCCTTCACCTCGTGACAATCATGCCGACCGATATCTTCCGCCCCGGCGACGACGAATTCGCCCCCTACTATGCCGGGTACATCGACCAGGCCGCCCGCACCATGGCGGCGCGTGGCTTGAGCCACGTGGTGCAGCTGCTCGAGGCGCAGCGCACCGAATGTGAGACACTCCTGGGCACGGTCCCGGAGGAGCGGGCGGCGTATCGCTACGCCCCCGGCAAGTGGACGCTCGCCGAGTCGCTCGTCCACGTCATCGATACCGAGCGCGTCTTCGCCTATCGTCTGCTGCGCATTGCGCGCGGCGACAGCACGCCGCTTCCCGGGTTCGAGCAGGACGACTGGGTCCCCGCCAGCCGCGCTGGCCAGCGGACCCTCGCCAGTATCGCGCGCGAGCTGGGGGCGGTACGCACGGCCACGTTGGAGCTGGTGAAGTCCCTGGACGCGGAGGCGTTGGCGCAGCGCGGGGTGGCCAGTGGCAAGGGCGTGTCGGCGCGGGCACTCGTCTGGATGATGGCCGGGCACCTGGCGCACCACCTCACGCTGACGCGGGAACAGTACCTCGCGTCGTAGGGGGTGCGCGCGCGGGGCGCGCGCGGTTGGCAAGGTAGGGCGCAGGGGGAAGGCATCAGGGGGACGGGGGTGGATGGCTTCCCTCTTCCCCCTGACTTTCGTCCCCCTGCGTCCTGCCTTGTCAACAATGGCGCGCCACCAGCGCGCCGCACCTCCCCAAATCGGCTAGATTTCAGGGCTGTGGCGCACCGCCCGCGCCCCCCTCGCCGAACTTTCCGGAGCGATCCGTGTCCGCTGTGTCACCCCTTCTTGCTTCCGCGTCACCCGAGACGGTGCGTCTCGCGATCGACACTGTGCGCACCCTCGCCATGGACGCGGTGCAGGCCGCGGAGTCGGGGCACCCCGGCACGCCCATGGCGCTGGCGCCGCTCGCCTACGCACTGTACGCCACCCACCTGCGGCACGATCCGGCTGCGCCGGCCTGGGTCGACCGCGACCGGTTCGTGCTGTCGGTGGGCCACGCCTCGATGCTGCTGTACGGCTCGCTGCATCTCGCCGGCTATGACCTCCCGCTCGAGGAGATCCGCAACTTCCGCCAGTGGGAGAGTCTCACGCCCGGGCACCCCGAAGTGCACCACACCAAGGGCGTGGAAACGACCACCGGCCCGCTCGGGCAGGGTATTGCCAATGCCGTGGGCTTTGCGGTCGCCGAGGCGAGCCTGGCAGCCACGTTCAATCGCCCCGGCCACCAGATCGTCGACCATTACACGTACTTCATTGCCGGTGACGGCTGCCTCATGGAGGGCATCTCGCACGAAGCGGCAAGCTTTGCGGGGCATATGAAGCTCGGCAAGCTCATCGGCTTCTTCGACGACAACGGCATCACCATCGACGGCAGCACGGCGCTCACCTGCAGCGACGACGCGGCACAGCGCTTCGCGGCGTACGGGTGGCAGGTCCTGCAGGTGGACGATGTGAACGACCTCGCCGCCATCGATGCGGCCATTGCCGAGGCCAAGGCGGATACCGAGCGCCCCACGCTCATCATCACCAAGACGCACATCGGCTTCGGTTCGCCCAACCGGCAGGACTCGGCCAAGGCGCACGGCGAGCCGCTGGGCAAGGACGAGATTGCGCTCACCAAGGCCGCCTATGGGTGGCCGTCCACGGAACCGTTCTTCGTGCCCGCCGACGCGCTGGCGCACTGGCGGGAGGCCGCGGCGCAGCGCGCCGCCACCCACACCGAATGGAAGCATACGTGGCAGGCGTATGAAGCCGCGCACCCGGAGCTGGCGAGGGAATTCGAACGCCGCATGAAGGGGGAGCTGCCGCCGCAGCTGGAGCAGGCGTTCCCGGTGTTCGATGCCAAGAGCGGTGCCGTGGCCAGTCGCGCCGCGAGCGGCGCGGTGATCAACGCCATCGCCGGTGTGGTGCCCGAACTGCTGGGTGGCAGTGCCGACCTTACCGGTTCCAATCTCACCAATGTGAAGGGGGCGCAGCCGTTCAGCGCCGCGCAGCGCGACGGACGCAACTTCCATTTCGGCATCCGCGAACACGCCATGGGCGCGATCATGAATGGCATGGGGCTGCACGGCGGGGTGATTCCGTACGGCGGCACCTTCCTCGTGTTCAGCGACTACATGCGCCCCGCCATCCGCCTCGCCGCCCTCATGGGCGTGCAGGCGATCTACGTCTTCACGCACGACTCCATCGGGTTGGGCGAAGACGGGCCCACCCACCAGCCCATCGAGCACCTGGCGGCACTCCGGTGCATTCCCAACCTCCTGGTCCTGCGCCCCGCCGATGCCGACGAAGTGAGCGAGGCGTGGCGTACGGCGCTGCACCATCGGTCGGGGCCGTCGGCCATCGTGCTTACCCGCCAGAAGCTTGCGTATTTCGGGGAACCGGCGCGCGCCCGTGACGGGGTGAAGCAGGGGGCCTACATCGTGGCTGACGCGGCGGGTCACGTCCCGCATGTGGTGCTGCTGGCCAGCGGCTCGGAGGTGGACGTGGCACTCACGGCACGCGAGCAGCTGTCGGGACATGGCGTGCGCGCGCGGGTGGTGAGCTGCACCAGTCTCGAGCGCTTTGCGCAGCAGCCCGTGGAGTACCGCCATCATGTGCTCCCCACCGGCGTGCCGCGCGTGGCGGTGGAGGCCGCGCACCCCATGAGCTGGTACCGCTGGGTGGGTGACCACGGGGCCATTGTCGGCATCGAGTCGTTCGGCGCCAGCGCGCCCGCTCCGGTGCTCTTCGAGAAGTTCGGCATCAGCGCCGACCGCGTGGTGCAGGCAGCCCGCACCGTGCTCGCCTGATTCGCCGCGCGCATCCGGTCACGACGACAAACGGCCACGACGGAGCGTCGTGGCCGTTCGACCGGGTTGCGGCGCTGGCGGGTCAGCCCGGACAGCGCGCGAGCCCTGCCACCGGGCACCGCTCCGGATCGCGGGGCGGGGCACTCCCCTGTCCACCGGGTCCGCCGAAGGTGTACAGCGGCAGCTGGAGTGTCTGAAGCTCACGGCCGGGAATGGGAAGATGCACCGGCGTGTTCTCGGGAAGCGTCTGCCATCCGCGCGCATCGAGGAAGGCAATGACCCCGTTCATGCCGAGCCCCTCGATGCCCTTTTCGTAGCGGAGCGCATCCCAGAGGCTGCCACAGGCGCCGCTTTCCTTGCGCGGCACGCACCCGGGCTCGTTTGGCGGTCCCTCCACGGTGACCGGCGGTAGTTCGCCGTTGGCAATGCGCGTCTTGTTGATGAGGGGCACCGCCTCCGCCGCACGCCCGAGGCGAATGAGCGCTTCGGCCTTGAGCAGGTCCATCTCGGCCACGCTCATGGCGAGCTGCGGGCCGGTCTGCCACGTGAGGTCCACACCGCTGCGACGGAAGAAATAGTGCGACCAGCGGAAGGTGCCACGGTCGGCCGCGAAGATGTTGTTGAGGTTGTACCCCACATACTTGCCGGGCGACGCCGGCCCCGTTGTGCCCTGAATGCGACGGTCACGGGTGCGCATCTGGAACGGCAGGCGGTTGTCGTTGGGGGTGGCCACCCAATTCACCCACCCGTTGGTGGAGTCGGCCGGGCCAATGAGCCAGTAGCTGGGCCGGCCGAAGTCGGAGGGGCGCCCCGCCGTGCGTAAACGCGCCACCAGACGCTTCCAGTCGTCGAAGAACACATCGGGCTGGGCGAGCGGGGCGTAGTCGGTCTGGATGCCGGCGTCCACGCGACGGATGACTTCCGCCCAGTTCACGGCGGCCCGCTCCGCGCGGGAGCGCGGCGTGTAGACCAGAATGCGCGCCGCGTACGAGTTGGCGAGACGCACGAACTGGTCACGCGTGAGGCTCTGGTACAACCACGCATCCGCCGGGAAGGTCATGGACGGCTGTGTCTGCGCCACGGCGATCGCCGAATCGAGCTGCCGGATGGCGAACGCCGACACCTGCCGGTACTCCGTGAACTGCGGGGTCCGTACGGTGTCGAGCTTCGTGAACTCGTCGATGATCGGCGCCTTGTCGAAATAGAAGCCGATGTGCCCGTACGACACGCCCTGCATGAACTTGCCCATCGCCTTGGCGCGCGCCGTACGCACGGCGTTCTCGATCACGAGCCCGCGGTTGATCGATCCCACCACGTCGTTCACGGACGAGACGGTACGGAACAGCTGGAACCATGGTGTTTCGTTCACGAAACGCCGCACGTTCACGGGGCTGTTGTTCCACCCCTGCCGCGGCTCGGCGCTCAGCTCCAGCTGCCCGAAGTCGGCGAAGCCCGAGGTGATTTCGCGCGCCATGGTGCTGAAGGCCCACGAGGGATAGTCATCGTGTCCCGCCACCGGCCACCAGGTGCGGAATGAGGTGGCCACGAAGTTTTCGGTGGTAAGCGGCTGCGCCGTGGCGCGCTCCGCATCGGGGCGATTGGGATTGACCACATCGAGGTCCTGGCAGGACGCCGCAACGAGGAGCAATCCCACCGGCCAGACGAACTTCTTGAGTGTGTGCATGATGAGTCGTGCGCCGGTCAGAAGATGATCTCAACACTACCCGTGATCGTGCGGTAGCGAGGATAGTCGAAGCTGTCGAGGCGGTTGAGGACCGAGCCGACCTCGGGGTCGTAGCCCTTGTACCGCGTGAAGGTGAGCATGTTGCGGCCAATGAGCGACACGCTGGCCTGCTCGGCACCGAGGCGCGCCAGCGCGGAGGCAAAGGTGCGCGGCAGCCGGTACTTGAGCGACAACTCGCGCAGCTTCACGAAGCTCGCATCTTCCACGAACCAGTCCGTCGGACTGTTCGCCGCGTACAGCGCCACGTAGTAGTCCGTGGTCTTCTTGAGCTCCTGCGGCTTGCCTGCCTGGTCCACATCGGTGTGACGCCCCCACTGGTACATGCGCTGCCGCGTCTGGTTGTACGCGTCGCCGCCCACCTGGGCATCCCACAGCATGAACAGCTGCACGCCGCGCCAGCCAATCGTGTTCGACCAGCCGAGGCGGAAGTCGGGATTGCCGTCACCGATCTTCACCACGGCCGCATTGCCCACCGAGTCGAGGGCCGTGATGGGCTGCCCCCACCGATACACGCCGTTGCCGATGGTGGCACTGGTGCCCCAGAGCCGCTTCGTTTCTCCCTCGGTGAAGCTGTTGCCGGCGCCCACCCACACCAGCAGGCCCTCGTCGTTCACCTGGAACTCGTTGGCACGCGCCCCCACGCTGGCCGGCAGTTCACCGGCCCCGCGCATGAAGCGGAAGCCATACATGTTGCCGAGCGTTTCGTTGGCGCAGCGGAAGGCGATCGTCTGCGTCACGAAGCAGGGCCGGTTGAACTCGGTAATGCGGTTGCGCGAACGATCGGCCACGAACCCGGTGCGCCACGAGAAGGTGGGACGACGAATGACCTGCGCCTCGAAAGTGCCTTCCCACGTGCTGCCGGTCACGGTGCCCGCATTCTGCCACTGGTTGGCGTAGCCGAAGTAGCCGGGAAGCGGAATGAGGATGAGCTGGTCGGTGGTCTTCTGCCGCGCACGCGACAGCTGCAGCGAGTAGCGGTTCTTGATGATGGCGTCGAGGCCGAACTCCGTTTCCTTCGAGTACTCCGGGCGCAGATTGCGATTGCCCAGGTTGGCCTTCACCAGACCGCCGCCTTCCACGAAGTTGAAGGTCTCGAACTGGTCATTGAAGTCGGGGCGGCCGCCGGCGGTCCCCTGCGAGGCGCGCAGCTTGAATTCGTTGAAGAACGACTTGAAGGGGAACCACGTCTCTTCCGACAGCCGGTACGCGGCCGAACCACGGTAGTACCAGTGGACCTGCTGGTCGGGGCCGAAGAGCGAGCTGCCGTCCTGGCGCGCCAGCGCGTCCACGATGAGCTTGCCGCGCCAGTCGGCGGCACCGCTCACGAAGAACGAGTTGGTCTTGATCGTTTCGCTCGTGCTGGACACGAAGCGCACGGTGGCGTTGTTGAGGCTGTTCACCCCGGGCGCCGCGAAGATCTGGCCACTGGCCGTGACGAGATCGTTCGTCTCCCGCTCGATGAGGCCACGCACGGTGCTGCGCAGCGTCACGTCACCCACCCGCTTGAGCAGGTTGGCTGAGAGCGACGCGTTGAGGGCGTTCGTCACGCCGTTGAAGCGCGAGATTTCACCCGGACCGCCGTTGGCGAACCCTTCCGTCTTCACGCCCTGATCCAGGAAGAAGTCGGTGGCGCGATCGGAGCGGTCGTAGGAGAGATTGGCGTCGACGGTGAGCCAGGAGCGCGGCGTGTAGCGTCCCTCGAGGCTGCCCTGGAGGCGACCGCGGTTGCGATTGCGGCTTTCCGTGGACAGCACGTACAGCGGGTTCTCTTCGCGCCCCTCGAAGTCCGGCTGGAAGATGAACGGGGTCCCGTCGGGGTCGCGCTGCCGCAGGTTGACGTCGGGGGCCTGATTGATGAGGTCGAAGAAGACATCATCGTACAGGTTGAGTCGCTTCGACTTGCTGTAGTACGCGCTCACACCGAACTGCAGGTCGCTGCGCGGACGATGATCGAGGTTGAGGCGGAAGTCGTTCTGGTCGTAGCGCCCGCTGTTGAGCACCACGCCATCTTCCCGCTGATTCACGAACGCGAAGAACCAGTTGGTCTTGCCGCCGTTCTGCGCGATGTTGAGCGAATTGCGGGTGAAGTTGCCCGGATCGAAGAACTCGTCAACCTGATTGAAGTACGTCCCCAGCGCATACGGCCGATCCTGAAAGCGCTCGAAGGCGGGGCGCGGCACGCGCTGCTCACGCGGCACCCGCTGACCGGTCGCATTGGTGTAGGCGCCGGTCTCGTCGGCCAGGAAGAAGTGCTGGTTCGCCCAGTCCACCGTGCGCGCCAGCGAATTGGCCCCGTACTCGGTACGCAGCGTGAACTTCGTCGTCCCCTCGGCCAGGGTGTTGCCGCGGCGCGTGCGAATCTGAATGACGCCCGCCGACGCGCGCGATCCGTACAACGAGGCGGCCGAGGCGCCCTTCACCACCTCGATGCTTTCGATGTCCATGGACTGCAGGTCGGCGCTGGCCGCGTCGA
The DNA here is from genome assembly GCF_021298855.1 of Gemmatimonas sp. Lineage (GTDB taxonomy): Bacteria > Gemmatimonadota > Gemmatimonadetes > Gemmatimonadales > Gemmatimonadaceae > Gemmatimonas. The sequence continues at coordinate 126,648 of NZ_JAJTHI010000007.1, forward strand.
AGGACTGCGACTGGATGACGCCGTCCACCACCACCAGCGGGGCGTTCGACTTGCTGATCGACGTGGGGCTGCGGAGCTGGATGTTGGTACCGCCACCGGCCTGCCCGGTGGGCACCACGCTTACGCCGGCGATCTTGCCCTGGATCGTTTCCAGGGCATTGGTGGCGGGCACGGGCGCATCTTCCGCCGAAACGCGACCGACCGAGAAGGGCACCCGGGTTCCGCTGGTGGGGTCCACCACGCCCGTGGTGACGACGGCCTGCAGGTTGAGCGCTGCGGCCGTCATCTTCAGGTCGTACGTGAGCGTCTGCCCGGCCACGACGGCCACCCCGGCACGCTGCACGCGGCGATAGCCGAGGCGGATGGCCTCGAGCCCGTACGAGCCGGCCGGAACCGACGCGAACAGGAAGCGCCCATCGGTGCTGGTACGCGCCTCCAGGCGGGTGGTGCCGCGGGACAGGAAGAGCTGCACGGATTGGAGCGGCTGCCCCGTCGCCGAGTCGGTGACGACTCCGCTGACGCGGCCGGCAGCGCCGCCCTGCGCCGACAGCGGCGCGACGAGGGCACCGCCAAGCAGCAGTGCCGCGAACGACAGCGTCGCGGCAATTCGGTTGACCATCTGGCCTCCAGACGTGGTGAACAAGAGCGGGAACTACCTACCCGCTACGGTTACCACACCTTTCGTGTTGACGCCGGATTTCGCCGATTGGCCGAGCCTGATGACGACTCGTCCCTGACGCCGCACTATGCCGGCACACCGACGCGTCAGCGCCGTCGGAGCGCCTTGCCGGCCATCACATTGGTGGCGGTGCCGTTGGCCACGGCGGCGCGGCCGTTCACGAACACCCAGCGCATCCCGCTCGCCAGTTTGCGCGGTTCGGTGTACGTGGCTTCTTCGCGCACCTCCGCGGGATCGAAGATCAGCACGTCGGCATAGGCCCCGGCGCGCAAGACGCCGCGATCGGTCAGGCCATAGGTGGCCGCCACCTGCCCCGACGCCGACGCGACCATGCGCTCCATGGTGATGACCGGCTTGTCGAGGACATAGCGCCGGATCTTGCGCGGATACGTGGCAAAGAGTCGCGGGTGGCCGTCGGAGCCGTCGCTGCTCGTCATCACGAACGGATCGCGCATGAAGGTTTCGATATCGGCCTCGGTCATGTTGAAGCTCGCCACGCCCATGTCGATGCCACGCAGCACCAGGTCGAGCGCGGTCTCCACGGCGGACTGTCCCGACTCGGCCGCCACCTGCTTGAGGGTCTTCCCCAGGTACGGGACTGCCTCGATGGTGCCGTCGATGAGCAGCAGTGTGGAATCGCCGCCACGACGCCGGAGATTGTCGCCCATGTCGGCCAGCAGGCGCGCCCGCAGCGGGGGATCGGCCGCACGCAGGCGCAGCGAGTCGCGGCCACCGGCCTGGGCCCACCGCGGCATGAGCGCAGCGCTGAGGCCCGTTCCGCTGGCCGTCCACGGGTACTGGTCGGCCACCACCGCACACCCCCGCGCACGGGCCTCCCGCATGATGGCCAGCACACTGTCGGCGCTGCCCCACAGATCCACGCCGAGCGCCTTGATGTGGCCGATGTTGGTGGTGAGTCCCGATTCGCAGCCAATGCGGATGGCTTCGCGGGTGGAGGCGAAGAGCCCGATGCTGTAGCTGCTTTCGTCCCGCTGATGCGTGTCGTAGACGCCACCGAAGGGCCTCGCCGCCGACACCACGTCGATGACCTCATCGGTCCGCGCATACGTTTGCGGCACGTAGAAGAGGCCGCTACCCACGCCGTAGGCCCCTTCCTGCATGGCCGTGGCGATGAGCGCGCGCATGGTGGCGCGCTGGGCCGGCGTGGCGGGCGCCGAGGAGTTGCCCATGACGCGGCTGCGCACCGTGCCGAAGCCCGTGAGCGCGTAGGTGTTGGTGCCCAGCCCGAGCGCCTCCGCCGAATCGAGGACCTGCTTCACCTCCAGCGGTCCCCGACCGTCGGCGCCCAGCACGACGGTGGTGATCCCCTGCATGAGCGATGAGAGATTGCGCCGCCGTTCGAGGCCGAGCCGCGGCAGCCCTTCATAGGCGTGCGTGTGCGGATCGATGAAGCCGGGCGTGACGATCTGCCCGCGCGCATCGATGCGCTGGCGCGCAACCGTATTGGCGGGTACCGGCCCCACGAACACGAGGCGCTCACCGCGGATCCCCAGCGCCGCCTCACGCGGTGCGGCGCCCGTGCCGTCGTACACCCGACCGCCGGTGATGAGCACGTCTACGGTGTCCTGCGCCGCCAGCGTGGTTGGTGCGGTGGCCAGGACCAACAGCAGCGGAACGAAACAGCGCCCGTGCGATCGGCGGAGCTGGGACCGCGATGTCATGAGGTTGCCGGAAAGTGGGCCGCGGTGGCCAGCTGCGCCGCGGCGAGGTCTTCAAGCGCGTGCCCCACCGACTTGAACAGCGTACGATCATGCGCGTCGCGCCGCACGATGACCTCGCCACGCAGCACGGCCCCCAGGTCGCCCACGATCTGCTCACGGGAGAGGGTGCCGTCGGCGAGCGGCTGCACGAGATCCCCTGCTTCACGCAGCGCGCTTTCGGCGTGGTCCACCACGATGCGCGCGCCGGCCACCGCCGCGGTGTCGGCCTCGCGCATGCCCGGGGTAAACCCGCCCACCAGGTCGAGGTGCGTCCCGGCCCGAAGCCACGCGCCATGCACGATCGGCTCGTGCGCCGTGGTCACGCAGCTCACGATGTCGGCGGCGGCCACTGCCGCGTCGAGCCGCGAGGCCGCGCTCACCGGGAGCCCTTCGTCGAGGAGCGTGGTGGCCAGTCGCTGCGCCGTGGTGACATCCCGCCCCCAGAGTTCGACTTGCGTGAGCGACGGCAGCAGCGCGCAATACGCCCGGACCATCCAGGGGGCGAGTCGCCCCACGCCTACCACCAGCAGGCGGGTGGGAGGGGCCGCCATAAGGGCGCGGGCCGCCAGCGCCGAGGTGGCCGCCGTGCGGCGGACGGTGAGGGCTTCGCCGTCGAGCAGCGCCCGCGGTGCACCGGTGACCCGGTCGAGCAGCAGGTACGACGCGTCCACGGTATGGCCGCCGTGATGCACCGCGGTCGGAATGACCGTGACCAGCTTCACGCCAATGGCCTGCGCATTCCACGCGGGCATGAGCAGCAGGGTGTCCGCCGGGGAGAGGGCGTGCGCGGTCCGCACCGGCGCCATGGGGGGCGCCATGAAGGCGGCGGCCAGCGCATCGGCCAGTGGCCCCCACGGCAGTGCGGCGTGGACCTGTTCAGCGGAGAGTTGAGGAAGCACTTTGTGCGCGGTTGGTGTGCAGGGCGCGGCCCGGCGGTCGCGGCGACGGCCCAAGGTACCACCCGGCGCGTCGGGTCGCAGCAGGCGCCGGGGGGCGGCGTACGGCAGCCTCACCCGTCATGGCAGGCATGGCGGCACCGCATCGACAGGCATTCACTCTGGAGTCACATGCGCAGTCAGCAGCCGTGGGAAACACGCGAGTGGCAGCGTCCCTTGCACGTGGTCATCGTGGGTGGCGGTGTCATGGGCGCCGCCACCGCGTGGTTTCTGGCTCACGAGCATGGCGTGCAGGTCACGGTCATCGAACGGGACCTGGCGTATACGCGCGCGTCGAGTGCGCTCAGCGTGTGTGCCATCCGGCAGCAGTTCTCCACCGCCATCAATATCCGCATCTCGCAGGACAGCCTGGCGTTCTATCGCGCCATCGGCCATGAGCTGGCCGTGGGCGATGAGGTGCCCAACATCGGCCTCGTCGAGCCGGGCTATCTGTATCTGGCCGCCACCGAGGGGGGGGCCGAGGTGCTGCGGGGGCAGCATGCGCTGCAGCAGCAGCACGACGTGAGCACGGCGCTGTTGGCGCCGGCGGCGCTCACCACGCACTTCCCGTGGCTGCAGGCGGACGATCTGGTACTGGGGTCGCTCGGTCTTTCCACCGCCACGAGCGGCGAGGGGTGGTTCGACGGCTATGCGGCGCTGCAGGCGTTCCGTATGGCCGCGGTCGGTGCCGGCGTGACGTTCCTCGAAGACGAGGCCGTCGATTTCGTGGTGGAGGCGCACGACGGGCCGGCCACGGTGCGCGCCGTGCACACGGCGGGAGGACGGTCCATCGCCGGCGACGCCATCGTGATTGCGGCCGGCGCGTGGTCGGCGCGGGTGGCCGACCAGCTCGGCGTGGCCCTGCCGGTCCATGCCCGCAAGCGCGACGTATTCGCCTTTGAGGCCGACGTGGAGCTGCGCGAGGCGAACGGAGGACTGGCGCCGCTGGTGATCGACCCGAGCGGCGTCTGGTTCCGGCCGGAGCTGCAGGCCGGTCGTTTCCTGTGCGGTGCGCCCCCGCGTGATGGCGACCCGGACGATGTGCCGCTCGATCAGGTCGATCGCGGGCTCTTCGACGAGTTCATCTGGCCCGTGCTGGCTGCACGCGTTCCGGCCTTCGATGCGCTGCGCGTGACGAGCTGCTGGGCGGGGTACTACGAAATGAACAGTTTCGACCACAATGGCCTGGTGGGGGAGCTCGAACCCTACCGCAACGCCTACACGGCCTGCGGCTTTTCGGGGCACGGGCTGCAGCAGGCGCCCGCAGTGGGTCGCGGCCTCGCCGAGCTCATTGCCACGGGCCGCTATCTCACGCTCGATCTGTCGCCGCTGCGTGTTTCACGCATCGCGGAAGGGCGGCCGCTGCTGGAGAAGAACGTGATCTGACCGTACGCCGGCACCTGGTAACGCACGCGATGACGCGCGACTGATGCCACGCGTCAGTGTATGGCATGCGCCCCATCGATCACCTCACCGGTGACATTATCGAGTCGGCCATCGAGATCCATCGTGCGCTGGGGCCCGGGCTGCTCGAGTCGGCGTATGAGGAACTACTGGCCGGTGAACTGCATCGTCGCGGATTTGCGCTTCGACGTCAGGCCATGATCCCGTTCTCGTGGAAGGACCAGCGCGTCCAGTTCGGTTTTCGTGTGGATCTGCTCGTGAACGAGCGGGTGCTTGTGGAAATCAAGGCCACGGATCGTCCCAATCCGGTCTTTGCTCGGCAAGTGCTTACGTACCTGCGTCTCATGCAGTTGCCGGTCGGCCTGCTCATCAACTTCGGCACCTACCGTCTCGTTGATGGGATCCAGCGCGTCACCAATCACGATGCTCCCTACGTCGACCCCCCCTGACGTCGTCTGGCCAACCCGGCATAAAGGGCGAACTGACTGTTGGAGAATCGGAGAAAAGGAGGGTCCGGTGCGAAGGCTCGATGCCCCGCCGACGCCGCGTGGCTCCCCGTTGCTCCGTTTCTCCGATTCTCTGCATGTCAGTTCCGTTCACCCGGCTCACAGGGGGGAACTGACTGTTGGAGAAGCGGAGAAAAGGAGGGTCCGGTACGAAGGCTCGATGCCCCACCGGCGCCGCGTGGCTCCCCGTTTCTCCGTTTCTCCGATTCTCTGCATGTCAGTTCCGTTCAGCCGGCTTACAGGGGGGAACTGACTGTTGGAGAAGCGGAGAAAAGGAGGGTCCGGTGCGAAAGCTCGATGCCCCGCCGGCGCCGCGTGGCTCCCAACTTCTCTGTTTCTCCGGTTCGCTGCATGTCAGTTCGGCGTCACCGCGCTCGTGTGCGGGCGCATGATGGTCGCGATCACCACGGCGCCGGTGAGCCCCAGCAGGGCGAGCGCGACGAACGCGACCGCCGAGCTGCCCGTGGCCACCCGCACACGACCGATGAGGTCTGGCCCGAAATGGCCGCCGAGGTTGCCGATGCTGTTGATCCACGCGATGCCCGCGGCGGCGGCACTGCCGCGAAGAAACGAGGTCGGGATGGACCAGAAGGTGCTCATGCTCGAGAGCACGCCCGCCGCCACCAGCGATAGCGCCACGAGTGAGGCCACCACGTGCGTACCGACCACGGCGAGCAGCGCCAACCCGGCGGTGGTGCAGAGCAGCGCCGCCGTGACATGCCAGCGGCGCTCACCAGTACGATCGGAGTGTTGCCCCCACCAGAGCATCGACGCCCCGGCAATGCCCCACGGGATCATCGACAGCAGGCCCACCTGCAGGTAGGCCGTGCGGTCGAGGCCGAGCTCCTGAATGATGGTCGGCATCCAGAAGTTCACACCGTACAACGCCACCGCCAGCGTGAAGTACACGAATGCCAACGCCCACACGCGGCCGCTGCCGAAGGCGGCACGCAAGCCACCGTGCCCAGCGCGCACGCCCGATGCAGTCGCGGACGCGGCATCGTCTGCCGCCAGGCGGGCCAGTACCAGCGTACGCTCGGCCTCACCGAGCCACCGGGCCTGCGCCGGTCCGTCGGGAAGGAACAGCAGCACCGCGATCCCCATCACGAGACTCGGCGCACTCTCCAGCACGAACAGCCACCGCCAGCCGGCCCAGCCGTTCACCCCCTCGAAGGCGTCCATGATGAACCCCGAGAGTGGCGCCCCCAGCACATTGGCCACCGCGACGGCCGTCATGAACTTCGCGTACGCGCGACCGCGACGATCCGCCGGGAACCAGTAGGTGAGGTAGAGCACGATACCGGGGAAGAACCCCGCCTCCGCCATGCCCAGCAATAGCCGCAGCGTGTAGAAACCGAAGACATCGGGCGTGACCCCGAAGAGGGCCGGCAGCGGCCCCCAGGGAATGCCATCGACGAACGCAAAGGAAGCGGACACGAGCGCCCACGTAATCATGATGCGGGCAATCCAGCGACGTGCACCAACGCGCATCAGCAGCAGGTTGCTGGGCACCTCGAACAGGAAGTAGCCCAGGAAGAAGATGCCAGCACCGAATCCGTAGACGGCATCGCTCCATCCCAACTCACCGACCATCTGCAGCTTGGCGAACCCCACATTCACCCGGTCGAGGTACGCCACGATGTAGCAGGTGAACAGCAGGGGCAGCAGCCGCCAGCCGATGCGGCGAAACGTGGCCGCTTCATCTGGCGTAGGGCGCGCAGGACTCGTCATGCCGCGAACTTACCGCCCCGCATTACACTTCGTGCACATGCCCCGCCGATCGCGTACCTCCCTTACCGACTCGGCCGCGCGCACGACGCGGCAGGTCACCCGCTCTCTCCGTACCCAGGCCGTTACCCTGGGCACGATGCTGGGGGCATTCTGGCTGACCTTCGCGGTCAACTTTCTGCTCGGGGGCGCGCTCACCGGCTTCGGCATCGTCCCGCGCACGACCGATGGGCTGCTCGGCATCCTCTTCGCCCCGTTTCTGCACGGCACCCTCAATCACCTCATCGCCAATACCGTACCCTTTGCGGCGCTCGGGTGGATGGTGATGTGGCGCGACGCGCGACACTTCCTGCCCGTTACGGCGTTCGCCATGCTCGGCGCCGGCCTGATGGCCTGGACGCTGGGGGCACCCGGGTCGGTCCACATTGGTGCCAGCGGCGTGGTGTTCGGCTACCTGGGCTTCCTGCTGCTGGCCGGCGTGTACACGCGCAGCGTCTCGAGCCTCGTGCTCAGCCTTGTCACGGCGGGCCTCTGGGGCGGCCTCGTGCTCGGCATTGCCCCGAGCCAGCCCGGGATCAGCTGGCAGGCCCACCTCGGGGGCTTCCTCGGTGGCATCGTCGCCGCGCGGCGCTACCGGTAGCCGCCGGCCCGCGCCGCCGGTTCACCCGTTGCGGCGACGCCCAATAGCGTCGACCACCAGCTCGGCGATCAACGCGGTAAAGCGGATGGTTGCGCGATCGGGGCTGGCGGCATCCCCCAGCCGGTCGCAGTACAGGCAACCCACCACCTTGCCCCTTACCACGAGCGGAAACACCCCGAACTGCGCGACGTTGAGCTGCTGGGCCCAGCGCAGCTCCGCGTGGTTGAGGCTGCGGTCGGCAGGGAGATAGGTGGCCTGCCGCTGCTGCGTGAGCGCCACGACCGGGCCGCCACGCACGGACACCGGGAACTGGAATCGCTCAATCAGCGCATCCACCCCGTCCCCGAGACCGGTTCGTGCCACGAGCTGCTGGCGATCAGTCGTCAGAAAGCACGCCAGCACGCGGTCGTACGGGCCACCGCGCATGATCGCCTCGAGCGCCTGCAGCAGCACCGCACCGATCGAGGTGCCCGCGGCGGGGTCCACATGCTCCTCCAGTTCCGCGCGCAGGCGGGCGCGCAGCGTGAGCTCACGGGCGACCGTGTCCTTGACGTCGTTTTCGGGCTCCGGCGTGGCGACCTTTGCTCCGAGCCCTGAGCGAGCGGCGGTGACCAGCTGCTTGAAGCGGAGCCGATCACCCGCATCCGAGGAGCACTGGAGCAGCTCGCGCGTTTCCTCGAGCGTCTCGGCCACGATGCCGGTGACGTCCTCGCGGCTGAGCTTCAGGCGGCTTCCGTGCTGGACTATCACGTGTTCCACGGCGACGGCGATCTGCGACGAGGTCGCGCCGGTCCGATAGAGCGCCTGCGTGAGGTCATGGCTGAAGGCCGCAATGGCCGCCGCAGGCGACGTGGCGGCGATGGTATGGGCGCGGATGCCCTGCACCACGGAGTCGGGCAGTCCCCATTGCCGGGACAGCTCCGCCCCCAGATCGGCATACGCGAACCCCAGCACCATCTCGGTGGCCGTCGACTCGGATTTCCCCTGTTCCTGCATGAGGGTGCGAATGAGGCCGTGATCCTCGGGGAAGTGGGCGGCAATGAGCACCTCACCGAGGTTGTGGAACATGCCGCCGAGATGCGCCTCTTCCGGTTCCGGCAGCTGAAGGTGCAAGGCCGTCGCCCGTGCATGATTGGCCGTGAGCAGCGACATGAGCATGAGCTCCTTGAGCTGCGGACTCTTCCGGGAGTAGTTCTCGAAGAGCAACAGGCTGCTGGCCAGCTGCCGCACGGTGCGCGCCCCCAGCAGCAGCATCGCGTGCGTCACCCCCTGAATGGGACGCGCGCCCCGCCGGTAATGCACGCTGTTGGCCGTCCTCACCACACTGAGCGTCAGGCTGTACTCGCGCAGCACCACGTTGGTGAGCCGCTGCAGCGAGTGGGCGTCATCGTCCAGAGACGAGAACATGTCGATGATCTGCTTCGACAGCGCCGGAAACTCCACCCCCTCGTGGATACGCGCCAAGCGCGCCCGGATGGGACAGATGTCGGCCATGGGGGCCGCAGGACGGAGTTCGGTGAGCACCATACCAGTATTATCGGCAGCGGGGACGGAGAACTTCGCTGATCGGGGGGCGGACGTGCACATTTCCGGTGGCGGCGGGCGGGTGCCCGCTGCCGACCCCCAGCATGTCCGACCCCAGCCGCCCCGCCCATGCCGCGTACCGCCACCCACGCCGACCACGCCCCGAAGGCCATCGGCCCCTACTCGCAGGCCATCTGGGCCGGTGATCTCCTCTATTGCTCGGGACAGACGCCCATCGATCCCGCCGTGGGTACGCTCATTGAGGGCGATGTGGAGGCGCAGACGCATCGGTGCTTCGACAACCTCCAGGCCGTGGTCGAGTCGGCGGGGCTCACCATGGACGACGTGATCAAGTGCAACGTGTACCTGGTGGACATGGCCGACTTTCCGCACATGAACCAGGCCTACGGTACGCGCTTCTCCCAGCCGTACCCGGCGCGCACGACCGTGGCCGTTGCCGGGCTCCCGCTGGGAGCGCGCGTGGAGATCGAACTGGTCGCGCGGCGATCGTAAGCGGAGCGGGACGAGAGCCCGCTGCGCTGCGGCGGGCTTTCGGATTTCACAGCGTAAACGTCATCCGCACGCTCACCACGTCCCCCTCGACGGCCGTCTGCCGGACGTGCTTCGGCACCGGCAGCAGCGTACGTCCGGACTTCTCGTGCCACGTGCTCGTGTTCCACGAGCGGCCGTTCACCTCGGCGCGCACCGGTGTGCGCCCCCACCCGAACTGTGGTGGCGGAGCGAGATCGGCCGGCACGGTGACGAAGTGCCAACCACCCTTGCCGGGAGAGCGGCAAAGGAGCGCGTCGAAGGTGACGGTCATGGCAACGGACGGGGTTGATGGCGTACCGGGTGTATCGCTCTTCAGCCGGACGACCCACGGCATGGCCCCTCGCATGGCCGGGACGGAGCCCCGACCCGCGAGGACCGTTCTCAGTGCATTGTGGTCATGGGGTCTCCACCAACCGCTGCTCGTAGTGACCGATGGCAATGGAGCCGGTGTCGAGCGCGCCCATAATGGTGGCCAGTGAGGGCTCCGTCTGGCTGCGCTCCATCGCGGCGTGCGCAGAGGCGAGGTCGGTCCATGTCACCAGGTCGACCCACCGGTCCGCCTGGGCATCGTAGAACGCCGAGCGACCAACAAAGCCGGGCTGGGTCTTCACCCACCGACCCATCGCCTCGATGCGCTGTTGTTGCTCTGTCACCGGGCGTGTGTCCAAGAACCGGTAGCTGACGATTTCGTAGACCATGTGGCGCTCCTGTCGGGGATCAAGGCCGCGTCGACGCGCGACTGACGGCGCTGTGGGGGGAAATGGTGCCGCGGCGGCGGCAACAGCGGCTGCGGTCTGCCGAGTACCTTCAGCCGGCGTCATGGCGGACGACTCGTGCTTCATGGCAACGCCGTGGGTTGAAGGATGCAGACAGGATCGCGCATACCCTGTCAATTTGTGTCATATTTCTTCGATGACGGTATCACGGCGACTTCCGCGCACGGATCGGCTCGAACTGCTGGCGCGCACGCTCGGCGATCGGCCCGGCATTTCGGCTGCAACTCTGGCCGAGGAGTTCGGCCTCAGCGAGCGGACCGTGTTCCGGGATCTGGAGTCGCTGCGGGACCGCGGATACCCAATCGAGGGGGAGCGGGGTCGCGGCGGCGGGCTTCGTCTGCACCCCAATTGGGGGCTCGGTCGGGTTCTGCTTTCGCGCGAGGAAGGACTGGCCGCACTCCTGTCGCTGGCGCTGGCCGAGCAACTGGGGTTCCCGCTCCTGGGTGATGGCCTCCGCCAGGCCAGGCGCCGTCTGCTCGACGCGTTTCCCGCCGGGGAGCGGCGCCGCATGCGACCGCTGCGGGAACGCATTGTCATTGGCCCCCCGGCGTCACCGAGCGTGGCGGCGAGTTATGCGAGTCCCAGCGGTACGGCACTCCGTACGCTCCAGCAGGCCTTCCTGGCCGAGCAGGTCGTAACCGCCGACTACACGGCCGAGAACGGTCGCACACTGCGCCGCACCTTCGAACCGCACGTGCTCGCGATCAACTGGCCGGTGTGGTATCTGCTGGTGCACGATGGTCTCCGTAACGCGCCCCGGACGTTCCGCATCGACCGCCTTGCCAACATCGTCGCCGGGCGCGCGCACTTTCGCGCGCATCCGGCTCCCTTGGTCCAGGCCCTGCTCAGGGACAGCGGCCACTCCTTTCGGGCCCTCTAGTCGATGGGCGGCCGTACCCCATCAAAACTGCGGCGCGCGCCAGTGCTTCGTGACCTGCTCGTAGTCGTACACGTACCCGATGAGCTTGAAGTCGTCGTAGGCGCGACCGAAAAACTGCAGCCCCGCCGGCAACCGGTTGTCACGCGTGTACCCCATGGGCACCGTGATCGCCGGGAAGCCGGTGGTGGGTGAGAACAGCTGACTGTTGTCCCCATGGGGCGTATTGAGATCGCCGATGCGCCGCGGCGGATTGCTCCAGGTGGGGTAGATCATCGCGTCGAGCGACAGGGAGTCCATGAGGCGGGTCACCGCCGTGCGCACATCGGCACGCACCCGCTCGCGACTGACACAGCCGGGGGTGGTCTCCGGCACGTCGGTGCTGGCGGCGGCCTCCCGCAAGCGCAGCTCCACCGATGGATGGTAGCGACGACTGCGCAGAATGTCGTCGACCGAACGGATCGGGGCGTTGGGCGCGCGCGCAGCGAGGTAGCGCTCGAGATCGCTCCGGAAGCGATTGCAGCCACCCTGCTGGCGGCGCTGCATGGCGTCGAGGGAATCGACACGCACCGAATCAATGACCGTGGCGCCGGCGCGACGCAGGTCGGCCACCGCGCGCTCGAAGAGCACACGCACCTCCGCGTCGAGCGTGGGGCGATCGTACGCCTGGCGCAGAATGGCGAGGCGCGCCCCCTTGAGCGCCCCCGGCGTGAGTGCATCCGCGTAGCGCGGGGCGCGACGTGTGTCGGCCGGAGCCGTCACGGCATCATCGGGATCGCTGTGCGCAATCACGTCGAACACCGCGACTGCATCCGCCACACGACGGGCCATCGGACCGGCAATGTCCGCCGACGCGTTGAGTGGAATCACGCCAGCGCGTGAGGTGAGCCCCATGGTGCTGCGAATGCCCACGAGCGCCTGATGCGCCGAGGGGCCGCGAATGGAGTTGCCCGTATCCGTGCCCAGGCCGAGCGTCCCGAAGCCGGCGGCCACCGCCGCGGCCGTGCCGCCGCTCGAACCGGCGGTCACCCGATCGAGCGCGTACGGATTCTTCGTGTAGCCCGGCAGAATCGAACTCACGGTCTCGTAGGGCGTGAAGGCCCATTCGGCGAGATTGCTCTTCGCCAGCACGATCGCGCCCGCGGTCTTCACCTGGCGCACCATGGTGGCGTCACGCAGCGGCTTCCACCCCTCGAGTGCGAGTGAGCCGCCGGTGGTCTGCATCCCCGCCGTTTCGAAGTTGTCCTTCACGATGAGCGGGATACAGTGGAGCGGCCCGACCGGCCCCGCGGCGGCGAATCGGCGATCGAGCGAATCGGCAATCGTCAGCGCATCGGGGTTGAGCAGCACCAGACTGTTGATGGCGGGTCCGCGCTGGTCGAGCGCCTCGATGCGCGCGAGATAGCCTTGCACGAGGGCGCGGCAGGTCAGCCGTCTGGCCTTGAAGGCGCCGTGAATGGTCGCGATCGACGCGGTGTCCACGGGAAAACGCCGCGGTGCCGGTTGGGCCGCCGCGGCTGGTGCCACTGCCGCCACAGCGGCAAGAAGCCCCCCGGTGAGCAGAAGTCTGGTCATCCGCGAAGTATGCAGCCGAGTACGCACTCCCCACTATTGCGACCGGTGCCCCGTCGCGGTACGATACCTCGCACGTTGTTTTCCGACCGTCCGGGATCCGCCGATGATTGTGCTCGCCATTCCTGCCACCCCCAGCGTCCGCGTTTGCACGCGGCCGGTGACGACCGTCTTCGTCACGGTGGTATCGCATCGCGAAGCAGGGTCCCACCGGTAGCGGCGACACGTCGGTCGCGCCTCGCGGTTCACACGCCCCTTCTGCTTCGCCTGGCAGAGGGGCGTTTTTTTGTCCTCCGTGAGGGTTCATGCACCACACGCCGCAAACGTCTTCCGACGGTTCAACACACGAATCATCTGCCCACCACACCCTGATGACGCCTGACGGCACAAACACGGGCGCGCAGGCCGGGCGCACCAGTCTCTGGCGTGACATCCGCGACGCCGTGCGCGGTGCCGAACACGACTATACGCAGGGGGCCATTGGGCGCGCGATCTTTCTGTTGGCGGTCCCCATGGTGCTGGAAATGTCCATGGAGAGCGTCTTCGCGGTGGTGGACGCGTTCTTCGTGGGACGGCTCGGGCCGGCCGCGGTGGCCACGATCGGCCTGACCGAGTCGCTCATGGTGGTCATCTACACGGTGGCCATGGGACTCAGCATCGGGGTCACCGCGACAGTCGCGCGGCGCATCGGTGAAAAGGATACCGACGGCGCCGCGCGCGCCGCCGTGCAGGGATTGCTGCTGGGGCTGCTGCTCTCGGTGATCCTGGGGGTGGCCGGCGCCGTGTTCGCGCGGGATCTGCTGGCGCTGATGGGCGCCGACGCCGACGTCCTGCGCATGGGTACGGGCTTTACGCGGGTCTCGCTTGCCTGCAACAGCGCGGTCTTCCTGCTCTTTCTCATCAACGCGGCGTTTCGTGGTGCCGGCGATGCGGCGGTCGCCATGCGCGTGCTCATGGTAGGCAACGCGATCAACATCGTGCTCGACCCGCTGCTCATCTTCGGGGTGGGACCGTTCCCCGAGCTGGGTATCGAAGGCGCCGCCTGGGCCACGGTCATCGGCCGCACCGTCGGATTCCTCTGGGCGCTCTGGCACCTCAGCACCGGGGAAGGCAACCTGCATGTGCACCGCCGGCACGTGCGCGTGGAGCCCGGCACCATGCTGCACATTGCCACGCTCTCCGGGTGGGGCACGGTGCAGGTGGCGCTCAGCTCCATGAGCTGGATCGCGCTCGTGCGCATCACGTCGGGATTCGGGGCCACGGCGGTGGCCGGCTACACCATTGCCATTCGCATCCTGCTCTTCGCCCTCATGCCAGCCTATGGGGTGGGGGCTGCCGCGGCGACGATGGTGGGGCAGGCGCTTGGCGCAGACAATCCCGCGCGCGCCGAACAGGCGGTGTGGGTGGCCGCGCGCATCAACATGGTGGTGCTGGGACTCACCGGGGTGCTGTTCTGGTTCACCGCCCCCACCCTTGTGGGATGGTTCAGCGATGTCGGCGCCGTGCGTGACGTGGGGGTCACGGGGCTGCAGATCATGTCGCTCGGCTTCCCGCTGTACGCCTTGGGGATGGTGCTCGAGCAGAGCTTCAACGGCGCCGGCGATACGCGCACACCCAGCTGGATGAACTTCGTGGTGTTCTGGGTGCTGCAGCTGCCGCTGGCCTGGTACATGTCGCAGCACACCGCCCTCGCCTGGCGCGGCGTCTACATCGCGGTCGTGGGCGCGTACACGGCGCTGGCGGTGATCAGTGCGTTCTTTTTCCGGCGTGGAGGGTGGAAGACCAAGCAGGTGTAGGCAATGGCCCGGGGAACCCCCTGCCCGCTTCACACGTTGGGTGTGGGTTTATCTCGTTCGGCGCACCGTCGCGTCCGATGTGAGCGCCTTCTCTCTCCGCAATCCACACCTCTCGTGTTCTCTTCTGCACTTCGTTCGCTCACCGGCGCGCCGCGCCGATGGGCCGGCGCCGCTCTCGTGGGGCTGCCACTGCTCGCCGCCCCGGTGGCGGCACAAGGTCCCCCGGTTGGCCGCCCCCCCGGCGCACCCGGGGGTGGTCCGCCGGGCGGCATGCCGCCCGGGGCCATGCGCCCCGATTCGGCCACGCTGCAGTCGCAGGCCATTCGGGTCTTTCTCGACTGCCAGGGGCGCATTCGCGGATGTGACCGCGATTTCATCGTCACCGATGTGAACTTCGTGAACTGGATGCGCGACCGGTTCGATGCCGACGTGCAGATCCTGGTCTCGGGGCTCACCAACGGCGGCGGCGGTACCGAGAACACCATCACCTTCATTGGTCGTCGCGCCTTCGAGGGCATGGCGGACACGCTGGTGCTCAACACGCTGCCCAATGACCCCGACGATCGCATCCGTCGTGAGCTGGCCCGCGTCTTCAAGCTGGGACTCACGCGCTACGTGGCGAGGTCGCCCATCGCCTCGCGCGTGCAGGTGGCCTACATCGCGCCGTTCGGACGCCCCACGCAGCAGCAGGCGTCGGCGGCCGACCTCAAGGACAAGTGGAACCTCTGGACGTACACGACCAACATGAATGCGTTCGTGCGCGCCGAGGATCGGCAGCAGTCGGTGAACGCGTCGCTGTCGCTGTCGGCCAACCGGGCCACCGAGAAGTGGAAGATGAACTTCTCGCTCAGCGGCAATATCAATGAGCAGCGCTTCGAGATTCCGCCGACCGCCACACGCCCGGCCTTTACGGTCACCAACGAGCAGCGCACGTACAATGCCACCTCGCTCATCGTGCGCTCCCTCTCGTCGCACTGGTCAGCGGGACTCAAGCTGGGCGCCGGTTACTCCGACTTCCTCAATCAGGACCTGGCGCTGCGCGCCCAGCCAGCCATCGAGTACAATCTGTTCCCCTGGACGGAGCAGACGCGGCGGCAGCTCACGTTCCTGTACAACGTGGGGCCCAACTACTACGACTATCAGCGCACGACGGTCTTCGATCGGGACACCGAAACCCGGTTCAGCCAGCAGGCCACGGCGTCGTATGTGGCCCGTCAGTCGTGGGGCTCGAGCAACGTGTCGCTCGACTGGTTGAACTATCTGCACGACTTCAATCGCCACGCGCTCACGCTCAGCGGCAACGTGGATCTGCGCCTCGGCCGCGGCTTCTCGCTCAACATCGGCGGCTCCGCCGCGCGCATCAACGACCAGATCTATCTCCCGCGCGCCGGCAACACCGAAGAGGAGATCCTGCTGCAGCGGCAGGCGCTGGAGACGGGCTTCCGCATCACCACGAACATCGGCATCCGGTACACCTTCGGCTCCATCTACAACACGATCGTGAACCAGCGCTTCAGCAGCCTGGGCTCCAGCGGCGGCCGGTTCGCCTTCTTCTTCTTCTAGGTTCACCGGCGGGGCTCGTATCGCTCGTCGCGGCGGCATCAGCCGCCACGACGGGCGGTCACCGCGCCAGCGCGTCGCGCCAGGGCGCAAGTTCGTTGTAGAGGCGGGTGACCAGCGACCCGGGAAGGGTGGTCCTCAGCACGTTCCCGCGTTTGGTGTCACGCACCACGAGCTCGAAGCGGGGCGGCGATCCGTCGTCGCGTGGCTGAAAGGCCGTGGGCGGCAGCTGGGCCACGAAGGCGTTGAACACCGGACGATTCCCCGAGGCCTGCACGTCGGGAATCGCCACCGCCGGCACGATCGCCCCTCCATCGAGCGGGACTGCCTGCCCATCACGCAGCAGCTCCACCGAGGCCACGTCGCCGCGCTTGAAGTCCACGAGCAGTTCGGGGTCGGTCTTGGGCCACGGCGTGCGGTCCGGCGACACCTCGATCACATACCCGGCACGTCGACCGGCCGCCGCACGCGTCCAGCCGCTCCACCGTTCGATGGGATCGGCGATCTCGTAGCTGGATCCGTCGCTGCGTTTGTACGTCGACTTCCAGCTGGTCACCTGTTCGGCCCGCCAGACCACCAGCGGCGTGGGCATCACCACCACACGCACGTCGTCGAAGCGATGCTGATGCGCCTTGGCATCGATGCCGCGCGCGATCATGGCACGCAGCGGCGTCTCGGGGTAGCGCGACCGGGAGGCGGCAACCTCGGCGATGCTGTCCGCCATCGCCTTCGCGCGCTTGGCCACGTCGGCGCGCGAGCTGTCGCGCCGCCCCCGTCTGGCAGAGTCTCGCTTGCCGGCCGCGCCCGCAGCGCCAGCCTTGCCCGGGCCACCGGCGGCGGTGCCGGTCAGTCCGGCCAATGATGCGGCACTCGGTGGGCGAATACTGTCCGACGTGGGTGCCGGCGGGGTAGCGACCGCCACCGTGGCCGCCGAATCCGCCACGCCCGAAACCGCCGCAGCCGTGCCATCACCGGAGGCTGTCAATACGGGCTCGTCGCGATAGACCGCCCAGAGCGTCAACGCCACCGACACGGCGGCAACTCCGCCCACCACGAATGGCCAGCGCGCCTTGGGCAGCGGCGCGTCGCCTCGCGCGGCGTTCGCTCCGTTCGTGGCGGCCACGGGCGGGGTCTCGCGCGACGCGCTCGTGCGCGCCCCCGACGAAATGCTCATCGCGGAACCGGGCGTACGGGCCACGAGACTCGCCGTGCGCAGTTCGAGCGCGCGCCGGTAGAGCGCCGCGGTCTGGCTGGGCGTCATCCCACTGATCGCCAGCATGAGCGCTTCGGCGAATGCGATGACCGAGTCATAGCGCTCAGCGGGTTCCGGCGAGAGTGCCCGGTTGAATACGTCCTGCAGCGTGTCCGGCCAGTCCACGTCTTTCCGCGCGTCGCGCAGGGCCTGCGGACGGCTGGTGAGCCGCTGGATGAGCGATTCCTTCGAGCTCTCGGCGGAGAACGCCGGCTTGCCCGTAAGGGCAATGAACGCCACCAGCGCCAGCGCATACTGATCGCTGCGCGCGTCCAGCCCCTCACCAGCAAGCTGCTCGGGAGACATGTACTGCGGTGTACCGACGGCAAAGCCGGTACGCGTGACCTTCTGGTCACCAACGCCGTACATGCGGGCGATGCCGAAGTCCACCAGCTTCACGAGGTACGTACCGTCGTGGCGACGCGACAGCATGATGTTGTCGGGCTTGATATCCCGATGCAGCAGGTGCTTGTCGTGCGCCGCCTGGAGCCCATCGGCAGCCTGCCCGACGATGTCAGCGGCCACGTCCGGGTGCAACGCCTCGGCATGCAGCAGATCGGCCAGCGAACCGCCGTCGACGTACTCCATGGCGAGGTACACCATGCCGTCACCCGTGTCGCCAAAATCGAAAATGGCCGCGATGTTCGGATGCGAGAGCTGGCTCGCATTCTCCGCCTCTCGGGTGAAGCGCTGCAGCGCCTCCGGTTCGGTCACCAGCGCCGACCGCATGATCTTGATGGCGCTCTTGCGTCGCATGCGGACATGCTCGCCGAGATAGACCTGCCCCATGCCCCCTTCACCGAGGCGCGATTCGATGCGATAGCGCTCGGCAATGACCGTTCCCACCACGTCCGCACTGTGGCCCGAGCGGATCAGGCGGGTGCCATCCTTGGCGCAGAAGTCCACATCATCGTCGTACGCATCACCGCAACGCGGACAGATCTTGGACGGAGTCACACGCGAATCGGGTGGAGGCCATGGCATGCATTGGCATCGGTAATGTAGCATTCGGCCTGCGCCGGCAGAGCGAGCTCGGCCATGAGGTCACGAGCACCCGCCCACGCCGCCCTGCTGTCAGGGCGGTGGTGTCGTCAGAACGGACCGTCCATAGATGACCGGCGCCCATTGGAACGCCATGCTGCACCCGGGACGTTCGGCGGGAGCGGATGCGGTGTCCAACGGGACTTCACTTACTTGACGAGTGCTTCATGCGTGGTTGCGTGGCGGGACAGCTGGTCGGAGCGGCGAGCCTGTTGGCAGTGGTGGCCTGTACCGACAGCGCCGGGGATTCAGCTGCCCAACCGCCCGCCACACCCACCACGGCGCGGGCGCGAGCCGCGGCGGTGGTGGCCGGCGGCACCCTCTCCGGCACCGTGCGCGAGCAGATCGCCGTGGGCCCCTACGTCTATCTGCGCCTCGAAACCACTGCCGGTGACGAATGGGCGGCCGTGAACGAGGCACCGGTGCAAACAGGCGACCGCGTCACGGTGTACAACGTGATGCTCATGGAGCAGTTCGCCTCGCAAACGCTCAAGCGCACCTTTGCGCGGATCTACTTCGGGTCGCTCGATCCGAACGCCGGCGCCGGGAGCGCGGGCGCGGGTGCCACCGGTGCCAGCGGCATGTCGAGTAACGCCGACCCGATGGCCGGTTCGCCGGGGACACCAGCGGCGGTGAACGCCAGGGTTGGCCCGGTGGCGCGTGCGGCCGGCCCCAATGGCCGCACCATCGGGGAATTGCACGCCCGCGCCTCCACGCTTGCCGGCACGACGGTCGCCGTGCGGGGCGTGGTGGTGAAGTACAACGCCAGCGTCATGGGGAAGAACTGGATTCACCTCCAGGACGGCAGCGGCAACGCCAGTGCCGGCACGCATGATGTCACCGCCACGTCCCTCGAGACGGCCGCGGTTGGGGACACGGTCACCGTGACGGGCACCGTGCGCACCAACAAGGACTTCGGCGCCGGCTACGTGTATCCGCTGGTGCTGGAAGACGCGAAGGTCGCGCGCCGTCCCTGACGGACTGCTTAGCGAGCCGCCTCGGGGGGCACCGACGGTGGCGGGCGATGTCCAGGCGGCGGACCGCTGGGGTGCATGCGACAGGCGGGCGGCTGCTCCACCGAATACGTGAGATTCGCGATGCGCCACGCCGCCCCCACCTGCACCAGGGTGAACTGATCGATGCCACAATGGGACCAGGCGCCATTCTGCCACAGGTCGTACGGCAACCACACCGACGCCATGCTGCCGGCCACCCGCACCTCGGCGTCAAACCCCCGTTCGATGATGGGCGCCCGTTGCCCCGCTGCCCGCTGCGAGGCGGCGGTGCGCATGGTGAAGCCCGGAGCGCCGTTGCGCTCACGCGCCGCATAGACCTGTCCGCTGTCGGTCATGAGATCGGACAGCCGCACCATGTCGCCGCGATTGATGGCGTCCATGGCGGAGTCCACGACGGCCATCACGGCGGCGCGCGTAGCGCTGGTTCCACCCGCTGGTGCACCGCGCGGTGCCTGCGCCCCCACGGTGGCGAACCAGGATGACAGCAGCAGAAGCACGCCCATCAGAGGGCGCGCGCCGGTGGCGAAAGCGTGACGTGGCATGGAGGGCGGTGGCGGGACGTGGATCAGTGGACGCGCGATTCGGCGTGCGCGCGATAGTTGTCGAGAATGGCCTGCCAACCGGCACGCTGCATCTCGAGCGGATGCTCGTCTTCGGGGGTGAACGTTTCCCGTACCGCAGTGCCACCGACTACCGGAGTGAACTCCACCGTGACCACGCGCTCGGGCCCCAGCCCGAAGCGCAGCAACGCGCCGGGCTCGACATCCAGAAACGTGCCTTCGAAGTCGAATCCCATCGAGCCGTCCCGCGCCTCCATGCGATAGCAGAAAGCGCCACCGACCCGCACATCGTTCGTGGCGTGGGGGCAGTGCCAGTCCGGCGACGCGAAGTTCCACGCCATCACCGACGCCGGCTCGGTGAAGGCGGCAAAGGCCGTTGCCGGGTCGCAGGGCACCTCGACAGATACCGTGATGGGCTCAAGGGTGCTCATCCAACGCTCGCATCAGGAGAAGTGGGTCGGCGATTCGATGAACAAGTTAGCCGGTGCGCCGAAATCCGCTCTCCGCCGGCTGGGTATTCTGCACGGCGGCAAGGGCAGAGCCGGTTTGTCCAGGGAGCCCGGGACGGTGCGACGTTGCAGGTCCGCGCAGGTATCACGAGATTGCCGCCTATCATGATGCATCCTCTTGCCTCGCGCCGTTTGCTGGCGCTTGCCCTGCTGCTGTCCATATCCGACGCGGCAACCGCCGGCGCCCAGCAAGCCCCCGCCCCTACCGCGTCCGTCGCCGTCACGCGTGCCGACCTGGCCACGCGCTACCTGCTCATGGATGCCGCTTACGCGGCGGCCGATTCCAGCGCGCGCCTTGCCGACAGCACCCGGGCGGTACTGAACCGGATCTTCGATCGGTCCACCTTGAGCTTCTTCGGCGGACGCTTTGCCGTGACGGCGGCCATGATGGACACGGCCATCACCATGGCGGATCCGACCTACCGCTACGTGCGGCGCGAGCTGCCGCGCGATGTCGTGATCGATGGCCGCCCGGCCCGCGCGCTGCGCGATGCCCTCACCGCCCGACTGACTCGTCTCGACAGTGCGGGGCCACTCGCCCAGGCCATCGTTTCGGCACGTGCCCGCGCGGCGCTTCTGGTGGATACCGTGTCGGCGGAGCGAAGCGCCGAGTTTCTGGCGGAGCCGAGGGCACTCGCCCGCGCCGTGGCTGCCGAGGTGAACGCACTCGAGAAAGGGCGCAACCCGTACGCCCGACAGGTGGGAGATCTCTGGCGCAGCTATCATGGTGCGAACGGCATGGCAGTGGCCATGCGGGTCATCGCGCCGCGCGCCGCGGCAACACGGGCGGTGGGCGTGCTGCTGGCGCTCCACGGCGCGGGGGGCGACGAGAACATGTTCGCCAACGGCTACGGCCAGGGTGTCGCCGCTCGTCTGGCGCGCGAGAACGACCTGCTGTTCGTGTCCCTGGCGACCACGCCGTTCATGACCAGTGCGGTGCAGTTCGATTCGCTCATGGCCGTTCTGGGGCGCGATTACCGCCTCGATGCCACCCGCGTGTACCTGCTCGGGCATTCCATGGGCGCCGGCGCCGCCGCACGGCTGGCGCAGGAGCGCCCGCGTGCGCTGACCGCCGTGGCCTGTCTCGCCGGCGGCGCACCCGTCACGGCCGCCGGTGCCCCGCCCGTGCTCTTCCTCGGCGCCCAACTGGACCCCATCATCCCCGCCGCGCGCGTCAAGGCCGCCGCCGCAGCGACCCCCACCGGGGTCTACGAAGAGCGCGTCAATGAAGGGCACACCCTCATGGTGCGCGGCGCCGTGCTGCGAGCCGTGCCGTGGATGCTCCAGCAACCTCGCCGCTGACGCACTTCACCGGCCACGGCGCTAGGGACGGCTGAACACGGCCCCGTGTGGCGTGGCGGCGCCGTTGCCGCCATGCGGCCACTGCACGCCTTCAAGTCGGAAGCCCGGCTCGGTGCTGCCAGCCGCACGAAAGCGCTCGTCAAGGGAGAGACGTCCGGTGCGCCCATCGAAGTCGGCGAGCAGCACGCGCGTCTTCATGGCCCGATATCCCGTGATGACCACCCGGCGCTCGTTGGGCTCGATGCCGATCCAGTGGGGCACATCATCGGGACCAAGCGTCACGCGCGATACCTCCCGCGGGGCGCGCGGGTTCGACACATCGAGGCTCACGACGGCGCTCCATGCCGGCACCGTGATGAGATAATAGTGGCCCGCCACGACCGGCACGGCGCACGACGTGCCCGGCTTTCGCGGAAACGACGCCACCAGCTCCGCCCGTGGAGCCGCCCCTGCCACCCCGTGCAGCAGATACAGTCCGCAGTTGAAGGTGCTCACCAGTACGGTGCGGCCATCGCGCAGCACACGGGGTTCGGCGCTGCGGTAGCCTTCATCGCCGCGCGCACCGCCCGGCAGGTCGATGGTCTGCAGCAGCTGCAGGTCGGAGAGGCGCCAGAACTGCAGCGCGCGCGTCGTGTCGGCGTTGTCCATGTCCGAGGTGGTCACCACCACGCGATCGATGTCCGGCAGGATGGCTGCCGAGTAGGGGCGCACGCGCCGGTCCACGCCGGGCGCCAGGGCCGATGCGGCGCGCACCACCTCACCCGCCGGAGTCATCTCCACCAGCCCCCCGGCGGCCATGCCGGCACTGTCGTGCTGCATCTGAAAGGTGGCCAGCACATTGCTGTTGGGGAGGCGCCAGAAGCTGTGCGGGTGCATGAGCGCTCCCACCTGTTCGAAATGCCGCACGAGCCGCGGCGCCGCAGGGCGCGTGAGGTCGAAGACGTAGGACTCGCCCGACCCGAAATCATTGGCGAACAGCTGACGATCGGCAGCGAGCGTGTGCTCCGTATGGTGCGTGCGACGACCACGCCCCGGTACCGACAGCGTGGTCACCAGTCGGCCGTAGCGTGCTGTGGCGGACGCCGGAGGACGCACGTCGTACACCGCCAGAAAATCGGGGCCGCTGCTGTCCACCGACGATGCCCACAGGTACAGAAAGTCGCTCGATGACGACGACGGCGTTGGCGCGGACAGCGCGACCGGTGTTGGCGTGGAGGACGCCAGGGGCACGACGACGAGCGCCATGACCGCCAGCGCGGTCGCGAAACGCAGCAGCATGCGTGAGTCCGGGATGGGGTGTCGGGGAGAAGGATACCACGGCGCGGGCGTTTGCGTCGTAGCTTCTGCGTATGCCCGCCTTTTCCCGCTCCCGTGGCCACGCGGCGCGCGCCGCGGTGGCGCTCCTCGCGGCCCTCGCCGCCTGTTCGTCGTCCACGCCTGACGCGTCCGTCGCAGCTGAGGCCGACCTGGTGCTGCTCAACGGCCGCGTCTACACGCTGTCGTGGCCCGAGCCCGGCCGCGACGGACGCCCCAGTCCTGATGCACCGTTCGACTCCGCCACGGGCTGGCGCCACGACGCCACGGCCGTGGCCGTGAAGGCGGGACGCATCGTGTATGTCGGCACCGACTCCGGTGCACGTGCCATCGCCGCCGCGAACGCGCAGGTTGTGGATCTGGGCGGCCAGACGCTGCTGCCGGGGCTCGTTGATGCGCATACGCACGTGGCCGAGTTGGGACAGTCGCTTGATCGGGTGAACCTCACCGGCGTGGCCACCGAAGCGGAGGCGGTAGCGCGCATCGCCGAGCGCGCGGCACGCACGCCCAAGGGCGAATGGATTCTGGGGTATGGGTGGGATGAGGGCGCCTGGGCCAATCGCTATCCCGACAAGCGGCTGCTGTCAGCCCGTGTGCCCGATCATCCGGTGATCTTGCGCAGCCTGCACGGTTTCGCATCGTGGGCCAACGAACGCGCGCTCACGCTCGCCGGCATCACGCGCGAGACGCCATCGCCGGCCGGCGGAGAGATTCGCCGTGATGGCGAGGGGAACCCCACGGGACTCGTGCTCAATCGTGCGGTGCCGCTGCTCGATGATGCCGTTCCGCTGCCCACGCCGTCGCAGCGTGATGCGCAGCTCCTGCGCGCGCTGCGTGTCATGGCGGCAGCGGGCTATACCGGCGTGCACGAGGCCGGCGTGGCTCCCGACGTCATGGACAGCTTCGAACGCCTGGCGAGTCGCGACTCGCTCCCCCTGCGCGTCTACGCCATGCTCAGCGCCCGCGACTCGGCGCTCATTCGCCGGTGGATTGCCCGCGGCCCCTTCACCGCCCCCAATGGCATGCTGGTCGTGCGTGCCGTCAAGGCGTACTACGATGGCGCCCTTGGCTCCCGCGGGGCGCAGATGCTGGCCGACTATGCCGATCGCCCGGGGCATCGGGGCGTGAGTGGGGGAGCCTACGGCTTCGATCAGCGCCTCGTGGCCGATGCCATGTCGGCAGGATTCCAGGTGGGCATTCATGCCATTGGCGACGCGGGCAATCGCGCCACGCTCGACTTCATCGACTCCGTGCAGCGCGCGGCACCCGCTGCGCGCAATCAGCGCCATCGCGTGGAGCATGCGCAGGTCATTGCGCCCGCCGACATCGCGCGCTTCGCGAGCATGGGCGTGGTGGCGTCGGTGCAGCCGCCGCATGCCGTGGAAGACAAGGGGTGGGCCGAGACGCGCGTCGGGGCCGAACGCATGGCCGGCGCGTACGCGTGGCGCACGCTGCGCGAAGCCGGGGCCCCACTCGTGTTCTCGTCCGATCTTCCCGGCTCCGACTGGAGCCCGTTCTACGGCCTGCACTCCGCCATGACCCGCGAGGATACCAGCGGGGCGCCGCCGGGCGGGTGGTACCCCGCGCAACGCATGAGCGCGGAGGAAGCCGTGCGCGGGTACACGGTGTGGAGTGCCCATGCCGGATTCGACGACGCCGACGGCGGTCCGATTGCCGTGGGCCGGCGGGCGGATTTCACGGTCATGACGGTCGATCCGTTTCGCGCCGCGCCGCGCGAGCTGCTGCGCGGGAGCGTCGTGCTGACCGTGTCGCGGGGGCGGGTCACGTATCGGCGGTGATGGCCCCTCTGCATTTTCCAGGCGATGAAATGGCGCGTCATGGTCGGTGAGCTGCACTTTGGTGAGCGAATTGTGACGCAACCCTTCCACCAACGAGGTGCGTGTGCTGCGCGGCAAGATACCGGTGGCAGTTGTGGGGCTTGTTTTCTTCCCCTCCATAGGATGGGCACAGGGCACCGCGGTGGTGCGAGGGCGTGTCACGGAGGCAGGGAGCGGCAATGTGATCGCCGCCGCTCAGGTCTCCGTGACCACCACGCGCCTTGGCGGACTGACGGACAATGACGGGCGGTATGTCATTCGGGGCGTCCCCAGCGGATCCGTCACCATTCGCGTGGTGCGTCTTGGCTATCAGCCAACAACGAAGACGGTCACGGTGCCGGCAAGTGGCGAGGTGGTGGCGGACTTCTCCCTCACCAACGCTGCCAAGACCCTCGACGCGGTGGTGACGACGGCAACGGGCGAACAGTCGCGCAAGTCGTACGGCAACGTGGTGGCAACGGTGCGTGCCGACTCCCTCGCCGAAAAAGCCGCGGCCACCAATGTGAACGAACTGCTGCAGGGGCGGGTCGCCGGCGTGCAGATCGTGCAAGGCTCCGGGCAGACGGGCACGTCATCCTCCATCCGCATCCGCGGTACCAGCTCGCTGTCGCTGTCGAACGAACCGCTCATCGTGATCGATGGCGTCCGCATCGACAACTCGCCGGTACCTGGCAACTACTCGACGCAGCGCATCAACAACTTCAGCGGCATCAACCCTGAGGAGATCGAGTCGGTCGACATCCTCAAGGGTCCGTCGGCCTCTGCGCTGTATGGGACGGCTGCCGCCAATGGCGTGCTGGTCATCAAGACCAAGCGCGGTCGCACCGGCGCCACGCGCTGGGGTGTCGCTGCAGAGTATGGGCAAGTGCAGCAGCCTGCGCAGTTCTTCGACAACTATCGTGCCTGGGGTCGCAACATCGTGAACGGCAATCCCGGCACGGCGTCGGTCCTGTGCCGTATCAGCGACCAGTCGCTCGGGCGGTGCGTGCGAGATTCGCTCACCACGTTCAATCCGCTGATGAACCCCGAGACCACGCCGTTCGCCACGCAGCCTCGCCTGCAGCTCGGCGTGAATGCCTCGGGTGGCACCGAGAACCTCCGCTACTTCTTCAGTGTGGAGCGTCAGGAGGAGACGGGTCCGTATCGCATGCCCGACGCGGAGATCACGCGCCTCACCACCGCGCGCGGCAAGCGCCCGACCGCCGAACAGATCGAGCCCAACCAACTCGATCAGACTTCCCTTCGTGGCAACTTTACCTTCCCGCTGGGCAAGAATGCCGACCTCTCGGTGAACACCGGCTATATCGACCGGACCTTGCTCAGCCCCTTTGATGGCGGGTTCTTTGCGGGGTTGTCGTTCCAGTCGTACTTCGCTCCCGGGTTCCGCACCGCGTTCAACGGCAACTCGGCGCAGTTCACGGGCGACATCATGTCGGTTTCCCAGTCACGTCGCGATCAGCGTCTGACCGGCTCGACGCAGCTCAACTGGAAGCCGTTCAGCTGGCTTTCCAACCGTGCCGTGGTGGGACTCGATCAGGTGGGCGGGTATTCATACCGCTTTGCGCGTGCGAATGAGGGGACGGTGACCGGCTGGGGACCGCCGGGGCAGACCGGCGGCAAGGACGCTACGCGCAGCGCGTTCTCGCGCTACTCGGTCGATCTCGGCTCCACGGCCAGCTTCACGCTCACCCCCACGATCAGTACGAAGACGAGTGTGGGGGCGCAGTGGTTCAAGGACACCCAATACGAGACCGTAGTCCAAGGCTACACGTTGCCACCTGGCGCCCAGACCCCCAATTCGGCGTCCATTCGCACGAGCAGCGAGTTCACGTCGGAGAACGCCACGTACGGCGCATATCTGCAACAGGACTTCGCCTGGAACGATCGGCTGTTCCTCACCGGCAGCGTGCGCACCGACCAGAACAGCGCGTTCGGCCGCAATGCCGGCAATACGCTGTATCCGCGCGCGGCCGTCTCGTACGTGATGAGCGACGAGTCGTGGTTTCCGCAATCCACGCTCCTCAACAATCTGCGATTCCGTGCCGCCTGGGGGCAGGCCGGTGTGCAGCCCAGCACGATCGCGGCCCTGCAGTTCCTGAGCGCCAACACCGTGCCGTTGGGTGGCACGGAAGTCGGGGCATTGCGGCTGGCCGCCATCGGCAACTTCGATCTCCGTCCCGAGGTGACGACCGAGACCGAAGCCGGCCTCGACGTGGCGCTGCTGAACGGCCGCGTGAATGTGGAAGCCACCTACTTCAAGAAGCTGTCCCGTGACGCCCTCTTCCAGAATCCGCTGCCGCCAAGCTTTGGCGCCGGGGCGAGCCAGTGGCAGAACATCGCGGCCGTCACGAACGCCGGCGCCGAGTTGGCGCTCGACATGCGCATCATTTCGCGCAGCTGGTTCGATTGGAGCAGTCGCCTGAACGGCTCGATCATCCGCAACAAGCTCGTGGACGCGGGCCGTGCGCAGCTGGCCGTCACCCAGGGAGCGCGCAACGTGGTGGGCTATCCCACCTTTGCGCTCTGGGCGCGCCCCATCAAGAGCTTCGCCGATGCGAATAGCGACGGGATCCTCACCGAGAACGAAATCGTCGTGGGGGACACTGCGGAGTACAAGGGACCCACGCTTCCAGTGCGTGAAGCCGGGTGGTCCAACACCTTTGCGTTCTTCAAGAGCAGCCTGCAGATCAGCACGCTGTTCGACTATCGCGGCGGGCACTACAACCAGTGGGGGTTCGAGAACCAGCGGTGCATCTCGGGCAACTGCCGCGCCGTGAACGACCGGTCGGCGCCGTTGGCCGATCAGGCCGCCGCCGTGGCCACGACGAGCGCGCGTCTCGGCAATACGGTATGGGGATACTTCACTCCCAATGATTTCATCCGCTTCCGCGAATTGTCGGTCTCCTACACTCTGCCCGTGAACGTGGGATCGAAGCTGGGGGCCCGCAGCACCACCATCGCACTCGTTGGCCGCAATCTGGGCCTGATCTGGAACCGTTTCCCCGGTATCGATCCGGAGACCAATGGAGCGGCGAACAACGCAGGCGGAGGAAACAACGACTTCTTCTCGGCGCCGCTCCTGCGCTACTGGACGCTGCGCGTCAACCTGGGGTACTGAGATGACCACCCACATGACTGTTGCACAGCGTATGTTCGCGGCGGCATCGTCGCGCCATCTGCGTCGCGCCTCGGCCCTCGCGCTGCTCGCCGCACTCGCTGGCTGCGAGCGGGAACGACTGCTGGGTGTGGAAACACCCGATCAGATCCGCCCGGAGGACGCCGCGAGTCCCAACGGCGCCCTGGCGCTTCGGGCCGGCGCGCTTCGTGATTTTGCCCAGTTCTTCGGCGGCACGACCAACGTGGGGGTGAACATCTACGTGGGGCTGCTGTCCGATGAGTTGATCAATGCCCGTCCCGGGGCTGACCACATCGACCAGCGCGCGTTCAACGAGAATACGTTCCCCGCGGCCGCGTGGAACAAGTTCTCCGACAGCTACACGCAGGTGGTGCGCGCCATTCGTGCGCTCAATCAGTTCGTGCCGGCCAGTGCCACGCGGAATCGCGATGTCGGGCAGCTCTACGCGCTGCAGGGGATCACGCTCAACATCGGCGGCGAGCTGTTCTGCAACGGCGTGCCCCTCGCCAGCGTGAACGACGCGGCGCCGGAGGCGGCAACCCTCGTCACCACGCAGCAGCTGTATCAGCGGGCCATTGCGCAGGCGGACAGCGCGCTGGCCGCACTGGGCAACGCGGCGACTGACCAGAACCTGCGGTATCTGGCACGCGTGGCGAAGGCGCGAGCGCAGCTCAATCTCGGGCAGTTCGATGCGGCGGCCGCCACGGTGAGCGCCGGCGGCGATGGCGCGGGGTCGATTGCCGTCCCCACCGGTTGGCAGTACGCGGTGGAGTTTTCACAAACGACTCTGGTGAACAGCATCTTCGACTGGATGGTGAACACCGCCAACTTCGGCCCCTCGGATCGTGAAGGCGGCAATGGGCTCGACTACCGCTCGGCTCGCGACCCACGGGTACTCACATCGGCCACGTCGCGCCTTGGTCAGGATGGATCGACACAGGTGTTTACCGTGCTCGGCTATCCCAACGGATCGGCGCCCACGACGCTCGTGAGCGGCGTGACCGCGCGGCTCATCGAGGCCGAGGCAGCGCTCCGCCGCGGGGATGCCACCACCTGGCTCGCAAAGCTCAATGAACCACGTGCCGATGCCGCCGTACGGACGCTGCGCAACATCGGCACCGGAGCCGACATCCTGCCGCCGCTGACCGATCCGGGCACCGCCGATGCCCGCGTCACGCTCCTCTTCCGGGAGCGGGCATTCTGGTTCTATCTCACCGGAACACGGGTGGGGGATCTGCGGCGCCTCCAGCGTCAGTATTCGCGACCGGCGACCGCCGTCTGGCCGACCGGCGCGTACTTCAAGGGCGGCACCTACGGGACGGATGTCACGCTCACGCCATCGTTCGCGGAGCGGAACAACACCGCCTACTCCGGATGCACCGACCGCAATCCGTAGTGCCACTCCGGGTTCCCTGAAGGACACAGCGCTCACTGCATGGTGGGCGCTGTGCCATTTGGGCCCGTGGAAAGTCTCTTCACGGGCGAGATGCAGCCCCCACCAGCGACACCCCCTCCATGCCCTGGGCCACGGCAGCAGGCGGGGCTATGCGCAGGTGCTGCAGAATGGTCGGGGCGATGTCCACGATGGCCGCCGCCCCCGTGGTGAAGCGCCGGGTGAGCGGCCGCTGGTTGATGACCATCCACGTGGTGCGCTCGCGCGCTGACTGCCCACCGTGGCCCTTCCCCGTGCGCGCGTCGCGCCCGTGGTCGGTGGTAACCACCACCATCCACTGCTCACCGAGCCGCTCGCGACGCCGTACCGCGGCCCAGATACGCCCCACGCGCTGATCGGCCTCCCGTACGGCCGCGTGAAGCGCCTCGCTGTCGCCGTGGGCGTGCCCGGCGTCGTCGGTGTGCTGCAGGTACACCCATGACAGGTCGGGGCCGCGCTCGGCGATGTACGCCGCGGCGCGCTCGGTAACATGGTCGTCGATGGCGCGGATGTACGCCGACGCGCGATCGTGCGGAAAGGCGACGGTGTCGTGCTCGAAGCCGTCCGCGGCGTGATCGATGCGGAACGTGCCGGCGTGGCGACGTCCTTCACCCACCAGCACGGTGCGGTTGTCGAGCCACGTGGAAAAGATCGCCGTGACCAATGTGGAGTCGGCCGTTTCGACGATGCGGAAGAGATTCCAGTAGTCGTAGTTGGGCGACTGGTTGCTGTTGCCGCGCACATTGTGCTTGTTCGCCCACGTGCCCGTGAGGAGACTCATGTAGCCCGGCGCCGATACCGTGGGGGTCTCCGTGAGGCCACCCAGCTCGCCGCCCACGTGGGCCCGCGCATAACCGCCCACCGCCGCGATCGCGTCGAGCGCGGGCGTCGGCACCTGCTCGATGACATCGGCAGGGATGCCGTCGAGCAGGATGAACACGGCCTTTCGCACGGGAGCGGGTGTACTCGTGGGCGACGGCCGACACCCGGCCGCGAGTGCCGCGACCAGAACAATGGAGACGACAGAACGGATCATGCTGTCAAGCTGGCGACCATGGCAACGGCGTCATGATTCCCGCGTATCGCTTCGACAACGATTCCACGTCAGGTTTGGGGCGGGCATGCTAGTGGTCCGCAAGAAGCGGCACCTGCGCACCGGCGGTGCGTGGCAGATCGCCGGTGAGTCGCGGATCCGGCGCCACTTCCACCGCCCGGCGATACGGGGTGAAGCCGGCCCGCTGGTAGAAGGCCAGCGCCTGCGGATGATCGAGTGTGCAGGTGTGCACATGCAGGCGACGAATGGGACGGTGCCAGGCGCGTGCCAGCACCTCGCGCATGAGCCCGCGACCAAGGCCCTGTCCCACGCGATCCGCCACGAGGCCGAAGTAGGCCAGCTCACATTCGTCAGGCACGCGGAAGTCGAGTTCGAGCAGCCCGATATCCTGCGCGCCCTCACACACGGCATACGCCTCCACATCCGCGTCGCCCAGCACCAGTGCGAGCGCCTCCGGCGAAAGACGCAGCCGCGAGAACCACAGCCACGGGGCACCCACGGCACGAAAGAGGTCGCGGTAGCGTGTGAGGTCGGCGGCCCTCATGCGCTCGAGCCGGTACGGGACCGGCTCCCGCACCGCACCGCGAGGCTCCGGCGGCGACGTCATCTCGAGGAAGGTCACCACACTGGCAATGTGCCCGGAGGGCACCTGGGCATATCCCGGCGTGAGTTCGGGGAGGTTCGACATGCGTGGAGACTATCTCGATACCGCCGACGGTGGCGACGCTGGGGGGCTGCCGACGCTCGCACGACCGGCAGGCTTTGCCGAGGGCCGCCGGCGCGGCAGAAACCGCCCCGGCAAGGCACCGGTCATGACGCCAGCGCGCAGCACGAAGGTGCCGTTCACCAGGACGTGCACGACCCCGTCGGCATAGTGATGCGGGTCGGTATACTGGGCGCGATCGGCAATCGAATCGGGATGGAAGACCACCACATCGGCGGCCATCCCCGGCGCGAGCGTCCCCCGATCGCCCTGCGCCAGCCACGCTGCCGGCATCTGCGTCATGCGTCGCACCGCCTCCAGCAGCGTGAGCGTCCGTCGCTCACGGACGTAGCGCGACAGCACGCGCGGAAACGAGCCGTAACTGCGTGGATGCGGGTAGCCGATGCCGGGTGTCACCAGATCGCCGTCGGTCTCGAACATGGCGCGGGGATGCCGGATGAAGCGCTCGATGTCCCCCTCGTCCATGCCCGTGAAGACGCCAATGAAGCCGCCCTCCAGCTGCAGCGCAATCAGCGCCTCCACGGCGGCCTCCACGGTGCGGGGCTGCCCGAGGGTATCGAGGTAGTCGGCCAGTGTGCGTCCGGCCAGCTCCGGATGCGCCGTCACCTCACGGAACCGAATCGTCTCGGGACCCGGGCCGGTCTGGCGGGGAAAGAGCGCGCGCATCTCGCGCACGAGCCGCGCCCGCGTGGCCCCGTCGGCCACGCGCTGCGCGAAGGCCGCCGGGCCGTCGGCGAGGGCCCACGCGGGAAACATGAGGTCGGAGTAGGTGCTGTAGGCCTCGTACGGGTACACATCGAACGCCACGGCGGTACCGGCCGCAGCCGCCGAGTCGAGCAGCGCCAGGATGCGCGTGCTCCACCCCCACTGCGCCGCGCCCGTGACCTTGAGGTGATTGATCTGCACGGGAATCCCGGCGGCCTTCCCCACGTCGAGCGTCTGCTGGACCGACGTGAGCACGCCGGCCCCTTCATCGCGCATGTGCGTGACGTACACCCCGCCGTAGGCCGCCGCCGCGCGGGCCAGCGCCACGATCTCCGGCGGCTCGGCGTACGCGGCCGGTGTGTACTCCAGCCCGGTGGCGAGACCAAGCGCTCCCTGCTGCATGGACGAATCCACGAGCGCCGTCATCCACACCAGCTCCGCCGGCGTGGGGGCGCGATTGGCGAGCCCCATGACGCGCTTGCGAATCCACGTATGCCCCGAAAACAGTCCCACGTTGGGCGCCATGCGCACGCGCGCCATGTACGCATCGAGCGGAAACGGCTGGTCCTGGCTGTGCTGCGGCGCCAGGATGGTGGTGATGCCCTGCCGAATGAAATTCTCGGCGAGGGGATGCGAGTCCAGCGTCACCAGATGGGCGTGATTGTCCCAGAACCCTGGCGCCACCACGTGCCCGCGCACGTCCACGACGGTCTTCGCTCCCCGCGCGTTGAGCGCGGGACCAATGGCCACGATGGAATCCCCGGCAATGGCCACGTCGGCCACCACCGCCGCCGCGCCGGTACCATCCACCACCGTGCCTCCCGTGAGCAGCACATCGTACGCCGGTGGCGCCGCACAGGCACCGGTGAGCAGCGCCACGCAGGACACGGCCACACGCCGCCCCCCGCGCGCCAGCAGGCGGGAAGTCCCGGTGATCATCAGGGCACGGCCTCCGGTTGCACCCGCAGGCCGGTGAGTCCGCCCTGCGGACCGCGCGAAACGATCACCCGATACCGCTCGCGGCCGAACCACGCGTAGTACTCGGTTTCCACGTCGTCGCCAAGCGTCCGATGCGTGAGGTACTCCATGCGGGTGGGAGCGCCCTTGCCGCCCAGCAGGGATGTCACGGCCACCTTGAGCCGCGGAAAGATCGTCTGTCGCACGAAGGCGAAGTCGGTGAGTTCGAGCTGGCCGCCGGCGACCTTGGTGAGCATGCGCGCCACGTACGCGGTGGCCGCCGTATCGGGATCGGCGCGCGGCGTGGTCACCGGAGGCACCGGCGCCAGCGTGGTGTCGAAGAGCGCGGCCACCGCCGACGCGATCATCGCCGGCGCCATGGTCCGCGCGTTGGACAGCACCACGATGCTGAGATCACTGCCGGTGTAGTAGGAGTTCTGGGTCACGAACCCCTGCCATGTCCCGCCGTGCTCGTACAGCGGCGCGCCACCCGCTTCGCCAATGAACCAGCCAAACCCATAGGGATGCGGGCGACCGCTGTTGAGCGTCATTGGCGTGAAGATGCGCCGCCAGCTCTCGGGGCTGAGTACGGTGCGGGCACGGACGACCCGGTTCCACGCCAGCATGTCGCGCAACGACAGCAGCATCGATCCATCGGCGGTGGTGTTGAGCTGCGGTGCCACCCAGGTTGCATGTTCCCATCCCCCGGGCACGGGCACGTATCCGCGCGCCCGATGCGGGATGACCTGACTCTCGGTGATGACCCGCACCGTGGGCATCCCCGCCGGCGTGAAGAGGCGCTGGCGCAGGTACGCGTGGTACGGCATGCCGCTGACGCGCGTCATGATGATGCCGAGCACCACGTAGCCGGTGTTCGAGTAGTTCCAGCGCGCACCAGGCGGGAACTCCAGCGGGAGCGCCGCCGCCATGCGCAGCAGATCGTCGTCGGTGTAGTCGCGCCGGTAGTCGAATCCGTCGCCGGTGTAGTCGGGCAATCCCGAGCTGTGGTCGAGCAGCTGGCGCAGCCGAATGGGCTCCCACGCGGCCGGCGCATTGGGCAGATAGCGGCGCACCGAGGCCTCGAGATCCAGTTTGCCGTCTTCCACCAGCGCCATGATGCCGGCACTCGTGAACTGCTTGCCCATGGACCCCGACTGGAAGATCGTTTCCTCGGTCACGGGCGTCTGATGTTCGAGCTCCGCGACGCCGTACCCCCGTGCCAGCAGCACCTCTCCGCGGCGCATGACGGCCACCGCCACGCCCGGCGCGCGCAGCCGCTCCATCGTGTGGCGCACCACGGAGTCCACGGCGGCCATGGTGGGGGTGCCGGTGCGGCGCAGAGCCCATGGCAGGGTGAGCGGTGCCGCCGTTGGCCAGACGCGATCGAGCGTACCGCCGCGGTACAGCGTGCCGCCCTTCATCACGTACGCCACGTCGCGCGTGTGGCGAATGTCCTGCAGCGGATTCCCGTCGAGCACCACCAGATCGGCCACCTTCCCCGCTTCGAGGCTGCCCAGCTCCTGCTCGAGCCCCAGCGCGTACGCCCCTTCCATGGTCGCCACGCGCAACACGTCATGATTGTGCATGCCTCCGCGCGCAAGCAGGGCCATCTCCCAGTGGTTGGACAGCCCCTGCACTTCGCCGTGGCCGCCCAGTCCGATGTGGCCACCGGCGCGCAACACGGCCGCCGCGCCCGCCGCCACCTCGCGATCCTGGTAGTCCTCCGGGGGAAACCAGAGCAGCCGACTGGAGCTGCGCTGAAAGAGCTGGCCGTCGGGAAACCAGCGATCCACGCGCGCCTCCTCGTGCGGGCGCTCTTCGGCGAGGAGGCGAAACACCGGCAGCGCCGCGCCGAAGCTCACCACCAGCGTGGGCGTGTTCACGATGCCGGTGCGCGCGAACAGCTGGACGAGGTCATCGTGGAGCGGCGCTTCCGGCACCGCGTGCTCCAGGCCACTGAAACCATCGATGGCATGCGTGATGTCTTCCTTGCCGTCGGCCGCCCCCTCCGTGGTGGGCATCATGCCCAGCTCACGCGCCGCCTCGATGAGCCATTGCCGCTGCTGGCGATTGCCCACCTGATAGGCCTTGATGTAGGGCGTGCGATATACGTCGCGGTAGCGCACCAGCGTGCGCCGCATGTCGTCGAGCGTCTGGGAGTCGATGCTGCCGAAGACACCCGGTCCCGTGGAGAAGACACGCGGACTCGCTACGCCATCGGCCTCCACCATGTCGGCGACCGCGAAGATGTCGGGGGACACCTGCGGGTCGCGCACGGTGGTGACCCCCATGGCGAGATTGGCCAGCCCGTTGGTGGATTCGGGCTGCGGCAAGTCGGCCACGGTGAGTGTGCCCTGCCCCGCCCCCCAGTGCGCATGGAGATCGATGTAGCCGGGCACGATGAACTTGCCGCGCACGTCGATCACGCGCGCGGCGGCAGGCACGGGGCGTGCCTCACGCGGACCCACATGCACGATGCGACCATCGGTCACCTGCACATCGGCGTTGGCCACGACTTCCGTGCCGCGCATGGTGATGGCGGTCGCCCCGCGCAGGACAACGGTACCCATGGCGTTGGCGCGCGGCAGCGCCACGGGAACGGGCACGGCCACGCTGGTGCCGGCGGGTGCGGCGGTGCGTGCGGCAGGCCCGAGCCGCTCTGCCGCGCCCCCCTGAGCGGACACACGCACCTGCTGCGCATCGGCGGGTACACCACCGGGGGGTGCCGTGAGCGTGGAAGCGAGCGGCGCCATGGTGGCCGTGATGGACGTCCCGTCCTCGCTCCAGCGCGGCGCGTGCCAGAACGCTGCGGTGGTGCTGAGACGGACCGGCGTCCCTCGTCCGTCCGCCTGCATCTTCCACAGCGCTCCGCCCTCCTCATTCCAGGTCACATAGGCAATCCAGCGCCCATCGGGAGACCACGCCGGCATGAACTCGCGCGCCTGCGGTGTACGCGTGAGCCGCTGCGGTGCCCCACCGTTCGCGCTGGTCGTCCAGATGCGCCCAAGGGCGGAGAAGGCCCGGCGGCCATCGCGGGCCGTGGCCACATGGTGCGCCACCCGCGCGCGCACGGCACCGGTATCGAGCCGCTGCGGCGTGCGCAGCGTGGGAGTCACGTCGAGTGCCACCTCGGCAGTGAACGGAATCACGGTATCGCTGCCGTCGCGCACGCCGAGTCGATGAATGCGGCCGCCGAAGGCCGCGTACAGCCAGCGACCGTCGGGCGAGAACGCCGCATTCGGCAGCACATCGCGCGAGGCGCGCGCCTCCAGCTGATGACGGTCCACGGGATACGCGAGCCACCGCTCGGCGCCGGTGGCGAGATCGCGCGCCTTGAGCCCCGTGCGCCCCTCGCGCACGGTGCCGTAGACGAGCGTGCTCCCATCGGGGGAGAGCAACGGTTTCATGGCGGGCACGCCTTCCACCACGACCGGCGAGGGGGCGCCCCCGGCGGCCGGCAGGCGGAGAATGGCGCTGCCGGGGCCGTTGCGGCTGCCGTAGGGGCGCGGCGTGACGGAGCTGAACCAGACATGCTGGCCATCCGGGCTGGGCACGGGGCCGTAGGGACCGGGCGCCGGCGCCGAGACCAGCGGCTGCGCCGGTCCGTTGGTGTTCTCCAGCAGCCGGGTCCCTTCACCGCTGGCCACCTCGTAGCGCCAGAGCTCGGCCGCGCGGGTGGTGTAGGGCGTCGTCACCGTCACGACGATCGCGCGTCCATCGCGCGTCCAGGCGGGCGACAGCATGCCGGCTCGCGGCAGGCGGGTGATCTGTCGCGCGCCGGACCCGTCGGCGTTGGCAATCCACACGTTGTCGGAGCCGCTCTCGTCGCTGATGTAGACCAGCTGGGCGCCCGTGGGCGAGTAGCGTGGCTGCGACTGGAACGCCCGCCCGGTCAGCAGCGGCTGGGCGCGACCGCCGGCCACCGGCAGGGTATACAGCTCACCGAGCAGTTCGAAGACGAGGGTGCGACCATCGGGACTGACGTCGAGCGACACCCAGGTGCCTTCGGTGGTGGTGAAGGCGATCGTGCGCGACGGGGGCGCGACGGCCGGCGCCGGTTGTGCCTGCACGCGCGAGGCCCCGATCGCCAGCGCGGTGAGCATGAGGGCAGCGGTCGACACTGCAGCACGGTATGGCATGGAGAACTCCGATCACCCGGTGACGAGACGACGGACCTGTTCGCGCGCGAAGGATTCCTGCCACTCGGCACTGGGTGAGGGGGACGTCATGACGACGTGAATCGACAACCCCTCCACGAAAAGGGCGAGCGCCCGGCCGATCCCGACGACGTCGGCGTCGCCGGGGATGTCGCCCGTCTCCCGGAGCGGGGCCACGACATCGCGGTAGAGATCGTACCACCGGCCCATGCGGCGCTCCTGCAGGCGCCGCAGGGCCGGCGACCCCACGGCACTCCCGAAGAACGCCACCAGCAGGCGCCACAGCCGGCGACGCTCCTGATCGAGGGGCAACGCCGCCGCCACCACGGCCTGGACGCGTTCCAGACCGGGTGGCCCCACGGCCGCTGCACAGGCCCGGGCATACGTGGCATCGAAGGCCCGATCCTTGGTGTGCCGCAGCAGCGCATCCTTCGAGGCGAAGTAGTGCGTGAGCACCCCCGTCGTGACACCCAGCGCGGCCGCCACGCGGCGCATGGTCACCTGCTCCAGGCCATGGGTCGCGATCAGCTGTGCCGCCATGTCGGCAATGGCTTCACGTCGCGCCGCATGGTCGCCGCGCGGGCGACTCACCGGCGTGAGGGCAGGCGGGCCGGACGATCCTTGATTCGCATAACGACGGTTATGCTAACGCGCCCCTCCGCCCCTGTCCATCGCCGGTGGCACCGTGCCCGGCCGCGGCACGACGGGGGGCTCAGTAGGCGTAACCGAAAATGATGTTCATCTCGTCGGTGCTGAGCAGCCCGAACCCCACCGCCCGGTCGGTCGTGTTGTGGTAGGTGACCACGGAGACCAGCGCGTCCCCGGCTTCGAGGACGATGGGCGTGGGGAAATTGATGAACGCCGGGTGTTCCCAATCGGTGTTCACATACACGCTGCTCTCGGTGCCGTTGGCGCGCAGCACGCGAATCTCGAAGCGCTCGCCCAGGGCGTGCATGTGCGACGTGAGCCCCAGCACGGTCGTGCGGGCCGGCGTACGAAACACCGTGCGAATGGTGGTGCGCTGCCGCGCCGGCAGGGTGAAGCTGGTGTTGGCCAGGTTGAGAGTGCGCGCCTCGATGCGTACGGCACTGCGATCCACGGTGTACAGGTTGGCCGCCGCCTGACCAGGGAACGGCGCCGGTGACGTGTTCACGTAATGCACGTTCAGGTCGATGGCCGCATTGGGGGGCAGACGCAGCGCCACCCCGGGCGGGAATCGGTAATCGAACTCCGGCGTCATGGCGCCGGCAAAGAACACGTGGCAGGCCATCGGCAGCATGTTCACGGCGATCGGTATCCCCTCGGCCGTCCGCAGATCACGGACGACGTTGGCCGGTGGCCGCAGGTTGCACGGAAACGTGGTGCGCGACTCGTCGAAGGTGTACAGCAGCAGGTGATGACTGCCGGGACGCATGCGCGATTCGATGCGCGACACGTACAGTGCCTCCCGATTGCCCAACGTGCGGTACAGAAACAGCTCCCGTTCGTTGCGCGGCGGCACCGGGAAGCTGTCCACGGTCAGTTGCAGCCCGGCACCGGGCGCTGGCGGCGCCAACGGCGTGAAGCTGGCCACCTGCAGCCGGGCATCACGCAGGATGGTGGTGTCCACCACGTGCCCCGTGCGAGGCGCCCCCGCTTCGATCCAGCGGCGCACGTACTCCAGCTGCCCCATGCTGAGCCCCTGCGTGGTGCCCATGGGCATGAGGTTGCCGTAGTCGGCACTGTGGTGGCCGGGGATCCACGCGAGCTTGTGGTACAGCAGGGAGCTGTCGGCACGGAAGGGCCTGATGCGCGGCAGGCCATCCGCTCGCGCCCGCGGATGGACCGACGGGACATTCAGCATCTGCTGGTAGCTGGAATCCGCCGACAGCACCAACCCGGACTGCCGCGCACCGCTGCTGCCGCTGCGGTGACACCCGGCGCAGCTTGGCTCGATGATGGTGCGCTGGATGCGGGCGAATGTCCCGTCGGCCAGCGGAGCGACGGCGGTACCACCGGCATCCCCGCCGGAACAGGCGGACAGCACGACCAGCATGCCGGCGGCGCGTACGCGCCACCCGCTGCGAGGAGGGCAAACACCGGACAGGCTGGGCATACGCGCATGCTACGGCGTGCGGCGCGACTCGGCAATGCACGAGGCGGGCGCGCACGAATCTTCCCGTTCGGGGTATTGCTCGCCATCCTTTTCCGTACCCTTCATGCCCGACGCGACAGTCCATCACAGTCCGAACACCGGGTTCAACACCCGCGGCGGTGCCGAGAAGGACGGGGCGCTGGTGGACCCCGTGCCCCGCCGCTCCCG
The DNA here is from genome assembly GCF_021298855.1 of Gemmatimonas sp. GTDB lineage: Bacteria > Gemmatimonadota > Gemmatimonadetes > Gemmatimonadales > Gemmatimonadaceae > Gemmatimonas. The sequence goes on from NZ_JAJTHI010000007.1 coordinate 166,217, forward strand.
AGGGGTGCGGCGCGTGGAGGCGCGCGCCTTCACCGCCGCGGTGGCGGCCGGCAGCATACTCCTCCTCGGCGGCTGCTCCATGGACAGTACCGAGGAGCGGCGGCTGGGCGCCGAGGCGGCGGCGGAGATCGAACGACGCGTCCGGGTGGTGGACGATGCGGCGGCAACACGGGCGCTCACAACCATCGGCAACGCCATCGTGCAGGCCGGCGGTCCGGTGGCGTATCCGTACACCTTTCGCATCGTGCGCGATTCATCGGTGAACGCCTTTGCCCTGCCGGGCGGCTTTGTCTACGTGCATACCGGTCTGCTGCGCAACGTCCGCGATGTGGCCGAGCTGGCCGGTGTGCTCGGCCACGAAGTGGCACACGCGCGGCTCTCACACGGGGCGCGGCAGGCGCGCACGCAGCAGGGGCTGTCGGCTGCCGTGACCGTGGTGTGCCTGTTCACGGGACTCTGTGACTCGGGGGTGTCGCAGGTGGCCATCAACCTGGGCGCGAACGCGCTCACTGCCAAGTTCAGCCGCACCGACGAGCTGCAGGCCGATTCGGCCGGAATCGTGTACACGACGCGTGCCGGCGTCGACCCGCGCGGTATGGTGCGGTTCTTCGCACGCCTGCGCGAGGAGTCGGGTCACATGCCCGCCTATCTCGAATGGGTCTCCACGCACCCCATGGAAGGCACCCGCATCGAGCAGGCCGAGCGGCTGATCGGCCCCGCCGGGCCGCAGCGTACGCCCGCCGCGCTCGCGACGGCCTTTGCCGTGCTGCGGGCGCGGTACGGCGAGGCGGGTAACCGGTAGCCGAACGCGCCCCTAGGTCGCGAGCGCGTGCGCGATCGCGGCCACGAGTCGTCCGCGCAGCTGGTGCGCCTGCGCACTCAGCGCCCGCTGCCGCCGCTGGTACTCGTCGCGCCCCGCCGCGGTCTCGATGCAGAGGGGCTCCACCCCGAACCCGCGCAGATCGTACGGCCCTGCCTGCATATCCAGCACTCGCAGGGCCATGGCCAGCGCGAAACAGTCGGCGAGCAGATCGCTCCCGACCCAGGGCATGCACGTGTACGCCCAGCGGTAAAGGTCCATGTTGGCGTGAATGCACCCGGGCTGCTCGGCATCGGCGCGCGTGTCCCACGCGAGCGGCAGCCGGTTGAGCGGCTTCGCCGCCGGCGCGAAGAAGCGGAACGCATCGAAGTGACTGCACGCCACCGGGCGGCTCTCCACGAAGGCGTCGATTTCCGGTTGCGGCAGGCGCAGCGGCGCCACGCCGGCGTGCCGGATCTCGTGTCCGCCGTACACCATGGCCCATTCGTGCAGGCCGTAGCACCCGAACTGCGCCGGGCGGTCATGAATCGCCCGCAGCAGCGCCAGCACCTCGGCCATCGTTGCGCGCGTGCCGGCCGACATGCCGGCCGGCGCCCGATGCAGGGTGCCGTCGCCGACACGATACACCGGCGCCGTGAACCGCTCCCGGGCCTCCGCACTGTCGGCCATGGCCTCGTGCGGGTCAGGGTGCCATGCCTCCAGCTTCGCTGCGGAGTAGCGGTAATACTGGAAGAGAAAGTCGTGCACCGGATGCGAGGCCCCGCGGGCCCGTCGTTCCCGACGCGGCCCGGTGTACACCTGCACCCTGGCGAGATGCGCGGCGGCGCGCGCCTGCCAGTCGGCGGTGGACAGGACGACGGCGGACGACGGCAACACGGTCGGCATCGCGGACATGCTGCAAGTTATCGCGTGCCGTCAGAACGGCGCCGGCGCCTCCACCACCACCGGCGCACCGGTGACCGGATGCACGAAGGCCAGCCGCTCCGCGTGCAAAAGCAGGCGCTCGTCGTCCTCGGGGGGCGTACGGCCATACAGCCGGTCGCCCACGATGGGGGCGTCGAGTCCGGCGGGGTGCGCGGCGTGCACCCGCAACTGGTGCGAGCGCCCCGTGTGGGGCGTGAACAGCACCCGTGTGCGCCCCGCCGTGCGCCCCGCCGGGGGGCCCAGCACGCGCCCCAGCACGCGCCACTCCGTGTGCGCCGGCTTGCCGTGCACCGGGTCGTGAATGTTGCGCGGCCGATCGTCGATGTCCGGGCGCAGCGGCAGTGCGATGTGCCCACGCTCGCCCGCCACCTCGCCGTCCAGCCACGCCACGTAATGCTTGGTGATCTCCCGCAACGAGAACAGCCGCTGCAGCGCCTTGGCCACGTCCAGGGACTTGGCCACGAGCAGCAGACCGGAGGTGTCCAGGTCGAGGCGGTGCACCACCAGCGGGCCGGTGGCCGCCGGGTAGCGCGCGCGCAAGCGCGACACCACGCAGTCCTGCAGCACGGCGCTGCGGCCGGGGACGGTGAGCAACCCGCTGGGCTTGTCCACCACCAGCAGGTGGTCGTCTTCGTACACGGTGCGCGGCTCGTCGACGCTGATGGCCGCCGCCCCGAACAGCGGTGGCGGGTCGGCGGGGAGGCCGTCCAGCATGTGCGTCAGAATGGGCAGGCACTTGCCCCGGCACGCCGCGTAGAACACACCGGCTCGACGATCACCGGTGGCCGATGGCGCGCCCCACCAGAATTCGGCCAGGGCGACCGGTGTGAGCCCCAGGCGAAACGCCTGCGCCAGCAGCTTGGGGGCCGCGCAGTCCCCGGCCCCTGCGGGGGGCTCGGCCGGCGCAAAGAGGTCCCGCAGGGCACGGACCTCGCCGCGCGCGTTGGTGAAGCGGTAACTGTCCTGGATCTGCGCGAGCAGCACGCGCGAACGGGCCGTGCGCCGGGCATCGAGGGCCGCGAGGGCCGCCGTGAGGCGCGCCGACTCGGCCCCCGTCGCGTCGGACGGCCCGGTGGCCAGCAGGGCGGCGCGCTCGGCGGCCACCCCACGCATTTCCGCCTCGCCCGGAATCCAGACCAGATCACGTTGCGCCGCGTCGAACGTGGGCGGCGCCCAGCCCGGCCATTCCCACTGGCCGTGCAGCATGCCCGAGAAGGCCCGGAGATACCCCAGGGCACCGTCGGGGCCCGCGACGACCAGCACGCCGAACATCTTGCCGTGGCCGGGCTCGTGCAGCTGCCATGCGTGGGCGGAGGGCCCCTGGAGCGTGTCCATGAGGGCCGCCGCTGCCTGCTGTGCCAGCGGATGCACGGCCCGGCGATCGAACGGCGTGGGAAATCGCCGGGGACGTGCGGGGGGACTCGCCGGCAGTGCGAACGGGTGCGGAACGCCGATCGTCACGGGCGGCGGGTCATGGGGCGGGGCGCCGGTGGCATCAGCCCTCAGAACTTCCAGTTGATGCCGAGCACCGGGAAGAACGCGATCTGCTCGCGCCACTCCACGTCACGCGTCTTGCTGTTCCACTGCTGCACCGAGCGGTTCTCACGAGCGGTGATGTTCTGCAGGTCGATGTAGGTGGAGAGCCACGAACCACGCACGAGGAAGCGCCGGTCGATGCGGACGTCCAGCCGGGCATAGGCCGGTGTCCGGTCGCTGTTGATCCGCTGCACATCATACACGAGCCGGTTCTGCGCCGCGGCGGCTACCGTGTTCAGCGGCGTCAGCGGGCGACCGCTGGAGTAGGTGCCACGCGTGGAGAACTCCCAGTTGGTCCCCCGCTTCACCCCGAAGATCGCCGTGAAGAAGTTGGGCGCATCGTACCCGCCCGGCCGCCACTGGCCGTCACGGGCCCGATGCTCGACCCGGGAGCGGGTATAGCTGATCTGGCCATAGGTGGCGCCGGTGAACTTCTGCTGCAGGAAGAGCTCGAGGCCGCGCGACCGGCCGGTCCCCTCGCTGGTCATGGGAAAGAGCAGGTCCGACACCCCGTTCTGGTCGCCGGTGTTGGCGAGCGAGAGCTGCGGGTAGGCGCGCGCGACCGGGTAGTCGCGGTACTGGCGGTCGAACGCCTCCACGCTGAGCAACAGATTGTCGCGCGGGGTCCAGCGAGCGCCCAGCACGCCGTGATCGGCCTGCATGGGGGAGAGCGAGGCGTTGGCCGGGATGTTTGCCGTAAACACGATGGGCACCTGCTGGTGATACCGACCCCAGGTCCCGGAGACGCTCAGCTTGCCGGTCGGACGCCAGGTGACGGCGGCCCGAGGCGCGAGACGGGACGCCTCCGACTGCCCGAAGCGGTCGCCGCGCACGCTTGCGGCAAGGTCGAAGGCCCCGACCGTGCGAACAAGTTCGAGATACGCCCCCGCGATGTCCACAGCGTCCGACTGATCCACGGCCACCGTGTCGACGCGCGTGCGGGCGGCCGAGAAGGGGTTGTTCACGCCGAACGGCGAGGCGAGCGCGGAATTGATGGTCAGGCGCCGTGCCGTGGCCCCAACGTTCACATCGGCGAAGCGTGGCACGTTGAAGGTGGCGTCGTAGCGCAGGATGTACTCATTCTCGCGGGCATCGTTGGCCCACACAGGAGTGGTGCCGAATGCCTCCTCGCGGACGCGCACGTCATTGGCGCCGGTGCTGGCGCTCGCGACGAGTGTTCCCACGCCGCGTGCCCCCAGCAGGCGCTGCCACGAGACACCGCCGGTCCAGCGATCGCCGCGAAAACGCGTCGTGCCCGGCGGATCCGGATCCTCGGTGTCCGTTGCCGTGCTCGTGAAGTCGATCCGATCGAAGCCGCCGATGCCCACGAGCTTGACCACGTCACGGGCCCCCGGACGCCAGGCCACCTTGGCCTGGAAGTTGGTGGTGTACGGCACGGCGGTCAGGCCGATGAGCGGCGCCACCAGATCGAGATAGCTTTGGCGACCCGAGAGAATGTACGTCGCCTTGGAGCCGAGGGGCCCCTCGGTCACGATGCCGGCTCCGGCATTGCTCATGTCGAACTCGGTGCGGCGACCATCGCTGCTGCCCTCACGCAACGAAATGTCGAGGACGCTCGACAGCCGATTGCCGAAGCGCGGGCCGAACGCGCCGGCGTAGAAGGCCACGTCGCGCACCAGTTCGTTGTTGATCATGCCGATGGGGCCGCCGGTGCTGCCCTGCCCCGCGAAATGGTTGATGTTCGGCACCTCGATCCCGTCCACGAGGAACAGATTCTCCATGGGGCTGCCGCCGCGCGAGATGATGTCGTTGCGGGTATCGTTGCCGGTGAGCACCCCGGGAAGCGATTGCACCAGGCGGCTCACGTCGCCAATGGCGCCGGGGGCGCGGCGGATCTCCTCGTAGCTCATGGTGATGCGCGAGACCGGGGTGTTGCGCGGGGCCACGAACGACGCGTTCCCGGCCACGACGCGTGTGGCCGCGAGCGTGGCGGCCGCCGATTCCAGCTGCACCTCCACTTGGGTGGGGCGCCCCGGGTTGATGAGCAGATCACTCACCGTGGTGGGGCGATACCCGATGCGCAGGACCCGGACGGCCTGGGTGCCGACCGGCGCGCCGGTGATGGTGAACCGGCCTTCGCTGTCGGTCAGCGTGCCGATGGTGCTTCCCACCAGCTGCAGCTGGGCCTCGGCAATGGGCTGCTGGGTGTCGCGGTCGAGCACCCGCCCCTGAATGGAACCCGTACGAGCCGGTTGCGTCGGTGCGGCCGTGGCCGGGCGCGTCCCCTGGGCGCCAAGCCAGGGTGGAGTGGCCACCATGAGCAGCGCGGCGGCAGACGCCGCCATGTGGACGGTGCGAAAAGGGAACATAAGCACTCCTGTGTGAAGAGGTAGAAAAAGGATGGGCGTTAACTCAAGGCACAAAAAAAACCGCCGCTCTAGGGAGTGGAGCGGAGCCCTCGCAGCAGGAGGTGGGCAATGCCCATCCCGATCTGTTGTGCCGCCCGCGCGTCGACGATCTGCGAGCACGCCGACATGGCGGCGGTCCCGTGCAAGCCGAGCCAGAACATCATGGCCACTTGGATCGGCTGGTGTGGTCCGGCCTCACCGGCCGTGCACAAGGCATCACAGACCCGAATGAGCACGCCGAACGCCGGATCATCATGGAGATCCGCACTCCCATCGGGGAGAATGCCGATGTCCGGCCGGTCGACGAACATGACCCGGTACCGCGCCGGTTGCGCCAGCGCGAACCGCAAGTAGGCATCACCAAGGGCGAGAATGCGCTCGCTGGGAGCCGCGTCAGGGTGATCCGCTTCGTCGAGCGCGCGGGCAAACAGCAGAAACCACTTCTCCAGGACCGCCGCGATCAGGGCCTCGCGATCGCGGAAGTGGCGGTAGATGGTGGTGGGCGTGTACTGAGTGGCCTCCGCGACTTCCCGTAGCGAGAAGCCGCCATACCCCTTTTCGAGCAGCTGTTCTTCGGCCACCGCCAGCAGCAGCTCCCGCAACTGCCCACGCTGCGCCTCACGCCGCGCGGCGGAGCGATGGCGGAGCCGTTCCGCTCGCGAAAGCACACTCTCTGACGAATCTTGGGTAGCCATAGTTCTTATAGTTACACTGTTAACTTTTGTTGTCAATCCCCATGTTTGGCCACTTCGGGTGGCGCGATCCAGGAGCCGGACACTCTCGATGCTCCGCCGGCGCTAATGCCGCCACGTCCTCGGGAACCGCTGAGGGCCGTCGGCCTGGGCCTCCCACCCCGCTCACCAGCCGGTCATCCCTCGCGATGGCCGGCCGGTGAACGGATCGTCCCTGCGCCTCTCCCCGACTCGTCGACGCACCCGTATACTCGCCAAGATTTTTCCGAGCCCTTTCGGAAAGTCCCTGCCCCGTGCTCCCGCTCTTGGAGGAATGTCATGTTCGCTCGTCGCTGGTTGTGGTCTGTCGTGGCGGGGAGGGCGCCCGCCGTGCCGCAGGTACCCTCTCTGGTCGCGCTGGCCGGAGTCCTGTTGGTCGCTGCGGCCACCCCTGCCCTGCACGCACAAGGGGGCACCGGCACCGTACGCGGTACCGTTACCGACTCCTCCACGGGCCGCCCCGTAGCGGGGGTGCAAATGACCATCGCCGGCGGCGCCGCGCGGGCCGCCTCCGCGGAGAATGGTACCTATCAGCTCACCGGCGTTCCCGCCGGACGCGTCACCGTGCGTGCGCAGCGCCTGGGCTATGCCGCCTTCCAGCGCACGGTCGACCTGACTGCCGGCGGCACCGCGACGGTGGACATCCGCCTGCGCCCCGTGGCCGCCGTACTCAGCACCATCGTCGCCACTGGCTACGGCAGCAGCCGCCGCGCCACCGTGAGCAACGCCATTGCCAGTGTGGACAGTAGCGCCTTCGACGCCATTCCCGTGGTGAGCGTGGACAACGCCCTGCAGGGGCGCGTCCCCGGCGTGCAGGTCATGCAGAACAGCGGTGAGCCTGGCGGCGGCGTGTCGGTGCGCATTCGCGGCCCGGCGTCGCTCAACGCCGGCAGCCAGCCGCTCTACGTGATCGACGGCGTGCCCATGCTGCAGGGCACGTTCGAGCAGATCACCGGCACCAGCGGCCAGCGCATGACCCCCATCTCGGGCATCAACCCCGACGACATCGCCTCCATTGACGTGCTCAAGGACGCCGCCGCTGCCGCCATCTACGGATCGCGCGGCTCCAACGGCGTCATCGTCATCACCACCAAGCGTGGCGCCGGCGGCAACCGCTTCCGCTTCAACATGAGCGCCTACACGGCCTCCCAGGAGGTGGAGCGCACCGTCGAGCTGCTCAACTCCACCGACTACGTGGCCGTGATGAACGAGGCGCGCACCAATCAGGGGCTCGCCCCGCGCTTCGCCCCGGGCACCGACAGCATCAACACCGACTGGCAGGCCGCCGTCTTCCGCCAGGCGCCCATGAGTGAAGTCAACATGAGCGTGAGCGGCGGCACCGACCGCCTCCGCATGTTCCTCAGCGGCAGCGACACACGGCAGACGGGTATCGTCATCGGCTCCGACTACCAGCGGCAGGCCGTGCGCCTCAACACCGACGCGCAGGCCACCAGCAAGCTCACCATCACCTCCAACATCGGCCTCACCCGCGAGTCCAACGATCGCGTGCCGGGCGACCAGAACATCGACGGCATCGTCACCAACGCGCTGGCCATGCAGCCCTTCTCGCCGGTGCGCGGCAACTCGTTCGGCTTCGCCGGCATCGCCAACGGTCTCATCTACTCCAACCCGGTGGCCACCGCCACCTACAGCTCGCTCAACGTGAGCACGCTGCGCGCGCTGGGGAATCTCGAGGCCCGCTACGCGCTCACCAACAAGATCAACGTCTCCGCCCGCCTCGGCACCGACCTCTACGCGCTCGACGAACTGCGTTGGCGCTCCCCCAAGGTGGACCGCGCCGTGAGCACGAGCGTGGGCGGCGAAGGCGCCGACGGCCGCACGCGGGCCTTCCGCCTGCTGGCCGAAACCTTCGGCAACTGGGACGTCATCGACTCCGACAACCAGACGCTGCGCGTGACGGCCGGCGCCAGTCAGGAGCGCAACAACACGAACTTCAACTACGTGGCCGGCACGGGCTTCCCCACCGGCTTCGAGCGCTACGTGCGCAACGCCGCGCAGGTGTCCGTATTCGACGGCGGTGAGACCGAAAACACGCTGGTGTCGTACTTCACCCGTGCCAACTGGACGTGGCGTGAGCGCTATGTGGTCACCGCCAGCCTGCGGCGCGATGGCTCCTCGCGCTTCGGCGACAACAGCCGCTACGGCAACTTCGCGGCGCTCTCCGGCGCCTGGACGGTGAGCGACGAAAGCTGGGCCAGTGCGCTCTCCCGCCTCATGACGCTCAAGCTGCGCGCCAGCCGCGGCACCACCGGCAACCAGCAGATTGCCGACTTCGGCAGCCGCACACTCGCCGCCGCCAACCCCTACGCCGGCATTGCGGGGCTCGCCCCCTCGCAGCTGGGCAACCCCAATCTCCGGTGGGAGCGCACCACCGAAACCGATATCGGCGCCGACCTGGGCTTCTTCAACGGCCGCGTCAACCTGGTGGTGGACTGGTACAACCGCGCCACCGCCGACCTGCTGGTCAACCGGCCGGTGGCCGCCACCAGCGGCTACAGCACCGTGGCCGACAACGTGGGGTCGCTGCGCAACCGCGGCGTGGACATGCAGCTGCAAACGGTCAACATCCGTCGGCCCGGCACCGGGGGCTTCGAGTGGACCAGTGACCTCAACATCACCTGGAACCGCAACCTCATCACCGCCCTCTCCGACGGGCAGCCGGTCAACTCGACCACCTCGGGACGCCTCACGAGCGTGGCCATGGTCGGCAAGCCCATCGGCACGTTCTTCATCTTCGACTTCCTGCGCGTGGACCCGGCCACCGGCAACGCCATCTATCGCCGTGGCGACGGCGGGGAAACGCTGACGCCGGTCACCGCCGACCTCTCCACCAACCTCGGCAGCGCGCAGCCCGATTACTTCGGCGGCCTCACCAACTCCATCCGCTGGAAGGGACTCGACTTCCGCGCCTTCCTGCAGTTCACGCAGGGGAACGAGATCCTCAACATGAACCGCCTCTTCGCCGATGACGGTGGCAACTCGTCGGACAACAAGTTCGCCAACGTGCGCAACCGCTGGCAGAAGCCCGGCGACATCACCAACCAGCCGCGCATGGGCAGCACCGGCGGCGCCCGCTTCATGTCCGACCGCTTCATCGAGGACGGGTCCTTCGTGCGCCTGCAGGAAGTCACCCTCGGGTGGCGTCTCCCGGCGTCACTCGCCAAGCAGGTGCGCGCCGACAACGCCCGCCTCTACGTGAGCGGGCGCAACCTCGTCACGTGGACCAACTACACGGGCTACAACCCCGACGTCAACTCGGCCGGCACCAACGCGAATCTCTCGCTCGGCGTCGACTTCTACGCGTACCCCCTGGCCCGCACCTGGACCGTGGGCATCAACGCCGGATGGTGATCATGACTTCCCTCAAGACCCGCACGCGCGCGCTCGCGCGCCTGGCCGCTCTGGCCGCCCTGGCCGCCACCGCTGCCTGCGACGGCATTCTGCAGACGGAGCCGGTCACCTCGCTCCCGCAGGACCTCATGATTCAGGACGCCGCCACGGCCACCGCGTCGCTCAACGGCGTCTACGATGCCCTGCAGAGCGGCAGCTACTACGGCCTCACGGCGAATCTCGTGGGCGATCTCGCCGCCGACAACACCGTCTGGTCGGGCACCTTCCAGTTCCTCGGGGAGATGCAGACCAACCGCATGCAGGCGGACAACCAGGAAGTCACCGCCTTCTGGACGGCGATCTACTCCAGCGTGAATCGCGCCAACCTGATCATCGACAAGGTGCCCACGGTGAGCGCCATCCCGGAGCCCACCCGCTCCGATGTGATGGGGCAGGCGTACTTCGTTCGCGCGCTCGGCTTCCACAACCTGGTGAAGTACTGGGGCCCCGTGCCCATTCCCACCAAGGTCACCACCGGGCCCGACGAGTCGAAGGCCTACGTGCGCACGCCGGTGAACGACGTGTACACGCAGGTGCTCAAGGATCTCGACAGCGCGCAGGCGCTCACGCGCAACACCACCAACACCCGCTTCGCCACGCCCACGGCGGCGCGGGCGCTGCGGGCCCGCGTGCTCTTCTACCGCGCGGGGCTCCCGGGGAACGCCAACAGCCAGGCCGATTATCAGGCGGCGCTGGATGTGGCCAACCAGGTGCTGGCGGGGCGTGACACGCTCGTGGTGCCCTACGCCGACCTCTTCTCGGCGCTGGGGAGCAACACCACCGAGGACATCTTCCGCGTGGCCTTCAACGCCACCGAGAGCAATGGCCTCAGCAACTACTACCTTTCCGTAGGGCGGGCCGAGGTGCAGCCCAGCGCCGAGCTCGACGCGGCGTATCCCGCCGGTGACATCCGCCGCACCGTGACCGTGCGCCCCAGCGGTGTGGCGTCGCGCCCGCGCAACGGCACCAAATGGTCGGCACGGCCAGGCACGGAGCATGTGCACGTGATTCGCCTGGCCGAGGTGGTGCTCATCAAGGCCGAGGCGCTGGCCCGCCTCAACCGCCTCCCCGAGGCGGTGGCCCAGTACAACAAGGTGCGCGTGCGTGCCGGGCTGGCGCCGCACACCTTCGGCAATCAGGTCACTACGCAGGCGGCGGTCATCAGCCAGATCGAACTCGAGCGTCGTCTCGAGCTTGCGCTGGAAGGCGATCGCTGGCCCGATCTCGTGCGGTTGGGGCGCGTGATTCAGGTGAAAGGCATCCAGGACCGTGCGGGGCAGGCGCTCTTCCCCCTGCCCATCCGTGACCTGCGCGTCTCCCCGCAGCTGACGCAGAACCCGGGGTACTGACCGGCGCGGCGCGTCGTCTCGCAACACATGCAGGGGGTGGGAATCGGCCGGTGCCGGTTCCCGCCCCCTGTGTGCATGGGCCCGCACATGCCCGGGTACGGCCGCCCCGGTCCCTGCAGAATGGTGCCCACGGTGCCCGGCTTGAACGGGGCGCTAAGTTTCCGCCGTCTTCCACCCCACCTCACATGCCTGCTTCGGCACCCGTCACGTCTGATCTCGGAATGGTCCTCGGTGGAGGGGGCGCGCGCGGCGCCTACCAGGTGGGGGTACTCCACGCCATCGCAGCCCGCTACCCGAGCCTGCAGGTCCCCATTCTGGTAGGGGTGTCGGCCGGCGCGGTGAACGCCACGCATCTGGCCTCCCACCGTGGGACCTTCGCCGACGCCATGCAGGCGCTGGTGCGGCTTTGGCTGTCGCTCACCCCAGACCAGGTGTTCCGCGTGGACGCCTCGTCGCTCGCCGCCAATGTGATGCGCAGCGGCTTCCGGCTGGTCGCCGGCGGGCAGGGGCACCCCGAGCAGTTCCAGGGCATGGTGGACACCGCCCCGCTGCGCGACTTTCTCGAGCGGGTGCTGGAACGCAACCCGGACGGGACGCTGCCCGGCATTACCCACAACCTCGACCGCGGGCACCTGCGCGCACTCGCCCTGTGCGGCACCAGCTACACGACGTCGCAGAGCGTGACGTGGGTGCAGGGACGCGACATCGCCCTCTGGGAACGCCCACAGCGGCGCAGCGAGCGGACGCACATCCAGGTCGATCATGTGCTCGCGTCCACGGCCCTGCCGCTGCTCTTCCCGGCCACGCGCGTGGGCAACGAGTGGTTCGGCGATGGCGGCATCCGACTCACGTCGCCGCTTTCGCCGGCGCTGCACCTCGGCGCCTCGCGCATCATCACCATTGCCACCCGCTACGATCGCAGCGGCACCGAGGCCGCCCAGCCGCAGGTCGCCGGCTATCCACCGCCGGCGCAGGTGCTGGGCGTGCTGTACAACGCGGTGTTTCTCGATCTCATCGACCAGGACGTCCTGCGGCTGCAGCGCACCAACCGGCTCGTCGAGCGACTGCCCCCCGAGCATCGTCACGGGCTGCGGGTGGTGGACATGCTGGTGCTGCGCCCGTCGCGCGACCTCGGGCGTCTCGCGGGCGATTACGAACCGCGCCTGCCGCGGGTCTTCCGCTTCCTCACCCGCGGGCTGGGTACCCGGAAGACCGCCAGCCCCGACATCCTGTCGCTCGTCATGTTCCAGCAGGATTACCTGCGACGGTTGATCGAGCTGGGCGAAGAGGATGTCCACCGCCAGTGGGAACGCATCGAGGCCTTCCTCGAGCGCGGGCCGCGCCCCGGCGACTGAGCCCGCCGGCCGGCCACGGCTGATCGCGCCGCTACGGTGTCGGCGTGAGCTGCACGAGCACGCGTTGCAGGTAGATCCGGCTCAAGGCCTCGAAGCCGGAGTCCATGCCCACCAGCAGCCACGCCGTACCACGCGCATCCGCGGTCACGGTGAGACCGAAGGCCGCGGGCGTTGCCAACCGCTTCGACTCCCACCGCCGCATCCCGCAGTTGGCCACCGAGTTGGCAATGGTCCCCACCGGTCCTCCCTGCGGGCCGCCAACCGCCTGGTTGCCGCGCGCGAGATTCACCCGGTAGTCGCGCCCGTCGAATACCGTCGTGGGCTCGATGGGCGCCGCGGCCACGATGATCCAGACCCCGTCCCCGGGCGAGCCCCCGACGCCGACGCATCCGGTTGGCACGTCCGTCGCGAAGTCGACGGTCACCGCCACGCGATACGTTGTCCCCGGGGCCAGATCCACCAGGCGCGTCTTCGCGTAGATGAACAGGTCATCGCTGCGGTTGGTCCCGCTCAGAAAGAACCCGGTGCCGGTGAGCTGCGAGGGGAGCAGGCGCGCCTCGCCCACCACGTCGGTCGGCGCCGTGGCCGGCGCATAGTCCGCCTGGCCGATCGTCCAGCCGGCGATCCCCTGCCCGAAGTCGAACGTGCGCGTGGTGATGCCCGGGACCGAAACGGGGCCACCCGATTGGCAGGCGGCAAGGGCGAGGATGGCGGCGAGCAGAACAGGCGAGCGCCATGTCATGGGGGGAGGTCCCGTGAGGTGATGGGTGCGCCATCGAGTTAACGCCGGCAACCGTCGGCGCGTCTGCCTGACACCGTTGGTTGCATTCAACACGAACAAGCACGCTCATGAGCAAATGCGGAAGGCGTCGCCGGCGGCGAACGCACCTGTGGCCTCTTTTGCTGGCGGCATGTGGTGGCACCGAGTCCCCAGGGCCGCCGAATACCCCGACCGGCCCCACGGGACCGACAGGCCCCACCCCACCGGCGCGTGCCGCCGCGTGCGGGGGGGTCGGGGGCCCGATCCGCTCCACAACGGTGACGGTCACCGAACGGGGCACCGGCGCGCCGCTCCCGGCGCGGGCGTTTGCGCCGGCCCCGGCGCTGCTGACCGGACCCTGTCCGATCGTGTCGCTCCTGCCGGGTGGCGGCGCCGACATCACGAGCGTGAGCTGGGCCGCCGAGCGGCTGGCGGCAAGCGGGTACGTGGTGGTGGTGACGCTGCCGTCGTCGGGCGCCAGCACGGCGGCCTACCACACGGCG
>NZ_JAJTHI010000080.1 GCF_021298855.1 Gemmatimonas sp.
CCTCCACCAGCCGGCGCGACGCGTACTCCTCGAACTCGGCGGGCGACAGCGCGGCCGTGTAGTGCAGCAGCCCGTCGATCTTGCCCCGCGTGAGCAGATGCTTGTCCACGAGCTTGTTGAGCACCGTGACCACCGTGAGCAACGCCACGTCGTGCTCCACCACCACCAGTTCGTGCACGGTGCGCGCCGTGGCCGGCGCATCGTGGCGCCAGATGGTGCTCAGGAGGCGCGCCTCGAGATCTCCCAGCACCTTGGCCAAGCCGTCGGCGGAGAGCCGAACGGCGTCGCCCATGCGCGGGGGCCATGGCGTGTGCGCGCTCATTCCTGACCTCCGGGTGGGTGATGATGCATGTGGCCGGCGGCTTTGGTCTTGATCTCCGGCACGGTGATGCGATCGCGCGCGAGCTCCTCGGCCGTGGCCACGCGCGCCTGAGTACCGGCCGGCGCCTGCCACCACGACGATTCATCACCCGGACGTACGCGATCGCGCACCTTCATGATAGTGAACATCCCACCCATGTCGATGTAGCCGTGCGGTCCCGGTGCCCCCATCATGGGGGTGCTGTTGGCGGGCACCGGCATGCCCATGGCGGCCATGTCCCCCATGCCATCCTGCCCCATGGTCATGTAGGTGGGAATGATGGGCTGCACGGCCTTGTCGATCACGGCCGCGTCGACGCCGAACATGCTGGTGCCGCTGTGCCCCATCTGGGTCATGGTGTGATGCGACATGTGGCAGTGCAGCGCCCAGTCACCGGGGTTGTCGGCGATGAACTCCATGGTGCGCGTGCTCCCCACGGGTACCAGCTGCGTGACCTCCGGCCAGCGCGCCGATCGCGGGATGTCGCCGCCATCGGTGGCCACCAGCGTCCAGGTGTGCCCATGGATGTGAATGGCGTGGTGACTCATGGCGCTCAGGTTGCCGAGGCGAATGCGCACGAACTCGTTGCGCTCCACCATGAGCGGCGCCGTGCCCGGATACGCCTTGCCGTTGAAGGTGAGCACGTTGAACTCGAGCATCTCGTTGGGGTCGGGACGTCGCGCTCCCGGCAGCACCTTCCATTCACTCGAGAGCAGCGCGAAGTCGCGATCGGGCCGGCGTTCGGGGGGCACGCGCGGATGAATCACGAACATCCCCATCATGCCGAGCGCCTGCTGCGTCATCTCGTCGCGATGCGAGTGGTACATGTACGTGCCATGCTGCCGCAGCGTGAACTCGTAGCGGAACGTCTCGCCGGTGGCGATGGGCGCCTGACTGAGCCCCGCAATGCCATCCATCCCCGAGGGGAGCAGGATGCCGTGCCAGTGCACACTCGTGGGCGCGGGGAGCGCGTTGGTCACGTAGATGCGCACGCGATCGCCCTCCACCGCTTCGATGGTGGGCCCCGGCGTGCTGCCGTTGAACCCCCAGCACTGCGCCGCGAGACCGGGGGCAAACTCGTGCTCGACCGGTTCGGCAATGAGATGGAACACCTTCACGCCGTCCACGATGGTGAACGGCAGCGTGGCGCCGTTGGGGGTGATGACCGGGGTATAGTCGCGCCCCGGGCGACCCGGCGCGTACACGGTGCTCCCGTCGTGCGGCACCGTGGTGCGCGCCAGCGCGGCGGCGGTGGTGGGCAGCCCCAGCAGGGCGCCGCCGGCCACGGCGCCCATGCCCGTGGACAGCAGGGTGCGTCGGTTCATCGTCGAGACATCGTTCAGGTGATCGGTCACGGCAGCGACGTCCCCACGGCGCGCTCCAGCTGAATGCGCGCTTTCCAGTAGTCACTGAGCGCCTCGATGTAGCCGTGGGCCGCGGAGAGTTCGCCCTGGCGCGCCTGCAGCAGGCCGAAGACGCTGATGGCCATGGCGTTGTACTGCAGCTGGGTTTCCTCGGTCACGCGGCGGCGGAGCGGCACGACGCGCGCGCGATACTCCTCGAAGCGCGCGCGCGCGGCGGAGAGCAGGGCGTGCGCTGCACGCACATCGGCGCGCATGGCCAGCAGCAGCGCCTCCTGCCGGCCCACGGCCGCGCGCAACGTGCTCTCTGCACGCAGCAGGCGCCCCTGACCGCGGTCGAAGAGCGGGAGCGGAACGACCAGCCCGAGACCGCTTTCGAAGGGCCCGCCGTCCTTCCCCTCACCGGCATAGGTGAGCGACCCGTCGGGGAGCAGGCGGAACCGTTGGGTGAGCCCCACCGCCCGCCCGGCGGCATTGATGTCCTGCAGCGACGCCGCCAGGTCGAGCCGGTTGCGGGCAGCCAGCACGAGCAGCGAGTCGAGTGCGGGATCCTGCGGTGGCAGATCGGGGAGGCGTTCGGGGAGCGACAGCGCAGCACCCGTCGTGGCCACACCGAGCGTGCGCACGAGTTGTTCGCGGGCCGCCTCGCTCTGGCCGCGCGCATCGAGCGCGCCGCCCAGGAATTCCGATGCGGCAGCGCGCTCACCCACGAGATTGAGCTCCTGCAGGTTGCCCGCCTCGTACAGCGCCGTGGCGGCCACGGCGGAGGCGGCCGCAGCAGCGTGCGCCCGCTCGCTCACGTCGCGCGCCAGCGCCGCGGCCACCGCGTGCACCAGCGCCTCCCGCACTTCGGTCACGTGCTGAAACACATCGCCGGCCACGCGGAGCCGTGCGCTGGCCAGCTGCGACTCGGCCAGTCGGCGGCGCATGGGCTGCGACAGCAGATCGATGAACGACTGCGCGATGCCGAACTCCTGGAAGCGCCCGGCCGAAAACCGTTCGAGCGCCAGCACCGGGTTGGCCAGCAGCGCCGCCTGTACGACCTCGGCGCGCGCCAGCCCCAGTTCGGCGTAGGTGGCGCGCAGGGCAGGGTGCGCCATGAGGGCAATGCGCACGGCCGATTCGGGGGAGAGCGGCTGTTCCAGCAGCTGCTTCACCGTGTCCTCGGCGGTGACCACCCCCTCGGCGGTGCGGGTGGGCACCACGACGCCGGCGCGTGGGCGGAGCAGGTCGTCGACGTCGGTCACGTCCCGTTGCAGGGAGCCGTGGGCACAGGCGCCGAGGAGCATGGGGACCGAGCACGCCAGAAGCGCCCGCAGGGGGCCGCGTGCAGAACACAGGGGTGGCACGTGAGGCACAGGAAGAGCCGAGGTGAGCGCCGGGCGTAAAGGCGGGAGCCGGCGTGGATGACCGTAGGAGTTTACTGAGAGTAAAACGGTGGGAACAGCACCACGGAGTCGCGCAATGGCGGAGAGTGACACGGAAAACGGCCGGGAGTGCACAAACCCGATTGACTTGTTCGGCTTTAGCTGCCATGATAACGGCTCTTTCATGAGAATCTCTCTCATGTAGCGTGGCATTGGCCACGCCGCCCGTCTTGCTCCCCTTTCAGCCTGTGGATTCACCGATGTCGTCGCGATCGCTCCTTTCCGCCACCTTCCGCCGTTCTGTGACTGCCACTGCCGCAGCGCTGGCCCTTGCTGGCCCTGTCACCGCGGCCGCCCAGCAGGTGGGCACCATCGTCATCGCCCACGGCGGCGACTCCCTCTGGAACGCGACCGTGCAGCAGAGCGTGGGGAGCGCCAAAACCGGCGGGCCGGTGGCCGTGAGCTTCCTCATGGGCCCCGGCGCCGCGCGCGCTCGCTTTCAGGACGTCGTGACCAGGCTGGAGAAGCAGGGCGTCTCGCAGATCGTGGTGGTGCCGCTGCTCGTCTCCAGCTTCAGCGGCCACTACGACCAGATCCGCTATCTCACCGGCGAAGCGGTCACCCTCGACACCGACATGACGCACCATCTGCACATGTCGGGGATCGAGCGCCCCACCACCACCGTGCCCCTGCGCCTGGCCAAGGCGCTCGATGCATCGCCCGAACTGGCGCGCATTCTCACCGACCGCGCGCTCGCCCTCACCACCACGCCGCGGGAGCAGGCGCTGTTCATCGTGGGCCACGGCCCCAACTCGGCGGAGGATTACGCCGCCTGGATGGAGAACCTGCGCCCCGTGGCCGACTCGGTGAAGGCTTGGACCCACTTCAAGGACGTGCGCGTGGACGTGGTGCGCGACGACGCCCCTGCCGCCGTGCGCGCGGAAGCCGTGCGCCGCGTGCGCGAACTCATCGACCTGCAGGCCGCCGCCACCGGCCGCGAGGTGATCGTGGTGCCCGTGCTCGTCTCCAAGGGCAACGTGAGCCGCGACAAAGTGCCGCAAGACATTCGCGGCACCCGCTCGAAGTACGGCGCCGAACCGCTCGCCCCGCATCCGCAGCTTGCCCACTGGGTGGAACGGCGCGTGCGCGAAACCGTGCAGGGCACGGCGGTCGCACAACCCGCACCCTCGCCCGCCGTTGCCGGATTCGGCGCGCGGTGAGCCGCGACTCACTGTTGTGTCTGAGCGACATTGATGTGGCGGATGCGCAACGGCCGATGCGGCAGCCCGCCGCCCGGTTGCGCGGCGATCCACGGCCACGGGTTTTCCCTGCAGCAGGAATTACTGTGCAACGTGTTCCATGCCAAGCAGTTGTTCGGAATCAACAACCGGGTGGTAATATTCCGTGACGGCGGCCGGCGGCCGAACACGCCGGGCATCCGCCATCCGCAGGAGCGGATCCGGCGCGATCGTCCTCCGGCACGGTCGTTGCCGAACTGACGTGTCTGTCCGGTCGCTTCGTGCGATGGCTCACCGTCTGTCCAACGGCGAGGTCTCCCGCTTCCAGGTGCTGCCCGCGTGGGTAGCGGCTCCCCGTTCCCGACATCCTGATCCCGGTGCCTCCTCGTCCGCTGCGTTATCGCACCCCCCTCATCGCGAGTCTGCACCTCGGGGCCGCGGCGTTGGCGCTGGTGCTGGCGTACGTGGTGCGCTTCGATTTTGCGGTTCCCGCCGAGGAGCTGGCGCGCCTGTGGGTCGTGGGCCCCGCGCTGCTGGGCGGCCGCCTGCTGGTGCTCATGTGGTTGGGCGTTTTCCGCGGCTCCTGGCGGCATGCCGGGGTGCGCGATGCCATGGTGCTGGCCCGCGCCACCGCCCTCGGCAGCGGACTCACCATCATGGCCGTGGTGCTGCTGGGCGCGGCCATCGGCATGCCGCGCTCCATTTTCGTGCTCGAGGCGGTGTTCTTCTTCGGCCTCGCCGGCTCGGCGCGGGTGGGGGCGCGCCTGCTGCATGAGCGGCGTCGCGCCGAGCATCACGGTGCCGCCCGACGCAAGGTGCTCGTGATTGGCGATGACGACGCCGCCGAACGGTTCGTCCGCCAGTGTCAGCGGGACGGCGAGGGGAACCTGCGGGCGGTGGGGCTCGTGACGCTGCAGCCGGTGTTCGGCGCACTGGCCATTCACGGGGTGCCGGTGGTGGGGGCGCTGCGTGACCTGCCCGCACTGGTGCAGCGCGTGGGGGCGGAGCTGGTGGTGATCGCCCTCTCCGAGGTGTCGGGTCCCCTCATGCGCGAGATCATCGAGCAGTGCGAGCGTAGCGGCTGCGCGTTCAAGGCCATCCCCACGCTGCGCGAAATCCTCGCCGGACGCGCCCGAATGGACGAGGTGCGCGAGGTGTGCATCGAGGACGTGCTCGGGCGCCGCCCGGTGCAGCTGGCCCCGGTGGAGGTGGAGCGTGACCTCACTGGCGCCGTGGTGCTGGTCACGGGGGCCGCCGGGTCCATCGGCGCGGAGCTCGCGCGGCAGGTGGCGGGGTTCGCGCCGCGCCGGCTGGTGCTGCTGGATCAGGCCGAGTCGCCACTCTACTTCCTCGAGCACGAGTTGGCGCGCACCTTCCCGTCGCTCGAAGTGCATGCGGTCCTCGGCGACATCGCCGACGTGACCCATGTGCATCAGCTCTTCGACGCCTACCGGCCCACGGTGGTGTTCCACGCCGCCGCCTACAAGCATGTCCCGCTCATGGAGGAGCACCCCGGCGAGGCGGTACGCAACAACGTGCTGGGCACGCTGCATGTGGCCACGGCCGCGGTGCGCGCCGGCGCGCGCAAGTTCGTGCTAATCTCTACCGACAAGGCGGTGAATCCCACCAGCATCATGGGTGCCTCCAAGCGGCTCGCCGAACTGGTGGTGCTGGGGCATCCGCAGGTGCGTGGGCATGGCACCGACTTCCGGGCCGTGCGCTTCGGCAACGTGCTGGGCTCGGCGGGGAGTGTCGTGCCGCTCTTTCAGCGGCAGCTGGCCGCCGGCGGCCCGCTCACCGTGACGCACCCGGATGTGCGCCGCTACTTCATGACGATCCCCGAGGCGGTGGAACTCGTGCTGCAGGCCGCGGCGCTGCCCGAGGCGAGTGATCGCATCACCATGCTCGACATGGGCGAGCCCGTACGCATTCTCGATCTGGCCGAACAGCTCATTCGGCTGGCGGGACGCGTGCCGTACACCGACGTGGATATCACCTTCACCGGCCTGCGGCCCGGCGAGAAGCTGAACGAAGATCTCATGGCGTTGTTCGAGGAGGGTACGCCCACGTCCGTCCAGCAGATTCGCATGCTGCGCACCGAAGGACTGGCCGGGGCGCGGTTGCATCTGGGCCTCGACGAACTGGCGCGAATGGCCGAGTGCGATGACGCGGCGGGTATCCGGCAGGTCATGCAGCATCTCGTGCCGGAGGCGGCGCTGGGCATGCTCACCCCCTTTCCGCCGGTCTTCGCGACGACCGTCACGCCGCCGCCCTCGGTGCTCGTGCCACCGCGTATCGTGGTGGCCGATCGGGCGCCGCGCGCCCCGCGTACGCCACCGGTGATCCCACTGGCGGATCGTGGCGGTGCCGACATGGTGAGCGGATCCGCACCGTGAGTGCTCACGAAACGGCACTGGCGGTGCGGGCACTGCCCGTGCCCGCCCCCGGGGTGATCGTGCAAGCCATGGACGAAGGCGTGGTGCTCTTCGACGGTCGCAGCGAAACATACTTCGGCCTCAATACGGTGGGCGCCGCCGTGTGGGCGCTGCTGCCGCCCGCGCAGCGCACGGTGGGGGCGGTGTGCGGGCAGCTTTCGGCCACGTATCCCGAGGTGCCCATGGCCACGCTGCTCGCCGACGTGAACGCCCTGCTGGACGATCTCGTCGCCGCCGGATTGGCGACCACCGAGCCGGTGCCGTGAGTATGCCGCTGCCGGCTGTTGGCACGGTGCTGCGTGCCCTGGCGGCGCCGCGCGCGGTGATGGACGTGGTGCAGGGCATGCTGGCGCTGCGCGTGGCGCGGCGCGATTTGGCCACGGCGCCCACCGGGGCGCTGCTGCCGTTGTCGGCGGCCTCTGCGCAGGGGGATGGCGCGAACGCCGCCGGTACCCCGGCCGCGTTGTCCGAGGCGCAGCGGTGGGCGCGGGCCCTCAAACGTGCCGAGCGCTACGGCCCGTGGCGTGGCGCCTGCCTGGTGCGTTCCCTGGCGCTGCACCGGTTGCTGGTGGCCCACAGCGTCCCGGGGAGCGTGGTGCGCGTGGGGGTGCGCGCGCGGGGGACCTTCGAGGCGCACGCGTGGGTGGAAGTGGGCGGCGTGGTGGTGGGCGACCGCCCTGCGGTGCAGCAGCAGTGGACGCCGTTGGGAAGCAGCACACTGCAGGGTGGTGACAGCGGGACGGCGACGCGGCTGGCGCTGCAGGCGCTGCGCCGGGAGGTGGCGTGAGCGCGATTCTGGCCATCGTGGCCAACGACGCCGCAGCGGTATCGCCGCCCGTCGTGCGCGAGATGCTGCACGTCATGGCGCCCTGCGGCGGTGATTGCGTGGAGCAGTGGCAGGGCGATGGCGTGGTGCTGGCGGTGCAGCGCGCGGCCTGGGAGATGGAGGACGACTTCTCCGGTTCGGCGCTGCTGGTGCACGGGCACGAGGTGGTGGTGGCGGCCGACGCGCGGCTGTACTACCAGGACGAGTTGCACCGGCGACTGGCCAGTCGTGGCGTCACGCCAGGCGGCCCCACGGCCAGTCACGGCATCGTGGCAGCGTACGAAGCATTTGGTGACGATTGCGCCGAGCTGCTCGAGGGCGACTTCGCGTTCGTGCTGTGGGATCGCCGGCTGCGCAAACTGGTGACTTCACGCGATTTCAGCGGCACGCGGTCGCTGTACAGGGCCACGCTGCGCAGCGGCGTGGCGTATGCCTCGGTGGTATCGGCGCTGCACGGCCATCCGCACTGCCCGGCCGATCTCGACCTCGCCACCATTGCCAGCGACGCGGCTGGCCTTCTCTACTCGGCAGGCAACGGTACCGTATACCGTGCCATTCGCCAAGTGGAGGCGGGAAGCACCGAGCTGTGGCAACGACAGGCGCTCACGCGCCATCGCTGGTTCACGCTCCCCGAGCGGGAAGGTGCTCCGCGGCCGGCGGTCGTGGCGGAGGGCGAGTTGCGCGCGCTGCTGGAGGCGGCGGTGCGCGAGCGCATGGCGCGGCAGACACCGACCACGGTGTGGATGAGTGGGGGGTACGACTCCACGGCCGTGGCGGCGATGCTGCGGCGCGTATCGCAGCAGGCCCATCACCCGTATCATGTGATCTCGCTGTCATACCCCGAGGGCGACAGCGGCCGCGAAGACGAGCTCATCGCTCTCGCGGCGCAGCACCTGGAGGCGCCTGTGCACTGGCTGGACGGGCGCACCCTCGGTCCCATTCCGCCAGCGCCGCGATATGATGCGGCCGGCCGCGAGGAGTCGCACGTGCACTTGCATGCGGCCGTGCTCGAGGCGCTGGCGCAGGGCACGCGCGCGGTGGCAGGTCGCGTGGCGCTGCACGGCCATGCGGGCGATTTCCTCTTTCAATGTGCGCCCTGGTATCTGTCGGACCTGCTGCGCGGCGGACGATGGTCTGCCGTTTGGCGCGAGTGGCGTGCGCTGCGCATTCACGCCCAGCCGGCCACCTGGTTCTGGAAGTACGCCGTGGAGCCGGCGCTGCCGCCGGCGGTGCGGGAAGGGCTGGGGCACCTGCGCGGGCGCCCGTTCACGGGGCTGTTCGCGCGCCTGGTGCCGCCGTGGCTGCGCACGCCAACCACCGCCAGCCTGGCGCTCACCACGCGGGCGCCCGGTTGGGTGCCCGACGCGTGGCGTCACGGCGCCGCGCATGCCGAGTTCCGGTGGTATTTCGAGAATCAGGGGTTCCCCCGGTTGGCGGCCGTGATGCATGGCGCCGTGCAGGCACTCGGCGTCGAGGTGCGTTCACCCTTGCACGACCTGCGCGTGGTGCGCTTCATGGCCCAGGGGCACCACAGCGAACGGCACGCCGCCGGCGACACGAAGCCGCTGTTGCGCGGCGCGATGCGCGGGTTGCTCCCGCCGGCACTGCTGGCGCGGCGCGCGGAGCGTACCGGTACCCTCGCCACGCGAATCGAACAATCGGGCCCGGGAGTGGCAGCGTGGTTGCGGCAGTGCGGTTCCCAGCTGCGCCTGGCGGATCTCGGTCTCCTTGATCGATCTTCCCTGACTCTGCACATTGCGCAGGTGGAAGCGGGCCGGGCCACTCCCGGGCTGTGCGAGGCGCTGCTGCGTACGGCACAGGTCGAGTGGTTCCTGCGAACGGATTCGCGCTCCGCCCGTGCGGTGATGACGGAGCCGACACCGACGGGCAGCCGGGTTGCCGCCGTGCCGATCGGCCATTCCCACGCGCGCCGTGAGGGTGCGCTGTCCTGACGGGTATCACAGGCATTTGCAGTCACGCGGACTGCGGTCGCGTCGGGCGACACCCGACTTCCACTCGAGCAAAGGACTCGTGATGTACAACGCACCACGGCTGGAACGGTTCGGTACGCTGCGCGAGCTCACGCTTGCCGGCGGTACGTCTGGCACTGACACCTTCGGCACCAACCCGGCAGCACCGGGTTGCACGCCGGCTGGCGGCAGCTTCAACTGCAAGACGAGCTGAGTGACGACCGGGAAGGCACTTCGGTGCCTTCCCGGATTCGTCCGTTCCCCATGTATCACTACTTTGCCTTCGGACGCCGGGTGCGCTCCGATTTTCCGTTGGCCACGCTGCCCGTGCAGGCGGCGCCGGACGACGTTGATGTGCAGGTCAGGCGACAGGCGCTGGCGCCGCGCGATGCCGCGTTCTCGCTGGTCGGAGCCGACCCCTACCGGCCCTGCAACCTGCAGTTGTGGCGCCACGGGGCCACGTGGCGCTTTGAACACGCCTGCAGTGGCCAGTACGCACTGGATCGCGCGCGCGGCGTCATTGCCTGCGATGTGCCGTCCACGCTGGGTGAGGAGGCGTTGCGGCTCGACCTGGTGGGGCGCCTGCTGCCCCTGCTGGTGCACGATGCGGGCGACCTGTGCCTGCACGCGAGCGCCGTGCGCGTGGGCGACCGGGCCATTCTGTTCGCCGCCGTGAAGGGAACGGGCAAGTCGAGCCTGGCGGCCGCATTGGTGGCGCACGGGGCCACGCTCATGGGCGATGATGCGGTGGCGGTGACGGTGCAGGGGCCGCAGGCGCCGCTGGCGTTCGCCGGCAGTATGGCGCTGCGTGTCCACGCCGATTCCTATGCCGCCAGCGGGGCGTCGTGGGCCACGGCCACCCCCACTCTCGATGGCAAGCTGTCCGTGGACGCCGCGTCGTCGGAGTGGCCCGTGACGGCCGGTACGCCGGTGGCCGCGGTGTATCTCATGACGCCCGCGCCGGCGCACGCCGAGCAGGCGGCGATGCGCGAACGCCTCGCGCCCATGACGGCCGCCGTGCAGCTGCAGCAGCATGGCAAGCTGGGTGACCTGCTGGGGGGGGCGGAGGCCCACCGCCAGTTTCGCGGCACGCTGGCGCTGGCGTCCAAGGTGCCGGCGTACACGCTGTCGGTGGCGCGCGACCTCGCGCGGCTGCCCGCGGTCGTCGCCACCGTGCGCGCCTGGCACCCATGGTAAGCCTGCACGACGTGGCCAAGCGCTTCGAGCTGCGCCGTGGGTGGCGTGCCACGCTGCGCGCACCGCTGGGGCGCGGCGAGTGGGTAACCGGCCTCGACGGCGTGTCGCTCGAGGTGCGCCGCGGCGAGCTGTTCGGCGTGCTGGGCCCCAACGGGGCCGGCAAGTCCACGCTCTTTCGCATACTTGGCACCTATCTCACCCCCGATCGGGGCACCATCACCGTGAACGGTCACGATGTGGTGCGCACGCCGCGCGTGGTCCAGCGTCTGGTGGGGTGTGTGCTGGCCAACGAACGGGTGATGAACTGGCGTCTGTCGGCACGGGAAAACCTGCGGTTGTACGCGGCGTTGCAGCAGGTGCCGGCCGCCGGTCGACGACTGGTGGTGGAGGAGATGCTGGGCGATGTGCAGCTCCTGGAGCACGCCGACCGACCGCTGGGGCAGCTCTCCACGGGCCTGCGGCAGCGCGCCCTCATTGCGCGGGCCCTGCTGGGGCGTCCGGCGGTGCTGCTGCTCGACGAACCCACGCGCGGGCTCGATCCCCTGGCCGCGCAGGCATTGCGCACCCTCGTGCGCGACGTGCTCGTGAAAGAGCGTGGGTGCACCGTGCTCATGGCCACGCACGACGGTGACGAGGCCTTCCACTGGTGCGATCGCGTGGCCATCCTGCATCGCGGCCGCGTCGTGGCCAGTGATCGCGCATCCGTGCTGGCGGAACGCTTCGGCGATGCCACCATGGGTGTGTGGACCACGCAGCCGCATCACGCGGCGTTTGCCCGGTTGTGCGAACAGGGGCTGGCGCATCGTGTGAGCGCTGGTGACGAGATCGACGGCTGGCGCTGTGTGCACGTGGAGTTGCCCAATGGCGCTGCCGCGGCGGCGGCCGCCCTGACATTGCTGGGAGCCCACGGGGTGCCCATTGCGCGCTTCGAACGGCTCGACGGGTCGCTGGCCAGCCTCATCGAGCGTGCCATTGCGGAGGGCGACATGACCGCGCACACGACCGAGCATACATCCGAGCACACGGCCGCGCACACGGCCGCGCCGGCATGAGTGCCATTGCCGCCCTGTTCCGGGCCTCGTGGATTCTCGCCACCAGCTATCGCCTGCAGTTTCTCCTGTCGCTGGGAGCGCTGCTGGCGACCGTCGTACCACTGTACTTCGTGGCCAACGCCCTCCAGCCTACCATGGCCGGCGCCATAGCCGGCGAAGGGGGCAGCTTCTTCGCTTTCACGCTGTTGGGTGTGCTTTCTACGGCCCTCATCATCGCGGCCATGCGCGCCCCTTCCACCGCGATCAGCGGCGGTATTGGCACGGGCACCCTCGAGCTCATGCTGTCGCTGCCCACGCCGTCGTGGGTGGTCTTCACGGGGCTCATGAGTTTTGATGCCGCGCAGGCTGCTCTGCGGGCGCTGCTGCTGGTGGGCAGCGGCCTGCTGCTGGGCGTGAGCGTCGTCTGGAGTCACGTCGTACCGGGGCTGGTGGTGCTGGGGCTCACGGTACTGGCCTACTTCGGCGTTGGGCTCCTGGCCGCCGCCATGGTGGTGGCCTTTCGCACGTCGGGGCCGTTGCTGGGCGGGGTCATGAGTGTATCGTCGCTCTTGGGGGGCGTGTACTTCCCCACGCACGTGATTCCGTCGTGGGTGGCACGCGTGAGCGAGGTCATTCCGCTCACCTACGGGCTGCGCGCGACGCGACGCCTGTGGCTGGGCGGGGCCCCCCTCGCCACCGTGGCCGCCGACGTCGCCGTGCTGAGTGGCATGGCCGTCGTGCTGTGTGCCGCTGGCACCTGGGCGCTGCGGTCCACGCTGCGCGACGCTCGGCGCCGGGGGAGTCTTGGCCAGTACTGACCGCGCCGCGCAGGTCGGGGCGCCGGCAGGGCCCGTGGCACAAACGGCGGCACGGCTGCACGCCCTGCTGGCCCCCGAGCATCGCCTGCTGTTTGGCAGCGCCGTGCCGGGCTTCACGGCGCCGGCCCCGCTGCTGGCCGCCATTACCTCGGCGGGATGGGGCTCGCTGCGCTACACCGCCGAGCGCGAGAAGGCGGTCATTGCCCTGGCGCGTGTGTTGGCCGGCGCCGAGCATGGCAGCGTGCCGGCAGAGGCCGCCCCGCTGCGGCAGCTGGCCATGGTCATGGAGTTCCGCATGCACTATCTGCGGCAGCGCCTGGGGCAGAGCGTACGCGCCCTGCACGAGGCCGGCATTCCGGTGTTGCTGCTCAAGGGTGCCGCCGTGGCCGCCTGGTACCATCGCCGCTTTGCCGCGCGCCCCATGCTGGACCTCGACCTGCTCGTCCCACCCGATCAGGCCCGGCGGGCGTACGATGTGCTGTGCACGGCCGGGTGGGCCGTGCCCGCCGCCGAGGACACCGTGCAGCTCCCCGCCGGCGGCATTCACCACCTGCCGGCCCTGCACGATGCCAGCGGCGTGGAAGTGAATCTGGAGGTGCACACCGACGTCATTCCGCCCGGGCACCCCTTTGCCTTCGGGGCCGCCGACGTATGGCGTGAGGCGCGCCCGGTGGGCGACGCGCTGGGGGCCGATCTGGCCGGCGTGTTCGTTCCCAGCGCGCGGCACATGGCCCTGCATGCGTGCATTCATCTGGCGTGGCAGCACATGCTGCGCACCGGGACCTGGCGAACGGCGGGGGACCTGCGCGTCATCACGGCCGATCCGACGTTCAATTGGGCCGCGTTCGTGACTCTGGCGCAGGAGGCCCGGGCGGCCAGCAGTGGCTACTGGGCGCTGCGGCTGGTGGAGGGGCTGGCGGCGGTGCCGGTACCGGCCCCGGTCCTGGCGGCACTCGAGCCGCTGCCGCCAGCCGGGGTGCCCCGGGCAGTCATGCGCGCGGCCCACACACTGGTGGAGCGGCACCTGCTGGCCGTGCTCATCCCAGGCGGTCCCGACTGTCCCTCGGTGCGGCTGCGGCGGCTGGCGTGGGAATGCGCCATACGTCCGCACGACAGCGGGCACCAGCTGTCACGCCCGTGGCACGTGGAGGAGCATGTGGACGCGCCGGCACACCAGGCACTGTCGCAATCCGCTACTTTGCAGCGTGGGCGCGCATCCGCCGGCCCGCCCCGTTTCCCGGCGGGCGTGCGCTGGCGCGAGTTTGTGCGTTACGCGCGCGCCGTGCTCGGTTCGTCCCGGTTCGCGGCTTCCTGACGGCAATCCGACCGCTTCCATCCATGGCTGCCCATCGCATTGTATACGCACGGTCACTGCATGCCCCGTCGCCGAGCGCCGCCGGCGCCGCGTGTAGGCCGCGGCGGCATGGCCGCCGGGCACTGTTGCCGCGGGTGTGGCGACTGGTCGTTGCGCTGGGGCTGGCCGGGGCCATGGCCGCGCCGCTGGCCGCGCAGCCGGCGGCGGGCGCGCCACTCGTGCTGCGTCCCGGTGATGCCATCAAGCTCACCGTGTGGGAGTCGCCCTCGTTCAGTGGCGAGTTCGAAGTGGCCACCGACGGTACGCTGCATCACCCGCTGCTCAATCGGGTGGTGGTGGCCGGGATTCCCATGGACAGCGTGCGTGGGCGCATCATCACCTTTCTCAGCGACTACCAGCGCGAACCGGCGGTGGACATCAAGCCGCTCGTGCGCGTCGTGGTGCTGGGGGAAGTGCGCACCCCGGGCGTGTACCTGCTCCCGCCGGAAACCACCGTGGCCGATGCGGTGGTGAAAGCCGGCTCCCCCACCCTGAACGGTCACGAGCGCCGGGTTTCGCTGGAGCGCGGCGGCCGTCAGCGGCAGTTCGATGCGAGCGAGGCGTCCCTCGAACCGTCGCTGCGCACGGTGCAGTCGGGCGATCGCATTCTGGTGCCGCGGCGCAACACGCGGTCCTTGTGGTCCGTCATCGGTCCGATTCTCCAGATCACGGCGGGGTTCGCGACCGCGTACCTCACGACGTACCTCATCATCGTCTCGCGCCGTGATCTCCCGTAACTGCTCATGAATCCCCGCACGTCGCTCGTTCGCACCGTCACGCCCCACGCGGCCGCCGAGCCGGCACCACCGATGCGCGCCCCCCGCGCGCGCCCGGAGGGTGGCGGCTACGATACGCTCCCCTCCGACCCCAAAGGGCTACTGCGGCTGCTGCTGCGCGCCTGGTGGATGCCGGTGCTGGGGGTGCTGCTTGCCGGCGGGGCGGCGTATGCGTGGGTCAGCCGCCAGCCCATGCGCTACATGAGCTCGGCCACCATTCAACTGCTCGACAGCCGCCTCTCCGTTGGGGCGCGCATTGACGGTGGCGGATCGTCGGCACCGGAGCAGTCGGTGCGCACGCAGGTCGCCATTCTGCGCAGCCGTCCGCTGGCCGGCGCGGTGGTGGACTCGCAACCGCTGGGGTTGCGGGTCCTGCCGCAGGGCATGCCGTGGGGCATGGTGCATGAGGTGGCGGTGGCGGGCAATCCTGCCGACGGCGGCGTGCTCACGCTGGCCTTCGATGGCGGGTCGTGGTTCGTGACCGACGATTCGGTGCGTTATCCGTACGACAAGCCGATTACCGTGCGCGGCCTCACCCTGCGCCTCGATCGCCCACCGGTCGGGGTGACTCGGGGCCGCCTGCTCATTCTGCCGCGGGACATGGCCATTGACCGCCTGTTGTCGCAGCTGGTGGTCAACGAGCGCGAAATGACCACGCTCATCGATGTGCGCTTCACCGCCGACGAGCCGCAGGTGGCGCTGCAGGCGCTGGGGGCCCTGGTGCAGGCCTACCAGCGCGCCGACGCGGCCACGGCACAACTGCAGGCGCGGCGGCGCCGCGAGTTTGTCCAGCAGCAGCTGGAGACCGTGAATGCGCAGCTGTCGGGGGCCGAGCGGCAGCAGGGGGCGTTTCGCGGCGCGCAGCAGGGGTTCAGCAGCGACGAGCGCATGGCCACGCGGCGCGCCGAGGTGAGTCTGGTGGAGCAGAAACAGCAGGAACTCCGCACCGAACGGCAGGTGGTGAGCGACCTGCGGGCGCGCTTCGAGTCCCCCGATCCGGCGGTACGCGCCCGCGCGCTGCTGGCGTTGCCCGGTACACCGGTGGGCAGCGCGCCGGGGGTGGCAGCGCTCTTCACCGAGCTGTCGCAGCGGGAGGTGGCTCGTGCGGAGATGACCTCCGGACCGCGTGGCCTGCCGGCGCGCCACCCGGATGTGCAGCGCGCCGATCAGCTGGTGGAGGGGGCCAAGCGCCGGCTGGTGGGGGCCGTGCAGGCCTACGAGGAAGGCCTGTTGCTGCGGTTGGCGGCGCTCGACCGGCAGCGGCTCGAGCTGTCGCGCGACTTGCAGGGCTCGCCGGTGGTGAAGGCGCAGGAAGTGCTGCTGGCGCAGTCGGCCGATGCCCTGCGTGAGCAGGCGGCCGGGCTGCGCGCCGAGTTTCAGCGCGCCCAGGTGGCCGAAGCGGCGGCGGTAGGGCAGGTCGACATCGTGGAGCCGCCCTCGCGTGTGCTGCCGCTCAGGCCGCCCGTGGGGCGACTGGTGGTGTTTGCGTTGGGGCTGGGCGCCCTGTGCGGGGTCATGGCCGCGGTGCTGCGCGAGGCGCTCGATCGCACCGTGAAGGGGCGCCACAGTGTCGAGCGCGGGTTGCGGCTGCCGCTGTTGGGCACCATTCCACGCATCACGGGCACGAAGGCGGCCACCTCACGCTGGCAGCGTCGCGGCACGCCCAAGGTATCGGAAGTGGGGCGCCGCCGGTCGGTGGCGCTGGCCACGGCGCGCGACCTGCGCAGCGGCGAATCGGAAGCCTTCCGTCAGCTGCGCACGCAGCTGCTCTACGGGCTGGGCGGGCGTGGCAAGAGCCTGCTGGTCACCAGCACCCGCCCCGCCGAAGGCAAGACCTCGGTGAGCGTGAACCTGGCCATTTCCTTTGCGCAGCAGCGGCTGCGTGTGCTGCTCATCGACTGCGATTTCGTGGCCGGCCGGCTGCACGTGCTGCTGGGCGCCAACGCCACGCCGGGGCTGCAGCAGGTGCTGAGCGAACTCAGCTCCCCCTTTGGCGCCGTGCAGGGCACGCTGGTGTCGGGACTATGGCTCATTTCGGCCGGAGCCGGCGGGGCCGACCTCATCGACCCCGCGGGGAGTCAGCGCTTCCGTACGCTGCTGCGCGAACTCACCGCCGTGTACGACGTGGTCATTCTCGACTCGGCGCCGCTCCTCGCGGTGGCCGACTCCGTGGCCATGAGCGTGGCTGCCGATGGCGTGCTGGTGGTCACGCGCGCCGGGGAAACGCGCATCGATGAAGCCGACGAAGCGCTGCGGCAGCTGGACGCCGTGAACGCCAATGTGCTGGGGGCGGTGATCAACGATGTGGACAACCGGTTGCCGCGCTACGGCGAGGGGAACTACGCCTACCGCGGCTACTACGCGGCGGTGTCGGCGGGCGAGGCGGGCGACTGATGCGGCGGGTACCGGTGATGACGCCGGCGGCGTCTCGCCGGTGCTCAGCGCCGCCCCACCCCGGTGGCGGCCAGCAGGGTGCGCACAATGACCGCCACATCGCTCGCCAGTGTGGCCTGCTGCGCGTACGCCAGGTTGCGGGCGATCTTGTCGGGCATGAGGGTGCCTATGTACAGCGCCTCGGGGTCGCTGGCCTCGGCCAGCAGCGCCGACTCGTCCACGTAGTGCAGCGAGGCCGGGTCGGTAATGCCCGGGGTGAGCGCCAGCACGGCACGCTGCGTCGGCGTGTACAGCGCCACGTAGCGCGGTACCTCGGGGCGTGGCCCCACCAGCGACATGGCGCCGGCCAGCACGTTGAAGAGCTGCGGCAGTTCGTCCAGCTTCGTGCGGCGCAGCCAGCGCCCCACGCGGGTAATGCGCGGGTCGCCGTGGGCCGTGAGCTGCGGCCCTGTCTGCTCGGCGCGCACCACCATGCTGCGGAACTTCCACATGTGGAACTCGCGGCCGTGGCGCCCCACGCGCCGCTGCCGGAAGAACACCGGGCCTCCGTCACTGCGTACGGCCACCGCAATGACGGCGAACAGCGGGAGCAGCAGCAGTGACCCGGTCAGCGACGCCACGACATCGACGGCGCGCTTGGCCGGGCTCACAGCCGGTTGGCGCGCACGATGCGATGCACGGCCGCGATGACATCGGCCACGTCGCCGTCGGCGAGGCGCGGGTGCAGTGGCAGGCTGACCATGCGCGAGTAGGCATCGTACGCCACCGGGAAATCGGTGGGGGCAAAGCCGTAGCGGTCGCGGTAGTAGGGGTGCAGGTGCACGGGAATGAAGTGCACACTGGTGGCGATGTTCTGCTCGGTCATGGCCGTGATGAAGGCATCGCGGCCAATGCGCAGCCGGTCGGGGCGCAGCCGCAGCACGAACAGGTGCCAGGCGTGGTCCACATGCGGGCGGTGCACCGGCAGCTCCAGCAGCCCCTCGGCGGCCAGCTCGGCAAAGCCGGCCATGTACGCGTTCACGACTTGCTGCCGGCGGCGCTGCAGGTCGCCCATGCGCCGCAGCTGCACGAGGCCGAGCGCTGCCGCGAGGTCGGTCATGTTGTACTTGAAGCCGGGGAGGACCACGTCGTAGTGCCAGCTGCCTCCCTTGGCGTAGCGCTTCCAGGCGTCGCGCGACATGCCATGCAGGCTCACGATGCGGGCGCGGTCGAGGAATTCCGCGTCACCGGTCAGCATGCCGCCTTCGCCGGTGGTGAGGTTCTTGGTGGCGTAGAAGCTGAAGGCCACCGGGTTGCTGCCGCCGCCAATGGGGGTGCCGCGGTAGGCGGCCGGGTAGGCGTGCGCGGCGTCTTCGATGAGTGCGAGGCCGTGCTGGTCGGCAATCGCGCGCAGGGCGGTGAGTTCGGCCGGGTGGCCGGCGTAGTGCACGGCAATGATGGCGCGGGTGCGCGGCGTGATGCGCTTCGCGACCTCGGTGGGGCAGAGGTTGAGCGTATCGGGCTCCACATCGGCCAGCACCGGGGTGGCGCCCACATGCACGATGACGTTGGCGCTGGAGCAGAACGTCATGGGGGTGGTGATGACCTCGTCACCCGCGCCAATGCCCAGCGTGGCCAGCGCCACATGCAGGCCGGCGGTGCACGAGTTGAGGGCGAGGGCGGCCGGGGCGCCCACGCTGTCGGCGAAGGTGCGCGCAAACTCCTGCGTACGGGGCCCGGTGGTGATCCAGTCCGACTGCAGGGCGGCGACCACCTCGGCAATCTCTTCCGGGCCGACCGACGGCGGGGAGAAGGGGAGGAAGGTGGGGCGGAC
>NZ_JAJTHI010000005.1 GCF_021298855.1 Gemmatimonas sp.
AGCACCTGGTTAAACACTCGGGAAAACCACAATCGCGAACAACAACCTCGCGCTCGCTGCCTAACCTTCGGGTTACGTAGCAGTGCTCACGCGGCAGCCCGCCCGGGGCGGCACGTGAGTATCGCAAATCTGGGCTAGCCTGTCGGTGCGTCTTCCGGCGGCAGGCAAAACTCTAGAAGACTTGTCCCGAGGTGGGCTTTCCATTGGCCAGCCAAGGGAGACCTCAATCAATGGAATACGCACGTAGAAGCTGGGGTCGATCTAGTCTCGGACAGGGGTTCGATTCCCCTCACCTCCACTACGACAAAGGGCTCGCCTCATGGCGAGCCCTTTGTTGTTGTGCCCGGCCTGGCGGCCTGGGGTGCCAATCAGTCGTGCAGCGCCGCGTGGGCGGCGGCGAGGCGGGCCACAGGAACCCGAAATGGTGAGCACGACACGTAGTCGAGGCCGACAGTGTGGCAGAACGCCACGCTGCGCGGCTCTCCGCCGTGCTCGCCGCAGATCCCCACCTTGAGTGAGGGCTTCGTCTCGCGACCGTCACGTACGGCCCACTTCACCAGCTTGCCGACTCCCTTGGCGTCGAGCACCTGAAACGGATCGTCGGGGAAGATGCCTCCCTCCACATACTGCGGGAGGAAACGTCCAGCGTCATCACGGCTGAGCCCGAATGTGGTCTGGGTGAGGTCGTTGGTGCCGAACGAGAAGAAGTCGGCCTCGGCAGCGATCTCGTCGGCGGTGAGCGCCGCGCGAGGGAGCTCGATCATGGTGCCGACGAGATACGGGACACGCTCTCCCATGACTCCCATGACCTGGTCGGCGGCGCGCTCGATGATCGCCCGCTGATGCCGGAACTCGGTCACATCCGACACGAGTGGTACCATGATCTCCGGCAGGACCTCGATGCCGCGTCGGCAGGCACGAACGGCTGCTTCGAAAATGGCGCGCGCCTGCATCTCCGTGATCTCGGGGTACACAATACCCAGGCGACACCCGCGGTGGCCCAGCATGGGATTGGTTTCGCGCAGCGCCGACACGATGCGCGACAGCTCCGGGCGCGAGAGATTCAGGGAGGCCGCCAGCAGTGAGGATTCCTCGCCGCCGTGCGGCAGGAACTCGTGCAACGGCGGATCGAGCAGCCGAATGGTCACCGGATGGCCATCCATCGCCTCGAAGATTCCCTCGAAATCGGTGCGCTGCATGGGCAACAGCTTCTCGAGTGCGCGACGGCGCCCGCCTTCATCACGGGCAACGATCATCTCGCGCATCGCGGTGATTCGATCGCCCTCGAAGAACATGTGCTCGGTGCGGCACAGCCCGATGCCTTCGGCGCCGAAGTTCCGCGCCACGCGCGCATCGCGCGGCGTGTCCGCGTTCGCGCGCACCTTGAGCCGGCGATGGGTGTCGGCCCACCCCATCAACGTGGCGAAGCCGCGATACGTGGGGGCCTCACTCGCCGGCTGCAGGCCGTTGATGACGCGCATGACTTCGCTCGGTTGGGTGGGCAGGTCCCCGAGAAAGACACGCCCGGTACCGCCGTCGAGCGTCAGCCAGTCCCCCTCGGTAACGACCACCTCCCCCACGCGCATGCTGCGCTGGTCGCTCAGGATGTCCATGGCCGTGCAGCCCACGATGGCGCACTTGCCCATGCCACGGGCCACGACGGCCGCATGGCTCGTCATGCCGCCGCGCGCCGTGAGCACCGCGCGCGCCGCCACGATCCCGTGGAAGTCCTCCGGGGTGGTTTCCTCGCGGACGAGAATGACCTGTTCTCCCTGGTGATGGCGCCGTTCGGCCACATCGGGATCGAAGACCGCCACTCCACTGGCCGCGCCGGGGCTGGCCGGCAGTCCCACGGCAATGGGCGTTGCCTGCGACGTACTGGCAATGACGCGGTGGAGCAGCTGGTCCAACTGGTTGGGCTGCAACCGCAGCACGGCCTCCCGTTCGGAGATGAGGCCTTCCTCGACCATGTCCAGCGCAATGCGCAGCGCGGCCGCCGTGGTGCGCTTGCCGGTTCGCGTCTGCAGCAGATAGAGCGTGCCGCGCTCCACCGTGAACTCGATGTCCTGCATGTCGCGGAAGTGCCGCTCGAGACGCCCCTGTGTCTCGAGCAGGGCCTCGTAGGCTCCCGGCAA
Organism: Gemmatimonas sp.; assembly: GCF_021298855.1. Lineage (GTDB taxonomy): Bacteria > Gemmatimonadota > Gemmatimonadetes > Gemmatimonadales > Gemmatimonadaceae > Gemmatimonas. Next base: position 2,136 of record NZ_JAJTHI010000005.1, read on the forward strand.
CTGCGTCGCCATTTCGTCGATGTGCAGCGGGGTGCGAATGCCGGCCACGACATCCTCGCCCTGCGCGTTCACCAGGAACTCGCCATAGAAACGGCGTTCGCCGGTACTCGGATCGCGCGTGAAGGCCACACCGGTCCCCGAATCGCTTCCCCTGTTGCCGAACACCATGGACACGATATTGACCCCCGTGCCGAGGGTATGGGGAATGCCGTTCACCTTGCGGTAGTCCACTGCCTTCTTGAGCGTCCACGACTTCCACACGGCCTCGATGGCGCCCCAGAGCTGTACTTGCGGATCGGAGGGGAAATCGGCACCAGTGGCGGCTCGTACGAGTTGCTGATACTCCGTGACGAGCGTGCGGAGCGCCTCCGCGCTCAGCTCCGCATCGGAGCTGACGCCGGTCGTGAGACGCTTCGTCGCGAGCAGTTGCTCGAAGCGATGGATGTTCACCCCCAGCACGACGTCGGCGTACATCTGCACGAAGCGGCGGTACGAGTCGAACGCGAAGCGCGCATTGCCGCTGGCCGCGGCGAGCCCCTCGACCGTCTCGTCGTTGAGCCCGAGGTTGAGGATCGTTTCCATCATCCCCGGCATGCTGACCGCGGCTCCTGAGCGAACGGAAACGAGCAGCGGATTGGCGGGATCGCCGAACCGCTTCCCGCTCACGGTCTCGAGGCGGACGAGCGCGGCTTCCACTTCACTGCGCAGGGTGTCACTGATGCCGCCATGCTCGAGATACGCGACGCACTGGTCGGCGGCAATCGTGAAGCCGGGCGGGACGGGCACCCCGAGATTCGTCATCTCAGCCAGATTGGCGCCCTTTCCGCCAAGCAACGACTTCATCTCCCGCGTGCCGTCAGCCGTGCCGTTACCGAAGAAATAGACCGACCGCGTCACGAGAGAGGCTCCTGCTGTGGATGGATGGGTGAGGATCAGGCGATGCCGACCGGCACACCGGCGGCACTACCGGCGCGGAGCAACTCCGGCTCCGACGGCGTGGCCGTTGGATAGCGGCCGGAGAAACAGGCATGGCAGTAGCCGTCCGGACCGCTCGGCATGGCCGAGAGCATGCCCGCGATGGACAGGTACCCCAGCGTATCCACGCCCAGATGCCGGACGAGTTCCTCGTGGCTCATTTGTGCCGCGATGAGCTCTTCCCGGCGCGGGGTGTCAATGCCGTAGTAGCACGGGCTGATGATGGGCGCACTCGATACGCGCATGTGCACTTCCCGGGCACCCGCCGCCCGCACGAGGGAAACCAGGCCCCGCGTGGTCGTGCCGCGCACGATCGAGTCATCCACCATGACCACGCGCTTCCCCTCGATGATCTCGCGCACCGGGTTGTACTTCACCTTCACCTTGGCATCACGCCCCGACTGCGTGGGCTGAATGAAGGTGCGTCCCACGTAGTGATTGCGAATGAGCGCCAGTTCGTAGGGGATGCCCGATGCCTCGGCGAATCCCAGCGCTGCCGAGTTGGATGAATCGGGTACCGCAAACACGACGTCCGCGTCGGGAGCGGGGCATTCGCGCGCGAGTTGGCGCCCCAGCGCACGTCGCGAGCGATCCACCGACCCGCCGAAGATCTTGCTGTCGGGACGGGCGAAGTACACGTGTTCGAACACGCACCGATTGAGCGGCGCCGCCGGCAACGCCGTGAGCGACCGCAGCCCGTGCCGATCCACCGCCACGATTTCCCCTGGCGCGATCTCGCGCTCGACCACGGCGCCCACGATGTCCAGCGCACAGGTCTCCGACGCGAACACCAGGCTGTCGGCGAGGCGCCCCATGACGAGCGGTCGCCAACCGTGGGGATCGCGAGCCACCACCACCGTTTCATCCAGGATCACGAGCAGGCAGTACGCGCCTTCCACTCCTTGCAGGGCCTCGGCCACGCGCGCCTCCGGCGATTCGCCGGAGGCGCGGGCAATGCGATGCACGATCACTTCCGAGTCCATCGTGCTCGAGAAGATGGCCCCCTCATCCTCGAGGGCCCGCCGCAGCTCCACGGCGTTGGTGAGGTTGCCATTGTGCGCGAGGGCAATGTGCCCCCGGCGCACTCGCGCCAGTACCGGCTGCGCGTTCTCGATGGCCGATGAGCCAGCCGTGCTGTAGCGCGTATGCCCGATGGCGATCGGCCCCTGCAACGCCAGCATCTCATCGTCACCGAATCCTTCGGACACGAGGCCCATCGCGCGACTCACGCGCGCCCGACCGTTGTCATCGACCGCCACGATGCCGGCCGACTCCTGGCCGCGATGCTGCAATGAGTAGAGGCCCAGCTGCGTCAGGGCCGCTGCATCCTTGTGGCCGTAGACGCCGAAAATGCCGCACATGGGATACTCCCTCAGTCGTTGGTAGGAGCGTGCGACGCGGCCACCACATGCTCGGCCGGCGTGTCGCCGTCCATTGCCTGGGGGATGGCCTCGTGGAACGCCTGGGCGAGCCAGTTGATCGGCGCCGTGAAGGTATCGTCGGAAATGGTGAAGCTCGCGCCGGTATCGGCCTCGGTCACGCGCCCGATCACCCGCGCCGGCACCCCGCACCGCTGTGCGATCTGCCGCACGGCCGCGCTGTCTGCGGTGGAAACGACCACCCGGCCGTGCGCCTCGCCGAACAGCAGGGCGCGATGGGGGAGCGTGGCCCACGGAGACAGGTCTACCGCGAACCCGAACACGCGGTCGCGATCCATCATGGCACATTCCGCCAGGGCCACGGCGAGTCCGCCGTCGCTGCAATCGTGCGCCGAGCGCACGACTCCCGCGGCGATGGCCTCGAGGAGTGCGTCGATGAGGGCACGCTCAGTGACCGGGTTGCACGCGGGCGGCTCGCCGATCGTGAGACCGTGGATGCTGAGCAGGTATTCACTCGCCCCCAATTCGTCCGTGCATTCTCCCAGCAGCACGATGTCGTCGCCCACGCGCTGAAACGCCGACGGGGTGATGTGGGCAAGGGACTCCACCAGGCCAACCATGCCGATCGTGGGGGTCGGATGAATGGCACCTTGCGGATTCTCGTTGTAGAGCGAGACGTTGCCGCCCGTGACCGGCGTCTCCAGCACGGTGCAGGCCTCTCCCATCCCGGCGATCGCTTCGCTGAGCTGGAAGTACACCTCGGGCTTCTTCGGATTGCCGAAGTTGAGGTTGTTCGTGATGGCCTTGGGGCGCGCACCGCTGCACGCCACGTTGCGCGCGGCCTCGCACACCGCCGCGCGCCCGCCGTTGCGTGGGGACAGCGCCACATGGCGACCATTGCCATCGATACACAGCGCAATCGCCTTGTCCGTGCCGCGCAGACGCACGACCGCCGCATCACTCCCGGGTCCGCGCACCGTGCTGGTGCGCACCGTCGAGTCGTATTGCTGCCACACCCACCGCTTGCTGGCAATCGTGGGCGACGCGAGCAGGCGTTCAAGCGTCCACGAATGGTCGCGTTCCTCGGCGAGGGGCTTCACGTCATGCGGGTCCCGCGCCCGCGCCGCCCGCAGCGCTGCGCTTTCCCTTGGCTCCAGCACGTACTGCGGGCACTCGGTCACGAGCCGCGAGCCGGGAAACTCCGCGACGATCGTCTCCCCCTCGGTCACCCGGTAGACCGGTTCCGCAATCACCTCGCCAATCACCGCCGCTTCGAGATCCCACTTCGCGAGAATCTGGCGGACGTTGTCCTCATGGCCCTGTCGGGCCACCACGAGCATGCGCTCCTGGGATTCGGAGAGCAGGATCTCGTAGGGCGTCATCCCCTGTTCGCGCACGGGAACCTTGGTCACGTCGATCGTGACCCCTACGTCCCCCCGCTCCGCCATCTCCGCCGACGAGGAGGTGAGCCCGGCCGCCCCCATGTCCTGAATGGCCACGATGTGCCCGCTGCGAATCAGCTCGAGCGACGCCTCGAGGAGCAGCTTCTCGGTGAACGGGTCGCCCACCTGCACCATGGGGCGCTTCGCCTCGCTGGACTCGGAGAGATCCTCCGAGGCGAATGAGGCACCATGAATGCCGTCGCGACCGGTGCGCGCCCCCACCGCCATGATGGGATTGCCGACCCCACTGGCGACGGCGCGGATGAGTTCGTCCTCCCGCATGAGCCCCACGCACATGGCATTCACCAGCGGGTTGCCTTCGTAGGACGGGTCGAACACGACTTCGCCACCCACGGTGGGAACGCCCACGCAGTTGCCGTAGTCGCCAATCCCCTTCACCACGCCGGCAAAGAGCCATCGCACGCGCGAGGAGGTCAGCGGGCCGAAGCGCAGCGAGTTCAGCAGGGCGATGGGGCGGGCGCCCATGGTGAAGACGTCACGCAGAATGCCGCCCACCCCCGTCGCGGCTCCCTGGTACGGCTCCACCGCCGACGGGTGATTGTGGGACTCGATCTTGAACGCCACGGCCCAGCCGTCGCCGACGGAAATGACGCCGGCGTTCTCCCCGGGCCCCTGCAGCACCCAGGGCGCCTTGGTAGGCAGCGTCCTGAGCATCGGGCGCGAGTGCTTGTACGAGCAGTGCTCGCTCCACAGGGCACTGACGACCCCCAGCTCGGTAAACGTGGGCGTGCGGCCGAGCATGTGCACCAGACGCTCGTACTCGAACTCGGTAATGCCATGTTCGGCAACCAGCGCCGGCGTGATGGTCGGGTCACCGGGACGCGACTGCACACGCGCGGCGGTCGATGGCGTGGGTGCACTCATGCGGCAACGCCTCCCAGCAGTGATTCAACGATCGACGTGAAGAGCGGCAGACCGTCCGTCGAGCCCAGCGCCGTCTCCATGGCCCGCTCCGGGTGCGGCATCATCCCCAACACGTTCCCGGCTTCGCTGACGATGCCCGCGATGTTGCGCAGCGATCCGTTCGGATTGGCCTCGCCGGTGGGCTCACCGTTGGCGTCGACATAGCGGAATACCACATGCCCCTCACCCTCGAGTCGGGCGAGCACGTCACCGTCGGCCGTGTATCGACCATCACCATGTGCCACCGGAATGCGGATCTGCTGGCCCAGGTGATACTGCGAGGTGAAGCGCGTGGCGATGCTTTCCACCCGGAGCGTGACCGGCGCACTCACGAAGCGCAACGTGTCGTTGCGCAGGAGCGCGCCAGGCAGCAGCCCCGCTTCGCAGGCAATCTGGAAACCATTGCAGATGCCCAGCACGAGGCCGCCGCGGTTGGCGTGCTGCACGACCTCCTTCATGATCGGGCTGAAGCGCGCGATCGCGCCGGCGCGCAGGTAATCGCCATAACTGAAACCGCCGGGGAGAATCACCAGATCCACCCCCTGGAGGTCATGGTCCTTGTGCCACAGGTAGACGGCGTCCTGGCCGAGGATGTCCGCGACGGCGTGGAACGCATCCTCGTCGCAATTGGAGCCCGGAAAGCGCACGATGCCGGCTTTCACGCGCGCTCCACGCTGGCGATGTCGTAGTCTTCGGTCACGGGATTGGCGAGCAGCTTCTCGCACATGGCCTTCACCGCCGCGCGCGCGTCCGTTTCCGACTCGGCGGTGGTGTCCACCACGACGTACCGCCCCACACGCACATCACTCACGTTGGTGAATGCGAGTGAGTGCAGCGCGTCGGAGACGGCCTTGCCCTGAGGATCGAGAATGCCGCGACGGGGCACGATGTGGACGGCGCAACGGAAACGGGTCATGCGGGCTTGTCCTCGCGACCGGTGTCGGGACCGGTTGGATTGCGTTGGGAACGACGACGCCGGCGACGGCGACGGGGAGGGGCGGTCTCCGGATCTTCCTCATCCTCTTCGTTCTCACCGGACGGATCACGCCCCGGCAGACGGTCGAGAAGACCGAGGAACACCGTGCGGCCGATCCCGTACAGCACGTACGCCATGCCGGCCGGGAAGAAGAACTGCTTCGGCAGGAAGATCACGCCGATGAGCGTACCGACGACGAGCAGGAAGCCGAGGATTCCCTGGAGCGAGCGGAAGTTGACGACCGGAAACTTGGCGTACTGCACGTTGCTGATCATCAGCATGCCGAGGCCCAGCATCAGGAATCGGAGCATCTGATGCCAGGGGAGGTCGGCAACGACCGTCTCGGTGTAGAGCGAGGTCTGGCTGAACCAGTAGTACGTGGCCAGAATACCGCCGGCCGCCGGGCTCGGCAGCCCCTGGAAGTGCGTCGTCTTGCGACCGGCCTGCATCACGTTGAAGCGGGCCAGACGCATTACCGCGCAGGCGGTGAAGAAGAAACAGAAGATCCACTCCCACCGGGTACTCTGGAACACCGCGAAGTACATGATCAGTGCGGGCGCGGTGCCGAACGAAATGGCATCCACCAGCGAATCGAGCTCTTCGCCGAACCGCGAGCCGGACTTGGTGGCGCGCGCAATGCGGCCGTCGAGCGTATCGGCGACGGCCCCGAACACGATGAAACGCGCCGCGGCATCGAAGTCGCCGCGTGAGGCGGCCACGATGCCGAAGATGCCGAAGAACAGGTTGGCGAGTGTGAAGCCGTTGGGCAGCGCGATGACCGCCGCCTCCCGGGGCCGCATGCGTCGGCGCTCCGTACCGTCGGGGGCGTTCATCGGCGTCTCCAGGCGAGCACCAGGGTTACCAGCGTCATGACGTAGCCCAGCAACCACCAGGTCCACGAACGACCGCGCAGGGCGAGTCCGAACAGTACGAGCAGGGCAACAGCTGTCGCTGCGGTAATGCCGCCGATCTCGACCGAGGGGGCGTTCACCGGGCGACCGGAAGCCCCAGGCGGGCCAGGTCGAGCGGGGAACCCGTCAATCGTCGAAAGGCGTCGCGATACCGCAAACTGGTGGCTTCCACGATCTCCGGGGGCAGGACCGGAGCGGGCGCCTCACCGTCCCAGCGTCCGGCCTTCCGCTCCACCTCCAGCCAGTCGCGCAGCGGCTGTTTGTCGAAGCTCGGTTGCCCGCGGCCTGGGGCGTAGCTGTCGGCAGGCCAGAACCGGGAGCTGTCGGGGGTGAGGACCTCGTCGATGAGCAGCAAGGTGCCGTCGCGCCAGCCGAACTCGAACTTGGTGTCGGCCACGATGATCCCGCGTGGCTCGGCAACGGCCCGTCCGAATTCGTAGATCGTGCGCGCCAGCCGCTCGAGCGTCGCCGCCGTCTCCCCCCCGACCCGGTCCACGACCGTGCCGATGGTGATGTTTTCGTCGTGGCCGGTTTCGGCCTTGGTAGCGGGACTGAATATGGGCGGGTCGAGACGGTCGCTTTCACGCAAACCCGTGGGCAGCGCCTCGCCGGCGAGGGTGCCGAGCGCCTGGTATTCCTTCCATGCCGAGCCGGTGAGGTAGCCTCGCACCACGCATTCGATGGGCACCACCTCGGCTTTCCACGTGAGCATGGCACGACCGGCTAACGCGTCGCGATAGGGCGCGAGTGCGGGAACGGCCGCGAGGATGGCGTCGGTGTCGGCCGTGATGAGATGGTGCGCGATGCCCGACGGCAGCTGGCCGAGCCACCACGCGGTGAGCTGCGTGAGTACGGCGCCCTTGTAGGGAATCGCCTCCGACATCACCACGTCGAAGGCGCTGATGCGATCGGTCGTGACCAGCAGGAGGCGATCGACATCGACGGCGTATACGTCACGCACTTTGCCACGCCGCACCAGCGGCAGCGGCAGATCGGTCTGCAGCAGCGCCACGGCGCTCATACGCGCACCTCGTCCTGTTCCACACTGGCCCGCTCGCGCGAGAGCCACGGGGCGACGTGCTCCTCGAGGAACTCCTCCACCTGCTGCGGCGCGCGCCCGACGAAACGCGCGGGCTCGGCTACGGCCTGCAGATCCTCCAGCGGCACACCGAACGCCGGATCAGCGGCGAGCCGCTCCAGCATGTCGTTCCTCGCGGCGCCATCCTTGACCGCCCGCGCCGCCGCAATGCTGTGACCACGAATGATCTCGTGCGCCTCCTGGCGGTCGCCGCCCGCGCGCACGAAACGGACGATCAGTTCCTCCGTGGCCATGAATGGCAGCTCGTCATCGACGCGCCGCCGGATGCGCGCCGGATGCACTTCGAGTCCCCGCACCACATTCTGCAGCAGCACCAGGATGGCATCGGTCGCGAGAAACGACTCAGGAATGGTCAGACGGCGATTCGCCGAGTCATCGAGGGTGCGCTCGAAGTACTGCACGGCGTGGGTCTGGTTGGCATTCGGCTCGAGCGAGAGCACAAAACGGGCAAGCGCCGCGATGCGCTCCGACCGCATGGGATTGCGCTTGTATGCCATGGCCGAGGAGCCGATCTGATTCTTCTCGAACGGTTCCTCGATCTCCCCGAACGCCTGCAGCAGGCGAATGTCCCCGCTGAACTTGGAGGCGGTGGCCGCGATCCCGGCCACCACACCCAGCACCTGCGCATCGATCTTGCGCGAGTAGGTCTGTCCGCTCACCGGGATGCTGGTGGCGAAACCCATCTTCGCGCACACCATCCGGTCGAGTTCGCGCACCTTGGCATGGTCGCCGTCGAACAGCGACAGGAAGGACGCCTGGGTCCCGGTCGTGCCCTTGACGCCACGGAAGGGGAGGGAGCGGATGCGGAACTCGAGATCCTCGAGATCGAGCAGGATGTCCTGCATCCACAGCGTGGCCCGCTTGCCCACCGTGGTCAGCTGCGCCGGCTGCAGGTGGGTGTACCCGAGCGCCGGCACATCCTTCCACTCCTGCGCGAAGCCGCGCAGCGCGTCGAGAGCGTCGAGCAGCTTCGCCCGCAGCAGGCCGAGACCGCGCCGCATGAGAATGAGCTCGGCATTGTCCGTGACATAGCAGCTGGTCGCCCCGAGATGAATGAACTTGCGCGCCTCGGGCGCCACGTCGCCGAAGGCGTGCACATGCGCCATGACGTCGTGACGGAACGTCCGCTCGTATTCGGCCACCGCGTCGAAATCGATGTCGTCGAGGTGCGCGCGCATCCCGGTGAGCGCCTCATCGGGAATGGCAATGCCGAGCGATTGCTGCGCTTCCGCCAAGGCCAGCCACAGGCGACGCCACAGGCCATAGCGCTCCTGCGGCCCCCAGAGCGTGAGCATGGCACGGGACGCATAGCGGTCGGCGAGCGGAGATTGATACGACGATCTATCGGAAGCGGTCACGGAATCGAGGGTGAGGTGCGTCAGGTCAGCGGAGGTAGAATGAGGTCTGGAAGTACTGACGATTGCGCTCGAACACGACGAACACCGGCCCGCGGGCGCCGTATCGATCGAAGGCACTGGAGGCAGCCTCGGCGGAGTTGATGCGCGTTTGCCCCACCTGCGCGATCACATCCCCTTCCTGCAACCCGATTTCGTCGCGGATGCGATCGGAAATGCGGTACACCAGCGCCCCGGCGGCGGCAGCGATGCCGCGCTCCTGACGGATGGCATCGGTAAGGGTGATGAGTTGCAGTTCCCGCAGGACCGTGACCTTCTGGGCGGTCACCTCGGGCGCGTCGGCTACCCGCACGGTGAGGCGCACGTCGCGGCCGCCGCGGCGCACGGTAATGGGCAGCGCTTCCCCCACCCGCAGGTCGAGCAGCCGCGCCTCCCAATCGAAGGGATTGCGCACAGGGCGCGTTCCCGCGCCCACCACCTGATCGCCCACCCGCACCCCTGCCTTTTCCGCCGGCGAGCCGGGAACGACACGTGCCACCACTGCGCCGGCCTTGGCCACATCGCGTGCGCTGCTCGCCTGTGGCGTTTGCAGCCGGATCCCCACCCATGGCTGCCGGACCGTGCCATGCTCCAGCAGGTCCTCGACGATGCGCTTCGTGCGATCGATGGGGATGGCGAACCCCAAACCCACTGAACCGCCGCTCGGTGAGTAGATCGAACTGTTGACGCCGATCACGTCCCCCGACGCGTTCACGAGTGGGCCCCCGGAGTTGCCGGGGTTGATGGCGGCGTCCGTCTGGATCATATCGATGTACGCGCCACCGCCCTCGCCACGCCCGGCGAGATTGCGGCCCACAGCGCTCACCACGCCAACCGACACACTCGGTTCATTGTTGCCCAGCACGAACCCGAACGGATTGCCGATGGCGATCGTCCACTCGCCCACAATGAGATCCGAGGACCGTCCGAGTGGCGCTACCGGCAGGTTTTGCGCCTTGATCCGCACCACCGCAAGATCATTCGACTCGTCGGCGCCCACCACCGTGGCTTCGTAGGTAGTCCCGTCGCGCATTGCCACCGAGACGCGGGATGCGCCCGCAATCACGTGGGCATTGGTCACGATCACGCCATCGGCACGCACCACGAAGCCCGAGCCGATACCCGCGTTGCGCCGTTCCCCTGAACGCCCCCCCATGAAGTACTCGAAGAAGTCCACGGGCACACGTTCCACCGTTTCCGTCTGCACCGTCACGACGGCAGGGGCCACACGCTCAACTGCCGTGGTGATGGCGGTGCGACGCGAGGCGGCCACGGAGGTCGCCGGAACAGGGCTGGCCGGCAGGGGGGGGGGCCGGCGGCAACGTGCGCGACTGCGCCTCTGAGCGGGAGGGATTGGCTCCCTCGCACCCAACGAGTACCAGGGAGAGCAGGGCGATGAGCGTAGGACGCGGTGTCATGGACGCATTACGGCGTGCACTGGGCGGAGAGCGCGCTCACCCGTTGGGGGCATAGCAGGAGACGGGGTAGACCACCTCGCGCAGCGACAGCCCATGGGCCGGCGCTGGCGGCGATGTCTCGGTGTTGTCGGATGCCACGAGCAGCCGCGCGATGGTGCCACGCGGCCGGCGTCCCTGTGCCACATCGATCATCGTCCCCACGAGAAAACGCACCATGTGATGGAGAAACCGGTTCGCGGCGACCTCGAAGACCCAGCCGCCGTCGCGAGGCACCCACGCCGCGTGCTGAATGACGCAGCGATGGTGATCGTCGATCGGCGCCGTGCGAGCCACGGCAAACGCCCGAAACGTGTGTTCTCCCAGCAGGTGACTGGCTTCCGCGTGAAGCGCCTCCGCCGCCAGCGGGCGGGGAACCGCCCACTCGTACCGGCGCCGGAAGGGCGACCGGGCAGCGTCATCCGTCCCCACAAGATAACCATATCGGCGCTTGATTGCGCTGCGCCGCGGATGAAAATCCGCAACCATCTCGTGGGCCGACGCCACCCAGATGTCCGGCGGCAGCATGGCATTGATTGCACGCTGGAGCCGTTCCGGGCTCCAGCGCGCAGGAACCCGCACGCCGACCCCCTGGCCGTGTGCGTGAACGCCAGCATCGGTCCGCCCGGCGCCGACCGCGGGAACGGCGGTACCGCAGAGCCGGGCCAGCACGGCTTCCATCTCGCCCTGAACGGTTCGGGCGACGGGCTGGCGCTGCCAGCCGGCGAAGCGCCCTCCGTCATATTGCGTTACCAGGAGGATCGGTCGCAGGTCCATTGGCCGTGGAAGCTAGGCACCTCGGGCGTCTGCTTCAACTCGCCTGGGTCACGCCCGTGCGGTGGCCGGACGCGGACGGCTCGGCCATTGCGCGACCGCGCTGAATGACGTTTTGTGCTCGTCACCTCTTTCACCATGCCTCCACGCACTCTCGCCTCCCTTGCGCACGCCCTGTCGGCGGCCCCCGATCTCGATCAGGCCCTGATCGCCTTGGGGGAGTCGCTTGCCGAACTCGACCGGGGCGCGACGCTGGCGCTGATTCTGTATGACGCGCGCCGCGACATGCTGCGCGACCGGCTCACCCCGGTCGGTGCGCAGGTGGTCCGGAGCAGCATGGAAACCACCTTCGACCATCTGCCCGAGCCCGTGCGCACCCGCGTGCTGGCTGGCGGGCCGTTCATCGATGTGACCGACCGGTCGGCCGATTACGCCCGCCTGTGCGGTTTTGCCACGATGCTCGAAGGCGGAATTCTCGCCGTGCGCGGCATGCGCATGGACGGCATGCTCGGCGCGATGCTCGCGCTGTACGAGCCCCGCAAGATTTTCGGCACGCGCACCACGGAACGCCTCGCCCCCGCCATGGCACTCTTCGACCTGGCCTACGCCCGCCTGGCGGAGCGGGAGGCGCGCGAAGAGGCCGTGCGAACGCTCGAGGACGTGACCCAGCGGGTACACGGGGAGTACGTCCGCAAGCTGGGCGCGCTCGAAGCGGAGCTGCGCGAGGTCCGCAACACGCCGCGCGAAGTCCCCGCCCTCGATCCGGCGGAGATGATCGCCGTGCAGGCGGAAGCGGCGCGCGCCGTGGAGGAAGCGCGCCGTGCCGCCAGACGTGCCGAGCTGTCGGATCAGCAACTCGCCACCGCCGTGTCGCAGCTCGAGCAGGCGCACCTCGAACTGCACCGGCGCAGCGAGGCGCTCCGCCAGCGGACGCGGACGCTGTACCTCGTCGATCGCGCCCTGACGCTGGACGCCGAAACCACGGACGCCCGGACGCTGGTCGACGCGCTGCTGGCACTCGTCGGCGACGATATGCAGGCGCAGCGCTGCTCGCTCATGCTGCGGTCGCCGGACCCCGAATATCTGTACCTCGCGGCGGCACGCGGCATCGCGCCGTCGGTGTCCGAGGGCATGCGGATCCGTATTGGCGAGGGGGTGGCAGGACGCGTCGCCGCGGCGCGCGAGCCGCTGCTGGTGCAGGACGTGCGCGAGGCGGCGCAACACCCACTGCTGCGAGACCAGTACTTCACGACGGGCAGCTTCATCTGCTTTCCGTTGCTGTATCATGGGGAACTGGTCGGTGTGCTCAACCTCACCAACCGCGCCCAGCGCGGGATCTATACCGAGGAGGATGTCGAGCGCGTGCGCCTGCTCAGCCTGGTCATCTCCCTCATCACCTCGCGCCACGGCCTCACGGAGCGCCTGCTGGACACCCTGCATGTCAGCTGACGCCCTGCTCGGGGCGATCCGTCGTCTGGCCCAGCATGCGTCGCTCGACGCGGAGGCGCTGCGCGCGGCCTTCGGCGTCATCATGCGCGGCGAAGGGACCTCTGCCCAGGTCGCCGCCTTGCTCATGGCGCTCCGCGTGAAGGGAGAAACGGCCGAGGAAGTGGCCGGGGTCGTGCAGGCATTGCGTGACGCCATGCTGGTGCTGCCGGTGGCCCAGCCGGACGAACTGGTGGACACCTGCGGAACCGGCGGTGGCGCGCTCACCACGTTCAACATTTCCACGGCGGCGGCGCTGGTGGCCGCGGGCATGGGGGTGCGGGTGGCGAAACACGGCAATCGGTCGTTCACGTCGCGCAGTGGCAGCGCCGATGTGCTCGAGGCGCTTGGGGTGGCGGTGGACATCTCGCCGGCCGCCATGGCCGACACCCTGCAGAATGCGGGGATCGTGTTCATGTTCGCGCCGCTCATGCATCCGGCGTTGCGCCATGTGGGGCCGGTGCGGCGGGAGCTGGCCGTGCCCACGGTCATGAACATGGTGGGCCCGCTGGCCAATCCGGCCCGCGCCGGGCGGCAGGTGGTGGGCGTAGCGGAACGCGCGCGCCTCCCGCTCCTGGCAGACGCGCTGTGCGCTCTGGGCTCGGTCAGGGCCCTCGTGGTGCATGGAGAGCCGGGCCTCGATGAAATCTCCCCGCTCGGCGTGACGTCGGTACAGGAGGTTGCCGGCGGCCGCGTGCAGTCGTGGGAGATCGATCCCGCGGCTCACGGGGTACGCGCGGTAGACGCGTCGGAGCTCGGCGGCGGCGAGCCCGCCGACAACGCGCGTGTGATCGAACAGGTGTTGCAGGGGGGAGGAACGCCAGGGGCGCACGCTGCCGTGCTGCTGAATGCCGCGGCTGCGCTCTACGTGAGCCGTGAGGGCCTCGCTTACGCGGACGCCGTGGCCCAGACACGCGACGCTCTGCGCTCAGGCGCAGGTTTCACGGCCCTGATGCGGCTGCGCGCCGCCTCGCACGCCGCCGCCGCCCGATCGCGTTACGCCGCGTCCTAGCCCCCTCGGTGCCGAGGCTCAGTAGCGCCGCAGCACGCCCACCACAATGCCCTGAATGCGCACGTCGTCCTCGTGGACAAAGAGCGGCTGCATGGTTTCGTTTGCTGGCTGCAGACGAATGCGCCCGTCACGCTCACGATAATACCGCTTGACCGTGGCGCCCGACCCGTCGAGCAGGGCAATGACCATCTCCCCGTTGTCCGCGGCCTGCTTGTCGTTGATGACCACGTAGTCGCCGTCGCGGATGTGCTCCTCGATCATGGAGTCGCCCTTCACGCGCAGCACGTAATGGCTCCCGTTCTTGCGCAGGAACCCGTCGGGCACCGCCATGGTTTCGCCGGTGTGCATCGCTTCGAGCGGTGCGCCGGCAGCCACGGTGCCCAGCAGCGGGAGTTCGACCGCACGCTGGTAGATCTCCGAGGGCAGAATTTCGATCGCGCGGCTTTCGTTGTACGACCGCTTGATGTATCCCTTGCGCTCGAGATTCGTGAGGTGCTCATGCACCGTAGCCAGCGAGTTATAGTTGAAGCGCGAGGCGATTTCCTCAAAGCTCGGCGCGTACCCGTTGACTTCGTTGTACTCTGACAGGAACGACAGAATCTCCCGCTGTCGCTTGGTGAGCGGCATGGTACCTCCATGGATTGAGGGGACGGCTCGCGCCCCGAAAACAGGCCGAATCCAACCACCCGGCACGCTAACCGAAGACGCCCCGAAGTGCAAGCATTTTTTTCGTCCGCGCCCTGGAGCTTCCCCGGCGGCACGCTCGGCGCGCTGACCCGCGAGGCGCATGAGCGGGCGGGCGCCGTCGCTGCCACCCTGAACGAGCTGCGGGCGCGCGCCACCGATCTCCCTCCCGCTATTCCCTTCGCCGCATCATTGCGCGGCCCGTGCCTGCGGGTCATTGCGGAGGTGAAGCGGGCCTCCCCATCCAAGGGGGCCATTGCCCCTGGCCTCGACGCCAGGGTGCAGGCCGCCGCCTATGTGGCCGGCGGCGCCGCCGCGATCTCGGTGCTCACGGAGCCGACGCGGTTCGGCGGTGACCTCGCGGATCTCCGCGCCGTGAGCCACGCGGTGCCGGTGCCGGTCATCCGGAAGGATTTTCTCGTGCATCCGGTGCAGCTGTGGGAGGCACGCGCCGCAGGCGCGTCGGCGGCGCTGCTCATCGTACGGTCGCTCTCCCCAGACGCGTTGCCGCGCCTCATGGACGCCGCCGCCGCCGCGGGGCTCGCGACGCTGGTCGAGGTACGCACCCTCGGGGAGCTCGATCGTGCCCTGGCCGCCGGAGCCTCGGTGATCGGGGTGAACAACCGCGATCTGGAAACACTCGTCATTGACCCCGCAACGGCCCCCACGCTGGTTCCATGCATCCCAGCCGAGTGCATCGCGGTGGCGGAGAGCGGCCTGCGCACCCCGGGCGATCTGGCGCCGGCCGCCGCCGCAGGGGCGGATGCCGTGCTCGTGGGCAGCGCGATCTCGGCAGCGGCCGACCCGGCGGCCGAGGTGCGCGCCCTCGCCGGCGTGGCCCGCGCCCACAGCGCCCGTGATGCCGAAGTGGCGCGCCGTCAGCTGGGATCGACCGGTTACTGAACCATGCCCGACGTCAAGATTTGCGGGCTGACCAGAGTGGAAGACGCACGCCATGCGGCGCGCTCCGGCGCGTCGTTCCTCGGGGTCATCCTTGCCGGGGGGCCGCGGCACCTCACCCTCCCCGAGGCGCGTCAGGTCCTGGGCGCGCCGCGTCACGGCGTGCGACGCGTGGCCGTCGTCGGTGATCAGTCCGCCGAGGATGTGATCGCCCTCGCCAGCGCGCTCGCCGTTGACGTGGTGCAGATGCACGGGCGGCGGCCCCCCGCTGAGGCCGTGCAGATAGGCCGTACCGCCGGCTGCGAGGTGTGGCCGGTGCTGCGGATCACGGGGGCGACTCTCCCGGAGGATGCCATCATGTGGGGGGCGGTGAGTGGCACTCTGGTACTCGACGCCTTCGTCGCCGGACAGCTCGGTGGCACCGGCGTGGCACTTGACTGGTCCGGGATGGTCGAGTCAGTGGCAGCGCTTCGGAAGGAACTGCCAGCGCTCCGGCTGGTACTCGCCGGTGGACTCCGGCCGGAAAACGTGGCTGACGCGGTGCGTTTGCTTTCCCCGCAGGTCGTGGACGTATCTTCCGGCGTGGAGAGTGCGCCCGGTGTGAAGGATCCGGTGCGCGTGCAACAGTTCGTGCGGGCGGCGCATCGCGCCGCGGAGATGTCGCGATGACGATGGTCGGCAGTGCAGGGATCCCCCCGACGGACCGGTTCGGACCGTTCGGCGGTCGGTACGTTCCCGAAACGCTCATACCCGCACTCGATGCTCTGGAAGCGGCCTTTGCGGCGGTGCAGCACGATACCGCGTTTCAGGCCGAACTCGACGGCCTGTTGCGCGAGTACGTGGGGCGTCCGACGGCCCTCACCTTCGCGCCGCGCCTCAGCGCGCGCGTGGGCGCGCCGATATGGCTGAAGCGCGAGGATCTCAACCATACTGGCGCCCACAAGATCAACAACACCGTGGGGCAGGCGCTCCTCGCGCGCCGTATGGGGAAGCAGCGCATCATTGCCGAAACCGGCGCCGGACAGCACGGGGTGGCCACGGCCACCATCTGCGCCCGCTTCGGACTGGAATGC
Source organism: Gemmatimonas sp. (assembly GCF_021298855.1). Classification (GTDB taxonomy): domain Bacteria; phylum Gemmatimonadota; class Gemmatimonadetes; order Gemmatimonadales; family Gemmatimonadaceae; genus Gemmatimonas. Next base: position 18,618 of record NZ_JAJTHI010000005.1, read on the forward strand.
GTGGTGTACATGGGCGAAGAAGACATGCAGCGGCAGGCGCTCAACGTATTCCGCATGCGCCTGATGGGGGCCACGGTCGTTCCGGTCACGTCGGGCACCCGCACCCTCAAGGATGCCACAACCGAGGCCATTCGGGACTGGGTGACCAATGTCACCGACAGTCACTATATCATCGGGTCGGTGGTCGGGCCGGCGCCGTATCCACGCATGGTGCGGGAGTTCCAGTCCGTCATCGGCACCGAGGCGCGCGCCCAGATGCTGGCGAAGACCGGCCGCTTGCCACGTACCGTGGTCGCCTGTGTGGGTGGGGGCTCCAATGCCATGGGTATCTTCGCCGGCTTCGTGCGCGACGAGGGGGTGGAGCTGGTGGGGGTGGAAGCCGCCGGTGCCGGCCTCGATACCGACCGCCACAGTGCGTCCATCACCAAGGGGACGCCGGGGGTCCTGCACGGCTCGCTCTCGTATCTTCTGCAGGATGCCGCCGGTCAGGTCCACCCGGCGCACTCCATTTCTGCCGGCCTCGATTATCCCGGGGTGGGACCGGAGCATGCGTGGCTGCACGACAGCGGGCGGGCCGAGTACGTGGCGGTCACGGATACGGACGCGTTGCGAGGGGTGGCCCTGCTGAGTCGTCTGGAAGGGATCATTCCGGCTCTCGAGACGGCGCACGCGGTGGCGTGGCTCGAACGTGAGGCCGGACGGTGGTCGGAGCAGGACCCGGTACTGTTGTGCGTAAGCGGCCGGGGCGACAAGGACGTGGGAACCATCAGCCAGCACACCCTTCCCGAGGTATGACCGTTTCGGTACCGGACGCGGGCTTTTCGCCGGAAGTCGTATCGGCCGTTGAGGACGCACTGCGTGCGTTCGCGAAGGCGCTTCGTGCCGTCCAGTTGTATCTGCCCAACAACCCCACGCGCGCCCAGAGCGTCGAACAGGCGCGACAGGCCTTCGCGCGCGTCTGGACGTACCTGACGCCCCTCGACCTGCAGGTGCGGGAAGCGTCGTTCACGCTCGACGACCGGGTGGTGTACCAGGACGTGGAGCGCGCCGGCGAGTCGCTGCCGTGGCTGTTGTACCGCGACGGACTGCGCTCGCTGAGTTTCCTTCCCGGTTTCGAGACCCAGGACCTGGAGATCCTCCTCGCCCTGCTGCATCGGGCACGCACGGCATCCACCGACGACGACGACCTGGTCACCATGTTGTGGGTGGCCGACGTCGCCCATCTCACGTACCGGTACGTCGAGAACAGCGGCGCCAGCGATTTCGTGATGGCGTCGGGCGACCGGCCCGGCGTGGCCACGCAGGCCGCCGGCGAATTGCCGCTGGCGGTGCCGCCCGCGGAAACACAGCCCCCCGGTGACGGACCGCCGGGGTTGGTACGGCCGGAGGATTTCGAGTCCACGCTGTACTTCCTCGATCCGCGCGAGGCGGCGTACCTGCAGGATGAACTGAAGCGCGAGTATACCGAAGACCAGCGGCGCCTCGTCCTCGCCAGCCTTCTCGACATCATCGAGCTGCAGGCCGACGTCGGGGCACAACGGGAGGCGTTGGCGATTCTCGATCAGCTGGTGCTCGAGTTTCTCACGCTCGGAGAGTACGACCTCGTGGCCTACACCCTGCGTGAAGCGGGGGCCACCGCCGCGCGTACCGGCGTCCACGGCGATGTGCAGAATGGACTGCGCGAGTTGCCGGCGCGACTGAGTGAACCACAGGTGGTCGCCCAACTGCTGCACACCCTCGACGAGAGTGCGCGGACCCCGGTGGCGTCGCTGCTCGAGGGGCTGTTCGCCGAGCTGCGCCCGGCGGCACTCGAACCGCTGGTCGCCTGGCTCGGTGCCGCCAGCGCGTCTCCAGCGCGCGCGGCCATCGAACGCGCGTCACTGCGACTCGCGGGCGCAAACACCGGGGAGCTGGCCAAGCTGCTCGAGCACCCACAGGAACCGGTGGTGCGTGGCGCACTTCGCCTTGTGGCGCAGCTCGCGACGCCGGCTGCCGTCCCGGGGCTGGCCCGTATCCTGCGCGGGGCGGACAGCAAACTGCGCGCCGAAGCGGTGGCGGCGCTGGCGGACATCGGCTCCCCATCGGCGCTGCAGGCGCTGGAGCGCGCCATGGACGACGCCGATCGCGACGTGCGGGTGGCGGCGTTTCGTGGCATTGGTGCCCGCAAGCACGGCGGCGCGCTGCCGCGACTGCTTGACGCCATCCGTCGCAAGGAGCTCCGGAGCGCCGACCTCGGGGAGAAGATGGTGCTCTTCGAGGCGTTCGGCAGCCTGTGTGGTGAGCAGGGGGTCGCGGTACTCGATGGCATCCTGAACGCCCGCGGGTTGCTCGGCGCCAAGGAGACCCCCGAAATGCGTGCCTGCGCGGCCCGCGCGCTGGGACTCGTGGGCAGTCGGACCGCGATCGCCGCCCTGCAGAAGTCGGCAGACACCAAGGATGTCGTGGTGCGCAGCGCGGTCGCCCGCGCCATGCGAGGCGGGGCATGACCGCGCCGCACTCCACCACCCGCGCCGACCGTGGCACGACGGACGGCGGCAACCAGAAGACCATCCGGGCGCTCATCGTGGCAATGAACAGCGCCGTCCGCGCCGTGCGCCTCTACCCGGTGGAGAACACCGCGGTGCAGAAGGCCATCGCGGAACTGGGGGCGTGTGCCGATCGGGTGCGGGAGAGTGAGGGGCACTGCACGGTGCGGCGGGTGGGCGACTACCTCTTCGTCAACGACACGCGCTTGCGCCTCACCTTCGACAACTATGCGGCGGTCGCGGCATTGTTGGGGTTGTTCCGCGAGGCCGGCATTGGCGGCGTCGGCACCTCCGAGGCGCCGCCACCGCGCTCGTGGGTAGTCCTGCTGTCGTTCCTGCAGGCGCCCCCGCTCGAGTATCCGGAGGAAGAGCGTCTCACGCACTTCACGGCCCGGCTGGAGACGGCGCAGGTCCATGACTTCGAGCTCCTCCCGGCGGTTGACGACCAGGACGAACTCGATCACGACCTCGACGCCAAGGAACGGGCGCGCCAGACCTATGTCCGCTCGCTCGATGTCACGCGCGAGGTGCTCACGTCGGCGCGGCTGGGGAAGAGCCCGGGCCTCAAGCGCGTGAAACGCGCCGTGCAGGGCATTGTGGACGCCATCCTCACCGATGGCTCGTCGATGATCGGCCTCACGACGCTCCGTGACTTCGACGAGTACACGTTCGTGCACAGCGTCAACGTGTGCATTCTGTCGGTGGCGCTCGGCCGCCGCCTTGCTCTCAGCAAGACGCAATTGCTCGATCTGGGATTGGCGGCGTTGCTGCACGACATCGGCAAGTCCCGCGTGCCGCGCGAGCTGCTCAACAAGCGCGGACACCTCGCGGAAGACGAGCAGGTCGTCCTGTGGACCCACACCTGGAACGGGGTGCTGGCGCTGTTCGCGCTGCCGAATGGCGGCGTCCGCCCGTGGCGCGCGATGACGGCGGCGTACGAGCATCACATGAAGACCGACCTGTCCGGCTACCCCAAGGTCTCGCGGCAGCGGAAGTTGTCGTTGTTCAGCAAGATCATCGCCGTCACCGACGGTTTCGATGCGGCCACCACCACGCGCGTGTATCAGGATGCTCCCTGGAGCCCCGCCGATGTCCTTCGCGGCATGCGGGACAATCCTCGGCTCGGTCTCGATCCTGTTGTCGTCAAGGCCTTCATCAATCTCACGGGCATCTATCCCGTAGGCACGGTGGTGGTCCTCGACACCTTCGAACTGGCGATCGTGCTGGCTGCCAACCCCGATCCGTCGGCGCTGTCGCGGCCGATCATTCGCCTGCTCATGGACGACCGCGGCAATCTGCTGGACGATCCGAACCCGGTAGACCTTACGGTGCGCACGGCGACCGGTCAGTTTGCACGCACGATCATTCGCACCGAAGACCCGCAACGCTATGGCATCAACATCGGTGACTATTTCGCCTGAAGCAGTGGCTCCTGCCACCTCGCGCCTCACGGCGCGCTTCGCCGCCCTCCGGGCGGAGGGACGCAAGGCGCTCGTCTGCTATGTCACCGCTGGACATCCCAACCCGGAACGCTGCATCGCGCTCATGCGCGGGCTGGCGGCCGCCGGGGCGGACGTCATCGAGGTGGGAGTCCCGTTCTCCGATCCGCTCGCCGACGGTCCGGTGATTCAGCGCAGTTCACAGGTCGCGTTGGAGCACGGTATGACCCTGTTGCGCACACTCGACCTCGTGCGTGAGGCGGCGGTGTCGGTGCCAATCGTCCTGTTCAGTTATCTCAATCCCGTGATCGCCGCTGGCGCCGACGCGTTGCAACGGGCGCGTGATGCCGGCGTGGACGGGGTGCTGGTGACCGACCTCCCCGTAGGCGCCGACCCGGTGCGCGAGCCGTGGTTGGGGGCAAGCGGCCTCGATTTCGTGCGGTTGGTGGCGCCGACCACGCCGTTGCCGCGCATGGAGGAAATCAGCCGACACGGTGGGGGTTTCGTGTACCTCATCAGCCGACTGGGGGTCACCGGCGAACGTGCCGCGCTCCCCGACGATCTGCCGGCCACGGTGGCGCGGCTGCGAGCGGCCACATCGCTGCCGCTCTGCATCGGCTTCGGCATTTCCACGCCGGAGCAGGCGCGCGTGGCGGCGCAGCTTGGCGACGGGGTGGTAGTCGGGAGTGCCATCGTCCGCGCGGCCGGAACCAGCGTGGACGACGCCTGTGCGCTCGTGGCGGCCATGCGTGCGGCGCTCGACGCGCCCTGAGCGACAGCGGGCGCATGGCCGGACTTCCGACGTGGGCCGTGGTGGGCGACAAGCGTCGCGCCCACATCGCACGCGTGGTGGCACTGCTCGATTCCTGGGCGGAGCGCATGGCCCTGCCGCCCGAGCGTCGCGCTGCCTGGTGTGATGCGGGCTGGTGGCATGATGCCCTGCGGGACGCCGACGAACTGACGTTGCGCGACATGACCGGCGACCGCGTGAGTCCGGTGGGGTTGCTGCACGGACCTGCCGCGGCCCTCCGGCTGGAAGCACTCGGCGAACAGCGTGGCGATGTGCTGGAGGCGATCCGGTGGCACACGGTGGGGCACGACGGGTGGGCCGACACCGGCCGTGCGCTCTACATGGCGGACTTCCTCGAACCCGGTCGCACGTTCATGCAGAGCGATCGCGCCTTTCTCGCGTCGCTCGTGCCGGTCGCATTCGATCGCGTCTTCCGGCAGGTGGTGCGACTGCGCCTCGAATGGGCCATTCGGGAAGGGAAGGGGCTCTCGCCCGACACGGTGGCCCTCTGGAACGGCGTGCGATGACGCACCGCCCCGGCACATGACCGTCGGCATTCCCGCCCCGCCGTCCCCTACGACGCCCACGGCCAGAGGCGGACGCCTGCTGATCGCCGCGGGGCTGGTCCTGCTGGTCGCCGCGGGCGCCGGGGTGGCGTGGTGGCAGGCACGCACGGCCGAGTCGACCGCGTCTGGCACCTACGCGACAATGGCCGCGGCCGCCCTAACCGACTCTTCCGCGCGGGCCCCCGAGGGGACGCGGATCCGCGTCCGCGTCCTCAATGTGGGCGGGGTACCGGGGCTCGCGCGGCGCGCGACCAATCACCTGCGCGAGTATGGGTTCGATGTGGTCGATTTCGGGTCTGGACGCAGCGATGGCGACACGCGCACCCGCATCAGCAACCACACCAGCCATGCCGACTGGCCGATCCGGGTGCAGCGGGCGCTGGGCGTCGGCGTCATCGGCACCGACCCCGATACGTCACGCTACGTGGACCTCACCGTCTATCTCGGGCGCGACTGGCGCCCGCCGACCGAGACGCTCCGTCCGTAGCTGCCCGCAGGCGGCGGCAATGTCGAGCCCGCGGCTGCGGCGCACGGCGGTTTCCACGCCGCGCGTGCGCAGGGCCTTGGCAAACGCCGTGATCACCGCTGCCGGCGTCGGGGTGAACCCCATCGAACCGCCCGGATGGAGTGGAATGAGGTTGACGAAGGCACGACACTCGCGCGCCAGCTGCGCCAGTTGCGCCGCGTGCTCGGGCTGATCATTCACGCCGCCCAGCATGACGTATTCAAACGTCACGCGGCGGTCGAAGGCGCGGGCGGCAGCGATGACGTCGGCCAAGGGATACTTGGTGTTGACCGGCATGAGCGTCTTGCGCAGGGCGTCGCTCGGTGCATGAATGGAAATGGCGAGGCGGAACTGCTCGGGCCGTTCACTCAGCGCCACGATCCCGGGGAGCACGCCCACGGTGGAGATCGTGATGTGGCGCGCGCCGATACCGAGCGCGCGTGGATCGTTCAGCAACGTGAGCGTGGGGCCGACCGACTTCCAATTCATGAGCGGCTCGCCCATGCCCATGAAGACGATGTTCGTGGGGATGATGGGAGGCGTGAGCATGCGCAGCGCGCGCACCTGCCCGGCGATTTCCGAGGGCTGGAGATTGCGCTGAAACCCCATGGCCCCCGTGGCACAGAATGCGCACTGCAGCGCACACCCCGCCTGCGAGGAAATGCAGAACGTCATCCGGTCGCCGTCGGGAATGGCGACCGTCTCGATGAACTGGCCGTCGTGCAGGCGGAACAGAAACTTCTCGGTGCCATCAGCGGAACGCTGGCGCGCGGCCAGTTCCAGCGACGTCACGCGGAACGACTGCGCAAGCGCCTCCCGCAACGCCTTCGGCAACTCCGACATGGCCTCGAACGAGCCGACGGGGCGTTGCCAGAGGCGACCGAACACCTGACCCGCCCGATAGCCCGGCTCGCCACGCTCGGCCATCCACGCCTGCAGCAGCGCGAGGGCCGCCTCGGGTTCATAGTCGAGCAGATCGGGACGGGAGGGGGTGGCGGAGTCGGTCACTTGATGAGCGAGCTGAGCGTGAACTGATACACGGCCCCGAGGCCGGCAATGCCTTCTTCACGCGCCACGCCCACGGCGTAGCGCGCGTAGTAGAGCGCTAGTCCGGTGCGCAGCCGCTGATCGGAGACCGTGCCCGCAGCGCTGCGTACATAGGCCGCGCGCGCTTCAACCCGTTCGAAGCGCCCCGCGATGAACAGGCCGCGCTCGCGAGCACCCCGATTCACGGCGGTCGTGCTGTACCCGAGCCGCGTTTCGCGCATCGGTGACCGACCGAAGAGACGGAAGTCACCGGCAGCGATGACCGTTGGACGGTCCTCGATCTCCCGTCCCGGTCGCCAGAGAAAGCTCGAGAGCGCCACCCGCGCATTCCGCCAGGGCAGATCGTGCAGGACGGCCCCGAAATCCGCCGCCACGGCGTGCCGCGACAGCTGATCTGCTCGGCCATTCCGCCACCGCATGGCCACTCCCGCGGTCAGGTGCGGCACCAGTTCGCGGGTCGCGGTGAGACTGAAGAGGGTGCTGGTGTACGGGATGCTGCCGATGGATTGCGGGTCGGAGTCGGTGCGCACGAGTCCCCCGACGGCGGCTCGCCCGAGCGACAGACCAAGGGTGGTGCCGCTGGCCCGCCGCCAACCCACGGAGAGCAGTTGCCCATCGACGCCCTGCGCATTGCCGGTGGTGAGGGAGGCCACGCCGAGGCGAAATCGCTCTCCGGCGGGCACGGAGGCGGTGGCGGGGTTCCACAGTCCCGCGCCCGGCTCGGAAGCCAACGCCGGCGGCTCGAAGATGGCCCCCAGCGGGAACTCCCAGAGATCGCGCGCGGGTACCGGCTGCGCACGGAGCCCAGTGGCCCAAATCGACGCGGCAAGCCCGCAAATGAGCATGCGGCGCATATGGGAGACTAAACGGCGCCGCGAGGCAAGGTCAAGCGAATCGGCGCAGAAAAACGCTACCTTGAGTGACGTAAGGCGTTTATCTTCCACTGTTTGCGTCCTGTTCCGCGTCGTCGCGTCGCCGCGTGTCGTGTACGCCCCCCTCGCTCCTGCTTGCGGAGTACCGCCCTCGATGTCGTCTTCGATTCCGTCGTCCGTGCTCGCCACGTCCATGCGTACCGACACCTGCGGCCTGCTTCGGCGCAGCGATGTGGGCCGCACCGTTCGCCTGGGCGGGTGGGTGCATCGGAGTCGCGACCTGGGCGGGCTGGTGTTCATCGACCTGCGGGATCGCACGGGGCTGGTGCAACTGGCCTTCGGACCGGCATGGAGCGCGGCGGAGGTGCAGGCACTGGCTGCCGCCGTAGGTGTGGAATCGGTCGTGGTGTGCGCCGGGGAGGTCGTGGCGCGCGAGGCCGACCGGGTCAACCCCGACATGGGTACTGGCGAGGTCGAGGTCCGGGTGCACAGTCTGCAGGTCGTGGGGCCGGCCGTCACTCCTGCGCTGCCCGTGGCTCGAGGGCGCGGCGACAAGATGCCCGCCGAGGAGTTGCGCCTGCGTCATCGCTATCTCGATCTGCGTCGCCCCGAGTTGCAGGACAATCTGGTGCTCCGGCACCGGCTGTTGCAGGTGTCGCGGCGCTATCTGTCAGATCACGGCTATCTCGAGCTGGAAACGCCCATTCTCACGAAGCCCACGCCGGAAGGGGCGCGCGACTATCTGGTGCCCAGCCGGGTGCATCCGGGTGAGTTCTATGCACTGCCGCAGTCCCCGCAGATCTACAAGCAGCTGTTCATGTGCTGCGGCTTCGATCGGTACTTCCAGATCGCCCGCTGCTTCCGTGATGAGGATCTGCGCGCCGACCGGCAGCCGGAGTTCACCCAGATCGACATCGAAGCCTCGTTCATCGGGCGTGAGGACATCCTCACCCTCGCGGAGGGGCTGATCGGGGCCATGTGGCGCGAGGCCGGCCACGACGACGTGCCGCCGCAGTTCGAACGCATGAGCTACGCCGAGGCCATGGAGTCGTACGGCTGCGACCGTCCGGACCTTCGCTACGGCCTCGAGCTGCACGATTACAGCGCACTGTTTGCCACGCTCGACTTTGCGGTCACCACCACGGCACTGGCGAACGGATACCGGGTGCGCGGCCTGGTGGTGCCTGGCGGCGCGGCGTGGAGTCGCAAGCAGGTGGACGAGCTCGAAGCGTTGGCCAAGGGCGCTGGCGCCGGCGGTCTGCTGCGCCTGCGCAGGGCGGAGGGAGCCTACGACGGGCCCCTGGCGAAGTTCCTCACTGACCACGCCAAACAGGCGCTGGCGCTCACCGACGGCGATCTGGCGCTCTTCGTGGCGGCTCCCGACCGCATCAGCAGTCCCGCACTCGATCGGGTGCGGCAGGAGTGCGCCCGCCGACTCGACCTGGTCGACGATCAGGCGCGCCGCTTTCTCTGGGTGCTCGACTTCCCGATGTTCGAACAGGATCCCGAGACGGGGGCGCTGGCGGCCGTGCATCATCCGTTCACGGCACCGAACCCCGAGGATATGGCCGCCTATCCCGACGAGCCGGCCCGGTGGCGTGCGTTGGCGTATGACGCCGTGCTCAACGGCACCGAGCTGGGGGGAGGCAGCATCCGGACCAGCGATCCCGCCATTCAGTCGCGCATGTTCGCGCTGCTGGGGATCGGTGATGCCGAGGAGCAGGAACGCCGCTTCGGATTCCTGCTTGAAGGTTTGCGCGCCGGAGCCCCGCCGCACGGCGGCATCGCGTTCGGCTTCGATCGCATTGCCATGCTGCTCGCCGGTGCCCCGTCGCTCCGAGACGTCATTGCCTTTCCCAAGACCACGGCGGCGCGCTCGCTCTTCGAGGGCGCGCCGGTCGCCGTCCCCGCTGACGATCTCGCCGAGCTGCACATCGCCGTAGCGGCTGGCCGACGCGGGGGCACTTCATGAGTGATCCCCGCAGCGATCGGGGTGACGTCACGACGGCCAGGGTCTCGGTGGAGGGGGCCGACCTCCAGATGCTGGCGGGGGTGAACGACGGAAATCTCAAGGAGCTTGAACGGGCCACGGGGGCCCGTGTCGCACTGCGCGGGGACCATCTTTCCCTCACGGGGGACACGGATGCCGTCACGCGCGCCGAAGCCGTGTCGGCGGCGCTGGTGACCCTCGTGCGCGACGGGAAGTCGGTGTCGGCCGACGATGTCCTGCGGCTCGCGCTGACCGAGCGCCCCGCGGACACGCCGGGCGCCACGAGCGGCACCCTCGTCCTCCCCGGCGCGCGGCGCGGCGTGCAGGCGAAGACGCCCGGGCAGGCGGAGTATCTCAAGAAGATTTCCGAGCACGACATCGTGGTCGGGATCGGACCGGCGGGTACGGGCAAGACCTACCTGGCCGTCGCTGCCGCCGTGGATGCGCTCATGCGCAAACGCGTCCGCCGCATCGTATTGGCGCGCCCGGCGGTGGAAGCCGGCGAAAGCCTCGGGTTCCTGCCTGGCGACATGCAGGCCAAGGTCGACCCGTACCTGCGCCCGCTGTACGACTCCCTCGACGACCTGATCCCGTTCGAGCGCATCCAGAAGCTCATCGAGACGCGCACCATCGAAGTGGCACCGCTGGCCTTCATGCGTGGCCGCACATTGGGCGATGCCTTCGTGATTCTCGATGAAGCGCAGAACGCGACGGGCGCGCAGATGAAGATGTTTCTCACGCGGCTCGGCGTGAACTCGAAAATCGTCATTACCGGTGACAAGACCCAGGTGGACCTGCCGCGCCGCGAGGAGTCCGGGCTGATGCAGATCGAACGCATCCTGCACGGAATCGAGGGTATCGCGTTCCACTACTTCAGTGAGGCGGACGTCGTGCGCCACCGGCTGGTCCGCGACATCATCCGGGCGTACAACGAAGACGCGGCGGGCGGAGGATGAGTACGGATCGATTGCCCCGACCGGAACCGCGCGCCGTGGCCGTCAGCTGCGACGGCGTGCGAGTTCCGGTGGCGGCCGAACGGCTGGCGACACTCGCCCGCCAGGTGCTGCAGGCCCTCCGGGTGCCACGCGCCATGCTTTCGATCACCTTCGTCACGGCCCGTGCGAGTGCGCGGCTCAACGCCACCCATCTTGGCCATACCGGACCGACGGACGTCATCACGTTCGCCCTCGGTGCGGATCCGGCAGGGGCGGTCATCGGTGACATCTACATCTGCCCCGACGTGGCGCGTGCCCAGGCACGGGAACACGGCGTCGGCGTCCGGGAGGAGATTGCGCGTCTGGTCGTGCACGGCACGTTGCACGCCTGCGGGTGGGAACACCCCGAGGATGAGACGCGCACGACGTCGCCGATGTGGCGACGCCAGGAGCAGCTGGTGCGGCGCTTCTGGACCACCTCGGCCCCGCGCGCATGAGCGCTGTGGCGTGGGGACTGGCGGCCGCAGGTGCCGCCGTCGCCGCCCTCTCGGCGGTGGCCGACGGGGCGCTGCTGTCGGAGAACGCGCTGCCGGTGAGCAGCGACCGGGGGGGGGCACCACAGCCCTCCGTGGCACGCGCCGTTCCGGCGCGAGAGCAGATGCATCGCGCGCTGGCGTTTGCACGCGTCGTGGGGCATCTGGCGGCCGGCTGTGGGCTTGCCGTCGCCCTCGACCTCACCGGACGCCCCACGCTCCCGCTGGTGGCGGCTCTGGTGCTCCTCGGCCTGGCCACCGTGCTGGTGGCGGAGAGCGCCGCGCGCGTGCTGGGGGATGCGCTGGGCGATCAGGCGGCGTTGCGCCTCGCCGGCTTCAGCCGGGCGGTGAAACGTGTTCTGTGGCCGGTGGTCGCGCTGGGCAACTGGATGGACGGCATGTTCGCGGAAGTGGTATCGGAGTCGGACGCCACACAGGAACGGCGCGAGGAGGCCGCACAACAGTTTCGCGATGTGGTCACCAGTGAGACCGACGTATCCGGCGATGAGCGGGCGCTGCTGCTCGGCGTGTTCGAGTTCGGCGAGACGACGGCCGAAGAGGTCATGGTCCCGCGCGTGGACATGCTGGGCGTGGAACGCGAGACGCCGTGGTCGGAGATGGTCGATCGCGTGCGCAGCATTCAACACTCGCGTGTCCCCGTGTACGAGGAGACGATCGACGAGATCGTTGGCATTCTGTACGTGAAGGATCTCCTGCCGGCGGTCCTGGCTGACGCCGAACCGGATGGCGGCTGGACGACGCTCATGCGCCCGCCGGTCTTCATCCCGGCATCGAAGCGCATCGCCGATCTGCTGCGGGAGTTCCGTCAGGCGCGGCGGCACATTGCCATCGTGGCCGATGAATACGGCGGAACTGCGGGACTGGTCACGATCGAGGACATTCTCGAAGAGTTGGTCGGCGAGATTCGCGACGAGTACGACGATGAAGAACGCCTCGTGGAGAACGAGGATGACGTGCGGTTCTGGGTTTCGGGGCGGTTGACGCTCGATGACCTCTCGGCGGCGCTGGGCCACGAATTCTCGCGCGACGACGTCTCGACCGTGGGTGGCCTGATCATGGAGCTGCTGGGACGCGTGCCGCGCGCCGGGGAGTCGCTCGTGATGGGACCGTTCAAGGTGATCGTTGAGCGCGTCATTCGCCGCAAGATCGAGCGCGTGTATCTCGAACGACTACCCGTGGCAGAGGCGCCGAGCGACCTTGGCGGGGCGGTGGACGCATGACCGGCGTCGTGATCTTCTTTGCGGTCATGGCCATCGCCGTGCTCACCACTGCCGGCACCGCGGTTCGGGCGGTGAGCCGGCTCTGGCTTCGGCATTGGATCGAACACCGGGTCGGTGGCGTGGGGGCAATGGCGCGGTATCTCGAGCGTCCCACCCGGTTGGTGCACACTGCCGGGACCGCGGTGATGCTGATCGTCTTCGCGACCGGGTCGATCATTGCCATGGAGGATGGCCTGCGCGCCTGGGCATTCCTGCGCGACGTCGTCCTGTTCCTGCTCCTCCTCCTCGCATTCGGCCAGCTGCTGCCGCGCGCCGTTGGCCGTCGCTGGGCCCCGCAGCTGGTTCCGGTTCTCGTGCCCCTGCTGCGGGTCGTCGACCTCGGCCTCGCCCCCTTTCATGCCCTCTCCCATGGCGTGCGGCGACTCGTGGCCCGACCGCACGCGGCGGAGCATGACGAGGGACGGGACGGCATCGAGGAGCTGCTTCGCGATGGCACCTTCCACGACATCGGTGCCACTGAGGAGATGGAGATCATTTCCGGTGTCGTGCAGTTCGGTGACAAGACCGTGCGCGACGTGATGACGCCGCGAAGCGAAGTGTTCGGCGTGCAGGATGGCCTTGACGCCGCGGAATTGGCCCGGCAGGTGGCCAGCGCCGGGTACAGTCGCGTCCCGGTGTTCGGCGCGTCGCCCGGACAGATCGTGGGGATGGTGCACGTCTTCGACGTCTTCCGCCGCCGGGGGGAGTCGGTGCCGGCCATGCGTCCGGTCGCGACCACGCGCGCCGACAAGTCGGCCAAGGAGCTGCTCTTCGAACTGCTGCGCTCGCGACGGCAAATGGCCATCGTCCAGGATGAGGGCGCCGTCGTGGGGCTGGTAACCCTCGAGGATCTGCTCGAGGAGTTGGTGGGTGACATCCGGGATGAGCATGACGACAGCAACGAGTGACGCGGGTCGCGTGGGCGCGAGCATGACGCGATTGCTGGAGCAGTTCCGTGACGGCAAGCCGGCGGCGCTGGCGCGCGTGGTCAGCATCGTGGAAAACCACCGGCCCGGCTTCGAGCAATTGCTCGCCGCCCAGCACGCGCAGCTCGGGCGGGCGCGGCGTATCGGAATCACCGGCCCGCCGGGGGCTGGCAAGAGCACACTCACCACCCGCCTCACGCGCTTCTACCGTGACGCCGGGCTCACCGTGGGCATCGTGGCCGTCGACCCGACCTCACCGTTCACCGGTGGAGCGCTGCTCGGCGACCGCATACGCATGGAGGAGGTCGCCCTCGACCCGGGGGTGTTCATCCGGTCGATGGCCACCCGCGGATCGCTGGGCGGGCTCGCCACGGCCACCCGGGAAGTGTGTGACGTGCTCGATGGGTTCGGACTGGACGTGATCATCATCGAGACGGTGGGCGTGGGACAAAGCGAGCTCGATGTGGCTCGCGCGGCCGACTCCACGCTCGTCGTGCTCGTCCCCGAGTCGGGCGACTCGATTCAGACGCTCAAGGCCGGCGTGATGGAAATCGCCGACGTGTTCACGGTGAACAAGGCCGACCGTCCGGGCGCCGATCGCCTGCGCAACGACATTGAACTCATGCTGGGGCTGCGCGCCGGGCATGGCACACAGCCACTCCCGGCGCATCACGGGGTGGACTTGCGGCAGGTGGCCGATCGCGACGCCGTGCGTGACGCCATGAACCCGGCGCGCGCCGCGCGCGCGGCCGCGCAGGCCGAGCACCCCGAGCAGTGGACGCCGCCGGTACTCCGCTCGGTGGCGGCCCAGAACGAAGGGATCGCGGAGGTGGCGGACGCGCTCGATCGGCACTTCCGCTATCTTGCCACCAGTGGCGAGCTCCGCTCCCGCCGTCGCGCCCGACTTCGGGAGCGGGTGATGGAGGTGGTGGAGCAGCAGGTACGGCAGCGCCTCTGGCGGGACGCAGATACGATGTCCTGGCTCGATGCGCAGCTGGACGGACTCGAAAACGGCACCCTTGTCCCATTTGCTGTGGCGGACACCCTGCGTGCCCGCAGCAGCGCCCTCCTCACCGGCGCCGCCTACGCGCCGCTGCCGACTGCCCAGGGGATCAGCGCATGACCACGGTTCGCGAACTCGAAGACGTCGTTCGTCAGCAGCAGCAGGAGCTCGACACCTTGCGCCAGGAAGTGGCGCGGTGGCGTGAGCAGTACGACGCCGGGCGGACGCGGGACATCGCCTACACCAACTCCGCGCAGGAGGTGCCGCCACTGTTCACGGCCCTCGATCTCGAGAACTCCGCGGGGACGGCGTTCGAGACGCCGGGGGCATGGCCGTTCACGCGGGGCATTCATCCCACGGGGTATCGCGGCAAGCTCTGGACGATGCGGCAGTTTGCCGGTTTCGGCACGGCGCGGGAAACGAACCAGCGCTACAAGTTCCTGCTCTCGCAGGGGCAGACCGGACTGTCGGTGGCGTTCGACTTCCCCACGCTGATGGGTTACGACAGCGACCATCCGCGCTCCGAAGGGGAAGTGGGGAAGTGCGGGGTAGCCATTTCCTCATTGGCCGACATGGAGACGCTCTTCGAGGGGATCCCCCTCGACAAGGTCTCCACGAGCATGACGATCAACGGGCCGGCGATCATCCTGCTGTGCTTCTACATAGCCGCCGCCGAAAAGCAGGGGGTGGATGCGGCGAAACTCCAGGGGACCGTGCAGAACGACATCCTCAAGGAGTACATGGCGCAGCACGCCTGGTGCTTCCCCATTGAGCCCGCCTTGCGCCTCATCGTTGACGGGTTCGAGTGGTGCGCCCAGCACGCCCCCAACTGGAATACCATCTCCATCTCCGGCTACCACATCCGCGAGGCGGGGTCCACGGCAGCCCAGGAGCTGGCGTTCACGCTCGCCGACGGCTTCACCTATGTGGAGCGCGGCATCGCGCGCGGTCTCGACGTCGATGAGTTCGCACCGCGGCTGTCCTTCTTCTGGGATATCCACAACGATTTCTTCGAGGAAATCGCCAAGCTGCGCGCGGCCCGCCGGATCTGGGCGCGGCACCTGCGGGAGCGGTACGGCGCCAGGAATCCGCGCTCGTGGATGATGCGCTTCCATTCGCAGACGGCCGGGGTGACGCTGACCGCGCAGCAGCCGATGAACAACGTGGTGCGGGTGGCCTATCAGGCGCTCGCGGCGGTGCTGGGCGGCACGCAGTCGCTGCACACCAATTCCATGGACGAGACGCTGTCGTTGCCCACCGAGGGCGCCGTGCAGGTGGCGCTGCGTACGCAGCAGATTCTGGCCTTCGAGACCGGCGTGCCGAACGTCATGGATCCGCTCGGTGGGTCGTACTATGTGGAGGCGCTCACCGACCAGCTCGAGCGCGAAGCGGAGCAGCTCTTCACGCAGATCGACGAGATCGGCGGGGTGGTGAAAGGGCTCGAAGACGGCTGGTTCCAGAAGCGCATCGCGGAAAGTGCGGCGCGGCAGCAGTGGGAGATCGAGCAGCACCGCAAGCTGGTGGTCGGGGTGAACGAGTTCGTCACCGAGGAGCCGGAGCTCACCATTCCCATTCTGCGCATCGGGCAGCAGGCCGAAGACGAGCAACGAGTCAAGATGGCGGCGCTGCGCGCTTCGCGCGACAACGCGCGGTGCCTGCAGAACCTCGAGGCGTTGCGCACCGCGGCGCGCGGCACGGAGAACGTGGTGCCGCACATCCTCGAGTGCGCGCGCTCCTACTGCACGCTCTACGAGATTCGCGCCGCGCTCGAAGACGTGTTCGGCGCGTATCGCGAACCCGTGTTCTTCTAGTCGCCCGATAGCTCGCGCTCGAGTTCGGCGAGGTGTACCAGGAAGGCCGACGCTTGCGTCGCCGTCATGGTACCGGGCGTGAACATGTCCGATCCGGTGTCCGCCTGCAGCAGGGCGCGCCGGCGCGCCATGTCCCCGTCTTCCCAGTTCACGACCTTCATGGTCCACTCGGGGAAGGCGCGGGAGGCGATCTCGTCCACCGAGATGAGTTGACAGTCGTCGTGGCGCCGATCCCCGGCGATGCGGTGGTAGAGCGCCGTGACTGCGGCACGCTCTCCCTCGAGCGCCTGCAGAAACTGCCCGGACCCGTAGCAGAGGATGCCGGTGATGCCCTGAGCCATGTTGCGCGTGTGCGCCTGGCTCATGATGTCGACCAGTGTAGAGTAGGTCATGCCGCCGGCGGCAGCACTGGAATAGACAAGGCGGATGGTGGGCACAGGATCCGATGCAACGAGGAAGGGTCGGCCCCGGGGGCGTGGCAGCGATCCGCGCCAAGGTGCCGGGGGCATGCGGCTTGTGCGGCTTCGTCCCAGTATCTAGCGTCTTCGAATGAACAGCAATAGCCCGTGGTGGGCCACCCAGTTCGATCAGCAGTACCTGCACGAGTACGAACCCCTGTTCGACCTCGCGCAGGACCGCCGCGAGGTGGCGCGGCTCCTCGAGGTGCTGGCGCTCCCCTCAGGGGCTCGCGTGCTGGATTGCCCCTGTGGCCAGGGGCGGCATGCCCACCTGCTGGCCGAAGCGGGCTTCAATGTGGACGCCCTCGATTACTCGGCCACCCTGCTCGATCAGGCCAGGGAACGCGGCACGGGCAAGACGCTGCGCTATACCCAGGGCGACATGCGCGCCCTCCCGGGGCGCTGGTCGGGTCGGTTCGATGCCGTGGTGAACCTGTTCACTTCGTTCGGGTTTTTCGACGAGCCGCAAGACGATTTGCGCGTTCTGGCCCAGTTCGCCCGGGTCCTCAAGCCGGGTGGCGTGCTCGTCTGGCACGGCGGCGCCCGTGACGGGGTGATGGCCAAGTTCCTGTCGCGCGACTGGTGGAGCAGCGGCGACGGCACGATGTTCGGACAGGAGCGTCAGTTCGACCCGCTCTCGGGCTTCCTCGAGATCACCTCCACCTGGCGTGGACCAAAGGGGCACGGCGAACGGTCGCACCGCATCCGGCTCTACACGGCATCCGAGCTCGCCAGCCGCATGCGCGAGGTGGGGCTCGTGGTGGAGCAGGCGTTCGACTCCTGGAGCCCTCGCCCGCTGCACCGGAAGTCCAGCGAGATGATGCTGGTGGCTCGCAAGGACGGGTGAGTATTTTCCGAAGTGGGTGCAGTTCGGACTCGCGTTCCGCCATGCCTTCTGCAGGTCCCTCCGATTCTCCGACCCGATGACCCGACCCATTCGCGTGCTGGTGGCCAAGCCTGGCCTCGACGGACACGATCGCGGCGCCAAGGTGGTGGCAGCCGCTCTGCGTGATGCCGGCATGGAAGTGATCTACACCGGCCTCCATCAGACGCCCGAGATGATTGCCACCGCCGCCGTGCAGGAGGACGTGGATGTGGTGGGCCTGTCCATCCTCTCCGGTGCGCACATGACGCTCTTCCCGCGCGTGCGCGATCTGCTGCTCGAAGCGGGGCGCGACGACATTCTGCTGACCGGCGGCGGCATCATTCCGAAGGAAGACATGGACGCGCTCCAGGCCCGGGGCGTGGCGCGCCTCTTCGGCCCCGGCACCAGCACCCAGGAGCTGGTGGACTACATCCGCGAGTGGTTCGCCACGCGCGAACAACAGGACGCGTAAGCGCGTGAGTTCACGACTGCGCCAGCTCGCCGACGACATCCGCGCGCTGGAGGCCCGCCTGCGTCTTGGCGGCGGCCCGGACAAGATCGAGAAGCAGCACAAGCAGGGGAAGCTCGCCGCGCGTGAGCGCGTGGAGCGGCTGGCCGACCCGAACACGCCATTCCTCGAAATCGGCCTGCTCGTGGCCCATGATCGCTACGACGGCCAGGCGCCTGGCGCCGGCGTCATCACGGGCATCGCCATGGTCGAGGGGCGTGAAGTGGTGGTGGTGGCCAACGACGCCACCGTCAAGGCCGGTTCGTGGTGGCCCGAGACCATCACCAAGATCCTGCGCGCCCAGGAAGTGGCCATGCGCTGCCGCATCCCGATCATCTACCTGGTGGATTCGGCGGGGGTGAATCTGCCGTATCAGGGGGGCGTGTTCCCCGGACAGTACGGCGCGGCGCGCATCTTCTACTACAACTCCATCATGCGCCGCTACCTGCGCATTCCGCAGTTCGCCGCGGTGATGGGGCAGTGCGTGGCTGGTGGCGCCTATCTCCCCGCCTTGAGCGACGTGATCCTCATGGTGAAGGGCACGTCGTTCATGGGGCTCGGTGGTCCCAATCTCGTGAAGGGGGCCACCGGTCAGTCAGTGGACGGCGAAACGTTGGGAGGCGCCGTCACCCACACCGAGATTTCCGGCGTGGCGCACTACGCCCTCGATGACGACCCGTCGTGCCTCGACAAGCTGCGCGAACTCGTGGCGCGACTGCCGCGTCCCCAGGTGCAGGCGGCAACGACCTGGCGCCCGCCGGCCGAGCCGCCCTCCTCGCTGTACGACCTGCTCCCGGCCGATCATCGCATGCAGTACGACATGCATGCCCTCCTGCGCACGGTCCTCGATGACGGCGCCCTGGATGAGTTCCAGCCGAATCTGGCCAAGGAGATGATCTGCGGGGATGCGCGCATCGAGGGGATTCACGTGGGGGTCATTGCCAACCAGCGTGGACTCATCAGGGGGCGTCCCGGCGAGCGTCCGCGCTTCGGCGGCATCATCTACGCGGAAAGCGCGGAGAAGGTGGCGTATTTCATCGAACGCTGCGACAAGCAGGGGCTCCCCATCCTGTTCGTGCAGGACGTGTCGGGGTTCATGGTGGGGCCGGACGCCGAACACGACGGGATCATCCGTGCCGGCGCCCACTTCGTGGAAGCCATGGCGTGCGCGCGCGTCCCCAAGATCGTCCTCACGGTGAACCATGCCAGCGGCGCCGGCTACTACGCCATGGCCGGGCAGGGCTTCGACCCGGATTTCATCTTCTCCTGGCCCACGGGGCGCATGGCGGTGATGGAAGGTGAGGCCGCCGTGCAGGCCGTCCATGGTCCGGCCCTCGACGCGGCCAAGAAGGCGGGCGGCGCACCGGCCCCCGAGGTGCTCGAGGCCGTGGAGGCCATGCGGGCCGACTACGAGCAGCAGCTCGACGCGCGCTACGCGGCGGCCCGCGGATTCGTGGACACCATCGTCTACCCTGAAGACACCCGTGATCTGCTCGCGATGGCCTTGCGCGCAGCCAACCAGAATCGCGGTCCGCATCTCGGCGCCTTCGTGCTGCCGCCGATGCCGGCCGTCGGAGGCGAATGATGTCGGACGCAGCGCAGGACAAGGTGGTACGGGTCGCCAGTGGCCAGGGCTTCTGGGGGGACTGGCTCGAGGCGCCGCGGCGTCAGGTGGAGGGTGGTCCGGTGGACTACCTCATGCTCGACTACCTCGCCGAAGTCACGATGTCGATCGTACAGAAGCAGAAGGAGCGCGACCCGCGGCTGGGCTACGCCCGGGACTTCATCGGCGCCATGGAGAGTGTCTTCCCGGCCGTGGCCGAACGCGGCGTGAAGGTCATTGCCAACGCCGGCGGGGTGAATCCCATGGCGTGCGCCGACGCCGTCCTCGAGGCGGCCTCGAAGCACGGGGTGCGTGGCAAGATCCGCATCGGGGTGGTCACGGGCGATGACATCCTCGACCGGCTCGACACCCTGCTGGCCGAAGGGCATGCGCTCAACAACATGGACACCGGCGAACCGCTCGCCGGTATCCGCGATCGCGTCCTGTCCGCCAATGCCTACATCGGGTCCACACCCATCGTGGAGGCGCTGCAGCAGGGCGCCAACGTGGTGGTGACCGGCCGCAGCACGGACACGGCACTCACCATGGCGCCGCTGCGCCACGAGTTCGGCTGGGCCGCCGACGACTGGCACCGCCTCGCGGCCGGCATTGTCGCCGGCCATATCCTGGAGTGCGGCGCCCAGTGCAGTGGCGGCAATTGCCTGCACGAGTGGCGCACCATTCCCGACCTGGCCAACGTGGGCTATCCCATCGCGGAAGCGCGCGCCGACGGTACCTTCACCATCACCAAGCATCCGGGGACCGGTGGCCGCGTCAGTGTGCCCAGCGTCACGGAACAGCTCGTGTACGAGATGGGCGATCCGCACGCGTACATCACGCCGGATGTGGTGGCCGACTTCACCAGCATCCGGCTCACGGCCGATGGCGAGAATCGGGTGAAGGTGCACGGCATCACCGGCGGCCCGCCGACGCCGTTCCTCAAGGTCTCTATTGCCTACCGCGCCGGCTTCAAGGCGGTGGGGTCGCTCGTCTACGCCTGGCCCGATGCCATGGAAAAGGCGCAGCTCGCCGATCGCGTGCTGCGCGAGCGGCTCGATCGGCTCGGCCTGCGTTTCGATCAGGTGCTGAGCGAGTTCGTGGGCGCCACCTCCACCCACGGCGCCCTCGCGGGTGATGGTCGCGATGCCCCCGAGGTGCAGTACCGCATCGGCGTGCGGGGCGGGGATCGTGCCGCGGTTGAGCGCTTTACGCGCGAGATTGCGCCGCTCGTACTCAACGGGCCGCCAAGCGTGACCGGCTTTGCCGGCGGGCGCCCCAAGGTCGAGGAGATCGTGGCCTACTGGCCGGCGCTGCTGGACAAGCGCGCCGTATCCACCGCTGTCCGCATCGTGGAGTGAACCACATGAACGTTCGTTTGCTCGACATCGCGCACGCCCGCAGCGGTGACAAGGGAGACACCGCCAACGTGGGGCTCATCGCCCTCCGCCCGGAGTGGTATCCCGTGCTGGAGAAGTACGTGACGCGCGATGCGGTGGCCGCGCATTTCACCGGCCAGCTGACCGGCGGTGTGGTGCGCTTCGAATTGCCCAATCTGGGCGCACTCAACTTCCTGCTGCACGGCGCCCTCGATGGCGGCGGCACGCTGTCGCTCAAGACCGATGCGCAGGGGAAAGTGTATTCCACCGCGCTGTTGCGGATGCTGATCGTCGTGCCCGATGGCGAAGCCCGGGCACTGGGGTTGCCGGCCGCCGCATGATTGTGCGATTGCGGGTGGCACTCATCTGCTTCGGGGTGATCGCCTTCACGATTGCCCAGCAGACGGGGAGAGAGTGGCTGCGCTGGGTGGGGATCGTCCTGGTGGGCACCGCCCTCCTGCTGCGGTTCTTGAAGCGCTGAACGGCAGTTCCAGCCCCCATTATGATCCAGGGATGGCCCGTTTTCCTGTTCCTGAACTGCTCGCCCCTGCCGGCACCATCGATGCCGTTCGCGCTGCCGTCGCGAACGGCGCCAATGCCGTCTACCTTGGCGCGTCCATGTACAATGCGCGCGATGAGGGGGCGCAGCTCACGCTCGACGAACTGGGGCAGGCGTGCGCCATCGCGCATGCGCGCGGGGTGCGGGTGTATCTCACCTTCAACGTGCTCATCAAGCCCCATGAGCTGTCCGAGGCGCTGCAGTACCTCGGCGAGTGCATCGATCGCGGCATCGATGCGGCCATCGTGCAGGACCTTGGTGTGGTGCGACTCATCCAGCAGGTGTACCCGCAGCTCGAGGTGCACGGCTCCACCCAGATGACGGTGCACGACGTGTCCGGCGCCCGGGTCATGCAGCAGCTGGGCGTGGAACGCGTGGTGCTGGCGCGCGAGAACACACTCGAGGACATTCGCGCCATTCGCGAGCAGGTCCCGGCGCTGAGCCTCGAAACGTTCGTGCATGGCGCGCTGTGCATCTCGTATTCGGGACAGTGCTTCATGTCGGGCATGATCAGCGAACGCTCGGCCAATCGCGGGTCCTGCGCGCAATCGTGCCGCAAGGACTACACGCTCACCGACGAAGCCAGCGGCGCCACGCTCGACCGCGGATACCTCATTTCCACGAAGGATCTGGCGGCACACGATCACCTTGAAGCGATCGCACGACTCGGGGTGGGGTGCCTCAAGGTCGAAGGGCGCAAGAAGAAGCCCGAGTATGTGGCCACGGTCACCAAGGCCTACCGCGGCTGGCTCGACGGCATCGCGCGCGGGGAATCGGGGCGAGCGCCGGATCCGGCCGAGGTGGAGCCGCTGGTGCAGATCTTCAGCCGCGGCAACACGGGCGGCATGTACGGTGGCCGACAGGGGCGTGAGTACATCACCCGCACGCAGCCCGACAACCGCGGGCTCCCGATTGGTCTGGTGACCGGCGCCGACGGTGCGGCGCTGGTGATCGAGGTGCAGCGCCCCGTGGCGGTGGGCGATGGGCTGGGCTTCGAAGCGCCCGCGGGTGACAGCGGTGCGTCACTGGGCGGGACCGTGGCCGAGATGCGTACACTGTCGGTGCGGGCAGGAGTGCATCGTCAGGCCGTGCTGGTGAAGAGCGGCCCGCGCGTGACGCGGGTCCCGGAGGGATGGCACGTGGTACGCACCACCGACGCCAACCTGATGGACACGGCGCGGCAATCGTTCGCCCAGGTGGCCGTTCCCGAGCGCACCGGCGTGCAGCGTCTCGACGTGCGCTGCTTCGGGCAATCGGGAAGTCCGCTCAAGACGGTGTGGCGCTGCGGCGACATCGAAGTGACGGTGCGCGGCGACGTCCCGCTCGCGCAGGCCAGCAAGCGCTCACTCGACATGACGCAGCTGCGCGAGCAGTTCGGACGGTTGGGGGGCACCCCGTTCAAGCTGGGCGCCGTGGATATCAGCGGTCTGGCCAGCGGCCTCTTTCTCCCGGTGAGTGAGCTCAACCGCGTGCGGCAGGATGCCACCGAACAGATCGAGCAGCAGCGGGGGTGGGCGCGCATGAGCGAGGAGGCGGTCCGCAGCGCGCGCATCGCCGAGTGTGTCACGCGTGTGCCTGAGGCCACGGTGGTCGCGCGGGTGCCATTGCCGGATCGCTTTGCGTTGCGGGCCGTGGTCTTCGACGTGGAGCAGGCACGCGAGGCGGCGGGTGGCGGCGCCACCGAAATCGTGCTCGATCCGTTCCTGCGGCATCCGGCGCCGCCACTGGCGCGCGTCGCGGCGCTGCGCGATGAGCTGGCGGGCCAGGGAGTCGCGCTGCGTTTGCGCACGCCCAGCATCGTGCGCCCCGAGGAGCGCGCCCGACTGACCAAGTGGTTCGGCCTGGGGCTGCCACTGCTCACCGGTCATCTGGGGCTCGCGGCGGAGTTCGGCGCTGCCGGGCACGATGTGGTGGCCGATTATGCCGTGAATGTCTTCAATCAGCATACCGCCGCACTGCTCTTCGAGTGTGGGGTGCCGCGTCTGGTGGCAAGCATCGAGCTCACCACCGACGAACTGGGGCAGCTGGTGGCGCCGTGGGGCGGGCACGGCTTCGATGTGCTGGTGTACGGCCGTCCGGAGGGGATGACGATCGAGCATTGCGTGCTGAGCGCGGCCTTCGACCGCGAACCCACGACCTGTCGCGACCTGTGCGTGCAGAAGCACACCAACGTGTCGCTCACCGATCCTGCCGGTTACACCTTCGCGGTGGCCACCGACAGCAATTGCCGCAACCGGCTGCTGCACTCGCGCCCCATCGAGGCCAGTGAGTTCCTCCCGGCGCTCTGGGGGCACGGGATTCGCGGCTTCCACATGGTGTTCAACGTGCCGGGCGATCCGGTGCGGGACCTGGTACGTGCCCATCGTTCGGCGCTCGACGCGCTCGATGCGGGTGAACAGCCCGATGTCCACGCCTCACGCCGCCTGCTCAACAACGTCTTTACGCGCGGCCATTTTGCCCGCGCCGTCTGATCGCGCATGAAGAAATCGATGATGCCGCTGGTCGCCCTGCTCATCGGGCTGTTTCACCTGTACGAGGCCGTCATGGCGGCCCTGGCGGGCGAGTACGGGCGCATGGCCTGGAAGGGGGTGCTGGCCGTGGTGCTCGTCGTGGTGGCGTGGCTCATGAACGATACGGGGAAGCGCTTCTCCGATTCCTGATCGCGGCCACATGCCCACGGGCTGCGTTGTGACGATGGCGCGCACGGAGATCGGGTAACGGAGATGAGCCGCCGGTGTGCTACGGTACGCCATGCGCTCGCACTCTCCCCCGACCTACGGCTCCCTCAGCGATGCCCGCGCGCTGCTGTCGGCGCGCTTCGGCTACCCCGATTTCCGGCCGCCGCAGATTCGCGCGGTAGAGGCGGTGCTGTCGGGGCGGGACGCGCTCGTGGTGCTCCCCACCGGGGGCGGCAAGTCGCTGTGCTATCAGGTGCCGGCGCTGGTGCGCGGCGGACTCTGTGTCGTGATCAGTCCGCTCATCTCGCTCATGAAGGATCAGGTGGAGGCGCTCGAGCGTCGCGCCATTGCCGCGGCCTTCATCAACAGCACGCTCGGTGCAGGCGCGGTGGCGGAGCGTATGGCACGCGCCCGCGACGGCGCGCTGGCGCTGCTGTACCTGTCACCGGAGCGACTCGAAGCGGGGCACACCTGTGCGCAACTGCGGGCCATCGGCGTGCGTCTGCTGGCGGTCGATGAGGCACATTGCATCAGCGAATGGGGGCACGATTTCCGCCCCAGCTACCGCCGGCTGGGGCAGCTGCGGCAGGCGCTGGGGGCGCCGCAAACCGTGGCCCTCACCGCCACCGCCACACCGGAGGTCCGCCGCGATATCGTGCAGCAGCTCGCCCTGCACGCACCCACCGTGGTGGTGGCGGGATTCGATCGCCCCAATCTGACCTACCGCGTACGCCGTGTGCAGCGGGCGCCCGAAAAGGACGCCTTGGCCGTCGAGCTGCTGAAACGGGAAACGGCGCCGGCCATCGTCTACACCCCCGCGCGCAACGCGGTCGAACGCATCACCGCCATGCTGGGGCGGGCACACATCCGCGCCACCGCCTATCACGCGGGACTCGGGCACCAGATACGGCAACGCGCGCAGGACGCGTTCATGGAGGAGCGCACGCGCGTCATCGTGGCCACCAGTGCCTTTGGCATGGGGATCGACAAGCCCGATGTGCGGCTGGTGGTCCACCACGCCATGCCGGGCTCGCTCGAGGCCTACTATCAAGAAGCGGGTCGCGCCGGCCGCGACGGGCAGCCCAGCCGCTGCGAATTGCTGCATGCCCCCACCGACCGCAACACGCACGAGTATTTCCTGGCGGGCACGCACCCCACTCGGCATGACGTCGACCAGGTGTGGTGCACACTGCAGCAGCGGGCCGATGACACGGGTGTGGTGCCGCTCGCGCCGCCAGCCTTGGCCAGACAGGTGCCCGGGGTAAATGAACGCTGCGCCGCGGCCGCCCTGCGCGTGCTGCTCGCGCATCACCTGTGCCAGCTGGTGCCGCCACGCCCGGGACAGGTGCACGCACGCTTGCTGGCGACGCCGGTGCGCATTGCCCGCGAGCTCCACGGCCCACGCGACTTCGACCGCGAACTGCTGCGGGCCCTCTGGCGCGGGGTGGGGCCCGCGCTGTCGCACGGTGCCACCATTGACCTTGACGGGTTGCCCCCGGGATTGGGTGGCGCTGCCATGCTCGTCCCTGTTCTGGAGCGTCTCGCGTCGGAACAGTTTGTCACATGGCGTCGCGTCGACGGCGGCATACGACTGGCACCATCACACCGGCGGCGCGCCTCGCCACCCATCCGGTGGGACCAACTCGAGCGACGCCGACGCACCGACGTGGCCCGCCTCGACGCCATGGAGCACTATGCGCACACCACCCATTGCCGAAGAGCGTACGTCCTGCGCTATTTCGGTGATCGCGAGGCACGCGCGCAGTGTGGCGCCTGTGATCGCTGTCTCGCGAACACGGTCACGGTGGCTGGTCACTCCCACGACCCGGCCAGTCGTGGCCGGTCGCGCCCCCGGTCCTGAACCACACTCCCTTCCGACCGTACCCGATGGACGACAGTCTGTATTTCTCCGAGCAGCACCTTGCCGTACGTGACATGGTGAGCGCTTTCGCCCGTGACGAAGTGGCGCCAGTGGCCGCGCAGCACGACGATGCCTCCACGTTCCCGTGGGAGAACGTCAAGAAGATGGGAGAGCTCGGTCTCCTCGGCATTCCGTGGTCGGAGGACGTCGGTGGTGCCGGGTTCGACACCATCAGCTTCATGATCGCCATCGAGGAACTCGCCAAGGTCTGCGCGTCGCACTCCATCACCATTTCCGCGCACACCACGCTCGGCACGTCCCCCATCGTCAACTTCGGCACACCGGCGCAGATCGCGCGCTACGTGCCCCTGCTGGCGAGTGGCAAGGTGCTGGGCGGATTCGGACTGACCGAGGAGGCGGCAGGCAGCGATGCCGGTGGAACCCGGACGACGGCGGTCAAGAAGGATGGCTACTACCTGCTGAACGGCAGCAAGCGGTTCATCACGCACGCCGGGGTGGGCGAAGTCTTCGTGGTCACCGCGGTGACGGATCCGTCCAAGGGGACCAAGGGCATCTCGAGTTTCATTCTCACCAAGGAGAGCGTGGATCTCGAGCAGTGCCGACTGTTGGGCGTGGGCCACGACGATTCGCTCGCCCCCATGCCAGGGTTCAAGGCCGGCAAGAAAGAGGACAAGCTCGGGTGGCGCGCCTCCGACACCCGCGAACTGCTCTTCGACAACGTCGAAGTGCCGGCGGAGAATCTGCTGGGTACCGAAGGGTTGGGCTTCATCAACTTCATGAAGACTCTCGACGCCGGTCGCATCGGCATCGCCGCCCTGTCCATCGGGATCGCCCAGGGCGCCCTCGATGAGGCCCTCAAGTACGCGAGCGTGCGCAAGCAGTTCGGTGCCGCCATTGCCACGTTTCAGGGCGTGCAGTTCCAGCTGAGTGACATGGCCACGGAAATCGAGGCCGGGCGTCATCTGGTCTACCACGCGGCGTGGCTGTCGCAGAACGGGAAGCCGTTCGGCAAGGAAGCGGCCATGGCCAAGCTGTTCTGCTCGGAACTGGCCATGCGGGCCACGATCAAGGCCATCCAGATCCACGGCGGCTACGGCTACACCAAGGACTATCCGGTGGAGCGGTTCATGCGCGACGCGAAGATCTGCGAGATCGGTGAAGGGACGAGCGAGATCCAGCGGATGGTCATCGCCCGGCACCTCCTCAAGGGGCTGGTGGCCTAGGAACGAGAGGGATAGCTTACCCCTGTTCCACTCTAGCCGTCGCTTATGGCGCCGGCGGCCCGTGCGACTCACGGGCCGTTTGCGTTTGTGGGTCGGGTTTTCCGGGGCCAGCGTGCTGCCGGTCAACCCGTCCACACGTTCCACCGCCTGACACGCCTTGGTCGCGTCGATCGCGGGGGCCCGCGTTTCACTCCGAGGCCAGCGCCTCCTGCCGCCGTGACGTCTGTCGCGAGGCCGGGATGGTCCGCGACCCGGGGGCGCGAGGCACTCGATCCGATCTCGTCAGCCGGTGGGGGAGCCGTGTGACGTACGATCGTGCGCTGCCGTTGCCTCCCGTGTTTGGGACGCAACAGACGGGCGCGCTCGATTTTCCTGCAGGTCCACCGTTATGTGCTGTCGTTTCGGGTCGGCCGGAGTCGCCGCCAGCCTGAGGCAGGCAGTGGGTTGCAATGAAGCGAGAACTCCTGGTGAACGCGACGCCGCGTGAAACGCGCGTCGCCATCATCGAGGACGGCCAACTGGTGGAGCTGCTGGTCGATCGGCCCGATGCGCGTCGCATGGTTGGTGACGTGTACCTCGGAAAGGTCGAAGCCGTGCTTCCGGGCATTCAGGCCGCCTTCGTGAACATCGGCACCGAAAAGTCGGCCTTCCTCCATGCAGCCGACGTGGTCGTCGAGGATGCGCAGGTCTCGGATGACGACGACGAGGACGAGGACGCCGCGGAGGAACAGGGCGGGGGCGGGGGAGGCGGCGGTCGCCGCGGGCGGCGCGAGGTGCGCCCCATTCAGGACCTGCTCAAGCGCGGCCAGGACATCCTCGTGCAGATCACCAAGGAGCCCATCTCCACCAAGGGCCCGCGCGTCACCGCCCAGGTGTCGCTGGCGGGACGGTTCCTGGTGTACATGCCCTTTGCCTCCAAGGTCGGGGTCAGCCGCAAGATCGACGAGCGGGCCGAACGCCAGCGCCTGCGCAGCATGGTGGGGGAGATGCTCCCCGATGACTCGGGCGGCGTGATCGTGCGCACCGTGTCCGAAGATGCCACCAAGGAAACGTTCGAGCGTGAACTCAATACGCTCATGAACAACTGGAAGCGCATCAAGCGGAAGACGCAGTTCCTGCGGGCGCCGGCCATGGTGCACCGGGAAACCAACGTCACGCGCGGTCTCGTTCGCGACCTCTTCAGCGCCAAGGTTGAGCGCGTGCTGGTGGACAGCAAGCAGGTGTTCAACGAGATCACCGAATACCTGCAGGGCATTGCACCGGATCTCGTGGAACGGGTGAAGCTGTACGAGGAGCCGGTTCCGCTCTTCGACAAGGAAGGGATCGAGACGGAGATCCGCGATCTCTTCAAGCGTCGCTGCGACCTGCCGAGCGGTGGCTACATCATCATCGAGCAGACGGAAGCGCTGGTCTCCATCGACGTGAACTCGGGGCGCTATACCGGAAAGCGCGACCCCGAGAAGACCATCTTCAAGACCAACACGGAGGCGGCACGGGAGATTGCCCGGCAGCTGCGGCTGCGCGATGTGGGCGGCATCATCGTGTGCGACTTCATCGACATGGAGACGCAAGGGAACCGCGACAAGGTGCTGCATGAACTGCGCACGCATCTCGGTCGCGACCGCGCCCGGACCAAGGCGTTTGCCGTGTCGGACCTCGGGTTGGTGGAGATGACCCGCCAGCGGGTGCGGCAGAGCCATTACCAGAGCATGACCGAGTCGTGCCCCACCTGCAGTGGGACCGGGCGCGTCTTCACCCCCGAAACCATCGTGCGCCGTACGGAACGCGCGGTCCGTCGCATGTCGGCCGAGGGGCGCAAGGAGCCGGTGGTGCTGCGCCTGCACCCCGAGGTGGCACTCCATGTTCTGGAACAGGAGCACGATTTCGTGAAGCGGCTGGAAAAGCTGGCTGGTTTTCCGCTCGAATTGCGCGACGATCCGCTCCTCAAGCCCGACGAGATCAAGCTGGTGGTGCGGGGCGCGCAGCGTGATGTGACACAGCAGTACGCGTTGGCCTGACCCGTACGAGGGGCGGCACCTCGCCCCGTTGACACCTAAAGCCAATCTGGATAAGCTTCTAGGCTACGTCTGGAACGCACATAACTGGAACCAACCATGAGCTACGCGATCATCCGCACCGGCGGCAAGCAGTTCCGCGCCGAGCCGGGCAAGACCCTTCGGATCCCTTCGTTGCTGGGTGAAGCCGGCACGGCCGTCGAATTCAACGACGTCCTCCTTGGCTCCGACGGCAAGCAGATCCAGGTGGGTGTGCCCACGCTTTCCGGCGCCAAGGTCACGGCGGAGATCGTGAAGCACGGACTCGACGACAAGATCATCGTCTTCAAGTTCAAGCGCCGGAAGAACTACGCCCGCAAACAGGGTCACCGGCAGAAGTTCACCGAAGTTCGCATCAAGGACATCACCCTCGGCTGAGCGCCGGCGGTGCGCCGCTCGCGGCGCGCTGCCTCACTGGAGTATTCGTCATGGCACATAAGAAGGGCGTCGGCTCCTCACGCAACGGCCGCGATTCCAACCCGAAGTACCGGGGAATCAAGAAGTATGGCGGTGAGTTCGTGACGGCCGGCAACATCATTCTCCGTCAGTGCGGTACCAAGTGGCATCCGGGTGCCAACGTGGGCATGGGCACCGATTACACGATCTACTCGCTCGTCGACGGCGTCGTGCAGTTCGCCCACAAGAGCAAGAAGGCGTACAAGGTCAACGTCGTCCCCGTCGAGTTCGTCGAGGAGACGGTCGAGGCCTGAGCTCGTCGGCCGCGTTTCGAGGGGCAGGGCACCACACGGTGCGCTGCCCCTCGTGCGTTTGTGCCCTGGCCGCGTAACCTGGCGGCCACGTCGCCCGTAGTATCGCCGAACGACACTTTCACCGAGGACACCATGGCACTCTGGGACAAGGTCAGGCAGGGGATCGACAAGGCCGGCAAGGCCGCACAGGACGTCTTCGACGAAGGCAAGCTGCGCCTCGAGGCGTACCGCGCCCGCGAGCAGGCGGACAAGGCCGCCGAGGCACTGGGCTATGCTCTCTTCCGGGCAACTGAAGCCGGTGGGGAGCTCGACGCCGAGGCGCGCGGACGCCTCCTCGACGCCCTGAAGGAACGCGACGCCGAGGCGCGGCGCCTGGAGAATGCCCTGGCCGAGGCCAAGGCGCGCATGGATGACCGACCGGATGCCCCGCCACCGCCGCCGCCAGCGGGCGCTCCGGACGCGCCGGCGCCAGCACCCGCGACACCGCCCCCCGCTACGTCGGCGGCGGAGTCGCCGCCGACAGCGCCGTTCTGATCAGATCGGGCACATCGGTACAGAGGGCATCAACGCCCCACGCCGCCAGCTGGCGCGCGTGGGGCGCGCTGTTCACTGTCCAGGCAATGAGCCTGACCCCCGCGTCGTGACACGTCACCACCAGCGCTTCGTCGATCAGCGGCGCATGTTGCCACCAGGCCGTGGCTCCGCTGTTGGCGAGTGCCGCCGGCAGGTCGAGCGGGTAGGAGGTGCTGAGCAAGCCAATGCGCGTGTCCGCTCGACGCGCCCGCACGCCTACAGGAATACGGTGGTCGAAGGCGTGGACCTCGGCCGATACCTCGCGATGGGCCGAGAGGAAGTCGGCGACCAGCGACTCGACGTGGGGCGCCTTCACTTCCACATACAGCGTCGTGTGTCCGTCGGCCAGCGCGAATACCTCGGCCAGCGTGGGGACGTGCTCGCCCCCCGGCAGCCGGAAGGCGCCCACCTCGGCCGCCGTGAGCTCGGCAATGGGTACCTCATCGTCCAGCCGCTTGAGGGTGGGATCGTGATGGACCACCAGCACGCCGTCGCGGGTGCCGTGCACATCCAGTTCGATACCATCCACCCCGAGTTCCAGCGCCCGCTGAAAGGCGGGCAGGGTATTTTCCAGGAAGGCGCGTGAGGCGCCACGATGGGCAATGAGCGCCGGCCGGCGGCTCGCGGGCGCCTGCGTCGGGATTGGCATACCGCGAAGCTCGCCCCGGTTCCGACGGCGGTCAACGGGACGGGCGCCGGGGCGCGCCTTAACGATTCATCCCACGGGCCGTCCAACAGGCCGAACGTATGATCGACGCCACCCAGCAGGAGGATGCCCAGCTCGATGGGCGCCTTATCGAACAGTGGAAGGCAGGCGACCAGCGGGCTGCGACGGCCATCGTCGAGCGGCACGCCGAGGCGCTGGCGCGTTTTGCTGGACGGCTCGGGGTATCGGACGACGTGGATGAGTTGGTGCAGGATACCTTCATCCGCGCCTTCTCGGCGATCGACACGTTCAGGTCCGAGAGTTCGCTGCGCACGTGGCTGTTCACCATCGAGCGGCGGCTCGTCATCGACCGGCGGCGCGCGCAGGCGCGTCGCGGTCACGATCTCGAAATCGACGACATGCACGCGGCAAGCGGATTCGATGCGCTCGATGTGCTGGTGGCTGACGAAGCGGCGCAGCGGGTTGCCCGTGCATTGGCGCGGCTGACCCGGATGCAGCGTGAGGTATTCACGCTCCGGGTGCAGGAAGGACGGAGCTACAAGGAAATCGCCGACATCCTCGGATCTACCGAGGGAGCGGCGCGGGTGCATTATCACAACGCCATGCGCGCGGTGAAGGAGTTTCTCCATGACTGAGTGTCGCAGCCACGAGCTGCAGGACCTGCTGCCGGACTTTGCGGCTGGTGTTCTCGACGACGTGACGACGGCGCGGGTGTCCGCGCACGTGGTTGAGTGCACGGCGTGCGCGGATGACCTGGCGGTGCTGGAACTCGTTCGCCGTGCGCGTCCGCGGGTGACCGTCCCCGATGTGGCGCGGATCGTCGCGGCGCTGCCGCCCGCGCCTGCGCTGGGGGCGGTCGAGGCGCCACCGGTGGCATCCCGTGGTCCCCGTCTGGTTACGGAAGCCCTCCCGGGGGCGGGCGAAGCACGGGCGGTTTCGTCGGCGCGCCTGCGCCCACGCCCGGTGGTGTTCGGTCAGTCAATCTGGCGGTTGGCGGCCACGCTTGGTGTCGTCATTGCCGGCGGCGCCTCGATGCTGGTGGCGCGGCGTGGCATCACCTCGGTGCAAGCTCCGGTGGGCGCCGGTGCGCTCGTGGTTGGCGAGAGCGCCGACACGATGCGTCCGCAGTTGGCCGAAACCGTAGCCGTGAGTCCCCCCGGCGTTACGGCCCACGCGGTGTCGGTCTCGTATGGCGACCTTGGTGACTACAGCGAGGACGAGCTGCAGCGCATGCTCGACCGTCTCGACGAGTGGGATGGCGCCACGAGCACGGAGCCGTTGCCCGGCGTCCCCATTCTGCCCAACTCTGGAGGGGGTACCCAGTGATCACCTCGTTCACGCGTCACCTGCGATGGGCGCGAACGGTTGCCGTCGCGGCCCTCGCCCTGCAAGCAGGCGCGGCCGGCGTGCCGGCCCCGCTGTGGGGGCAGACGGTGCCGCCAATCACCGACACACGTGGCCAACGTGATGACCCGCGGCGCGCCGAGTTGGAGCGGCGCTTCCAGCAGCGCGTCGAGGCCGTGGTACGCCAGCGACTGCAGTTGAATGACGACCAGGCGGCCCGTCTGCGCGAGGTGGCGAGCCGTACCGAGGGAGCGCGTCGCACGCTGCGGCGTGACGAGATGGAAGCCCGGAAGGCCATGCGGACGGAGTTGCTCGCCGGCGACAACGCCAACGAATCGCGCGTGGCGGAACTGCTGGACCAGATGCCGCGGTTCGAACGACGCCGCATCGACTTGCTCGAGCAGGAGCAGCGGGAGTTGGCGCGATTCCTCACCCCCCTGCAGCGTGCCCGCTACTTCGCGCTGCAAGACGAATTGCGGCGGGGCATGCAGGAGTTGCAGCGCCGCCGGCTGGGCGACGGGGATTCGACGCGGAACGGCCCCCCCGGAGCGGAGCCGCGCCTGCGGCGGCGTCCGCCGGGCGGCGAACGTTGAGCCAGGTCCCCGCAATTTCGCGGTAGCGGCTGCGCGCGGCCGGATGTACACTTTGGGGGTTCGAGCGGGCGTCCTGGCGGCGCCCGTTCGTGCGCCCAGATGGCGGAATCGGCAGACGCAACGGACTCAAAATCCGTCGCCCGCAAGGGCATGTGGGTTCGACCCCCACTCTGGGCATCCCCTCTTCCCATTTGACCGGGATTAGGCGAGCATATCCGAAGGAGTCGTCGCGCACGGGTGCATGGCAACCGGTTCGGGCGATCCTGCGGTACCGATGGGGTGTAGCTCAATGGCAGAGCATCCGACTGTTAATCGGACGGTTGGTGGTTCGAGTCCACCCGCCCCAGTTGTACGAAGCCCGGTCCAATCGGATCGGGCTTCGTCATTGTGGGTACATTGCGACACGTGCTGCCGCACGGTCGGCGCGGTGCGCCTCCACTCCGTCCTGTTTCCACTGTCGTCCCGTCGACGCTCCTCCTTTCGTTCCCATGCCGCTTTCGTTCTCGCTGTCCCATGCTGCCCCCGCGGCCGTCGACACGCCGCTGCTTGTCGTGGTGCTGTCGCCCGCTTCAGCGGTACCCGATGCGCTGCTCGACCTCGACCGCCAGCTTGGCGGCGCCATGTCGCGCTCCGTGTCACGGCGCGACTTCCGAGGGGGGCGCGACGAGACGCTGTTGCTCGTGGGTGGTGATGCCGGCGTACAGCGTGTGCTGCTGGTCGGTCGCGGCGCCGCGCCGCTCACCCGCACGGTGGCGCGGCGGGCGGCCGCCGTGGCGGCACGACAGGCGAGCAAGCTCGGTGTGGCGGCCATGCACCTCATGCTGGACGGGGGCGATGCCGACGCGAATGCCGTGGAGGGGTTGGTGATCGGTGCCGCGGCGGGCAGCTGGAGCTACCTCGACCTGCAAACGCCGCCGCCGGAGAAGGATCGCCGGGCGCGGCTCGAGGCGGTCACCGTGCTGGCCGCGGACAGCGAGGAGATCCGTGCGGCGTTCGCCGCGGGCGTGGCGGTGGCCGAAGGGCAGGCCATTGCCAAGCGGCTGGGACAGATGCCGGGCAATTACTGCACCCCCGACACCTTTGTCGAGGTCGGGCGAGACATTGCCGAGCGCCATGGCATGGCCCTCACCGTGCTTGGTCGAGCGGAGATGACCGCGCGTGGCATGGGCAGCTTCCTGTGTGTCGCGCAGGGTACGTCACAGGAGCCGCGCCTGGTCACCCTCGAGCACCGTGGCGGTCCCGAGGGACAACAGCCGGTGGTGCTCATCGGCAAGGGACTCTGCTTCGACACCGGGGGCATTTCCATCAAGCCGGCACCGGAGATGGAGTGGATGAAGTTCGACATGTCGGGTGCCGGTGGGGTCATGGGCGCCATGGAAGCCATTGGCCGACTGCGGTTGCCCATCAACGTCGTCGGCATCATCGGTTCCACCACGAACATGCCGTCGGGCGAGGCGGTGAAGCCCGGCGATGTCGTGCGCGCATCCAACGGCAAGACGATCGAAATCATCAACACCGACGCCGAAGGGCGCCTGGTGCTGGCCGACCTGCTCGTGTACGCGAAGCAATTCAACCCGGCCATTGCCATCGATGCCGCGACGCTGACCGGTGCCATTGTCATTGGCCTTGGTCACAATGCCGTGGGGGTATTCAGCACCGACCAGGGTGCGGCGAACGAAGTCCTGGCCGCGGGACAGGCGGCTGGTGAGCCCGGCTGGGGCATGCCGATGTGGGAGGACTATCGCGAGCAGATCAAGAGCGATGTGGCCGACATGAAGAATACGGGTGGCCGCGCGGCGGGCTCCATCACCGCGGCGCTCTTTCTGCAGGAGTTCGTGGACGGGTTCCCATTCGTGCATCTCGACGTGGCAGGCACCGCCTACTCGCAGAGCGACCTCGGGTGGATTCCGAAGGGTCCCACCGGGACGCCCGTGGGGACGTTCGTGGAATTCGTACGGACGCGCGCGCGGCAGTGACCCGTGTGACCTGCGGGGCGTGGCGCTGGCTGGTGCTGGTGCTGCTGGTCGTCGCGGGCCACGTGCGCGCCGTGGGCGCTCAGGTGCGCCCCGACAGCGCCAAGCGGGCCGACAGCGTCAAGGTGGCGGTACCGGTGCCCCCTCCGGCGCAGCCAACGGCCGCGCAGCCGCCGGCGCGTCGGGACAGCGTGGCCCGCGACAGCATCGTGCAGGACTCGCTCATGCGAGCCCGCATTCTGGCGCGCTCCGACAGTGTGCGGCGCGCCATCGAGGGGGATACGATCAAGTCACCGCTCGCGCACTTCGATGCCCCGCCGGCTCTCGAGGTCACCGATCGGCTCCGCTGGCGGCGCGATTCCATCCTCGCGACCGGCGCGCTCAACCTGGCGGATCTGCTCGATCGCGTGCCGGGAGTGACCACCTATCGCAGCGGATGGCTGGCCGGCATTCATGCCGCGACGTTCAATGGGGACGGTTCGCGCATCCGGGTGTTCCTCGACGGTGTGGAGCTCGACCCGGTCGAGCCACGCAACGGGGGGCTGCTCGACCTGACGGACATCCCGCTCTGGAACCTCGACGAGCTCCTCATCGAGCGGGCACCGGGTGAGGTGCGGGTATGGTTGCGCTCCATGACCACCACGAGCACGACCCCCGCGACGCGCGTGGATATCTTCACGGGCGATCTGAATACGAATGCGTTTCGCGCCTTCCTCGCGCGACGGTGGCGCAACGGGTTCGCCGTGCAGTTTGGCGGGCAACAGATTGCCACCCAGACCGGGCGCGTCTCGGCGTTCGGCGCTGAGGGAACACGGCGTCTGCGCAGCGACGGGGAATCGCAGGCCTTCTACCTCCGCCTGGGGTGGGCGCGGGGGAAGCTGAGCGTGGATGCGTTCGCCAATGCCATCAGCCGCGAGCGGGATGCGCATACCCCGCGTTCCGGCTTTCTGGCGCTTCCCGCGTTCAAGGGGCAGCGGCGCGACGCGTATGTGCGGATCGGCTACGGCGACACGAGCAGCGGACTGTGGTCGCAGGCCATCGTGAGCGCGCTCCGCACGCGGCAGGATGGTACCGACTCCACGGCAATCGTAGCGCGGGACACGATCACCATCGAAGGCGATACGATTCGCGGGCAAACGCAGCATGTGGTGGCGGTGGGCTACCGGGCCACGTGGTGGTCGGCCTCGCTCACGAACCGGGTGCGCCCGCGGGGGGGCGTGGCAGCACACGCGCCGGTGGTGCGCGCCAACGCATCGTGGAAGTGGCTCGACGCCGGCGGCTGGATCGAACGCAACGGGCGCGACTCCACCGATCGCACCGATCTTTTCGCGCGCGTGCGTCCGTTTTCGTGGCTGACCATGGTGGCCGGGCGAAGCAGTCGCTCCCCTGCCGACACCACCGGGCGGCCGGCGTCGAGTACGCTGCGCGCCGAGGTGGCGGTGCGCCTCAAGGGGCTGTGGGTGGGCGGTGGCATCTTGCGCGATGATGCCAGCTTCCAGGGCACGCTGCCGTTGCTGGGCATGCCGGCCACGACGTTCGGTACGGCAGCGGCCACTGGCGTGTCGGCGACGGTGCACGGCCGGCTCTACAAGGATCTGCGGCTCGACGTGGTGGCCGTAAACTGGAACGCCGCGCAGTTCAATCGCCCCAAGACCCAGGTACGCACCGAGCTGGCGCTGGTTTCCCAGTGGCTGCGCAAGTTTCCCAAGGGGCAGTTCGGCTTCAACGCGCGGCTCATTCTCGACAGCCGGTCGGGGGTGCCGTTCTTCTACGGTGCCAACGAGGAACCGACCAAGTGGATCACCGAGCCCGCGATTGTCGCTACCGGGTTGCTCGAGATCCGCATCCAGCGCGGCACGCTCTTCTACCAGTACCGGAATCTCACCGGCGGGCAGTACGAACAGATTCGCGGCATCACCATGCCGCCGGCCGTGCAGATGTACGGGGTGCGCTGGGAGTTCTTCAACTGACCGTCACATCCCGTCGTCGCGCCGCAGGCGTTATCATTCGGCGATGATTCGCTCCATGACGGGGTACGGGCAGGCCGAGGGCACGGTGGGCGCGCTTCGCGTCGTCGTGGATGTGCGCACGGTCAACCACCGGTTCTTTTCGCCGAGCATCAAGCTGCCCAACGCCTTTGCGCGCTGGGAAACCGAGGTGCGTGAGGCCATGCGCCACAAGGTTGCGCGTGGTCATGTCACGCTGACGGCGCGCAGCGAACGGCTGGCCGAGACCAGCCTGGCCATTGATGAAGCCCGTTTTGCCGCTGTCGCCGCGCAGTTGCAGGAGCTGACCGCGCGCCACGGCCTTTCCGGCGGCGTGGATTTGGCGAGTGTCCTCCGCATGCCGGATGTGCTGGCGTCGCCGCGGGAGGATGACGCGACGGGCACCGTAGCCGAGCTGGTGGCCATCGTGGACGTGGCGCTCGAGGCGCTGCAGCGCTCACGGGCGGAGGAGGGGGAGCGGCTGGCCGCCGTCCTCCGGCAGCGGCTCGAGCTCATTGCCGGCGCGCTCGACCGGATCGGCGCCCGCGCCCCGGAGCGGGTGGTGGCCTATCGGGACCGCCTTCGCGACTCAGTGCGGGAGTTGGCCGACGGGGTGGCCGTTGACGATACCCGTCTCGCCCAGGAGATCGCCATCCTGGCCGACCGCATGGACGTGGCGGAGGAGTTGGACCGGTTCCGTTCGCATCTGGTGGCCTTTCGCGCCACCCTCGATGACGCCGGCGGGGAACCGGTCGGGAAGCGCCTGGGCTTTCTCCTGCAGGAAATGCTGCGGGAGGCGAATACCACTGGCAGCAAGGCGGCCGATGCCGCCATCCTTCACGATGTGGTTGGCGTGAAGGAGGAGTTGGAGCGTATCCGGGAGCAGGTCGAGAACCTCGAGTGAGCGCCTTTCCGGTCATCCTGTCCGCCCCGTCTGGGGGTGGAAAGACCACGATCGCCCGCCGGCTGCTGGAGCGGCGGCTCGATCTGGGTTATTCTGTCAGTTGTACCACGCGGCTCCCCCGGGAGGGGGAGGTTGACGGTCGCGACTATCGTTTCCTCACCCGGGAGGCGTTCGAAGCGGCGGTCACGCGCGGCGAGTTCGCCGAGTGGGCAGAGGTGCATGGCAACCTGTACGGCACGCTGCGCACCGAAGTCGAACGCGTCCTGGCGGCGGGGCGACATGCGCTGATGGACATCGATGTACAGGGGGCGCGACAGTTTCATCTCGCGTTCCCGGACACCGTGCTCATTTTCGTGCTTCCCCCCTCCGGCGAGGTGCTCAAGGCGCGACTCTCGGCGCGCAAGAGCGAGGACCAGGCGAAGTTGCTGGTGCGGTTACGGAATGCGCGGGCGGAGCTGGGGGAAGTCGGGCGTTACCACTACGTGGTGGTCAACGACAACCTCGAGCGCGCGGTGGATCAGGTCAGTGCGATCATCGATGCCGAGGGGCTCCGGCACGATCGGGTACACGAAATCGAAGCACAGGTCGAGGGGCTCATCGAGCAACTCGAGCAGGAAATTCACGTTTTCAGCAAGGGCGACTGATGCAGGTATTCACTCCGACGGACGTGGCCAAGCATGCGGCCAACAAGTACCTGAGCGTGCTCATTGCAGCCAAGTTCGCGCGCGTGCTGAACGAATTCCCGCGCGATCGTTCGCTGCACGAAAAGAAGCTCACCACGCGGGCGCTCGAGGAGCTCACGCACGGTGAGATCGACTACAAGGTGGTCCCGCGCCGCCGCTCCCCCTGATCGCGCACGGAGCTGCAGGATCAGGCGCCGCGCCGTGACTCCGGTCTCGGCGCGGCGCCCTGTTTGGCCCCTGTCGTGCTGCGCTGCCACTCGGTGGCGCTCCCCATTCTCCCCACCCGCTCGCCCCCAACGTGGACGCCAGGGATCGGCTGCGCCGCTACCTCGAACAACGGCGCGACCTCGGTGAATCCGAGTTCGTGCTCGACGGTCTGTCCGTTGATGAGGTGCTGAAGGTGGTGGGTGCCGCCGGCCCGCGTCGGCGGGGCGGCACGGGCGAGCGCCGCACCGGCGAGATCTCTGCGCCCGACTCGGCATCGGGGGGCGCTGCGGCTGGTGCCGAGGGACCGCCTCGTGTGCCCACCCCCCGCTCGTTGCACGCCGAGGCCGAAGTGGCGCCGCCGGTTCCCCCGTTGCCGCCACCCCCCATTCCGGAGCGTCGCTTTGCCGCCGGGGCCACCACCGACTGGCGGGAGGCGTTGCGTGGTGCCAGTGCCGGTGCCCCCGTGCCGTCGCCCCAAACGCCCGTCGCCGGCCGCTCCATATCGGGGTCGCCGCCGCCGACTGCGGCGGGGGCCGACGGCCAGACCCCGTGGCCACCGTGGCTCGCCGCCCTCGATGTGCCAGCCGGACTGGCCGCCGGCCGGTTGCGCCTGGCCGACCTTGCGCCGGAGGTCGCCGCACTGCCCACGCTCAACGACGTGGTGGCCCACGTGGCGCGCTGCACGGCCTGTTCGCTGCACAGGAGCGCCCGTCACCCGGTACCGGGGGAAGGGCCCCCACGTGCCGAGTTGCTCTGCGTGGGCGAAGCCCCGGGCGCCAACGAGGATGAACACGGGCGCCCCTTCGTCGGCGATGCCGGCCAGCTGCTCACCAAGATCCTCGGTGCCATTCAGCTGACGCGCGACGAGGTGTACATCTGCAACGTGCTCAAGCACCGTCCTCCGGGGAATCGCGATCCGCTCCCCGATGAGGTAACGGCGTGTCAGCCGTACCTCTTGCGGCAGATCGAGCTCGTGCAGCCGCGGGTCATTTTGGCGTTGGGGCGCTTTGCGGCGCAAACCCTGCTGCAGACCACAGCCGCCATTGGTGCCCTGCGCGGGAAGCTGCATCAGTACCACGGCGTCCCGCTCATCGTGACCTATCATCCAGCGGCGCTGCTGCGCAACGAGGCGTGGAAGCGTCCGACCTGGGAAGACGTCAAACTTGCTCGACGCGTGCTCGATGCCGCGCGGGCTCACCACGGCGCGGAGTAATTGCAGATGACCAGCCTTGCCGTGACGACCGGCAGCAACGGCGGCGGCGTCCAGGCGGCCGCCGCGTCGCGGGACCCTTACAAGGAGCGGCGACCGCCCTGGTCCGAAGAGGCCGAGCAGGCCGTGCTGGGGGCCATGCTGCTCGATGCGGATGCCATCCTCCGCGCCGGCGAGCACGTGGACGACACCATGTTCTACCGCGAGGGGCATCGCCGGCTGTTCCGCGCCATGCTGGCCATTACCGAACGCGGCAGTGTCGTTGATCCGCTCACGTTGGCCGACGAACTCGAACGGCGCGGGGAGCTGGAGCATGCCGGCGGCCGCGAGTATCTGGCCTTCCTGCTCGACGCCGTGCCCACGGTCGCCAACGTGGAGTATCACGCGAAGATCGTGAAGGAAAAGGCGCTGCTGCGCCGGCTGATCGAGGTGAGCACCGAGATCGTACAGGAGGCCTTCGAAGGGCGCATCACCGCCGGCGATCTGCTCGACAACGCCGAGTCGCGCATCTTCTCTCTCGGCCAGAGCAAGGAAAAGGGGGGCTTCGCCCGCATCAAGGAACTGCTGTGGCCCGCCATGGAGAAGCTGGAACTGCTCGCGCAGCGCGATCAGGCGGTCACCGGTGTACCCACCGGATTCGTGGAACTCGACCACATGACCTCGGGGCTGCAGCCGGCCGATCTCGTGATTGTGGCCGCCCGTCCCTCCATGGGCAAGACGGCCTTCACGCTCAACATCGCGCAGCACGCCGCGATCACCGCCAAGGTGCCGGTGGCCTTCTTCTCGCTCGAAATGAGCAAGGAGTCATTGGTCCAGCGTATGCTGGCTGCGGAGGCGCTCATTGACGCCCAGGCGCTGCGTAAAGGTGGGAGGGCGCTCGACGAATCGATGCCACGTCTGGCGCAGGCCGCGGGTATCCTGAGTCATGCGCCCATCTACATCGACGATACCCCCGGCATTACCCTGCTCGACATGCGCGCCAAGGCACGCCGACTCAAGGCCGAACACGATCTCGGCCTCATCATCGTGGATTACCTGCAGCTCATGACGGGTCCGGCGGGTGTGGAGAACCGGCAGCAGGAAGTGTCGCAGATCTCGCGCGGCCTCAAGGCGCTGGCAAAGGAGCTCAGTGTGCCGGTCGTGGCGCTGTCCCAGCTGTCGCGCGCCCCCGAACAGCGCACCGGCGACGACAAGGGGCGCCCGCAGCTCTCCGACCTGCGTGAGTCGGGGGCCATCGAGCAGGACGCCGACGTGATCATGTTCATCTTCCGGCAGGAGGTGTATGCCGAGCGGGACGAGAACGGTCGCCTCAAGGATCCGAGCATCGAGGGGCGCGCGGAGATCATCATCGGCAAGCAGCGCAACGGTCCCATCGGCAGCGCCCGGTTGTTCTACCACAAGCAGTACACGCGGTTCGACAACTTCTCGCCCCGGCAGCCGCCGCCGGAGTACGGGGGAGGCGGGTATGGTGGCGGGGGCTTCGGGGGGCCCAAGCTGGTGAAGGGTGGCGACGATGACTTCGGCGGTACGCCATTCTGATGGCGAAGGCGAAGACCGTGTATGCCTGCACCGAGTGCGGGGCGCAGTTCCCCAAGTGGGCGGGGCGCTGCGACGCGTGCGCGGCATGGAACACGCTGGCCGAGGAAGTCGTGGCCACGGTGCCCGCCAGCAAGCGCACCCAGGCTCGCCAATCGGCGGGAGTGGCCGGCAGCACGGTGGCACTGGGCCGTGTCACCACCGCGGACACGCCGCGGTATCGCACCGGGCTCGACGAATTCGACTTCGTGCTCGGGGGCGGCATCGTGCCCGGCAGCATGGTCCTCGTGGGTGGGGAGCCTGGCATCGGCAAGAG
Organism: Gemmatimonas sp.; assembly: GCF_021298855.1. GTDB lineage: Bacteria > Gemmatimonadota > Gemmatimonadetes > Gemmatimonadales > Gemmatimonadaceae > Gemmatimonas. The sequence continues at coordinate 60,747 of NZ_JAJTHI010000005.1, forward strand.
TACGCTGCTGCTGCAGGTGGCGGCCCGGTTGCAGGGTGCAGGGCACCCCACGTTGTATGTCTCGGGAGAAGAGAGCGCGCTGCAGGTGCGGCTCCGCGCCGATCGCCTGGCGGAGGATGCGAGCAGTGTCGCGTTGCTCACGGAAACGTCGTTGGAGACGATCCTGGCGACGGCCGCGCAGCCGGCTACCGACGGCCGCCCGGTACGCTGCGTGATCGTGGACTCCATTCAGACGGTGCACACCGAACTGCTGGAAGGCGCACCGGGCAACGTGGGGCAGGTGCGCGAGTGCGCGGCGCGGCTCATGCGGTTTGCCAAGGACACCAACACCACGGTGTTCGTCATCGGGCACGTGACGAAGGGGGGCGGCATTGCCGGGCCGAAAACGCTCGAGCACATCGTGGATACGGTGCTGTACTTCGAGGGTGACGGCACGCTTGATCATCGCGTCCTGCGTGCCACGAAGAACCGCTTCGGCAGTGTCGACGAGATCGGCGTCTTCCGCATGGTGGGCAGCGGGCTCGTGCCGGTGGAAAACCCGTCGGCCCTCTTCCTGGGGGATCGTCGCGATGTGGCCAGCGGCAGTGCCGTCTGCGCGCTGATGGAAGGCACGCGCCCCGTGCTCGTGGAGGTGCAGGCACTGGCCGCGCGCGCCGGCTTCGGCACGCCGCAGCGTGTGGCCAACGGCATCGATTCGCGACGCCTCGCACTGCTGCTGGCAGTGCTCGACAAACGCGGCGGCGTTTCCTGCGCGCAGCTCGACGTGTTCTGCAACATCGTGGGCGGCATGCGGGTGCAGGAGCCCGGCGTGGACCTCGCCATCGCGGCGGCGCTCGCGTCCAGCGTCGTGGACCGGCCACTGCCGGCGCAGGCCATCTTCCTCGGCGAGTTGGGACTGGGTGGCGAGGTCCGTCCCGTGTCGCAGGCCGAACGCCGCCTCACCGAGGCCGCCAAGCTGGGGATGACCACGGCGTACCTGTCGGACCGTGCCGTGCCGCGACGGGCACCGGGCGACATGCAGCTCATTGGCGTGCGCACGCTCTCCGACGTGCTGCAACGCACGGTGGGCAAGGACGCGGCATGACCCCCGCGCGCCTGCGGCCGTACCCGATCCTTCACCGTCTTTCCCTCGATCCTGCATGAGCGATACCGAACTGCCGCCGCCGCGTCGCGTCATTCCGCCGCCGGTCATCGCCTCGCGCGGTGATGTGACGACCAAGGACATGGGCGTGGCGCGCGATGTCGGGGTGGTCATCGTCGCCGGCGGCTCCGGTTCGCGAACCGGCAGCGCCGAACTCAAGCAGTTCCGGTGGGTGTCGGGCAAACCGGCGCTGCTGCACAGCGTGCAGGCATTCATGGCGCGCCCCGACGTGGGCGTGGTGGTGGTCGTGCTCCCCAAGGCGTACGCTGCCGATCCGCCGCCCTGGCTGTTTCAGTGCGATGTGGATCGGCTGCTGGTGTCGGTGGGGGGGCGCGAGCGGCACGAGAGCGTCGTGAACGGTCTCGAGGATCTGCCGGAGGAGATCGCGATTGCGGTGGTACACGACGCGGCCCGGCCGTTGATCACCGACGCCACGATCGATCGGGTCATTGCCGAGGCGCGACGCGGGCGTGGTGCCATCGCGGCGCTCCCCGTCGTGGACACGCTCAAGGAAGTCGACGATCAGGGACGCATCGTGCGCACGGTCGATCGGGCGCGCTTGTGGCGGGCCCAGACCCCGCAGGCCTTTCCCCGGGAGATGCTGGAGCAGGCGCATGTTGCCGCGCGACGAGACGGCATTGGCGCCACCGACGACGCGGCCCTCTGCGAGCGGCTCGGCTTCGAAGTGGTGGTGGTGCGTGGCAGCGAACGGGGCATGAAGATCACGGAAGAGGCCGACTTCGCTCGCGCCGACGCGCTCAGCCTGCTGTCGGACGAACCGTGATGTCGTGGGCCGATCGCAGCGGGATGACCGTGCCGTTCTGGTCTCCGGCGGAGATCGACGGTGCGCTGCGTGGGATCGTGGCACACCTCGCGGAGCGACGTGTGCTGGCGTACCCCACGGAAACGGTCTACGGGTTCGGGACCGCGGTCGATCAGGCGTCCATCGACGCGCTCGTTCGCATGAAGGGGCGTCCGCCAGGAAAGCCGTTTCTGCTGCTCATTGGCGACCCTCAGCAGGTGCATCGGCTCGACCTGCACCTGCCGCCTTATGCGGCGCATCTGGCCGCGCGCTTCTGGCCCGGTCCGCTCACCCTGGTACTCCGTGGCGGCGACGGGAGGGTCCCGCCGCGTTTGCGCGGTCCCGAAGGCGGTGTCGCGGTCCGCTTCACGCCGCATGCCGGCCTGCAGCGCCTGCTGCGCTTCTACGGCGAGCCGATCACCAGCACGAGTGCCAACCGACCGGGGGTCCCGCCCGCCATGGCGGCATCGGAAATCATCGCGCAGTGGCCCGAGGAGATTCGGGCGGGGCTCCTGCATGTGCTGGACGGCGGGCGGCTGGTCCCGTCCGCGCCCTCCACGGTCGTGGACTGCACCGGCCGCCGGCCACGTATCATTCGTCCCGGAGTCCTGTCGGCGCCTGTGCTGCGCACCATCGTCCCCGATCTGGTGGGAGATACCTGATGCATCTGCTCTTCGTGTGCACCGGCAATACCTGTCGCAGTCCCATGGCCGAAGTCATCGCGCGGCGCCTGTTTGCCGAGCGCGACGTGGCGGACGTGACGATCAGCAGTGCGGGCACAAGCGCCTGGCCCGGCTCGCCGGCATCTGACGGGGCGCTGCTGGTGGCGCTCGAGCACGGCCTTACCCTCGGGGAGCACCGAGCGCGCCAGCTGTCACCGGAGCTGGTGGCGTCGGCGGACCTCATCCTGACCATGGGACCGCACCATCTGGAGCGCGCGGAAGCGCTGGGGGGAAGCGGGCGATCGTATCTGCTCACCGGCTTCGTGGGCGGCAAGGGGCGCCCGGTGAGCGACCCCTTCGGCGGCGATCTCGAGGTGTACCGCGCGACCTACGCGGAGCTCGAGCGGGAGATCGCGGCCATCGTGGAGAAGCTGGCCGAACGGCGTCCGTCGTGAACCAGCGCGGGTAACGATGCGCGAGGTCGTCGAGCCGCGAGCGCGGGACGCGCCGTCCGCGCTGGTCATCATGGGGGAACCGGTGGCGCGGTCGCTGTCGCCGACCTTTCAGAATGCGGCCCTGCGCCATGCCGGACGCGCCGTCGAGTACACGCGTTGCGAGGTGGCCTCCGCGGCGCTGGGGCAGACGGTGGGCGCGATGCGGCATGCCCGCACGGGCGGCAACGTCACGATGCCGCACAAGGAGGCCATGTTCGCGCTTGCCGCGCACACGACCGCGGCCGCGGAGCGTACGCGCGCGGTGAACACCTTCTGGTGGGACGGTGACGCGCTGGTGGGACACAACACCGACGTGGACGGGGTTTCGGCCACGGTGGCCGCTCTGTGCAGCCGTGGTCTCCAGGGGGACGTGGTGGTTCTGGGGGCGGGCGGCGCGGCGGCGGCGGTGCTGGTGGCGCTGGCCCAGTCGCCCCTGACGCGCGACGCCCGGGTGCTGGTCGTCTCGCGTACCCGCTCGCGCGCCGAGCGGTTGGTGGCGCTGGCCGGCGGCCGGACCGCGGTGCTGGCGCGCGTGAGCGATGCGCCCTGGACCCGGGCGGGGCTGGTGGTGAATGCCACGCCGGCGGGGATGCACGACAGCGACGACGTGCCGGTGCCGGTGGAGTACCTCCGCCCGAACACGGCGGTCTTCGATCTGGTCTACCGTCGTGAGGGGACCGCATGGGTCCGTGAGGCCAAGGCGCGGGGGCTGCCCGCCGAAGACGGGCTGCGCATGTTGGTGGAGCAGGGCGCCGCCGCGTACACCTGCTGGTTTGGCGAGCCACCGTCGCGTGATGTGATGTGGCAGGCGTTGGATGTACCACGCCCGGACGCCCACGCGCCACGGCCGTGAGCCGCACTCGCGTCTCGAGTCCTGCGGGGAGTGGAGGTGGCGCCCAGGTCGAGGGCGCGTCCTCGTGGTGGCAGGCGCTGGCAACCGGTGCCGTCGAGCTCCTGCTGCCCGGCGCGTGCGTCTGCTGCCGGCGTGCGCACCGCCCCGACGAGCATGGCATTGTGTGCGGCGTCTGCCTGGCTCAGCTGGTGCCGTTGACGCTGCCGCAGTGCGCACGCTGTGGCCATCCGCGGCTTTCCCTCGCGGTGCCCATGCCTCCGGGGCCCACGGCGAGCGAAACACCCCGGACAGCGCTCCCCGCCTGCCGCTGGTGTGCTCGCCTCGCCCCCGCCATTCGCGCCGTCCGGTCGGTCACCCGCATGGACACGGGCACCGGGGCCGATCTCGTGCATGCGCTCAAGTACGGGGGCTGGACACGGGTGGCCCAGCCCATGGCCGCCCGCATGGCCCGCCTCGACTGGCCGCGTGATGTGGTGGACGAGCGCGCGGCGCTGATTCCCCTCCCGCTCGGCCGTGCCCGCCTGCGCGAGCGCGGGTACAACCAGGCGACGTGTCTCGCAATGGCCCTCTCGGCGCATTGGCACGTGCCCGTCTGGGCAGACACGCTCGTGCGTACGCGCGACACGCAGTCGCAAGTGCGGTTGACACCTTCCGACCGCGCGCGCAACGTTTCCGGGGCGTTCGTGGTGCCCACACACCATCGGGCATCGCTTCACGATCGGCACGTGGTGCTGGTTGACGACGTCATCACGACCGCCGCGACGGTCAACGCCGCCGCGGAAGCGCTGCTTGCGGGCGGCGCCCGCATCATCAGCTGTGTGACCTTCGGACGGGCGCCCGATCCCGGCGACCGTGCCGCTCCCGACTCTGACTTCATCCGGAACTGACACGAATGGCTCTTCGCGTTGGCATCAACGGCTTCGGCCGCATCGGCCGCCAGGTGCTGCGTGCCGCCAAGCAGCAGGGCGTCGCCGACATCGACTTCGTTGCCATCAACGACCTCACCGACACCAAGACCCTCGCGCACCTCTTCAAGTACGACTCGGTGCACGGGAAGTACGACGGGCAGGTGAGCGCCGATGCCGACGGCATCACCATCGACGGCGACAAGGTCAAGATCCTCGCCGAGCGTGATCCGGCGAAGCTGCCCTGGAAGGACCTGGGCGTCGACATCGTGCTCGAGTCCACGGGCCGCTTCACCGACGCGAAGGACGCGGTGAAGCACATCGAAGGCGGCGCAAAGAAGGTGATCATCTCGGCGCCGGCAACGAACGAGGACATCACGGTCGTGATGGGGGTGAACAGCGACAAGTACGATCCGTCGGCGCACCACATCATTTCCAACGCCTCGTGCACCACCAACTGCCTCGCGCCCATGGTCAAGGTGATCCGTGAGGCGTTCGGCTTCGTGCACGGCTCGATGGTCACCATTCACAGCTACACCAACGACCAGAGCATCCTCGACCTGCCGCACAAGGATCTGCGTCGCGCGCGCGCGGCCGCGGTGAGCATGATCCCCACCACCACCGGCGCCGCCAAGGCCACGTCGCTCGTGATCCCCGAAGTGAAGGGGAAGATCGACGGCGTGGCCGTGCGGGTGCCCACCCCGGACGTGTCGCTCACCGACCTCACGTGCATCGTGGAGCGTGCCGTCACGAAGGACGAGGTCAACGCCGCCTTCAAGGCGGCATCGGAAGGCGGCGCGCTCGAAGGCATCCTTGGCTACAGCACCGAACCGCTCGTCTCGGTCGACTACATCGGCAATCCCTTCTCCTGCACGCTCGACGCTGGCAGCACGATCGTCATCAACGGCACGATGGTGAAGGTGTCGGGCTGGTACGACAACGAGTGGGGCTATTCGTCGCGCTGTGTGGACCTGCTGCGCTACGTCGGTTCGCGTCTCTGATCCCGGTATCGCGTCCTCCGCGTCCGGGCTGGCGCGGCGGATGCGGAGTCACGGAGGCCGCAGAGTTCACCTCACGGGCACTCTGCGGCCTCCGCGCCGTTGCCCTCCCTTCGACTTCTGATGAATACCAAGACCATTCGTGACCTGTCGCCGGCCGAGCTCCACGGCAGGCGCGCGCTCGTGCGCGTGGACTTCAACGTGCCGCTCGATGAGGCCGGCCGCGTCGCCGACGACACCCGCATCGTGGCCGCCCTGCCGACGATCACCGCGCTGCTCGACGGGGGGGCCAGCGTCGTGCTGATGGCGCACTTCGGTCGGCCCAAGGGGGCACCTGACCCTCGGTATACGCTGGCGCCGGTGGCCGCGCGGCTGGCCGAACTGTTGCCGCGTCCCGTGCACTTTCTCGACGTGACCGTCGGCGAGCGTGCGGTGGAAGCGACGCAGAATCTGGCGTCGGGTGAAGTGCTGCTGCTCGAAAACACGCGGTTCCTCGCCGGCGAGGAGAAGAACGAGGAAGCGCTGTCGTACCAGATGGCACAGCTGGGCGATTTCTACGTGAACGACGCCTTTGGCGCGGCACACCGCGCCCATGCCAGCACGGCGGGGGTGGCCAAGTTCTGTCGTCCGGCCGTGGCCGGACTGCTGATGGAGAAGGAACTGGCCTATCTGGGGGGGGCGCTGGCGGCGCCGCAGCGGCCGTTCGTGGCCATCCTCGGCGGCTCCAAGATCAGCGGCAAGATCGACGTGGTGGAGGCGCTGCTGCCCAAGGTGGACACGCTCCTCATTGGCGGTGCCATGGCCTGCACCTTCTTCCGGGCCATGGGGTTCGAAACGGGGACCTCGCTGGTGGAACCCGATCGCCTCGAGATGGCCAAGGATCTGCTCGCGCGCGCCGGTGACAAGCTGGTGCTTCCGGAGGACGCCACGATTGCGCCGGCCATGGACGCGGGCGCGCAGGCGAGCGCCGTGGATCGTGACGCCATCCCTGTCGGTCAGGCCATGTTCGACATCGGTCCGAAGAGCGTGGCGCGGTACTGTGCGCTCGTGGAAGGAGCGCGCACCGTGCTCTGGAACGGCCCCATGGGGGTCTTCGAGAAGCCCCCATTCGATGCCGGAACCCGGGCCGTTGCCGAAGCCATGGCCAGGGCCACCGGACTGGGCGCCACCACGATCATTGGCGGCGGCGACAGCGCGGCGGCGGTAGCGGACGCGGGGCTGGACGCGCAGATGAGCCACGTGTCAACCGGCGGCGGTGCGTCGCTGGAATTCCTCGAAGGCAAGGACCTTCCCGGTGTCAGCGCGCTCGACGCGCGCTGACCGCCGTTCTTTCTCCCGGATTCATTCATGCATCGCAAGCCGGTCCTCGCGGCCAACTGGAAGCTCAATCACACCCCCAACGATGCCCGCGCTTTCCTGCAGCGGTTTCTCGCGCAGGTGCCCAAGCTCAACGAGCGAACGCTGGTCTTCTTCCCGTCGGCCATGACCGTGGGCACCGTCATCGAGGGGCTGAAGGACCGCCCCGAAATCTGGGTGGGCGTGCAGAACGTGCACGGGGAGGCGCAGGGGGCCTTCACCGGAGAAAATTCCGTCCTCATGGCCCGCGACATCGGCGCACGGGTCGTCCTGGTAGGGCATTCGGAACGCCGGCACGTGTTCGGTGAGACGGATGCGCAGACCACCAAGAAGATGGCTTTGATCGCGCAGGCTCGCCTTACCCCGATGCTGTGCGTGGGAGAGACGCTCGAGGAACGCGAGGCGGGGCGCACCGGCGAGGTGGTGGAGCGGCAGTTGGCTGCTAGCCTGGCCGAATTGGAGGACGCGCAGGTCGCCGGCATCATGCTGGCCTACGAGCCGGTCTGGGCGATCGGCACGGGACGTACCGCGACCCCGGCCGACGCGTCCGAGATTCACGGGGTGCTGCGCCGGGCCCTTGCCTCGCGCGTCGGCGACAAGGCCGCAGCGGGCATCCCCATTCTCTACGGCGGGTCCGTGAACCGCGGCAATGCCACCCAACTGCTTGCGGCCCCCGATGTGGACGGCTTGCTGGTCGGCGGTGCCTCGCTCGACGCGGACAGCTGGGCGAGCATCGTGCGCGCCTGACAGGCCGCTGGGCCGCGTCGCCTGAGCGGCGGGGCAAGCGCTGACGGCGAAAGCACTTGCCCCGGCCGCACGACTCGGCGATTTTACGAGGCTGCAGCGGATTCCCCGCTGCTCCAACTCTCGGTCATTCGTACCGGAACTCCGGCTCCGCGACATGTACACGTTTCTGCTGATCCTGCTCATCCTCGACGCCGTCGTGCTCGCCGTGGCGGTCCTCCTCCAGTCGGGCAAGGGGGGCGGTCTGGCTGCCAGCTTCGGCGGAGCGAGTTCCTCGTCCGATTCGCTCATCGGGACACGTCAGGCGGGCAATCTGCTCACCAAGGCGTCGTGGTGGTGCGGGGGCATCTTCCTTGGGCTCGCGTTCATCCTGCAGATCATGTCGAGCCGTTCGGCGGCGCCCAAGTCGGTGCTCGACAAGCTCGCCGCGCCAGCGGCGGCGCCTGCTGCACCGGCGGGTGGCAATCGCACCGCCGCGCCAGCAGCGCCGCTGACCCAGCAGGCGGCACCGGCCACACCGGCCGCGCCCGCCTCGCCAGACAGCAGCAAGTAAGCCGAGGTGGCTACGCTGTCGCAGAAGGGGTTCCTCCTCCTCGAGGACGGAACCCTTTTTCACGGCCGGCTCGTGGGGCCCGCTGAGCCGACGGTTGCGGAGGTCGTCTTCACGACCAACATGACCGGCTATCAGGAGACGTTTTCCGATCCGTCCTTCCGGGGGCAGATCGTCGTCATGACCGCGCCGCAGATCGGGAACTACGGCATCAATGCCGAAGACCCCGAGTCGGCGCGCCCGCAGGTTGCCGGCGTGATCTGCCGTGAGCTGTCCCCTACCTACTCCAACTGGCGCGCCACCGGCAGCCTGCCCGAGTGGCTGGGCGGCGCCTCGGTGCCGGTGCTGACCGAGGTCGACACGCGTCGGCTCACCAAGCATTTGCGCAGCGTCGGGGTCATGCGCGGGGTGATCGGGGCAGGGGAGACGCCCGGCAAGGACGCTCTGGCTGCGCTTGATGCATGTCCCAGCATGGCCGGACTCGATCTGGCGTCGGTGGTGTCCACGCGCGAGCCCTACGAATGGGGCCAGGCCAATGCGCCGTATCACGTCGTGGCGTACGACTACGGCATCAAGCGCAACATTCTGCGCCTCCTTGATGCGCACGGCATTCGCGTAACCGTGGTGCCATCGGACATGCCGGCCCACGATGTGCTCGCCATGAACCCCGACGGGGTCTTCCTTTCCAATGGTCCCGGCGACCCGGAGGCGGTGACTTACGCCCCCGCGGCAATCAGGGAGATCGCGGAGCAGCGCGTTCCCATGTTCGGAATATGCCTGGGGCATCAGCTGCTCGGCATCAGCTTTGGCGGGCACACGGCAAAAATGCCCTTCGGACATCGGGGTGGGAATCAGCCGGTCAAGGATCTGGAAACCGGCCAGGTGCTCATCACTTCGCAGAACCACGGGTTTGCAGTGGTCGGCTCGCCCGAGGGGGTCGAAGGGGCGCCGGATCTGGCGGTCACGCACATCAACCTGAACGACGGAACGGTGGAGGGGCTCAAGCATCGGCACCTTCCAGTGTTCGCCGTCCAGTACCATCCCGAGGCGGCGCCTGGTCCTCATGATGCGGTTCCGCTATTCGACCAGTTTCTCAAGGCTTTGAGAAATCGTCGAGGGTGAGATGGCCCAAACGCTTGACTGATAAGCACTAAGGCCATACGTTCGCTGTCGCAATGCTTCGCGGGCACCGAGCCGTGGCTTGGTGCTCGTGGCGTTTCTGCCCTGAATCTCTCCGCCCGCAACATGACCAAAGCCGATCTGGTCGAGAACGTCACGGCTCGTATCGCCCGAACCGCCGGTCCGACCATCTCCAAGAAGGACTGTGCACGCGTCGTGGATGCGTTCCTCGATGCCATAAAGGAAGCGCTTCAGGAGCAGAAGAACATCGAGGTCCGCGGCTTCGGTACCTTCAAGATCCGCCAGCGGAAGACCCGCATGGCGCGCAATCCGCGCACGGGGTCACCGGTCGAGGTGTCGGCGCGCCCGGTGCCGGTGTTCAAGCCCAGCAAGGAACTGCGCGCCATGGTAGCCGGTATCGAGGCCCATCTGCTCGACGATGACGGGGACGACGATCTGCACGACAGCTGAGCCGTGCGCGCCGCCACCTCAGCGGTTCCGGGTCCCCGATCTGCGATCGGGGGCCCTTTCTTCTTCGGTGAGGCCCTCCGCGAGCTATGGCGTGGAACGCGGCGGCGCTCCACGTACTATCTTGCGAAGGTCATGACCGTCCCCGTTCTGCTCTTCGCCTCGTATGCCGACGCGTTCGGCACCCGGAAGCTGCTCGTGCCGGTCCAGGCACCCTGCGTGGTTGCCGATCTGGTGGCTGCGCTGCGGACCATGCCAGGGGGAGACCGACTGCCGGCATCCCCGCTGGTGGCAGTAAACCAGACGTTTGCCGCCCCAGACCGGGTTATTGGTGCCGCCGACGAGGTCGCGCTGATTCCCCCCGTTGCCGGCGGATGAACGGATGAGTTCGCGCACGGAAACGGGTGTGCTGCACGCGGCAATCGTCACGGCCCCCATCGATGTCGGGCACCTCATTACGAGGGCACAGGCCGCGGGGGTCGGTGCGCTCTCGGTGTTTCTGGGTACCGTGCGTGACCTCAACGAGGGGCGCCCGGTCACCGGCATGGACTACGAAGCGTACGAGTCCATGGCGGCCAGTGAACTCGCCGCCGTGGCGCGCGAGGTTTGCGAGGCGTCGCCGGGACTCCGGGTCACCATCGAGCACCGCATTGGGACGCTGGCCGTCGGCGAGGTGAGCGTGGCCATCGTCGCCGCGCACGCGCACCGCGGCCCCGCGCTCGATGGCGCCCGCGCGATCATCGAGTCGCTCAAGCAGCGCGTGCCCATCTGGAAGCGTGAGCATTACGTCGACGGGGAGCGGGCGTGGGTCGATCCGACCCGATCGAGCGGCCATCCCGCCCCCCGGGAGCACTGATGCGCGATCAGTTCGGGCGCAGTATCGAGTATCTGCGCATTTCGGTGACCGACCGCTGCAACTTCCGCTGTCAGTACTGCATGCCGGTCGAGGGGCTGCCGTGGCTCCCCAAGCAGGAGATCCTGCGTTACGAGGAGATCGTGGAGGTCGTACGGCAGCTGGCGCCGCTCGGCCTGCGCCGACTGCGCATCACGGGCGGGGAACCCACCATCCGCCCGGATCTCGTCACGCTGGTGGCGCAGCTCAAGGCCATCGATGGGGTCGAGGACATCGCGCTCTCCACCAACGGCGTGAAGTTGCCGGCCATGGCCCAGGAGCTGGCCCGCGCGGGGCTGGACCGCGTGAACATCAGCGCCGACTCGCTGCGCCCCGAGCGGGTGGTCGAAATTGCGCGCCGCGACCTGGGCTTCGACCTGGTCACGGCGGCCCGCGCGGCGCAGGAGGCCGGGCTCGCGCCCATCAAGATCAACATGGTGGTCATGCGCGGCATCAACGACGACGAGGTCGTGGAGTTTGCGGCGCTCACCCGGCAGTACCCGTGGCATGTGCGCTTCATCGAGCTCATGCCGGTGGGTGAGCTCCGGGAGCTGACCTGGGATCACGTGGTGCCCAGCGCCGAGATTCTGGCGCGCGTGCGGACCCTCGGGGCCTTGCACGCGGATGCCGGTCCGGCACGCGGCAATGGGCCGGCCGTCTACCATCGGTTTGATGGGGCGCCGGGCACCGTGGGCGTGATCACGCCCATGACGCATACGTATTGCTCCACCTGCAATCGCGTGCGCCTGACGGCCGACGGTCGCCTCCGCACCTGTCTGTTCGGCGACCATGAGGTACCGCTGCGCGACGCGTTGCGGCGCGGCGAGCCGCTGCGTCCGCTCTTTGAAAAAGCGCTCGCCGAGAAACCCAAGGAGCACGCCCTGCTGCAGATGCAGGTGGGTGGCCTGCGTGCGTTGAGCCAGGTCGGTGGCTGATTGTCGAGGCGGATTGGACCGTTTCGTCCGCATTGCTCGGCCGTGTGCACCGCTCTATGTTGCGAAAACGACACTCCCTGAACGCCGCGCAGACAGTAACCAGCTAACCGGGTTTTCACTGGCGCTCGGCGATTCCCATCTCACAACGCAGCAGTCTTTCGCTTCGCAAGCCGTTCGGAGATCCGGCACAACATGGTCAACAAGATCACGGTCGTTGGTGCGGGCAACGTTGGCGCCACCACGGCGCAGCGCATTGCCGAGAAGTCGCTCGGGCGCACGGTGGTGATGGTCGACGTGGTCGAAGGCATTCCGCAGGGCAAGGGCCTCGACCAGTGGGAATCGGCCCCGGTCGAGGGCTTCGACACCCGCGTCATCGGTACCAACGGATACGAGGAGACGGCCGGCTCGGACATCGTCGTCATCACGGCCGGCATTGCGCGCAAGCCGGGGATGACGCGCGACGACCTGCTCAACACCAACGCCGGCATCGTCAAGTCGGTCGCGGAGCAGGTCAAGGCGACCTCTCCCAATGCCATCATCATCGTCGTGTCGAATCCGCTCGATGTGATGTGCTACGTGGCCAAGCAGGTCACGGGATTTCCGCGTGAGCGGGTGATCGGCATGGCCGGCGTGCTCGACACGGCGCGCTATCGCTCGTTCCTGGCCGAGGCGCTCGACGTGTCGGTGCGCGACATCCAGGCCATGGTGCTCGGTGGCCACGGCGACACCATGGTCCCGCTCGTGTCGTACACGACCATCAGCGGCATTCCCATCCGCCAGCTCATGGGCGAGGAGCAGCTCCAGGGCATCGTGCAGCGCGCGCGCGATGGCGGTGCCGAGATCGTGAAGTACCTCAAGACCGGGTCTGCCTATTACGCGCCGTCGTCGGGCGCCGTGGAGATGGTCGACGCCATCGTGCACGACCGCAAGCGCATCCTTCCGTGTGCCGCCTGGCTCGAGGGGGAGTACGGCATGTCGGGGCTGTTCCTGGGCGTGCCCTGCAAGCTTGGCAAGAACGGTCTCGAAAAGGTGCTCGAGATCGAGCTCACGGCCAACGAGCGCGCCGCGCTCGAGAAGTCGGCGCAGGCCGTGCGCGAACCGATGTCGGTGCTCTCCCTCTGATCCGGCGAAACCGGCGCCCCCTCTGGTGCGCCGGTTCCTTCTTCCACCCCGCTTATGTACGCTCTCTCGCGATTCTGGCAGAGCACGATCGGCAAGAAGATCGTCATGGCGGTGACGGGGATCATCGGGATCCTGTTCGTCATCGGCCACATGTCCGGCAATTTCCTGATGTTCAAGGGGCAGGGCGCCATGCACGACTACGCGCTCCTGCTTCGTACGAGCATGCCCCTGTTGTGGGCCATTCGCCTCGGGCTGCTGGCCGCCGTGGTGCTGCATGCCGTGGCCGCCTATCAGCTGACGATGGTGTCACGGGCGGCGCGTCCCGACGCGTATGCCGTGCGGCGCCCGCAGGTCACCACGTTCGCCGCGAAGACGATTCGCTGGGGCGGCGTGCTGCTGCTGGTGTTCATCGTGTTTCACATCCTGCACATGACGATCGGGGCGGTGCACCCGCAGTTCACGCATCTCGACCCGTACAACAACGTGCGGATCGGGCTCGCCAATCCCGCGGTGGCCGCCTTCTACATTCTCGCGATGGCCGCCCTGGGGCTGCACCTCTATCACGGCGGCTGGGCCGTGGTGCGCACGCTCGGTGTGGCGCGCCCGGCGGCGCAGCCCCTCAAGCGCACCCTGTCGTTGGTGATCGCAATCATCGTGGCGGGCGGCTTCATCGCCATTCCCGTGGCGTCGATGGCGGGGCTGTTCCCCGAAGCGCCGGCGCTGCAGGAACGCGCCGCGGAATCCACCACGGCCGCGGCGGAGACGCACTGACATGCTCGAACTGAACTCCAAGACACCAAGCGGTCCCCTCGAGCAGAAGTGGGACAAGCACCGCTTCGAGATGAAGCTGGTCAACCCCGCCAACAAGCGGAAGCACCATGTGATCGTGGTGGGGGCCGGTCTCGCTGGCGCCTCGGCCGCCGCCACCATGGCGGAGCTGGGCTACAACGTCTCCTGCTTCGTCTTCCACGACTCGCCCCGGCGTGCGCACTCCATCGCGGCGCAGGGCGGCATCAACGCCGCCAAGAACTACCAGAACGACGGCGACTCCGTCAAGCGGCTCTTCTACGACACCATCAAGGGGGGTGACTTCCGCGCCCGCGAGGCGAACGTGTATCGCCTGGCGCAAGTGTCGGTGAACATCATCGACCAGTGCGTGGCGCAGGGGGTGCCCTTTGCGCGTGAGTATGGCGGCCTGCTGGCCAACCGGTCGTTCGGCGGCGCGCAGGTATCGCGCACCTTCTACGCCCGCGGCCAGACCGGGCAGCAACTGCTGCTTGGCGCCTATCAGGCGCTGGAACGGCAGACGGCGCTCAAGAAGGTGCAAATGCACACCTTCGAGGAGATGCTCGAGCTGGTCGTGGTGAACGGGTACGCGCGCGGCATCGTGACGCGCAATCTGCTCACCGGCAAGATCACGTCGCATGCGGCCGACGCGGTGGTGCTCGCCACCGGCGGCTACGGCAACGTGTTCTACCTGAGCACGAACGCCATGTACTCCAACGTCACGGCCACGTGGCGGGCGCACAAGAAGGGCGCGGCGTTCGCCAACCCGTGCTACACGCAGATCCACCCCACCTGCATCCCGGTGAGCGGGGACCATCAGTCGAAGCTCACGCTCATGTCGGAGTCGCTGCGCAACGACGGGCGCATCTGGGTGCCGCTCAAGCGCGGCGACCATCGGGCGCCGTCGCAGATTCCTGACAGCGAGCGCGATTACTTCCTGGAGCGCAAGTACCCGAGCTTCGGCAACCTCGCGCCGCGGGACATCGCCTCGCGCGCCGCCAAGGAGGCGTGCGACGACGGGCGCGGCGTGGGTCCGGGTGGCCTCGGCGTGTACCTCGACTTTGCCGACAGCATCAAGCGGCTGGGCAAGCCCACCATTGCCGAGCGCTACGGCAACCTGTTCGACATGTACCAGCGCATCACGGATGAGAATCCGTACGAACAGCCCATGCGCATCTACCCGGCCGTGCACTACACCATGGGCGGCCTCTGGGTGGACTACAACCTCATGAGCACCATTCCCGGCCTGCACGTGGCCGGCGAGGCGAACTTCTCCGACCATGGCGCCAACCGCCTCGGCGCGTCGGCGCTCATGCAGGGACTGGCCGACGGCTACTTCGTGCTGCCCTACACCATCGGTGACTACCTGGCGAGCACCAAGCTCGAGAAGGTGGACACGTCGCACGCCGAGTTCCGCGCGGCAGAGCAGGCGGTGCGCGAGCGGCAGACCACCTTCCTGGGCATCAAGGGAAAGCGCACCGTCGACTCCTTCCACAAGGAGCTTGGCAAGATCATGTGGGACTACTGCGGCATGGCGCGCGACCGGGACGGGCTGACGAAGGCCATCGGGCTCATCCAGACGCTCAAGCAGGAGTACTGGCAGAACGTGAACGTGCCGGGCAGCGGCGACTCACTCAACCAGTCACTGGAGAAGGCGGGGCGCGTGGCCGACTTCATCGAACTGGGTGAGCTCATGTGCCGGGATGCGCTGAACCGCGAAGAGTCGTGCGGCGGGCACTTCCGCACGGAGTACCAGGAAGAGGGCGAGGCCAAGCGCAACGACGACGACTACGCCTACGTTGCCGCCTGGGAGTACGCCGGCGAGGGGAAGGATCCGATCCTCAACAAGGAACCGCTGGAGTACGAGAACGTGAAGCTTTCCACGCGGAGCTACAAGTAATGAAGATCACGCTCAACGTGTGGCGCCAGCCGGCGTCGCAGGCTCCGGGCAAGCTGGAGACGTACGATCTCGAAGGGGTGAGTGCCGACATGTCGTTCCTCGAGATGTTCGACATGCTCAACGAGAAGCTCACTCTCGAGGGGAAGGAACCCGTGGCCTTCTCGCACGACTGCCGCGAGGGGATCTGCGGCTCGTGCGCCATGATGATCAACGGGCAGGCGCATGGTCCGTGGAAGGGCACGGCCACCTGCCAGTTGCACATGCGGGCGTTCAAGGACGGGGACATCATCACCGTCGAGCCGTGGCGGGCATCGCCGTTTCCCATCGTGAAGGACCTCGTCGTCAATCGCGGGGCGTTCGATCGCATCATCCAGGCGGGTGGCTACGTGTCGGTGAACACCGGCGGCGCCCGTGATGCCAATGCGATTCTCATCGGCAAGGACGTGCTGGAAGAGGCGATGGATGCGGCGGCCTGCATCGGCTGTGGCGCCTGCGTGGCGGCGTGCCCCAACGCGTCGGCCTCGCTGTTCACCGGCGCCAAGATCACCCACCTCGGGCTCTTGCCGCAGGGACAACCGGAGCGCGACAAGCGAGCGCTGGCCATGGTGGAGCAGATGGATCTCGAGGGGTTTGGTCACTGCACCCTGGCCGGCGAGTGCCAAGAGGCGTGTCCCAAGGAGATCAGCATCGACGTGATCAAGCGCATGAACCGCGACTACCTCGTGGCCACCGCCACGCGTCAGGAACCGCGGGCGACGGTCGGGTCGGGCTGACGGTCCACGCGCTGGACTCGGCCTCTACGGCGGGCGGGACTCCTTCGAGTTCCGCCCGCTGTGCGTCCAGGGCCCCCTGCGGCGGGGCGCGCGGCATCGCATATTGGCGTCATGCGAAGATTCCTCCGATGGGGATGGTTGGCCGTGCTGGGCCCGGTGGGCCTTGCGGCGCAGCCTCGCTCCGGCGATCCGGTGCGGGGACTGGCACTGCTCTCGGCCTTTCGTGACTCGCTCCCGGCGCACAGCGGAAATGGGCTGCGCTGCGTGAGCTGCCATCTGGACAACGGCACCCGTGGGCGCGCGATGCCGTGGACGGCCACGCTCTCGCGCTATCCGCGGTACCGCAGCCGTCCGGGCTATGAGGAAACGCTCGAACGGCGCATCAACGAGTGCATTGCGCGCAGCCTCGCGGGCAAGATGCTGCGTGAGGACTCGCGCGAAATGCGCGACATGGTGGCCTACATCGCCACGCTCAACGGGCGCCCTCGCCACGACCGGGTCGACACCGTCAAACTCGCCGGCAACGTGACCCGTGGCCGGCAGGGGTATGCCGCCAGCTGCGCCCGGTGCCACGGGGGCGACGGGCAGGGGATGCCAGCCCTCAATGCACCGGCCGTCTGGGGGCGCGGCAGTTACTCCATTGGCGCCGGGATGGCCCGCCAGTTCACGCTGGCCACCTTCCTCAAGCACAACATGCCGTACGACGGCGTGGACACGTTGAGTGCAGAGCGAGCGGCAGACATCGCGGCGTTCGTGCTCAGCAAGGCCCGTCAGGATCACCCCGGCAAGGAGCGCGACTGGCCGCGCGGCGATCCTCCCCTCGATGTGGCCTATGCCACCACCGCCGCGCGCCGGGCCGGCAAGCCCTTGCCGCCTCCGCGCCCGCTGCTCAGGCGGCGCGTATCCCCAGACTCTCTCGCCAAATGACCGCCCACACCGCCCGCCGTGATTTCCTTGGCCGCCTGGCCGCTTTCGGGGCGACGCTTGGCGTGCTCCCCGGTCGGGCGCTTGACGCCGCGCCGCCCCCCGCCGCCGACGCGGCGACCGCGGCCGCCGTGGAGGATCCGTGGATGAAGCGCGTGGCGGGCACCCAGCGGGTGGTGTTCCACTCGCACCTGCCCACCGATGGCCTCGCGCTGCGCTGGGCCCAGACGTTTCTCGACACGCAGAAGACCGTGTACGGGATCCGCGAGGAGGATTGCACCGTCATGGTCGGACTCAACGGCCGGTCCATTGGCTGGTTCTTCAACGACGCGATGTGGGCGAAGTATCCGACCGTCGGCGAGGTCATGGGCATGCCCGGGACCCGGAACCCGATCACGGAATCCGTCGCCATTCTGGCCCGCCGCAACGTGCTCCTGCTGGCCTGCGGCAACTCCATTCGCGCGTCAGGGGGGCGGTTTCTCCCCGCCGAGCAGCGCGCCGATCGGGAACGCACGACGGCGTTCGCCGATGAGGCGCGGAAGAGCCTGCTTCCCGGCGTGGAGGTGGTACCGGCGATGATTGTGACGCTGCAGCAGGCGCAGGACCGCGGTCTGCGCTACGTCTACGCCGGCGGCTGAGCGCGGCTGAGCCTAGATGCGGGGCAGCGTCACGCCGTGCTGGCCCTGATACTTCCCCTGCTTGTCGCCATAGCTGACGTCGGGCTCTTCGTCCCCGGTGAAGAACACCACCTGCGCGATCCCCTCGTTCGAGTAGATCTTCGCGGGCAGCGGCGTGGTGTTGGAGATCTCGAGCGTCACATAGCCTTCCCACTCAGGTTCGAAGGGCGTGACGTTGGTGATGATGCCGCACCGCGCATAGGTGCTCTTGCCCACGGTGAGCGTGAGCACGTTGCGCGGAATGCGGAAGTACTCCACGCTGCGCGCCAGCGCGAAGGAGTTGGGCGGCACGATGCAGACGTCGCCTTCGAACTCGACGAAGCTCTTCGGGTCGAACTGCTTGGGATCGACGATCGAGCTGAGCACATTCGTGAAGATCCGGTATTCCGACGCCACGCGCATGTCGTAGCCGTACGAGCTGACGCCGTACGACACGACCCCCTGACGAACCTGGCGGTCTTCAAACGGTTCGATCATGCCGTGCTCGCGCGCCATGCGCGTGATCCAGCGGTCTGAGCAGAGCCCCATGGTGATGAGCAAGCGGAAGGTGGACCTGCATTAGGACCAGGCGGTCCATACGCCCTCGCGCGCAGCGCGTCGAGCATGAGGAAGAAGCTACTCTCCACCGGCTGACCCTGCCAAACGTCCTTCGCCGGTTACTTGGAGCGAAAACCATTACGCATGCTGTTGAGGGATTCCGGTCCCCTTGGTACTCTTCTCGCACATGGTTTGTGAATTCTTTCACGAAGTCCACTCCCCCTTCGTGATCTGTCGGATCCTTGCTGCACCGCGATGCTACGTACCTATCTGCCGGTCCTGCTGCTCCTCGGCTTCGTGATCCTCAACGCGGTGCTGATCCTTGGCATCGCCCACCTCACGACGAAGGCCCAGCCCACGGCGGTCAAGTCCCAGCCGTACGAGTCCGGCATCAACCCGCTGGGCGATGCCCGCGAACGCTTCTCGGTGAAGTTCTACCTGGTCGCGATGCTGTTCATCGTCTTCGACATCGAGACGGTCTTCATGATCCCGTGGGGCGTGCACTACCGCCAGCTGTCGTGCGCGGTGCCCCTCGTGGCGAACAGCTGCCCCGCCGGCCAACTGTCGTTCTTCGGCCTGGGGGAGATGCTGGTGTTCGTACTCATTCTGGTGGTCGGCTTCATCTACGTCTGGAAGAAGGGAGCGCTCACGTGGGACTGACCCCCGCCACCGACTCGCGCCTCGTACAGGTCGATCCCGGCTCGCAGGACGGCTGGGTGACCACGCGCCTCGATTTCCTGGTGAATTGGGCCCGTGCCGGTTCGCTGTGGCCCATGCCCTTCGGCACCGCCTGCTGCGCCATCGAGTTCATGGCCACTGCGGCCAGCCGCTTCGACCTGGCGCGGTTCGGCATGGAGCGGTTGAGCTATTCCCCGCGACAGGCCGACGTGCTGCTCTGTGCCGGCCGCGTGCCGCTCAAGCTGGCGCCGGTGTTGCGCCGCATCTACCAGCAGATGCCGCAGCCCAAATGGGTCATCTCCATGGGCGCCTGCGCCTCCACGGGCGGCATGTTCGACAATTACGCCGTGGTGCAGGGCATCGACACCATCATCCCGGTCGATGTGTACGTCCCCGGCTGCCCGCCGCGTCCGGAAGCGCTCATGCACGGCATCATCATGCTGCAGAAGAAGGTCATGCGCGAGCGACTCAATGACACCGGGCGTCACGTCGAGATCGAGCCCGACCCGGCCAGCCAGCTGTATATCCCGCCCTCGCGCATCGACGAGTTGTCGGAGCCGTTCGGCAACTCGGTGCACCAGACCCGCTCGGCGCCATGACGGCACCGGTCCCCGCCCCGCAGTCGGCGCCGGTGGCGCCGCAGGTCATGGCCGCCGTCGCGGCCGATGAGAACGGCTCGCCCATCACGCCCGTCCACGTGCCGCGCACCGGGGCACCGGCCAATCCCACAGCCGCCGTGCTCGCGGCGCGTTTCGGCGCCGATGTACTGCGCGCCGAGGTGATCTGGGGAGAAACGACCGTGTTCGTCACCCGTGAGCGCGTACACGACATCGTGCGCTTCCTGCACGACGAGCCGTCTGAGCGCTACGACTATCTGGTGGACGTCACGGCGGTGGAGTATCGGGATGGCGGGCGCCCGCTCGAGGTGGTGTGGCACCTGCGCGCTCTCGGGCACCGGCGCTTCCTGCGACTCAAGGTGGAGTTGCCCAGGCGCGGCCCGCTCTGGGTGCCGAGCGTCATCGACATCTACAGTGGGGCCGATTGGCTCGAGCGGGAGTGCTTCGACATGTTCGGCATCCGCTTCGAGGGGCATCCCGACCTGCGGCGCCTGCTCATGTGGGAGCAGTACCGGGAAGGCCATCCGCTGCGGAAGGATTTCCCGCTGCGCGGCCGATTCTCGCGTGCCGAACAGCTCAAGCAGGCGCTCGCCGCCGATCCGGAGGCGCGCTATTCCATGGAGGAGTTGAGCATTGCCGACGCCTTCGACTCGTTGCCGGCCGATATGAAGCAGCGGCTCGCCGAACGGGCTGCGCTTGGTGACCCGGAGGAACCGGCATGAGCGCGCGTCGCACCATCGAGGTGGCGTTGGGCACCAGCGGCCTTGACGCTCAGGGCCAGCCATTGCGGGCCCCGCTGGTCCCCCAGGGTGGCAGTGCCGTGGCCCTCGAGCGGCTGCCGGCTCGCGAGGCGCCCGAGCTCGAGGCCGATCACATGCTGATCAACATCGGTCCGCAGCACCCGGCCACTCATGGCGTGCTGCGCCTGGTGCTGGAGCTCGATGGCGAAACCGTGGTGCGGTGCATCCCGCACATCGGCTATCTGCACTGCGGCTTCGAGAAGATCGGGGAGTACCGCCAGTACAACCAGATCATCCCGTGGACCGACCGCGAGGATTATCTCAACTCGCCAGGCAACAACGTGGCGTTCGCGCTCGGCGCCGAGCGCCTGTTCGGCGTGGGCATGACCGAGCGCACCAAGGTGCTGCGCGTCATCCTCATGGAGCTCTCGCGCATCATTTCGCATCTGGTGTGGCTTGGCACCACCTCGGTGGATATCGGGGCGTTCACACCGTTCCTGTGGCTGTATCAGGAGCGCGAGAACGTCTACAACCTGCTCGAAGGGTGGGTGGGGGCGCGTCTCACGGTCACCACCACGCGTGTCGGGGGCATGGCCGCCGATCTCCCTGATGGATGGCTCGATGGCCTGCGCGCTTTCCTCAAGGGGTTCCCCAAGACCCTCGAGGAATCGGTGCGCATGCTTGAAACGAACGCGATCTGGGCCGGGCGCACGGTGGGGCTGGGGGCCATGAGCGCGCAGGAAGCGGTGAACGCCGGCCTGTCGGGACCCATGCTGCGGGCGTCGGGCGTCGCCTACGACGTGCGCAAGGACTTCCCGTACCTCGATTACGAGACGTACGACTTCGACGTGCCGGTGGGAACGGCGGGCGATGTGTACGATCGCTTCCTGGTGCGCGTCGAGGAGATGCGCCAGAGCGTCCGCATTCTCGAGCAGGCCATTCGACGTCTCCCGGACGGTCCGGTCAACATCGACGATCCGCGCCTCATTCTACCGCCCAAGCACAAGGCCACCAGCGAGATGGAAAGCATGATCCATCACTTCAAGCTGGTCATGGAAGGCCCCCGTCCACCGGCCGGCGAATGCTACGTGCCCGTCGAAAGTCCCAAGGGTGAGAAGGGGTATTACTTCGTGAGCGACGGCAGCGCCAAGCCGGTACGGTGGCGCATCCGCCCCCCATCGTTCGTGAACCTGTCGGCGATTCCGAAGATGGTGGAGGGGCATCTGCTCTCCGACGTGATCGCCATCAACGCCAGCATCGACATCGTGATGGGAGAGATCGACCGGTGAGCCACGGCCCTTCCGCCAGCGGGGGCGCCCTGGTGGCCGCCCCACCGCATGGCCACCATCATGACGAGCCGCACGACCCCGTGTTCGTGGGGGCGGCGCGCGCTGAACTCGACACCATTCTCTCCCGCTATCCCACCAGGCAGGCGGCGCTGCTTCCGGCACTGTGGATGCTGCAGGACGCGCGCGGCTGGGTGAGCGAGAAGGGGATCGAGGAGGTGGCGCAGGTCCTGTCACTCACACCGGCGTACATCAAGGGCGTGGTGAGCTTCTACACCATGTACCACCAGCACCCGGTGGGGCGACACTTCATTCAAGTGTGCACCACCACCCCGTGCAACGTCTGCGGGGCCGAGGATGTGGTGCGCAGCTTTCTCGAGCACACCGGCTGCGGTGATCTGGGCCTCACCAGTGCCGACGGCCGGTTCACCGTGATCGAAGTCGAGTGCCTCGGCGCCTGCGGCTTTGCCACGCCGGTGATGATCAACAACGCGTTCATCGAGTCGGTGACACCGGAGTCGGTGCCGCGGATTCTGTCGGAGCTGACGTAATGGGGTACCCGCATCCTTCGCACCCGCGCGAGACGCCGGTGCTTACACAGTACTTTGGCGACGCCGAGGCGCGCACGCTGGCCGGATGGCGCGCCCGCGGGGGCTACGAGGCGCTGCAGAAGGCCGTCACGATGGATCCGCAGGAGATCCAGGGCATCGTGAAGGACTCGGGGCTGCGTGGCCGCGGTGGCGCGGGCTTTCCCACGGGCATGAAGTGGTCGTTCATGAAGCCCGACGGGAAGATCCACTATCTCTGCTGCAACGCCGACGAGTCGGAGCCGGGCACGTTCAAGGATCGCGAGATCATGCGCTGGACTCCGCATGGTCTGGTGGAAGGCGTGGCGCTTGGCGCGTACACCATCTACGCCGAGACCGCCTACATCTACATCCGCGGCGAGTTCACCGAGCCGTACGCCCGGGTGACGCAGGCGGTGGCCGAGGCGTACGCGGCGGGCATTCTCGGGGCCAATGCCATGGGGTCGGGGAAGCGCATCGACGTGCACGTGCACCGCGGTGCGGGCGCCTACATCTGCGGTGAAGAAACCGCCCTGATGAACTCGCTGGAAGGACGGCGTGGGAATCCGCGCATCAAGCCACCGTTTCCGGCCGTGGCGGGGCTGTTCGGGAAGCCCACCACGATCAACAACGTGGAGACGCTCACCGCGGTCCCGTACATCGTGAAGCACGGAGCCGAGTGGTACAAGCAGTTCGGCCGTCCGGACAACCCCAAGAGCATCGGCACCAAGCTGTTCTCGGTCTGCGGCAACATCACGCGTCCGGGCAATTACGAGGTCGCACTGGGCTTTCCCTTCGGCGAGTTCCTCAACGACCTGTGCGGGGGTCCGCTTCCCGGCCGGGAGATCAAGGCGGTCATTCCCGGCGGATCGTCGGTGCCCATTCTCACGCGAGAGGAAGCGGAAGGCGCCATCATGGATTACGAGGGCATGGTCGCCGCCGGGACCATGCTGGGGTCCGGTGGGGTCATTGTCTTCGATGATCGGCAGTGCATGGTGCGACAGATCGCGCGCCTCACGCGGTTCTATGCCCACGAGAGCTGCGCCCAGTGCTCGCAGTGCCGGGAAGGCACGGCGTGGATTACGCGCATCATGGAGCGCATCCGCGACGGGCAGGGAACGAGCGAAGATCTCGACACGCTGCTTTCGATCGCCGACAACATGAGCGGGAAGACGATCTGCGTGCTGAGCGATTCGTGCGCCACGCCGGTGGTGTCGGGGCTCAAGAAGTTCCGTCACGAGTTCGAGGCCAAGATCGCGGCGAACCCGTCGAGGGTCACCGTACCCGGGGCGCTCCGCGCCTCGGCCGCGTGAGGGCATCATGGCTGATGTGAAGATGGTGAATCTCACGATCGAAGGGCGGCCGGTCACGGTACCCGACGGGATGTCCATCCTGGAGGCGGCGAAGACGGCGGGCGTGCTCATTCCGCACTACTGCTACCATCCCGGCCTGCCGGTGGCGGGCGTGTGCCGCATGTGCCTCGTGGAGGTGGAGAAGTTCCCCAAGCTGGCACCGGCGTGCGCCACCACGGTCATGGAAGGGCAGGTGGTGCACGTGCACTCGCCCAAGGCGCTGGAAGCGCGCAAAGGCGTGCTCGAGTTCCTGCTCATCAATCACCCGCTCGATTGTCCCATCTGCGACCAGGCGGGCGAGTGCGAGTTGCAGGACTACACCTTTGCCGAAGGGCGTGCGGACTCGCGATATCGCGAGCCCAAGCGCTTCAATCCCGTCGAGGACTTCGGCGGCGACGTGCTGTACGTGGCCAATCGGTGCATCCTGTGCACGCGCTGTGTGCGCTTCATGGACGATGTCGCGCATGAACCGGTGCTGAATGTGTCCGAGCGCGGCGACCGCGCGTTCATCGGCAAGGCCGACGGGCACGATCTCACCAACGTGTGGGCGGGAAATGTGGTCGACCTGTGCCCGGTGGGCGCCCTGCTCAGCAAGGATTTCCTCAACAAGGCGCGCGCCTGGGAGCTTGATCGCGCGGCAACCGTCTGCACCGGGTGCAGCCAGGGCTGCAACGCCGTGGCCGAGACGCGTGACAACGTGCCGGTCCGTCTGCGGCCGCGCCCCAACGACGCCGTGAATCAGTACTACATGTGCGAGGTGGGCCGGCAGACGTACCGTGAGTTCGGGCGTCGCGACCGCGCCGATCAGCCACTGCTGCGCACGGCGGGTTCCCTCACCGTGGTGGAATGGGACGAGGCCATCGCCGCGACCGTACGTGCGCTCGCGGGACGTCGCGTCGTCGTCGTCGCCTCCCCCAATACGTCCAACGAGGCCCTGTTCCTGCTTGACCGACTGGTGGCCGGGCAGGACCATGACAAGCGCTTCCGGGTGGAGAAGGGGATCGCGGTCCCGCTGCCTGGCGCCACCGATCTCGCCCTGCGTGAAGAGCGCGCCGCCAACGCCACCGGGGCGCGCCTCCTGGGGTTCGCGGAACGCGACGCGCTGCTCGCCGACGTACAGGCCGATGACGCGCTGCTGATTCTTGGTGATGATCTCACCGGCGTGGACGGCGCGGCGCTTCCCGCCGCCGGCCCCATCGTGTATCTCGGCACCACCGTACCCGCGGTGATCGCGCAACGCGCCACGGTGGTCCTGCCGATTGCCAATACGCTGGAAGAGGAAGGCACCTTGACCAACTTGCGGGGGCGCGTGCAGCGGTATCTGCAGGCGCGATCGGCGCCGGGGGTGGCGCGTCCCGCCTGGTACGTGCTTGCCGACCTGGTGGCCGCCGTGGGCGGCGCCGGCGCGTTCTTCCAGCCGGGCGAGGTGTTCGCGGCACTGGCGGCATCGCTTCCGGCCTTTGCGGGGCTCGACTACGACGCACTCGGCCTGCGCGGACTGCCGGTGTCCCACGAGCAGACCGCCGGCGCGAGCGCTGAGGTGTCCGCATGAGCGGAACGAGCGTGCTGGCGGCCCTCGATCTCGCCGCGCTGTTCCCACGTGCCAATCCGCAGGTGGCACCGGAGGCGATCGGAACCTTCGTCGCGGCCAGCGTGGTCAAGATCCTGTTGTTCTTCGGAGTGTACCTCGTCACCGTGGCGCTCCTCACGCTCCTGGAGCGCAAGCTGGCGGCGTGGTTTCAGGATCGCCGCGGCCCCAACCGGGCCGGCCCTGGTGGCATCCTGCAGCCGGTGGCGGACGGCATCAAGAACTTCATGAAGGAAGAGACGAACCCGGCGTTTGCCGACCGGTGGCTCTTCATCATTGCGCCGGCACTCGCCTTCATCCCGGCCATGATGACGTGGGCCGTGCTGCCCTTCGCGGCACCGCTGCCCACGCCATGGGGGCTGGTCGACATGGCCATTGCGCCGCTCCCCGTGGGCTTCCTCTTCACGCTGGCCATCTCGTCGCTCGGCGTGTACGGCATCGTGCTCGCCGGCTGGTCGTCGAACAACAAGTACGCGTTGCTTGGGGGGTTGCGCTCGAGCGCCCAGATGGTGTCGTACGAAATCGCCATGGGGATGTCCACCATCCCGGTACTGTTGCTGGCCGGCAATGTGTCACTCGGCGCCATCGTGCAGCAGCAGTCGAATATGGGGTGGAATGTCCTGTCGCTCACGATCGCCTGGTTCACCTTTCTGGTGGCGGCCTTCGCCGAGACCAATCGGTTGCCATTCGACCTTCCAGAAGCGGAGTCGGAACTGGTGGCCGGGTACCACACCGAGTACAGTGGCATGAAGTTCTCCATGTTCTTCATTGCCGAGTACGCCAACATGCTCACGGTGAGTGGGCTCACGGCGGTGCTGTTCTTCGGTGGCTGGGATATCCCGTTCACGCAATGGGACAACAGCGGGCCGTACTCCGTGGTGAAGACGCTCGCCACGCTGGCCATGATGCTCGCCAAGGTGGGCTTCTTCATCTTCGTGTTCATGTGGGTGCGCTGGACACTGCCGCGCTTCCGCTATGACCAGCTGATGAGTCTTGGCTGGAGCGTCATGCTGCCGCTGGCGCTGGCGTACATCGTCATCATCGCTTCGGCCACGCTGGCGCTGGATATGGTCGGGGTGAACCGCGGTCCGCTCTTCTCGCTGGCCCTGCTGGCGCTGAATGCCGTCCTGATCGCCGTGCTGCTGGCATGGCTCGATCGCGGAAAGCTCATCAGTCCCGCCAGCGCCCGGGTTGGCCCCACCGATCTCGAACGTCTGCGTGCACGCGGACTCGATCTGTCGCGCCGCCAGCTGGCCGCCCAGCGTGGCGCCGACAGCAGTACCAACGATGCCGTCCCGGCGCTCGCGGCGAGTGCCGCCCCGGGCATCCTTGCCGAGGGAGGACAACACTGATGGCCATCGGTGTGAAGGTCATGAATCGGCCGCTTGAGCAGGTGAGCTACGTGCGCGCCACGCTCAAGGGCATGGCGACGACGCTGAAGCACCTCGTCGATCCGCACAAGGTCACGATGGAGTACCCCGAGACCAAGTGGGATCTCTCCCCTCGGTGGCGGGGAACGCACCGCATGCTCACCACCGAGGATGGGAAGGCCAAGTGCGTGGCGTGCGGTCTTTGCCCGACGGTTTGCCCGGCCAACTGCATCAAGCTCACCCCGGGGGAGGACGAGCAGGGCAACCGCTACCCGCTCGTGTTCGAAATCGACGAGTTCCGGTGCATTTTCTGCGGTTACTGTCAGGAAGTGTGCCCGGAGGAGGCGATCCACCTGGGCCGCCATTACGAGAACGCCGAGTACGACCGCGCCGCGTTCGTGTACGATCTGGAACGGCTCATGGCGCAGACGCACCCCGTGAGCGAGCTCTGGGACCCTGCCGACCCGAAGGGCGAATGACCGGGTTCTTCGAGTTCCAGTTCTATCTCTTCGCGCTGCTGGCCATCGTGTCGGCGCTGCTCTTCGTGACGCGCAAGAATGCGGTTCCGGCGGCGCTCTGGCTCGTGAATGTGATGTTCGCCCTCTCGGGACTGTACGTCATGCTGGATGCGCCGTTCGTAGGCGCGATTCAGGTACTGGTGTATGCCGGGGCCATCATGGTGGTATTCGTCTTCGTGGTCATGCTCCTCAATCTCGGTCGGCATGAGATCTCCGACCTGCGCTCGCTGGGCGTTCGGCTGGGGGCCGGCTTCATGGGACTCGCCCTGCTGGCCAATCTGCTGGTGGCCCAGCGCCATCGACTGCCGCGCGTCGCGCCGGCGCCGATGTCGGACAACGTGGTGGAACCGGTCGCCGCGGCGCTCTTCACCGACTACCTCGTGGCCTTCGAGCTGACGAGCATCGTGCTGCTCGTGGCGGTGGTCGGCGCGGTGCTCCTGGCCAAGAAGCGAGCCTCGGCATGATCACCGAAGCGCTCATCGTATCCGCGATTCTCTTCGTGATCGGCGTGGTCGGCGTGCTGACCCGGCGCAACGCGATCATCCTGTTCATGTGCGCCGAGCTCATGCTCAATGCCGTGAACCTCAGCTTTGTGGCGTTCGCCAAGCTCCATAACATCACCGGGCAGGTGTTCGTCATCATGGTCATGTCCGTCGCTGCGGCGGAAGCCGCCATCGGGCTGGCCATCATCATTTCGATCTTCCGGCACTTCGGCACGGTGGACCTCTCGAAACTCCGGAGCCTCCGCGGATGATCGCTGCCCTGTTGCCGCTCCTCATTGTGCTGCCGGTGCTCGGGTTCCTCGTGAACGGCGCGATCGCCCTCACCCGGAGGCCGACCACCGGCCCCTCCGCGTCGTCCACGGCACGGCACCCGCTCGTGACCGTCGTCGGTCCCGGCGTCGTCATCGCCGCGTTCGCGCTGGCCGTTGCGCTGTTCATGCGCGTGCGGGTGGGGTTGCCGGCCCCCGCGGTGCTGTCGCTGGGCCAGTGGATGCCGGTCGGCAATCTCGTGGTCGACTGGACGCTGCAGCTGGACCAGCTCTCGATGCTGATGGTGCTGGTCATCACCGGTGTGGGCTCGCTCATCCATGTGTTTTCGATCGGCTACATGCGCGATGACGCCAGCTACGCCCGGTACTTCGCGTATCTCAATCTGTTCGTGGCGTTCATGCTGGTGCTGGTGCTGGGGGGCAGCTACCCGGTGATGTTCGTGGGCTGGGAAGGGGTGGGTCTTGCCTCGTACCTGCTCATCGGCTTCTGGTTCGGCGACAAGGCCAACGCCGACGCCGGCAAGAAGGCGTTCGTGGTCAACCGGGTGGGTGACTTCGGCTTCCTCGTCGCCATGTTCCTCATCTGGACGACGACCCAGAAGCTCGACTTCGAGGGCGCTCACGCCGCGCTCGGGGCGATGGGTGGCACGCCGGTGGTCCTGGCCATCGCGCTGTTCCTGTTCGTCGGCTGTGCCGGCAAGAGCGCGCAGTTGCCGCTCTACATCTGGCTGCCGGACGCCATGGCCGGCCCCACGCCGGTCTCGGCGCTCATCCACGCCGCCACCATGGTCACGGCAGGGGTGTACCTCGTGGCGCGCGCGGCCCCCATTTTTGCGGGTGCCCCCGAGGCCTCTCTCCTGGTCAGCACCATCGGCGCCCTCACGGCGCTGTTCGCCGCCACGATTGCCCTGCGGCAGTGGGACATCAAGAAGGTGCTGGCGTATTCGACGGTCTCCCAGCTCGGGTACATGTTCGTGGGCGTCGGCGCCGGCGCGTACACGGCGGGTGTCTTCCATCTGGTCACCCACGCCTTCTTCAAGGCGCTCCTGTTTCTCGGAGCCGGTTCGGTGATTCACGCCATGCATCACGCCTATCACCAGACCCACCGTCACGACGACCCGCAGGACATGCGCAACATGGGCGGGCTGGCGAGGTTCATGCCGGCCACGGCGACGGCCATGACGCTGGCGACGTTGGCAATTGCCGGCATCCCACCGCTTGCCGGCTTCTTCTCGAAGGACGAGATCCTCGCTGCCGTGTTCAGCCGCGCACATGGCTCACCGTTGGCATCGGCCACGTTGCTCGGCATCCCCGGCAGCATGGTGCTGTACACCGTGTACGGCGTGGGCATCCTGACGGCGCTGCTCACGGCGATCTACATGACCCGCATGCTGCTCTTCACCTTCTACGGTAGCAACCGCACAGGCGAGGCCGAGCAGGCGGCGTTGCACGAGGCCCCCGCGGTCATGACGGCGCCGGTCCTGGTCCTCGCGTTGCTGACCGTGGCAGGGGGATGGCTCAACCTGCCGGCGCTCCTTCCCATGGGCCCGGTGGGCCTGCTCGAGCAATGGCTGGAACCGGTGACCGGTACCAGTGCCCGGGCGCTGTCGGGGGCGGGACATCTCGACCACACCACCGAGTTGGTGCTGGTAGGGGTGGCCGTTGGGGTCGCGTTGCTGGGCATGACCATTGCGGCGGTGCGCTATCGCCAACCCGGTGCGGACCAGTCGGCCGCCACCAAGGACACCACCCTGCTCGCCCGCGCCTACGGCGTGGATGCGTTGGTGGACGCGCTGATCGTGCGTCCGGTTCAGGCCTTCGCCGGCGTGGTACTGGACCGGGGCATCGACCGGACCGTGGACCGTGGCTTCAGCGCTGGCGGCTCGCTGCTGAGTCGCACGGCCTCCCTGATGGGAGCCCGCCTGCAGGACGGGGATATGGGCAAGTACGCCTGGATGCTCGCCGCCGGTGCGCTGGCGCTCATCGCCGCCCTGACGCTGACCTGATATGCGCGACGTGATTCTCTCCCTGAATGTCGATCGGTGGATCCTGCCGGCCATGTTGCTGTGGCCGCTCGTCGCCGCCCTGCTCGTGCGGCTTCTGGGCCGCGATGTTCATGCCGAAGCGACCGGTACCGCCGCCCCATCCGGTGGCCCGGATGCGCGTGTGCTGACCCTGGCGGCCATGGTGGTGGAGGCGCTGCTCGCCCTTCTGCTCTGGCTGTCGTTCGACCCCGCGCAGCGGGGCTGGCAGGCCGGGGTAGAAATGCCCTGGCTGACGGACCTTGGCGCCATGATCAGCCTCGGCGTGGACGGGCTGTCATTGCCCATGGTCGTGCTCACGGCGTGTGTGGTGCCGCTGGCGCTGCTGGGATCGTGGGACAATGTGCGCGTGCGGACGCCGGCGTTTGGCGCGTTGGCGCTCTTGCTGCTGTGCGGCCTGATTGGCGTGTTCATCACGCGCGATCTGCTGCTCTTCTATCTGGCCTGGGAGCTGATGCTCATCCCCACCTATCTGCTGGTCGGGGTGTGGGGACGCGAGGGGACCTCGCGGGCCAGCGTGCGCTACGTGCTCTTCACGTTGGTCGGCTCGCTGCTCATGCTGGTCGCCATCATTGCGCTGTGGAATCTGGGTGGCGGTACCACGCTCGACATCGATGCCCTGCGCGCCGTGGCGCTATCGCCGCGCGCGCAGCTGTTCCTCTTTGCCGCCTTCTTTTCGGCGTTCGCCGTGAAGTCGGCGCTGGTCCCCTTCCATACGTGGCTTCCCGATGCGCAAAGCGCCGCCCCGACCTTCGCGGCCGTCACGCTCGGGCTCAAGGTGGGGGCGTACGGCATCCTGCGCTTCGCGATTCCGCTGTTTCCGGCAGCGGCTACGCACGACCTGGTGCGTGGCACGATTCTCGTGCTGTCCGTCATCGCCGTCGTGTACGGCGCCCTGCTGGCCATGACGCAGCGCGACCTCAAGCGCGTGATCTCGTACAGCTCCATCAGTCATCTCGGTTTCATCATGTTGGGGAGCTTCGCCCTCACGCAGCAGAGCGTGCAGGGAGCGGTGATGAGCATCGTCGGCAGTGGCATCAGCACGAGCGCCCTGTTCCTGCTTGCCGGCATGCTCGAGGACCGCACCGGCACCACCGACCTGGCCGCGTTCGGCGGCATGGCGCGGGTGGTCCCCTGGTTCTCGGTCATGCTCACGCTGGTGATGCTGTCCACGGTCGCACTGCCGGGGACCAACGGGTTCGTGGGCGAGTTCCTCGTGCTGCTCGGCAGCTATGCCGAGTTCCCCGTGCTGGCCGTTGTCGCCACCACCGGCGTGATCTTCGCCGCGGCGTACGGGTTGCGTGCCCTCCAGTTACTGCTCTTTGGCGGGCTGGACGCCCCCCAACAGGCCCACGTTGCCGACCTGGGCCCGCGTGAGAAGTTCGTGATGGGGGTCTTCGCGGTGGCGATCATCTACCTCGGCCTCATGCCCGGTGCGGTTCTGGGCCGGAGCGACCGCCCGTCCCGCGATCTGGTGGAAATCGTGCGCTTCGGCCCCAACGCGCCGGCGGCGCTGCCCCCCGTGTCCCTGAACCGATGAGTGAGTTCATGTCAGGCGGCGCGCTGCTGCGCGCCCTCGCCCCGGAACTGCTGCTCACGAGCGGCGCACTCGCGATGCTGGTGGGGACCGTGTGGTCGCCACAGTCGCAACGCGCCGGGGCGGCCGAAGGAGCCGAGCGGACGTCCGCGATGTCACGGTTTGCGGTGGCGCTTTGCCTTCTGGTCGGCCTGGTGGTCGTGATTGCCTGGGGCGACGGTGCGACCGGCTCGGCCGATCAGCGATTGGCAGGGGACGGTTTCCGCTGGGCGATCGACCTGGTGATTCTGCTGGGCACGGGGATGGCGCTGGTGCTGATTGATGCCGAACAGCACCGCAGCGGTGCGTTCAGCCCGGAGGTGCCCGTGCTGATGCTGTTCGCGGCCGTGGGCATGATGATTCTTGCGGCTGCACGAGACCTCATGTTCGTGTTTCTGGGCGTCGAGCTGATGTCGCTTGCCGTGTATGTCCTGGCCGGTGTCAACCGCCGGAGCGGACGTGGCGCCGAGTCGGCCGTGAAGTACTTCCTGCTGGGTGCCGTGAGCACGGGGTTCCTGCTGTACGGCATCGCACTCCTCTACGGTGCAACCGGCAGCACGCGACTCGTGGACATCGGGCAGTGGGTGTCCGCACATCCGCCCCTCTCCCCCTTGTTCACCATGGGGGCCGCCCTGCTGCTCGTGGGCCTCGCCTTCAAGGTGGCCGCGGCCCCGTTTCACTGGTGGACCCCCGATGTCTACGACGGCGCGCCGCTGCCGATCACGGCGTTCATGTCGGCGACGGTCAAGACCGCGGCATTTGCCGTCTTTGCCCGCATCATGGTCGAGGCGCTCGGGCGCGCCTCGGCCCAATGGCACACCGGCCTGTGGTGGCTCGCCGTGGTGACGATGGTCGTGGGCAACGTGTTCGCGCTGTCGCAGCGCAATCTCGTGCGCATGCTTGCCTATTCGAGCATCGCGCATGCCGGCTATCTGCTCGTGACGCTGGTGGTCGGGGGAGCAGCCGCCACGACGGCGCTGGTGTTCTACATGGTGTCCTACACGCTGGCGACGATGGGCACGTTCGGCGTGCTGATCGCGGTGAATGCCGGCCGTGATGTGGCGCCCACCCTCGACGACATCGCGGGCCTCTGGCTCGTGCGCCCCTGGTTGGCCAGCGCCATGGCGGTGTTTCTGTTGGCGTTTCTCGGCATGCCGCTGGTGGGCGGCATGGGGTTCTTTGCCAAGTGGTATGTGCTGCAGGCGGCGCTGCAGGCCAACGCACCACAGACCATTCTGGCGGTCGTGCTGGTGCTGACCAGCGCGGTCTCGGCGGCGTACTACCTCAACGCGGTGAGTGCCATGTTCATGCGTCCGCGCACCGAGGGACAGCCGGCTCCCGCGTTGCTCCCCATGGGCCAGTCGCTCGTGGCGATTGCCGCCGTGGTCCTGCTCGGGTTGGGCGTGTATCCGACGCCCATCGTCCGGATGGCCAAGCGTGCGCTCACCAGTCCCATCACTCGCAGCGCGCCAATCGAGCCGGCCCAGCGCGGGGCACGACTGCAGGCGGCCGTCCGGACGGTCCCGGCGGCAGACGCCGGTGTGGCACCGTCACGTCAGCCAACCACGACCCCATGACCGGGCCGACCCCGCCGGCATTCGGCGTGTGATAGCTTTCCTCCTCTCCTTGGCGTCCCCTCCGCACGGTCTGGCATGAGCATCAATCGAGCGATCTTCCGGCAGTATGACGTCCGTGGCGTGGTGGGGACCGATCTCACCGAGGAGGTCGCGTACGGCATCGGGCGCGGGTACGCCGCCCTGCTGGCCGAACGGGGGATTGCCGGGGCCGTGGCGGTGGGGCGGGACAACCGGCCGAGCGGAGCGGCGCTGCGCGATGCGCTGGTGCGGGGGCTGACGGAAAGCGGGGTGGATGTGGTGGATGTCGGCATCGTGCCGACGCCGCTCCTCTATTGGGCGCTGCACCACGAAGCCGTCGTGGGGGGCATCCAGATCACCGGATCGCACAACCCACCCGAGTACAACGGCTTCAAGATGTGCCTCGGTACGGCGTCGCTGCACGGTGCCGACATTCAGACGCTCTACGAGCGCATCGTGGCGGGGCCCATGCCGAGCGGGCAGGGGACGGTGCGTCATGCGGCAGTCATTGATCGCTACGTGCACGACATCGCCACGCGGGTGGGGCCCATTGCCCGGGTCGATGGGAGCCGGCTGCGCGTGGTGTACGACTGCGGGAACGGCGCGGCCGCCCTGGTGGCCCCCCAGCTCTTCGACGCGTTGGGTGTCGACGCCATCGGGCTCTTCACCGAAAGCGATGGCACCTTCCCGAATCATCACCCCGATCCCACCGTCCCCGAGAATCTTGCCGACTGCATTGCCGCCGTGCAGACCCACGGGGCAGAGATGGGCGTCGCGTTCGATGGCGACGCCGATCGCATCGGCGTGGTCGATGCGCACGGCCGCATCATCTGGGGCGACCAACTGCTCATCCTCTACGCCCGCGACGTGCTGGCGCGCACCGGGCCTGGTCAGCCCATCATCTTCGACGTGAAGTGCTCACAGGCACTTTCCGACGGGATCGCAGCGGCTGGCGGCACGCCCGTGATGTGGAAGACCGGGCATTCGCTCATCAAGGAGAAGATGAAGAGCCTCCAGGCGCCGCTCGCGGGCGAGATGTCGGGGCACATGTTCTTCTCGGAGGGGTTTTACGGCCATGACGATGCGTTGTACGCCGCAGCGCGGCTGCTGCGCATCGTGGCCGACAGCGGCAAGCGCATCGACGCGCTGCTCGCCGACGTGCCGCCCTACGTGTCGACACCGGAGATCCGCATTGACACGGACGACGAGACGAAGTTCGCCATCATGGCGAAGGCCGTCCCGCACTTTGCCGCCCGGTACGAGGTCATCGATGTCGATGGCGTGCGGGTGCTCTTTGGCGACGGCTGGGGGTTGCTGCGCGCCTCCAACACCCAACCGGTGATCGTTGCGCGGTACGAAGCACGCACGGAGCAGCGTCTTCACGAGATCCGCACCATCATGGAGACATGGGTGCGCGAGCAGGGTATCACGCTCTGACCGCCGTCGGCGCACACTGACGTGGGGAACAGGCGCTGGCTCCTCCTCGTGGTGGCTGTGGCCGCCGTCGTGCTCCTCGTAGGGCGCACCGCGACGGCGTTGATCGTGGATCACGCATGGTACGATGCCATGGGCGTGCCCACCCTGTTCTGGGAGCGGGTCCTCGACACCGTGCTGCTGCAGGGCGGCGCCTGGATCGTCGGCTCTCTCTTCGCGTTCGCCAATCTGCACGCGGTGCGGCGCACCATTCTCGCCGTGGCGGTCCCGTCGCGCGTCGCCAACATCGAGCTCACGGCCATGGTGCCGGGACGGCGGCTGCTGTCGGCGACGATCATTCTCGCCCTGCTGGTTGGGGCCGTGCTGGCCATCCCGCTCACCAACTGGGAAACGCTCGCCCTCGCCCGGCACGGCATCCCGTTCGGCGAAATCGAAGGCATTTTCGATCGCGACCTGGGGCACTACGTCTACTGGTTGCCCTTCGAGGAGACGATGTACCTCTGGGCCCTGGTCAGCGTCGTGGCGCTCACGGCGATGGTCCTGGTGCTTTATGCCCTCACCCGTTCGCTCCGGCTCGAAGGACGACGCATCGCGGCGAGTACCCATGTCCGGCGGCACCTGAGTGTGTTGGGAGCGCTCGTGCTGCTGCTGCTGGCCTGGAGCTATCGACTCGATGCGTTCGACCTGCTGCGCGCGGGCAGCGGTCCCGACGGACTGTTCCTGCGCGTCGATCATCGGGTCACCTTGCGCATGGACGCGGTGCTGGCGTACGGCTCGGCGATGGCCGCCCTGATCATCCTGCGTACGGGCTGGGCCGGACAGCTCAAGGCGGCCTTCGTCACGTTGACCGTCATCCTGCTCGCCGCCATGGGGTTGCGGCACGTCGTGCCCGCCGTGGCGGCGAGGGGGGACACGCTGGGTGACCCGGCACGGCGTGATGCCGATTACGTGGCGGCCCGCGCGTTGTTCAGTCGGCGCGCCTTCGACGCCGATGCGGTGCGTTCGCTTCCGCTTGACAGTGCCGATCGCGCCAATCGCGCCGCGATGCTCCCCCTGCCAACACCGACCGCCACGCTTGGCGCCCGGGCCAGTCTCTGGGACGCCGTGACACTCGCGGAGGGGCTGCGCCCGGGGGGCACATTGCCGGTTTCCTCCACTCGCGGTGACGACTGGGCGACGACCGGGAGCGAACCACGCCCCGCGGCGACCGATGCGTCGGGGTACATGGCCGTCGCCGCCCCTGGCTGGTTCCTGCTCGACGGACGAGTGACCGCGTTGCGCGTCGAGCGCCCGGTGTCGGGTGCCGGTGCCTGGCGGCTGTCGCTGGTGGATGCCTCGCGGGCGGTACTGAGCGACAGCCTCGTGCCGGTGCCGGGGTCCGTTGCTGATGGGAGGTACGGCGACAAGGCGCCGCTGGTGGCACCAGGTGCCAGCGGCGCCCGCCTGTTGGATGGTGCC
This sequence comes from Gemmatimonas sp., assembly GCF_021298855.1. Taxonomy (GTDB): domain Bacteria; phylum Gemmatimonadota; class Gemmatimonadetes; order Gemmatimonadales; family Gemmatimonadaceae; genus Gemmatimonas. The sequence goes on from NZ_JAJTHI010000005.1 coordinate 96,977, forward strand.
ACCGCGGCCGAGGTGCCGGGCGCGCTGCTCGACACGCCGCTGGCGCGCCTCGCGCATGCCTGGGCCTTGCGCGATCTCTCGTTGCTTGGCGCCGATTCCACGGCGGGGAGCCCGTTGCTCGTGAGCCATCGCGACGTCCGTGAGCGGGTGCGACGCATCGCGCCGGTCTTCGAGCAGAGCACCACCGTGCATGCGATCCGCGACGGCAACCGGCTGTACTGGGTGCTGCACCTCTATAGTGCGTCGGCCCGGTATCCGTTGAGCCAGCGGTGGCAGGTGGGCGACGGCGTGTACTCCTACTTCAAGCTGGCCGGCACCGCCATCGTGGATGCCGGTACCGGGCGCGTGCGAGTGATGCCGGCGGAGAAGCCCGACGCTCTGGCCCGCACGTGGATGACGCGACTCCCCGGACTGTTCTCGCGGCGTGCCGAATTGCCGCCCTCCCTCGCCGTGCAACTGCCACCGCCAACGGACGGCGCGGAGTTGCAGGTGCGCACCTTCGCGCGGTACGGCTCGCGTCTCGAGGGGCCGGTCCTTCGTCACCTGCCGGACAGTGCCTTCATCAATGGCCCCGCCGCACCGGTCATGCTGGAGCAGGAGGGCGGGGCCGTGGCGTCATGGAGTGTGCCGTTGCTCGACGCCCGGGAGGCGGTGGCCGGCGTGGTGACCGTGACGGGCGGGGCCGTGCCAACAACGTACTGGTGGACGTCCTCACCTGCGGTGCCGTGGCCGGCAACGCTCGCGCGCATGGCGGCGGCCGTGGACAGCCTGCGGGCGCACGCGCGCGCCGATTCCGGAGGTGCGCCTGGGCCGACGCCTGCCACGGTTCCTCGAGGGTCGGCCCGTGCCGAATCGGCCGGGCCGGTCTCGCGGGCCCTGCTGTCGCGCCCCGAAGCCATGGTCACCTCGCGTGGGGTGCTGTATGTGCAGGCGGCACAGGGGGCAGGCGCCGACGGGCGCCTGTCGATGGGCGCAGCAGTGGTGAGTGACGGCGAGCAGATCGGCGTGGGACCCACCCTCGCCGATGCGCTGGCCTCGCTCGGAGAGACGGTCGAACGGCCGCGCCATGGCGGGCGCACCGCCATGGGTGTTTCCACGCCGGAGACAGGCGCCCCGTCGCGCTGGTACGACGCCATGCGACAAGCCATGAAGCAAGGTGATTGGAGTGCATTCGGGGCGGCGTTCGACAGCCTCGGACGCGCGTTGGGCAGACCGCCGCAGTGATTGCGGCCGGACGCACCGCCGGCGGTTCACGGCGGTGGATCCGTCAGGACACACCGGGGGCGGGCAGGCTCGTATTGCCCTTCACCGGTGCGACCACCTAGCATTGAACCGCTGACATTCCCCAGTCCTTGGAGAGCGCGTGAACCTACACGAGTATCAGGCAAAAGAGCTGTTGCGGGCGGCCGGTGTGCCGATTCCGCCCGGCGAAGTCGCCACGACCGCCGATCAGGCGGAAGCCATCGCCAAGAAGTACGGCACCGCAGTCATGGTGAAGGCCCAGGTGCATGCCGGTGGGCGCGGCAAGGCGGGTGGCGTGAAGTTCTGCCCCACCCCTGACGTGGCGAAGGAGAAGGCCACCGCCATTCTGGGCATGACGATCAAGGATCTCACGGTGGAAAAGGTGCTCGTGACCGTTGCCGCGGACATCGGGTCCGAGGCGTACGTGGGCATCATCGTCGACCGCGCCACCAAGAAGCCCGTGTTCATGGTGTCGGCCGCCGGCGGCATCGACATTGAAGAGGTGGCGGCGACCACGCCCGAGAAGATCCTCTACCACCCGGTGGACACGCGCTACGGCCTGCTGCCCTTCGAGGCCATGCGCATGGGCTTCTTCCTGTACAAGGATGTGAAGCTGGCCCGTCAGGCGGCGAAGATCATGCAGCAGCTGTATACGGCATTCATGAACGCCGGCTGCTCGCTCGCCGAGATCAACCCGCTGGTCATGACGCCGCAGGGAGAGCTCATCGCGGTTGACGGCAAGATGGTGATCGACGACAACGAACTCGATCGTCGGCCCGATATCGCCGCGCTGCGCGACGAAAGCAGCGAAGCCCCGAGTGAAGTGGATGCGCGCAACGCGAATCTCACGTTCATCAAGCTCGACGGCAACGTGGGGTGCGTGGTGAACGGCGCCGGCCTCGCGATGGCCACCATGGACCTCGTGAAGTACTACGGCGGCGACCCCGCCAACTTCCTCGACATCGGTGGTTCGTCGAACCCCGAGAAGGTGGTGAACGCGCTCCGCATCATCACGTCGGATCCGAACGTGAAGTGCATCCTGTTCAACATCTTCGGCGGCATCACGCGCACCGACGACGTCGCGAACGGCATCGTGACCGCGACGAAGCAGAACCCGCTGAAGGTGCCCATCGTCATCCGTCTCACCGGCACCAACGAGGAGCTCGCGTTGCAGATCCTGAAGGAGAACGGCTTCTCGGCGTCGAGCGACATGGACTCGGCCGTGCAGCGCGCCGTGGAACTCGCCACCAAGGGAGGTGCGGCGTGAGCATCTTCATCGACAAGAGCACCAAGCTGGTGGTGCAGGGCATCACGGGCCGCGACGGTTCGTTCCATGCCAAGCAGATGATCGAATACGGCACGCAGGTCGTGGCCGGCGTGACCCCGGGCAAGGGTGGCCAGACCTTCGAAGGTACCGCCCCCATCTTCGACACCGTGCACGATGCGGTGCAGGCAACCGGTGCCAACACCTCGGTGATCTACGTGCCGCCCATGTACGCGGCCGATGCGATCATGGAAGCCGCGGCGGCGGGCGTGAAGTTCATCGTCTGCATCACCGAAGGCGTGCCGGTGCTCGACATGACGAAGGTGTATCCCTTCGTGAAGGAGCATGGCGCACGTCTGCTCGGCCCGAACTGCCCGGGGCTCATCACGCCGGGGGAGAGCAAGGTGGGGATCATCCCCGGCCGCATCTGCGCTCCCGGTCCGGTGGGTGTGGTCAGCCGCTCCGGAACGCTCACCTACGAAGTCGTGAACGCGCTCACCAAGGCCGGCATCGGCCAGAGCACGTGCGTCGGCATCGGTGGTGACCCGATCAACGGCACCAACTTCATCGACTGCCTGGCGGCGTTCGAGAAGGATCCGCACACGAAGGCCGTGGCCATGATGGGCGAAATCGGTGGCACCGATGAACAGGAAGCCGCCGACTTCGTGAAGAACCACATGACCAAGCCGGTCGTGGGCTTCATCGCCGGTCAGACGGCCCCGCCGGGCCGCCGCATGGGTCACGCGGGCGCCATCATCTCGGGCTCGGCCGGGACGGCCGCCGAGAAGATCGACGCCTTCAAGGCCGCCGGCATGGGCGTGGCCCAGCGCCCGGTGGACTTCGTGGAGCTGATCCGGGCCCGTCTGGGGTGACGGTCTCGTGGCGGGCGCCGCTTTCTTCGGCGTCCGGCCTGGTTATCTTGCGCGCGGCGGGGGCTCTGGCTCCCGCCGCGCCGTGCTTCCGGCGCCTGTTTTCACCATTCGACCCCTCCCGGACCATGGCTGGCCGCCGCACCCTTACGATCGTCAAGCCCGACGCCTTTGCCGCCGGCAACGCGGGCAATATCATTGCGCTGCTCGAGCGCCAGGGCTTTCAGGTGAAGGCCGCCCGCGTCATGCACCTGACCACGGCGCAGGCAGGCGCCTTTTACGAAGTGCACGCGGCCCGTCCGTTTTACGGGGAACTGGTGGAGTTCATGACCAGTGGCCCGTGTCTGCCGATGATCCTCGAGAAGGACGACGCAGTCGCTGCCTTGCGTACCGCGATCGGCGCCACGGACCCGGCGGAAGCGGCGGAAGGGACGGTGCGGAAGCTGTACGCCGAGTCGAAGGGGAAGAATGCCATCCACGCGTCCGACTCCGACGAGAACGCGGCGCGGGAAGCGCGGTTCTTCTTCGCCGAAGCCGACGTCATCGCCTGAGGGGGCCGGTGCCACCGGTTGGCGTGAGCCGACGGCGGTGGCTGCCAGCTAACTCCGCACGGTGGCGGCACTTGTCTCCACCGGAAGCGGGGCGAAAGGCGGCGCCAGCCCTTGTGTGACGGGGGCTGGCGTTCTACGTTACACGGCTATGCTGTGCTTTGACATCCGCAGTTTGGAAGCCCGTGCAGAAGTGGTCGACGGTTGGCTCGATGCCGGGGATTCCGTGTGGGAGGCAGGTGAGTCGCGTCCGGTCGATCCCGGGGTGCACGTGACAGGCCGTCTCTCCGCTGCGGGACACGGTCGCTTCTACTTCAGCGGCCATTTCGAAGGTACAGCACTCGCGGAGTGCCGGCGGTGTCTGGCCGAAGCGAGTGTGTCGGTGTCCGACGACGTGCAGTTGATCTTCGCCGAGTCCGGTGTGGACGAGGCGGGTGAAGACGACGTGGTCGTGATTCCGGCAGGTGTGCGAGAACTCGATCTGCGTCCGGCGATGCGGGAGGAGTGGCTCTTGGCCGTTCCGTCGTTTGCGCTGTGCCGTGACGATTGCCGCGGGCTCTGTCCGGCGTGCGGCGCCGATCGAAACGCGGGGGATTGCACCTGTCCTCCACCCTCTGATCCCCGGTGGGATGCGCTGCGCGCTCTGCGCTGAGCGCCTGCCGGTCCTTACGTCTCGAATAGTTCAGGTCAGCATCCCATGGCCGTACCGAAGCGCCGTACCTCGAAGCGGCGGAAGCGCGCCCGCAACACGCACAAGACCGCGCCCGCCATCGTGATCCAGTCGTGCCCGCAGTGCGGCACGGCGAAGCGCCCGCACCGCGTTTGCGCGGAATGCGGGTACTATGCGGGCGAGCAGCGGGTAACGGCGCAGGAAGCGTAAGCTTGGCGCGCATCGCCGTGGATGCCATGGGGGGCGACTTCGCCCCCCGGGCCCCCATCGCGGGCGCCGTGCAGGCGCTCGGCGCGCTCGCCCCCGAACACCACATCGACCTCGTCGGCCCCACCGCCGTAATCGAAGCGGAGCTCGACGTGCTCCTTGGCGGTGAGCTCGCCGGCCTTGCGCGCGTCCGTGAGCGTCTCGCCATTGTAGACGCGCCGGACGTGATCGCCATGACCGACAAGCCTTCGGTCGCGCTGCGGGGCAAGACCAACAGCTCCATGGTGGTCGGCATCAAGCGCGTCGCCGAAGGGCACGCGCACGCGTTCGTCTCCGCCGGCAACACCGGGGCGCAGATGGCCGCGTCGCTTGTGCTGCTCAAGCTGCACCCCGGGCTCACCCGGCCCGCCATCGGCACGATCTTCCCGACGGCCAAGGAACCCATCCTCGTGCTCGATGTCGGCGCCAACGTCGATTGCGCCGCCGAGGAGTTGGTACAGTTTGCGCGCATTGGCACGGTCTACGCGCGTGCCCTGCTTGGCCGTGCCGAACCGGCCGTCGGCCTGCTTTCCATTGGCGAGGAGCCGGAAAAGGGCAACCTGGCCGTGAAAGAGGCCCATCAGCGACTGCTGGGCGCCGGCCTCAACTTCCTCGGCAATGTCGAGGGGCGGGACCTGCCGCGCGGCGTCTGTGATCGCGGCCCCATCGACGTGGTCGTCTGCGACGGGTTCACCGGCAACATCCTGCTCAAGTTCTACGAGAGCATCGGCCCCATGCTCATCGGCATGGTATCCCAGGTCGCCGGACTGGATGCGCGCAAGGTGGCCGGCTCACTCAAGCAGCTCGATGTCGACGAGTACGGCGGGGCGCCACTGCTGGGCGTCCGCGGGGTCTCGATCATCTCCCACGGCAAGAGTTCGCCCCGGGCCATCAGCAACGCCATTCAGGTGGCGTTGCGGGCGTACGAGTCGGGGATGACCGACGAGATCGGTCGCCGGCTCGCCGAGTCGATGCCCCAGGCGTCCCCCTCCGGAACAGCCTCATGAAGCGACCGTTTTCGTACATTGCCGGGACCGGGCACGCCGTGCCCGCCAAGGTTGTCACCAACGCCGATATCGCGGCGATGGGGGTCGACACCAACGACGAATGGATCGTCGAGCGGACGGGCATCCGCCAGCGTCACATCTGCGAACCCCACGAGTCCCTCGCTTCGCTCTGCGCCAAGGCGTCGCAGCAGGCCATGGCCAAGGCGGGAGTGACCGCCGGCGAGATCGACGTGATCATCGTGGGTACGGCGTCGCCCGATCACTTGCTGCCGTCTCAGGCCGTCGAAGTGCAGACGGCGCTCGGCGCGTCGCGTGCCGCGGCCTTCGATGTGGCGTCCGCCTGCTCGGGATGGCTGTACGGCGCCATCGTCGGCGACTCCATGATCGCGAGCGGCGCGGCCGACACGGTCCTGGTCATCGGCGCCGAAAAGTTGAGCGCGATTGTCGACTGGACCGACCGCAATACCTGCATCCTTTTCGCTGACGGCGCGGGGGCCACCGTGCTGCGTCGCGCGAAGGGCGAAAAGCGGGAGAAGGGCATCCTCTCCACGTTCATGCGCTCGGATGGGGCACTGGCCGAGTTGCTGTGGCGGCCGGCCGGTGGCGGCGCCGAACCGTACTCGCCGGAGGCTGGGAGTCGCGCCTGCATCCAGATGGCGGGACGCGAGGTCTTCAAGCATGCGGTGCGCTCCATGGCCGAGGCCACCGATCGTGCGCTCGACAGCGCGCGCATCACGGCCGCCGATGTGGACCTGCTCATTCCGCATCAGGCGAACGTCCGCATCATTGAGGCAACGGCCAAGCACGCCGGCATCCCCATGGACAAGGTGTTCGTGAACGTCGATCGCTTCGGCAACACCTCCGCCGCCTCCATCCCCATTGCGCTGAACGACGCCATGGAGCAGGGGCGCATCCGGGAAGGCAGCACGGTGCTCTTTGCGGCCTTCGGTGCGGGATTCACGTGGGGCTCACTCGTGGCCCGCTTCTAAACGCGTCAGGCGCGGACGCCTCGGCGCCGCTCCTCACTTCAGCCCCTTCGTATCGCGATGGCCATGGAATTCGTATTCCTGCTCCCAGGACAGGGGTCGCAGAAAGTCGGTATGGGGAAGGATCTCTACGAGGCGTTCCCTGCGGCGCGTGACGCGTTTCATGCGGTTGACGATGCCGTTGGGGCGGCGCTGTCGACCCTCGCCTTCGAAGGACCCGCCGACGAGCTGACGCGAACCGTGAATGCGCAGCCCGCGCTGTTGGCGCACAGCGCGGCGGTATGGGCCGTGGTGCGCGACGCCGTCGGCCCGCAGGCCGTTGCGGCAGCAGGGCACTCCCTTGGGGAGTTCTCGGCGTATCACCTTGCCGGTACGCTCGACCTGGCGGCCGCCGCGCGCCTCGTACGGCGCCGCGGCTCGCTCATGTACGAGCAGGGCGTTGCGCGTCCCGGTGCCATGGCCGCCATTCTCGGGGTCCTCACCAGGTCCATCGACGACCTCTGCGCCCAGGCGACCGCAGAGCGCGGCCTGGTGGTGCCCGCCAACTACAACAGCGAAGAGCAGGTGGTCATCTCGGGTGAGGTGGCCGGGGTGGAGCGGGCGATGGAACTGGCCAAGGAGGCCGGTGCCAAGCGGTGTCTTCCGTTACCGGTCAGTGGTGCCTTCCACTCGCCGCTCATGGCCCCGGCTGTTGACGGTCTGGCTCGCGCCCTCGAGGCCGAAACGTGGCACGCCCCCGCCATTCCGGTGATTGCAAACGTCAACGCCGCCGCGGTCACCACCGCGGCCACCGCGCGCGAGCTGCTGCTGCAGCAGCTCACAGCGCCGGTGCAATGGACCCGCGTCATGCGCACCCTGGCGGAGCGGTATCCCTCCGCGCTGTTTGTGGAGGTCGGGACGGGTGCGGTACTCACCGGCTTGGCACGGCGCATTGCGCCCGAGGTGCAGACCCTGGCGATCGGCACGGTCGCCGACGTCGAGAAGTTCGTTGCGCTCATTTCACAAAACTCCTGACAGCACAATACGTTATGTCCACTGGTCGGAAGATTGACCTGAGCGGGCGCGTGGCGCTCGTGACGGGGTCCACCCGCGGCATCGGGCGCGCCATTGCCAGCACGCTCGCCGCCGCCGGCGCCCGCGTGGCGGTGACGGGGCGTGATCTGTCCAAGGCCGAGGCGGCAGCGGCTGAGCTCGCGGCTGCCACGGGCGCCGAGGTCCGCGGCTATGCGGCCGATGTCGCCGACGTTGCCCAGGCCACGGCGCTGATCGAGGCGGTCGAGCGGGACTTCGGTCAGCTCGACATTCTGGTCAACAACGCCGGGCTGACGCGGGACAACCTGCTGATGCGACTCAAGGACGACGACTGGGATGCGGTCATCGACGCGAATCTGCGAGGGGCCTTTGCCACCTGTCGCGCCGCGACGCGCGGCATGATGAAGCGGCGGTGGGGCCGGATCATCAACGTCGCCAGCGTCGTGGGGCTGATCGGCAACAAGGGGCAGGCGAACTACGCCGCCAGCAAGGCCGGGCTGATCGGTCTTACCAAGTCGATTGCCAAGGAACTGGCGTCGCGGAACATCCTGGCCAACGTCGTGGCGCCCGGATTCATCGAGACGGACATGACGGCGGCCATGCCCCCCGAGGCTCGGGCCGGCATGAGCGCCGGCATCCCTCTCGAACGCCTCGGCACCCCCGAGGACGTGGCGGGCATGGTACTCGTGCTCGCGTCGGACCTGACCGGCTATGTCACCGGGCAGGTATTCGTGGTGGACGGCGGCCTGGTGATGTAGTCGGGGCTCCTGGGTGGCTCCGTCCTGCGGGATTCTCCCGGGAGGGCCTCCCTGTGACGCCGTGCCGTGGCTAAGTTCTCCATTCTCACCCCAACAACATCAGAGGAACGGTTCCCATGTCGGATCACGCGTCGAAGATCAAGGATATCATCGAGAAGGAACTCGGCGTTGAGCGCGAAAAGCTCACCCCCGAAGCGAGCTTCATCGAGGACCTCGGCGCGGACTCGCTCGACATCGTCGAACTGGTCATGGAGTTCGAGAAGGAGTTCAACATCGACATCCCCGATGAGGATGCCGAGAAGCTGCGCACCGTGGGTGACGCCATCGCGTACCTCGAGGCGAAGGTCGCGGGCTGATGCGGCGGCGGGTCGTCGTCACGGGTCTTGGGGCGATCACGCCCGTCGGCAACGACGTGGCGACGACCTGGCAGTCGCTGCTGGGCGGGGTATCGGGGGGCGCGCTCATCACCAAGTTCGATGCGTCGGACTTCAAGGTGAAGTTCGCCTGTGAGGTGAAGGGCTTCGATGTGGGCCTGTACATGGACCGCAAGGAGGCCAAGCGCGCCGACCTCTTTACCCAGTACGCCATGGCGGCGTCCGTGCAGGCCATGCACGATGCGGGGCTGGAGCAGGGCGGATACGTTCCCGAGGACTTCGGCGTGATCATCGGGAGCGGTATCGGTGGGCTGGCCACGATGGAGGACCAGCACTCGGTGCTCATGCAGTCGGGGAACCGGCGCATCTCGCCGTTCTTCATCCCCATGTACATCGCCGACATCGCGGCCGGGGTGGTCTCCATGCGCTTCAACGCCAAGGGCCCCAACTTCGCCACGATGTCCGCCTGTGCCACGAGCGCTCACGCCATCGGCGAGGCGTTCCGCACCATTTCGTACGGTGACGCCGACGTGATGCTGTGCGGTGGGACGGAAGCGTCGGTGTTGCCCATGGCCATCGGCGGGTTCGGCAACATGACCGCGCTCTCCGAGCGCAATGATGCGCCGGCCACGGCATCGCGTCCCTTCGATGCCACGCGCGATGGCTTCGTGCTCGGGGAAGGCGCCGGCGTGGTGGTGCTCGAGGTGCTCGAGCATGCGATCGCGCGCGGAGCGCGCATCTACGGCGAGGTGGTGGGATATGGCGCCACGGGCGATGCGTATCACCTCACCGGGCAGCCGGAAGCACACGAGGGGCTGCAGCGGGCCATGCGCAAGGCCATGGCTGACGGCAAGCTGGCGCCCACCGACGTCACGTACATCAACGCGCACGGCACCTCCACGCCGCTGAATGATCCGAATGAAATCCGGGCCATCAAGACGGTGTTCGGCGATCATGCGTACGCGCTCTCTGTCAGTTCGACCAAGTCGGCTACCGGGCACATGCTCGGCGCGGCCGGTGGCGTGGAGTTCATCGCCTGCGCGCTGGCCATGCGCGACGGTATGATTCCTCCCACGATCAACTACAGCACCCCCGATCCGGACTGCGATCTCGACGTCACACCGAACACGCCCACGGCGCGTCCGGTCGAGGTCGCGCTCTCCAACAGCTCCGGGTTCGGCGGTCACAACGTCTCGATCGCGCTCCGACGCTGGCACGGGTAAGCCCGTCGGGGCGTATATCGAGATGACGCGCGGCGTGGTGCCGCGCCGAAGCCCGGGTAGCTCCTGATGCCGCTCGCAGTACCGTTCGACCTCGACACGCTGCGTGATCCCGCGCTGCGCCCCATCGGCGAAAAGCTGATGCGCGGCGAGCGCCTCACGATTGCCGATGGCCACACCCTGTATACCAGCCCCGATATTCTCGGGGTGGGGGCCATGGCCAATGCCGCCAACCGTGCGCGCCATGGCGACCGGGTGACCTTTGCGGCCAACCAGCACATCAACCCCACCAACATCTGCGTGCTGCGGAAGACGTGCGTCTTCTGCGGCTATGCGCGCCTGCCGAAGGAAGACGGTGCCTACCGGTATTCCCTCGAGCAGGTACTCGCCGAATCCGATCGCGCCGACGGTACGATGACGCGCGAGTTCCACATCGTCGGCGGTCTCGATATGCAGGCGGGCCTCGAGTATTACACGACGATGTTCCGCGCGCTCAAGGAGCGGCACCCCCAGGTGCACATCAAGGCGCTCACGGCCGTCGAGATTGCACACATCGCGCGCATCGAAAAAATGAGCCGGGACGAGGTGCTCGTGGCCCTGCGCGAGGCCGGGCTCGATACCCTTCCCGGCGGCGGGGCGGAGACGTTCAGTGCGGCCGTACGCGAGCAGATTGCCGACAAGAAGCTGGGCGGGGCCGAGTACATTGAGGTGCATCGCACGGCGCACAGGCTCGGCATCCGGTCGAACTGCACGATGCTCTACGGTCACGTGGAGACCATCGACGACCGGATGCAGCATCTCGACATGCTGCGCACGCTGCAGGATGACACGGGCGGCTTCCTCGCGTTCATCCCGCTGGCGTATCACCCCGACGACAACGAACTCGGGGTGACGCTGGGCCGGCAGGGGACCAGCACGACGGGCCTCGACGACCTGCGCAACCTGGCGGTGGGGCGTCTCTTCCTCGACAACTTCGAGCACATCAAGACGCACTGGATCATGGTCACCACGCCGGTGTCCCAGATTGCGCTGCACTTCGGTGTGAACGACATCGAGGGCACCGTGGTGCGCGAGAAGATCTACCACGCCGTGGGCGCCAGCACACCGCAGGGCATGACGCTGCCGCAGCTGCTGCAGCTCATCCGCGGTGCGGGCAAGCAGCCGGCCGAACGGGATTCGTTCTATCGCGTCATCCGGGAATTCGCGCCCGATGACACCGGCGAAGGCATCACGGCCGCGGCCGACGCCTTCACCTCCGCCGCGTCCTGACCATGAACAGCGGGCGGGAGGCCCTGCGGGTCGGGCGCATCCGGTACATCAACTGCTACCCGGTGTACGGGGCCATCGAACGTGGCATCGTGCCGCTCGCCGGTGAGTTGGTGGACGGCGTGCCCACGCAGCTCAATCGCCTCATGGCGACCGGCGACATCGACATCAGTGTGGTGTCGGCGGTGGAGTACGCAAAGGATGCGCACCAGTTCCTGCTGCTCCCGGAATTGGGGATCACCAGTGACGGCCCGGTGCGCAGCGTGATGCTGTTCAGCAAGCGTGATGCGCGCGACCTCGGTGGGCGCCGCGTCGTCGTGAGCCGCAGCAGCATGACGAGCGTGCATCTGCTCGAACTGCTCTTCGAACACGTGTGGAAGTGCCGCCCCGAGTTCGTGCCCGGCGATGCCGAGATGGGGGACATTGCACGTTTTCAGGAGGAGCCGCACGATGCGCGGCTCGTGATCGGTGATGCGGCACTCACGTTGTTCGATGCCGCCAATCGCGGTGGCCTGTGGGCCGAGCGATACCCGTACATCGAAGATCTCGGCGCAGCGTGGAAGCACTGGACCGGGCTGCCGTTCGTTTTCGCCGTGTGGGTGGCGCAGCGCCGCACCCCGGTGCACGCCGCGCTCGGTGCGCATGCGTCCCTCATCGCCTCCCGCGACTGGGGGCTGGCGCATCTCGACCTGCTCTCGGCGCAGGCCGCACTCGCCAGTGGCGTTCCGGTGGAGACCTGTCGCGACTACTTCGCGGGACTCGATTACCGGCTGTCGTACCCGCATCTCGCGGGGCTCACCGAGTTCTTCCGTCGGCTCGTGCTGGCAGGACGCGTACCGGATGGTACGTTGGCCTTCCTCCCCGCCGCGTGACCGCCATTCTGCTCAATACCCGTGACCGTCATGCGTGACCTTCTCGATTTCTACACCAACGCGCCGCTGCTCGAACTGGGCCTCGAGGCGGATCGCATTCGCGAGCAGAAGCATCCGCATGGTGTCGTCACCTACATCGTCGATCGGAACATCAACTATACGAACGTGTGCGTCGCCGATTGCGGCTTCTGCGCCTTCTACCGGCGCCCGAAGCACGGCGAGGGATACACCCTCTCCTATGAGCAGATCGGCGAGAAGATCGAGGAAACGAAGGCGCTCGGCGGTGTGCAGATCCTGATTCAGGGCGGCCACAATCCGTACATCCCATTCGAGTGGTACCTCGACCTGCTGCGCTACATCAAGACGCATCACCCGATCCACATTCATGGCTTCTCCCCGAGCGAGGTGGATTTCTTTTCCACGCGCTTCCGCATGGATGCCACCGAGGTCATTCGCGAACTCAAGGCAGCGGGACTCGATTCCATTCCCGGGGGCGGCGGTGAGATTCTCGTGCAGCGGGTGCGGGACATTGCGGCGCCCAAGAAGGCGGGCGCCGATCGCTGGCTGGAGATCATGGAGCTGGCGCACAATGCCGGCATGAAGACGTCGGTCACCATGATGTACGGCATCGGCGAAACGCTCGCCGAGCGCCTCGAGCATCTGCAGCGCGTGCGGGACCTGCAGGCCCGCACCAACGGCTTCACCGCGTTCATCACGTGGCCGCTGCAGCCGGAGAACACGCCCACGATGTCGCACATGCCGAAGACCGATGCCACCACGTATCTGCGTACGGTGGCCATCTCGCGCATCGTGCTCGACAATGTGCCCAACCTGCAGTCGAGTTGGGTCACGATGGGCATGAAGGTGGGGCAGATGGCCCTCAAGTTCGGGTGCAACGACTTCGGCTCGCTCATGATCGAGGAGAACGTGGTGTCGGCCGCGAACACCACGCACCGTACCACCACCGACGAACTCGATCGGCTCATCGTCGATGCCGGCTTCACGCCGGCGCGGCGGCGGCAGGATTACACCATCATCAGCAGCAACGACGGGATGTCGATCGCCGCTCCCGCTGTGTCGGCCACGGCGGCGGCGTGACGATGGCGATGGGAGTGCGCGTGGGGATCGGCTACGACTCCCATCGGTTCGGTGAGGGGGGGCCCATGCGCCTGGGCGGCATCGACGTTCCAGCGTCCATGCACTGTGCGGGACACTCCGACGGCGATGCCGTGTGCCATGCCATCACCGATGCCGTGCTGGGCGCCGCCGGGCTCGGTGATATTGGCGAGATGTTCCCCGACACCGACGCGGCCAACCGGGGGAAGGATTCCGTCGTGATGCTCGCCGCGGCCGTCGCGCGCCTTCACCAGGCGGGATGGCGGGTGGGCAACGTGGATGTCACCGTAATCACGCAACAGCCCAAGATCGGCCCGCATCGGGCGGCGATGCGGGAACGGCTGGCGGCGGTGCTCGAGGTGGCGGTGGAGGAGGTGTTCGTGAAGGGCAAGACCAACGAGGGCCTGGGCTGGATCGGCCGTGGTGAGGGATTGGCCGTGATCGCGACGGCATCCGTCATCCGACGCGACTGACGATGGGCGGCGATCCCGCGCCGAGCACGCGCCGATCGCCCAGCCATCCCTTCGGCACCGGGCGGCGACATGACTGAGTTGCTGGCGTGGTTGACGTCGCTTCCGGAGGCCCTGTTGTACGGGGCCATCATCGTGGCGGCCTTTCTCGAGAATGTGTTTCCGCCGCTCCCTGCCGACACGGTGATCGCGCTCGGCGCGTTCGTGGCCGCGCGCGGCACCGGGACCGAATGGGGCGTGTGGCTGGCGACCATGGTCGGCAACGTGGGAGGCGCCATGCTGATGTACGGGTTGGGCCACCGCTACGGTCTCCCGTGGCTCATGCGGCGCTTTCCGGCCGTGGTATCCCCCTCCGCCGCCGACCGCTTTGCGGAACGCTTCAAGACGCAGGGACTGTTCGCGGTAATGGCGAGTCGATTCCTGCCGGGTGTGCGTGCGCTGGTGCCGCCCATGGCAGGCGCGCTCGGCATCGGCGCGGTGCGCGCGGCTGTGGCCATGACGCTGGCCTCCGGCCTGTGGTACGGGATCGTGTGTGTCCTGGCGTTTCGAGCCGGCGCGAACGCCGAGCAATTGCTGGCGCACATTGCGGAGCAGCAACGTCTGCTGGCGATCGGCGCCGGCGTACTCGTCATGATGGCGGTGGCGATTGTCGTGTGGCGCATGCGCTCGTCGCGTGCGGGTGGCGGGCAGGGCCAGTGACGGCCCCGGCGTTGCCCGACCGGGGAGACGACTGGCGCCATCTGCAGCAGGGGTTCGCCCTGCAACTGTTCGAAGATGCGTTGGCGCTCGAGGCGGGAGCCTCGCCCCGGACCATCGACGCGTATCGACGCGATGTGCTGCGCTGTGCGGTGTTCATGCGCACGCAGGGGATCACGACGGTCGGGGCCATTACCGCGGCGGCGCTTCGGGAGTTCATCTACCACCTCAAGGACCTCGGCCTTGCCGGGAGCTCGATCCGTCGCAACATCTCGGCGCTCCGCACATGGTATCGGATCCTGCTGGCGGAAGGGGTGGTCACGACCGATCCCACGGAGCGACTCGACTCCCCGCAACGATGGCGGACCTTGCCCGAGGTCCTGAGCGTCGACGAGGTGACGCGACTGCTCGCGGCGCCACAGCTCGACGAGCGCCTCGCGTTTCGTGATCGCGCCATGCTGGAACTGGCCTATGGCGCGGGACTCCGGGTGTCGGAGTGGATCGGCCTGGCGGTCAAGGACGTGCTGCTCGAGGAAGGGCTCGTGCGCGTGATCGGCAAGGGCAGCAAGGAGCGCCTCGTGCCGATCGGACGATCGGCGATCGGCGCCGTGGCGGTCTATGTGCGCGAACTCCGTCCGGTGCTGGAGCGGGGGCAGGGGAAGGGGCTGCTGTTTCTCAACGGCCGCGGCGCGCCGTTGACGCGCATGGGGGCCTGGAAGATCCTGCGCAAATACGTGGAACAGGCGGGACTCGAGAAAGCCGTGTCCCCGCACACGCTGCGCCACTCCTTTGCCACCCACCTGCTGGAGGGAGGCGCGGACCTCCGTGCCGTCCAGGAAATGCTGGGGCACGCCGACATCGCCACCACACAGATCTACACGCACGTGGACCGCGACTATCTTCGCAGTGTGCACCGACAGTTCCATCCACGCTCCTGACCTCGAGCGTCACCATGCTTCTCGTCATCGACAACTACGACTCGTTCACCTACAACCTCGTGCAGTACTTCGGCGCGCTCGGTGAGCGGCTCGAGGTACATCGCAACGACGCGCTGACCGTGGACGATGTGGGCGCGATGGCGCCCGATGCGATCGTGGTGTCACCGGGTCCCTGCGCCCCGCGCGACGCCGGCATTTCGGTGGAGGTGATTCGGCGGTATGGGGCCCGCACGCCACTCCTTGGCGTATGCCTTGGCCATCAGGCCATTGGCGAGGCATACGGTGGCGACGTGGTGCGGGCGTCGCGCGTGATGCACGGCAAGATGTCACGACTGGTGCACGACGGCACCGGGCTCTTTGCCGACATTCCCTCGCCCTTCGGGGTCATGCGTTACCACTCGCTGGTGGTCAGCCGCGAAACGTTGCCGTCCTGTCTGGCCGTGACGGCGGTGGCGACCGATGACGCCACCGAGATTCATGCGGTGCAGCACCGCGAGCATCCCGTGTGGGGGGTGCAGTTCCACCCGGAGTCCATTCTCACCGAGCACGGGCGAACCCTGCTTGGCAACTTCCTGCGCATGGCACGGGCCCACCGATCGGCGGCAGTGCCGGGCTGACCGTGCCGCCCGGACGCCCGGACGCCCCCGCACGGGCGGCATCCGGGACGGGGGAGCGTCACGTCGTGGCGTCGCGGTCCGGGCGCGGCGGAATGACGAGGGAGAGCAGGACGCTGCCCACGAGCACCCCGGCGACGATGCCCAGTGACACCCCGATGCCGATGGGGCGCCACTCGCTGAGCAGCATCTTCACTCCCACGAACGCCAGCACGACCGACAAGCCGTACTTGAGCAGGTGGAACCTGCCGATGATGTTGGCGAGCACGAAGTAGAGCGAGCGGAGCCCGAGGATGGCGAACACGTTCGACGTGTACACGAGGAACGGGTTGCGCGTCACGCCGAAGATGGCAGGGATGGAGTCCACGGCGAACACCACGTCGGTCGTCTCCACGAGCACGAGCACCACAAAAAGGGGCGTGGCGACACGGCGCAGCGCTCCCCCAGGCTCGATCGCCTCTCGTACGAAGAACCTCTCGCCGTGAAACCTGGTGGTGAGGGGCACGAACCGGCGCACCAGGCGAATGACGGGGTTCTGCTCCGGCGCGATGTCGCTCCCACCACCGAAGGCCATCTTGAAGCCGGTGTAGACGAGAAAGGCGCCAAAGACGTAGATGATCCAGTGGAATTGCGCCAGCAGGATGGCGCCCGCACCGATCATGGCCCCGCGCATGAGCAGCGCGCCAAGAATGCCCCAGAAGAGCACCCGATGCTGGAGCTCCTGGGGAACGCGGAAGTATCCGAAGATCAGGATGAAGACGAACAGGTTGTCGACCGACAACGCCTGTTCCACCAGATAGCCGGCATAGAACTCGAGCATGGCCTGGCGTCCCATGGCCTGCCCGATCCAGAGGCCAAACCCGACCGCCAGCGACACCCAGAGGGCGCTCCAGCCGAGCGCTTCCTTGACCGAAACCGCGTGCGCCTTCCGGTTGAACACCCCGAGATCGAGGGCCAACAGGAACAGCACCATGACGTTGAAGCCGATCCACCAAGACGTGGGCATGCCGGAAAGCTGGAGACGCAAAAGGTGACGCATCCGACCGGCAGGGCACGTTTGCCTTGCCGTGTCGAACCGGGTATCTTAACTGGCGTGAATTTTGCTGCAACCACGCCCCAGCGCACTGGACCATGGCTGTCCTCGCGGTGATTCCAGCGCGCCTTGGCGCGACCCGGCTCCCCCGCAAACCGCTTCGCCTCCTGGGAGGCGAACCCCTCGTCGTCCGGGTGCACCAGCGCGTCGAAGCCTTGCAGGTGGCAGACCGCGTGGTGGTGGCAACCGACCACCCCGACATCGCCGCCGTCTGCGCCGCTCACGGCATCCCCGCGGTGATGACGCGAGCGGATCACCCCAGCGGCACGGATCGCGTGGCCGAGGTGGCGGCGCGGCCCGAGTTCTCAGCGTGGCCGATCATCCTCAATGTACAAGGGGACGAGCCCTTTGTGTCACGCGAGGCGCTGGAAGGCGCCGTCGGCATCGTCGCCAACGGCCGCGCGCCCATCGGAACGGCCGCGGTCCCCGTGGCGGTATCCGCACAGCAGCGAGCCGACGTGGTAAAGGTCGTGTGCACCGAGAGCGGTCGGGCCCTCTATTTTTCGCGGGCGCCCATTCCGTTTCTGCGTGACGCGATGGACGCGCCGATCCTGGCGCCGCTCGTGCGCCAGCACGTGGGGGTGTACGCCTATACCCGTGACGCCCTGCATCAGTGGGTGACGCTGGCACCGCATCCGCTCGAGCGCGTCGAGCGGTTGGAGCAACTGCGGCCACTCGCACACGATATCCCGATCGGCGTCGCGCACGTGCCCTTCGCCGAGGGCGGAATCGACACCGAAGACGATCTGCGCCATGCGAATCGGCGCTGGTCTGAGCTCACGCTCCCTGTCGCGCCGTAGGGCGCGACTTTCCCGAATTTCGACCCGGTCTCCCACGGAACTCCGCTCATGTCCACTGCCATTGCGCCGACAGGCCAGACGTCCGCCCCGAAGTACATCTTCGTCACCGGTGGCGTCGTGTCCTCCCTCGGCAAGGGTATCGCAGCGGCTTCGCTCGGGCGGTTGCTCGTCGAACGCGGCTTTCGCGTGACCATGATGAAGCTCGATCCGTATCTGAACGTCGATCCGGGCACCATGTCCCCGTTCCAGCACGGTGAGGTGTTCGTGACGGACGATGGGGCGGAGACCGATCTCGATCTCGGACACTACGAGCGGTTCCTCGACCGCCCGCTGTCGCAGGCCAACAACATCACGACGGGCCGGATCTACTCGAACGTCATCACCAAGGAGCGTCGGGGCGAGTACCTCGGCTCCACGGTCCAGGTCATCCCGCACATCACCGACGAGATCAAGAACGCCGTCAAGCGCATCGCCCCCGGCAACGACGTCGTGATCGTCGAGATCGGCGGGACCGTCGGCGACATCGAATCGCTGCCCTTCCTGGAAGCCATCCGGCAGTTCCGCCGGGAAGTGGGGAAGGAGAATGCGATCTTCGTGCACCTCACGCTGGTGCCGTACATTGCCGCCGCCGGGGAGGTGAAGACCAAGCCCACGCAGCATTCCGTGCGCGAACTCATGGAAATCGGCATCCAGCCGGACTTCCTCATCTGTCGCAGCGAGAAGCCGCTGCAGGACGACGTGAAGCGCAAGATCGCGCTCTTCTGCAACGTGGACTTCGGCGCGGTGATCGAGAGCCCTGACGTGCCCACGATCTACCAGATACCGCTGGTGTTCGAACAGCAGGGGTTCGCAGACCGCGTCATGGAGCGACTCCGCCTCAGCGCCCCCACCCCCGATCTCTCGGCGTGGCGCACGATGGTGCAGCGCATCACGCATCCCCGCGAGAAGGTGCGCATCTGCGTCGTGGGCAAGTACACCGACTACGTCGACAGCTACAAGAGTGTCCAGGAAGCGCTCATTCACGGCGGCATCGCCAATGATGTGGGCGTCGAGCTCGCCTGGACCTCCAGCGACCTGTTCACCAGTCCGGAGCGCGCACGGGAGATCCTGTCGCAGCATCACGGTCTGCTGGTGCCGGGCGGATTCGGCGTGCGCGGCGTGGAGGGCATGGTCGAGGCCATTCGTGCCGCCCGCGAGCTGCAGCTGCCGTTCTTCGGCATCTGCCTCGGCATGCAGGTGGCCCTCATCGAGTTCGCGCGGCATGCGCTCGGCCTCGACGACAGTCACTCCAGCGAGTTCGCCCCCGAGTGCAGCAACCCCGTCATTTCCCTCATGGACTCGCAGCGCGAAGTGACGGACAAGGGCGGCACCATGCGCCTCGGGGCCTACCCGTGCCGCCTGCAGCGCGGCTCGCGGGCGGCGGAGATCTATGGACAGCCCGAGGTCAGCGAGCGGCATCGGCATCGGTACGAGGTGTCCAACCGGTACCGTGAGCGCTTCATCGAGCACGGCATGCGCCTGAGCGGACTCTCTCCCGATGATTCGCTGGTGGAGATGATCGAGCTGCCCTCGCACCCGTGGTTCGTGGGCTGCCAGTTCCACCCGGAACTGCAGTCGCGCCCCCTGCGCCCGCACCCGCTGTTTGCCGGTTTCGTCGCGGCCGCGCACACGCGCCGCCGTGCCGAATCGCCGGTCAGCGCGTCGCCCACCCTCGCGCACGTGAACCAGTGAGCGACCGCCTCATGACGCCGTTCCCCGATCAGCGGCTGTTTCTCATTGCCGGTCCGTGCCAACTGGAAGACGACGCGCTGAATCTGCGCGTCGCCGACGCGCTGGCGCGGCTCGCCGAGCGCGTGCCCGGTGGGGTGATCTTCAAGGCCAGCTTCGACAAGGCCAATCGGTCGAATGTGGACGGGGTGCGTGGACCGGGACTCGAGGCCGGCCTTGCCGCCCTCGATCGCGTACGCACCGCCAGCGGATTGCCCATCCTGACCGATGTGCACGAGGCGGGGCAGTGTGCCGTGGCGGCGAGCGTGGTGGATGTGCTCCAGATTCCCGCCTTCCTCTGTCGGCAAACCGACCTGCTGCTGGCGGCCGGTGCCACGGGCAAGGCGGTGAACGTCAAGAAAGGGCAGTGGATGCATCCGGAGGGAATGCTGGGCGCGGTGCGCAAGGTGGAGGGCGGCGCCGTGCTCGCCGGACGCACCGTGGGTGATGTGGCGGTGACCGAACGTGGGACGTTCTTCGGGTACGGTGACCTCGTGGTTGACATGCGGGCGTTCGCCCGCATGCGCGCCGCGTGCAACGTGCCGGTCATCTTCGATGCCACGCACAGTGTGCAGCAGCCCGGGAAGGGGCAGGGGGGCGCCAGCGGCGGTGCGCGGGAGTTCATTCCACCGCTCACGTTCGCGGCGGTGGCGGCGGGCGCCCAGGGGCTGTTCCTCGAAACGCACCCCACGCCGGCGACGGCCCCCAGCGACGGGCCCAACATGATTCCGCTCGATGACCTCCCCGCGCTGATCGATCGCGCCGTGGACATCTGGGATCGCACCGTTCGCCCGTGACCAGCCACGGTTCCCCGCTCCCGCCACTCGTGATCCAGGCGCCGCGCATCGAGGCGGCGCTGGCCCGTCGCGTGCGCCTGGTGGCGTTCGATGTGGATGGAGTCCTCACCGACGGCGGACTCTACTTGGGAAGCGCGCTCCACGACGGCGCGCCGACCCCGTGCGAATTCAAGCGGTACGACGTGCAGGATGGGCTGGGCATGGCCATGCTGCGGGAGTGCGGCCTCAAGGTGGCCCTCGTGACCGGACGCGTCTCGGAAAGCGTGGCCATGCGCGCGCGCGAGTTGCGGGTTGACGCCTGCATTCAGGACCCGCAGGCCAGAAAACTCCCGGCGCTCACCGATCTGTGCCGCTCGCTGGGGATCAGCCTCGACGAGGTGGCCTTCGTGGGTGACGACCTTCCCGATCTTGCTGTGCTGCGGGTTGTGGGGCTGCCGGTCGCCGTGGCGAATGCCACCACGGAAGCACGTCGGGCCGCCGTGCTGCAGTTGCAGGCGCGCGGCGGACATGGTGCCGTGCGCGAATTCGCCGAGGCCCTGCTGCAGGCGCGCGGCGAATGGAGCGACGCGGTAGAGCGGTATGTGGCCTCCCGCAGCGAACTGGCGGTCGGCGCACCAGGCCGTCCGTCCGCAACCGAGGTGACGCAGTGACCCGCACGCAGACGACAGAGGCCCCGCTCGATTCGACGACGATCATCGAGCGCGGACGACGCGTGCTGGCCCTCGAAGCCGAGGCGCTTCACCTGAGCGAGCAGGCGTTGGGGGAACCCTTCGCCGACGCGGTGCGCCTGCTGGCGTCGTGCACCGGTCGCATCATCGTGGCGGGCGTCGGCAAGTCGGGGTTGGTGGGGCGGAAGATCGCGGCCACCTTCACGAGCACCGGCACCCCGGCCACCTTTCTCCATCCCGTCGAGAGTGTGCATGGCGACCTGGGAATCGTCGGCCCCGACGATGTCGCCATTCTCATCTCCAAAAGTGGGGAAAGCGATGAACTGCTCGGGCTGATCGAGGCGCTGGCGCGCCTTGGGGTGAAGCGCATCGCCATGACCGCTGCGGCCGGGTCACGCCTCGGGCGCCTCTGCGATGTCACGCTCGACCTGCTGGTGAAGGAGGAAGCGTGCCCGCACGATCTCGCCCCGACCACCAGTACGACGGTCACTCTGGCGCTGGGTGACGCGCTGGCCGTGGCCTTGCTGCAAGCCAAGGGGTTCCGCGCCGAGGATTTCGCCAAACTGCATCCGGGCGGCGCGCTTGGTCGGCGCCTGCTCACCCGCGTGGGCGACGTCATGGAACGGGAGCAGCTCCCCACGCTGCCACTCGGCGCCACGATGCGCGAGGCGGTGGTTCTGCTCGCCGCGCGACGCGGGATCGCCATCGTGGTGGAACAGGACCGGGTGTCCGGGGTCGTCACCGCAGGAGATCTCACCCGCCTGCTCGAGCGGCAGGACGATGTGCTGACCGTTCCCGTCGCTGCGGTGATGACGACGGCGCCACGGATGGCGGAGGATACTGAACTGGGGAGTGCAGTCGTGCACCGTATGGAAACGCATGGCATCATGGCCATGCCTGTCGTCGATGGCGCGCAACGCCTGGTGGGTGTCGTGCACCTGCACGATCTCATGCGGGCGGGGGCGGTTTGATGCGGCCGTGGCGTGCGGCCGCACCGCGCACCGGGCGGCTGGTGGTGGCGGCGATCGCCGCGTGGAGCCTGTTGACCGGCGCGGGATGCCCGAAGAAGCCGGCCGCCCCGGCCGTGAAGCGGTCCCAGACATCGACGATGCCTGATTCGGCGGATCAGATGGCCTTCGGTACCCGGCAGGTGCTCACCAACAAGGGGGTAAGCAACGGCGAGCTGCTGTCGGACACGACCTACTTCTACGACGACGGCACACGTATCGAGATGCGGCGGGTGAGCGGCACGTTCTATACGACGCAGGGACTGAAGGACGGCGTCCTCACGGCCAAGGCCGCGACCTACAACACGCGTCTCCAGCGTCTGGAGGCCCGCGGCGACGTGGTGGTGGTGCGTGAGGACGGGAAGCGGTTCTCGTCGCAGCAGCTGGTGTTCGATCAGGTCCGCAACCAGTTCTTCTCCGACTAGGCATTCGTGCTGAACGAGCCCAAGCGCGAGCACTCGGGAATCGGCTTCGAGTCCGATCCCAAGCTGAACAACTTCCGATGCTTGCGCAGCTGCAAGATCATCGCAACGGTTCAGGTGCCCACGCGGTGACCACGCCTGCCGGCCGCCGTTGGTGCGTGCCCCCCGCCCGTTCCCTCTTCCTGCTGGCGGTGGGATCGACCGTCCTGATTGCGGGATGCCGCGGCGCTGGACGGGCGGCATCCACACCGGCGGTCGTGCCCTCCGACTCGGCCGGGCGCCCGGTGACGCCCGACAGCGTCGCCACGCGCGCGCCCGTCACGGTTGCCCCTACGGACAGCACGCCGCGCCCCGGTCGTGACTCGGCCAAGGTGCCGGCGGCAACCGACAGTACGGGGGCCCGTCCCCCGAAGACCGACAGTGTGCCCAAGAAGCCCGCCAAGAAGGCGCCACCGCCGTCGCGCCCCTGCGTGCTCGACATGACCGAGTCGCCGCCGGAGACCCGACTCCTGTACAGCCGCATGAGCGAGACGGTATCCAACACCTTCATTGGCGGCGGGTTCGTGGGACGGTGCCAGGGCGAGAACAACCGGCTGCGGGCCGACAGCGCCGAACAGTTTCAGGCGGCGGGGATCGTGAACCTGTATGGCAACGTGGTCTACGAAGAGCCCAACAAGGTGCAGATCACGGCCATGCACGCCACGTATTTCACCCGCGAAGGGCGGTTGTATGCCGATGGCAACGTCGTGGCAACGCAGTTGGCCACCGGCAGCACCTTTGCCGGGCCAAGCATCGAGTACTTCCGGGCCACCCCGGAACGCCCCGCCTCTCGCCTCATTGCGCCCAGCCGTTCCACGGCCCGGTTGATCGAAAAGGACAGTACCGGCCGGCTGCAGCCCCCCACCACGGTCATCGCGAATCGCTTCGAGGATGCCGGCGACTCGCTGCTCATGGCATGGGGGGACGTACGAATCGATCGCGAGCAACTGCAGGCCCAGGCGGACTCCGCCTCCTTCGACAAGATCACCGAGCAGTCGCGACTCGTGCGCGGCGCACGCATCGTGAACCGGGACACCGCCCAGCAGTTCACGTTGGTGGGCGACACGATCGACATGTACAGTACCGCGCGCAAACTCGACCGCGTCGTGGCCCGCCACAAGTCCACGGCCACCAGCGATGACCTCGTGCTCAATGCCGAGATCATCGACGTGCGGCTGAAGGACCAGCAGCTCGAGGAGGCGTTCGCCTTCGGGTCGGGGCGGGCCAAGGCCACCACGCCGCAGCAGGACGTCATTGCCGATTCGCTTCGCATTCGCCTGGTGGACAAACAGGTGCGCGAGGTGCGCGCGGTCGGCAGTGCCGTGGCTGTGGGCACGCCGGATACACTCAAGATCCGGACAACCGACAAGGATCTGCTGCGCGGCGACAGCATCTTCGCCTTTTTCGACAGCATCGCCGTTCGCCCGCCGGTCGCCGCACCGGCTCCCGGCGCGACGACGCCGCGCGATACCGGCAACCGGGTGAGCATCAAGGAGATCCGCGCCATGGGGAACGCCAGTTCGCTCTTTCACATGGCCACGTCCAAGGGGCCCACGGCACCGCCCGCCATCAATTACGTGCGCGGGCTGCGCATCTTCGTGAACTTCGACACGGGGACCGTGCGCGACGTCCGGGTGGACTCGGCGGCCTCGGGGGTGTATCTCGAACCGGCGTCGGACAGTCTAGCAGACACGGCCGCGGCCCCGGGCCCCCGCCGTCGCAGGCCCCCAGGGCGACCTGGTGGTGCTCCGGTGCCGACGGGATCGCCGGCTCGCCGTCCCCCCGGGGAGGACGACGTCACCGCTCCCGCCGCGTTGCCCCCCCTTGCTTCCGCTACCCGCCGCCGTCCATGAGCGATTCCTCACGTCCCCAGACACCATCCTCCGCGGCCGACATTCTGTCGGTCGTCGAGCGTGCCGTGCACGGAGACCGGTCCCTGGGAATGGTACTCGGCGCGATCGTCGACGGCGCCGACATGACGGGCCGGGTGCCGCTGCACGCCATCACACGACGGTACATCGAGGAGCACCGGGAGGGCCGTGCCCTTGCCCCCGACGAAGTCCGCAGCCACCTGGCGGCGGCGCTGCTGCCCCGACTGGCTGCCAGTGGTGTCATCGAATCGTTCGCCAGTGGGGTGGCCGAGCCGAATGCCGAGGTGCGCGTCGCGCCGGCGCTCTGGGAGGCGGTGCAGGCGCATCGTGCCGAACTGGCACGTGTGCTGGGCGCCACCGGCGAGTATCGCGCTGCCGTGGGGACGACACCGGCGGCAACGGAAGCGGCCAACGCATCGGTGCTGTCGGCGGATGGACTGGTCAAGGTCTATCGCGGTCGGCGGGTCGTGAACGACGTGTCGGTGCGTGTGTCCCAGGGGGAGATCGTCGGGCTGCTGGGCCCCAACGGCGCCGGCAAGACGACCACGTTCTACATGCTGGTGGGGCTGATCGCCCCGCAAACGGGCATCATCCGACTTGACGGTACGGACATCACGCGCATGCCCATGTACGAGCGGGCGCGCCAGGGGATCGGTTATCTTTCGCAAGAGCCTTCCATCTTTCGAAAGCTCACCGTGGAGCAGAACATTCTGGCCATCCTGGAAACGCTCGATCTCTCCGCCGGCGAACGGAAGGAACGATTGGAAATGCTGCTCGATGAGTTGAGCATCAAGCATTTGCGGAACAGCCGCGCCTTTCAGCTCTCCGGCGGGGAACGGCGGCGGTTGGAGATCACGCGTGCGCTCGTGACCCAGCCGAAGTTCATGATGCTCGATGAACCCTTTGCCGGCGTGGACCCGATCGCGGTGCACGACATTCAGCAGATCGTGGCGGGACTCCGCCATCGTGGCATAGGCGTACTCATCAGTGACCACAACGTCGAGCAGACCCTCGACATCGTCGATCGCGCTTACATCATGTACGACGGCGTGGTCAAGGTCTCCGGTACAGTTCGTGAACTCGTGTTCGATGACACGGTGGCGGAGATCTACCTCGGCCCGACGCTGTCGGCCCGACTCCGTGCACGCTTCGCCGAAGCCGATGAAGGAGTGCGGGCTTGATGAAAACGGGACTGCAACAGAACGCCGGACTCCGGCAGGAACTCAAGGTCAATCCCCGCCTCTACCAGGCGATGGATCTGCTGTACATGCCGCTGCTCGATCTGCAGCAGCATCTCAAGCAGGAGTTGCTCACGAACCCCTTCCTCGAGCTCGTTGAGCCCGAAGAGGAAGATGACGAGGCGCCCGATGCCGACGATCCGGCCGCCGAGGCGCAGGATCTCACCGAACCGGAAGCGTCGGCCGAACCGGAACCGGAGAAGACCGGTGACGATGATGTCGACTGGGAAGCGGTACTGCTCGACGGATTCGAGACCGGGGGCCAGCGCGAGGAGCACGAGCAGCGGGAATGGTACGAACCGGTCACGGTCGACACGCGGGACCTGGCGGATCACCTGACGGAACAGCTGTCGCTGCTGGAGCTCACACCGCGGCAGGCAATTCTCGCGGAAGAATTCGTCGGCAACATCAACGACGATGGATGGCTGGCGTGTCCGCTGGAGGAAATCCAGCGCGGCGTCAACGAATGGCTGCTGAAGGAAGCCGAAGAGCGCGACATCGAGAGCGAGGTGCCGGTCTTCACCGACACCGAGATGCTGCAGATGCTGCAGATCATCCAGGATCTCGATCCCCCGGGAGTTGGCGCCCGCGACCTGCGCGAGTGTCTGCTGTTGCAGCTGCGCGCCGCCGGCATGCGGGAGGCGCTCGCCTACCGTCTGGTCGAGGAGTCGTTCGAGGAGCTCATCGCGCACCGGTGGAGCGAACTGTCGAAGCGACTCGGCATCAGCGCGCAGGATGTGCAGGGGGCCGCTGATGAAATCGCCAAGCTGGACCCCAAGCCGGGGCTCCGGTTCAGTGCGGGCAACGACAACTACATCATTCCCGACCTGGTGGTCGAGAAGATCGACGGGCATTACCACATCTTCCTGAATGACGGCAACCTGCCGCGGCTCAAGCTGTCGCGCACGTACCAGGAGATCGCGCGCGACAAGAAGCGCTTCGACACCGAGAGCAAGGACTTCATTGCCAGCAAGCTCAATTCGGCGAACTGGATGATTCAGGCCATCGAGCAACGCCGTCAGACGATGCTCAAGGTCATGCACTACATCGTCGACCGGCAGCGGGACTTTTTCGAGCGTGGCGTGCAAGCGCTCAAGCCGCTCACCCTGCGCGAGGTGGCCGAGGCGGTGGGCATGCACGAATCGACGGTCAGCCGGGTGACGAACGAGAAGTTCGTGCAAACCCCTCGCGGTGTGCTCCCGCTGAAGTTCTTCTTCTCGTCGGGGTTGGCCACGGCCGACGGCGACGACGTCTCGGCGCGCGGGATCAAGGACCAGATCGAAAAACTGGTGGGGGGGGAAGATCCCAAGAATCCCCTGACCGACCAGGCCATCGTGGAAATCCTGCAGCAGACCGGGGTGCAGATTGCGCGACGCACGGTGGCCAAGTACCGTGACCAGCTGGGCGTGCTCCCCGCCCGCATGCGCAAGCGCGTCTAGCACGCGCCGCCGTCCCCGCCCCTCTGCCGTCAGTGGTGTTGCCCCTTCCTCCTCTCGCATGGCCGTGAGTCTTCGCCCCCTTCCCACGATACCGCAGCCGGCCACCCGGTCTGAGGTGGACGTGAGCGTGCTCGTGCCGGCCAAGGACGAAGCCGGGAACCTGCCCCTGTTCCTGGAGCTCTGCGACGCGATGATCCGCGGCCAGGAGGCGCGGTATGAGGTCATCGTGGTGGATGATGGGTCGACCGACGGCAGCTGGTCGCTGCTGCAGGAGCTGCGCGAACAGCACGCCTTCCTCCATCCGGTGCGCCATCGCGCCCAGCGCGGGATCGCCGAAGCCCTGCGCACGGGGGCACTGCATGCGCGGGGGCAGGTGCTGGTGTTCTATCCGGCCGATCTCCAGTTCAAGCCCGAGGACATCCCGAGCCTGGTGGGGCCCATTCTCGCCAACGAAAGCGACATGGTGACGGGCTTCAAGCAGGGGAAGTACGAAAAGGCGTTCGTGTCGGGGATCTACAACAAGTTGAGCCGCACGCTGTTTCATGTCCCCGTGCGCGATCTCAACAACGTGAAGGCGTATCGGCGCGAGATCATGGCGGCGCTGCCCATGCGCCCCGACTTCCATCGGTACATGATCGTGATGGCAGCGGCGCAGGGCTTCACGGTCACCGAAGTGCCCATCCCGCTCTACCCCCGGCACGCGGGGCGCTCCAAGTTCGGCCTGTCCCGCATTCCCGTGGGCGTGCTCGACATGCTGGCGGTGTGGTTCGAACTCCGCTTCGGCCAGAAACCGCTGCTCGCCTTCGGCATGCTGGGCGCCGCGCTCTTTGCGCTGGGGGTGCTGGCCGGTTGTGCCGCGCTGGTCTGGCTGCTGGTCACGGGGCAGGGGCAGCGCTGGGCATGGACCGTCATCCAGACCTGCCTGGTGCTGGGTTCTGTCTTCTTCGCCACCGGCCTGCTGGGTGAGCAGATCGCCCAACAGCGCAGCGAAGTGCGAGAGATGCGGCGGGAGCTCAGCGAGTTGGCGGCCAACCAATTCGAGCAGGACGATTCGGGCGCCGTGCGCGACGCCGCACGCGACGCCCGCTGAAGGCGTCCCGCAGGCCGCTCCCGTGACTGGCCCCCGCCGGGTGCTCTTCGTCACGCACAATGCGCCGCGCTTTGCCGGTGACGCGGCCGGATCGTTCGTGCTCCGCCTGGCGACGGCCCTGCAGGCGCAGGGGACTCGCGTGCATATCGTGGCGCCCGGAGCGGCGGGCCTTCCCCCCACGACCACCCTTGAGGGTGTGGCCATCGATCGGGTACGCTACGCCAGCGATGCGCGCATGACGTTGGCCTACACCGGGACGATGGCGGAAACGGTGCGCGGCTCCTGGGGAGGCAAGGTGGCCCTGCTGCAGTTGCTTGCCAGCATGCGCCGGCACGTGCAGCGCTGCCTCGACGCGGCCCGACAGGCTGGCGATCCGTTCGAACTCGTGCATGCACACTGGTGGTTTCCCGCAGGACTCGCGCTCTGGCGGGCGCTCGGTCCTGAGGACCCGCCCTTACTGGTCACCATGCACGGCTCGGATGTGCGCCTCGCCACCCAGAAGCCGGCGGTTCACCCCGTCATGCGCGCCGTCCTTGGACAGGCGGTGGTATGCACGGCCGTCTCCTCCTGGCTGGCCAGCGAGGCCCGCGCGATCGCGCCCTCCGCGAACATCACGGTGGCCCCGATGCCCGTGGATACCCGCCGATTTTCGCTGGAGGGCGCGGCACCGGTGCGACGTGGCGTGCTCTTCGTGGGTCGGCTCAACGCGCAGAAAGGGCTGCGGGACCTGCTCGAGGCGCTGGCGCTGCCCGCGTTGGCCGGCACATCGCTGCGTGTCCTGGGGGACGGGCCGGATCGTGCGGCGCTGGCGGCGCATGCCGTGGCGCTCGGGATATCCGACCGAGTCGTCTGGGTGGGCACGGTCTCCCAGGACGTGCTGGCGTCATACTATGCCTCGGCGCAGGCGGTGGCCGTTCCATCCCGCGGCGAAGGGCTGGGGCTGGTCGCGGTCGAGGCCCAATTGTGCGGCACGCCTGTCATCGCCTATGCGGATGGCGGTCTGGTCGATGCGGTCCGCCCTGAGCACGGCGGGACCCTGGTGCCTGTTGGCAACGTGCAGGCCCTCGCCAATAGCCTGGCCCGCGTGATTGGCTCCGACGAGACCCGACAGCAGTTGGGGCAGTTGGCCCGGGCCGACATGCTCGCGCGATTCTCTCCAGAGGCCGTGGCGTCCACCTATCAGGCACTGTATCGGCAGGCTGGCGGAAACGTACGGGCGAGTGCGTTGGCGGCACCGCCGACTGCCGGCGGAGCCCGAGGCCCGTCCGCGTGACCATCACCCAGCGCCTGCGATCGCCGCAGCTGCAATGGCTGCTGCTGCTCGTCACCTTCGGGTGCATCGCCTGGGTGCTGTCCGGGCAGTGGGCGGAGGTCGAGCGCGCTGCCCGCAGTATCGAGGTGCGGTGGGGGTGGATCATGGCGGCCAGTGTGCTCGTGCTGCTCACCTATGCCATGCTCATCCAGAGCTGGCGCATGCTCCTGCATGGATGGGGGGGCTCGCTGCCGTACGCCAAGGCGGCGCAGATCTGGACCGTGGCCAATCTGGGTCGCTACATCCCCGGCAAGCTCTGGTCGGTAGGCGCACTTGGGGTGCTCGCGGCCCGCGAAGGCGTTTCGGGGGTGGCCGCGGCAGGCGCTGCCGTGCTGGGCACCGTGCTCAATCTGGGCGCCGGCTTCGGCGTGGCGGCCATTTTCGGTGCCGATCTGCTCGACGCCATTTCCCCTGGCCTCAGCCGCGTGTCCATCGTGGCGGGCATCCTGTTCGTATTGGCGGTCGCGCTGTTGCCGGCGGTGCTGCCGCTCCTCCTCCATCGGGTTGCACGCTGGCGAGGGGTGGCCGCCGCCGAACGGCAGCTTTCCGCGCGCGAACTCTGGACGGCGGCGGTGATCAATACTGGCTCATGGCTTGGGTACGGGCTTGCCTTTGCCTGTTTCTCCAGGGGGGTCACCCCGGTCATTTCCGCCTCGCCGCCACTCTTCATTGCCGTTTTCGCCGCGTCTTATCTGGTGGGATTCCTGGTGCTTTTTGCGCCGGGCGGGATAGGCTTTCGCGAGGTCGCGTTGAGTGCCCTGCTCGTGGCGGGGGGGGCGGCGGGGCAGGGGGATGCGGCGCTGCTTGGCGCAACGTCGCGCGTCTGGCTGACCGTGCTCGAGATCCTGCCGGGGATCATCGGCCTCTTCTGCATGTCGCCGCAGGATCGAGGCACATTGCGGTCGCCACAGGCCAGTTCGCCTCCGCTCCACTAGTTTTGCTCCAGCACCCACGGTGCATGCGCGGCTGCCCTGCCGGCGCCTGCCCGTGCCTTTCTTCCCATTCTCGGAGTTGAACGGACACCACGCGAGTCGCCATGCCTGCCTGGCGCATCGCCACCGGTCTGTCTCACCTCTGCCGCAAGATGACCCGTATCAAGACTCCGGCCCGTGGCGCGCTCAGCATCGATGAGCGGGGCGTCGTGATCGTGCCGACCTACAACGAAAGTGAGAACGTCACGCGCATCGTCCCGCAGATCCTCGAACAGGATCCGCGGCTCGATGTACTGATCGTCGATGACAACTCCCCGGATGGTACCGGTCGACTTGCCGATGAACTGGCCGCAGCGGACCCTCGGGTCCATGTGCTGCACCGGCCGGGGAAGGAGGGGCTGGGTCGGGCGTATCTGGCCGGGTTCCGCTGGGCGCTGGCTCGAGACTACGGCTACATCTTCGAAATGGACGCCGATTTCTCGCATGACCCGGCGCACCTCCCCGAGTTCCTTGCCACCGTCCGCGATGCCGATCTCGTGCTTGGCTCCCGGTACCGGGACGGCAAGGTCACGGTGGTCAACTGGCCGATCACGCGCCTCATGTTGTCTTATGGCGCCAACATCTATGCGCGTGCCATTACTGGGCTTCGGCTCGGTGACGCGACAGGTGGCTTCAAGTGCTTTCGCCGCGAGGTCCTGGAGGCCATCCCACTCGACGCCGTGCGGTCGAACGGGTATGCCTTCCAGATCGAGATGAGCTTCCGTGCCTGGAAGCGGGGCTTCCGCATTGCCGAAATCCCCATCGTGTTCCACGACCGCACCGAAGGGGAATCCAAGATGTCCAAGCGGATCGTACGTGAAGCCATCTGGATGGTGTGGCGCCTCCGTTGGTGGGGCATGACCGGCAAGTACTGATGCGTGATCCCGCGGTAGTGCCAGCGCCCCCTGTTCCACCGGTCGATTTCACGGCGCTGGCCGGCCTTCCGTTCACCAAGATGACCGGGTCGGGGAACGACTTCGTCTTCTTTGACGGTCGCCTTACCCCCTTGGATCGTGTCACATCACCTGAGGTGATACGTCGCATCTGCAACAGGAACAATGGGATAGGTGCTGACGGGCTTGTCGTGCTCGAACCGACGGGCGATGGCGCCGATGTCACGATCCATTACTTCAACAGCGATGGGTCGCCGGCGGATCTATGCGGCAATGCGACGTTGTGCTCAACGACGCTGGCGGCGCAGCTGGAGATGGCCTCGCCCGTGGGCATGCGCCTGGCCACTGGCGCGGGAGTCATCTCGAGCCGCCTCACGGGACACGGCCCCGGTCAACTGCCGGAGATCGACCTGCAACCGGTCACCGACGTACGCCCAACGTTGGACATCAAGCGGGCTCCTGGTGAACAGGCCATCGGCTTGGCTGTGGCCGGCATTCCGCATCTCGTGGTGCTCTGCGACGACGCCGAAGCGGTACCTCTTCGCGAGCGGGGGCCGGTTCTCCGCCATCATCCGAGTCTGGGTCCCGCCGGCGCCAATGTGAACTGGGTCTCCCGGCAACCCGACGGCCGATGGCGCTATCGCACCTTCGAGCGCGGGGTGGAAGGCGAGACGCTGGCGTGCGGCACGGGCGCCGTGGCCACGGCCGTTCTGCTGGGGGCCTGGGGGCTGGCCGTTGGCCCTGTGGTAACCATTGTGTCCAGTTCCGGCCGACCATTGCAGGTCCGGCTTCCAGCCTCGGATGGCGCCAACGCCGAGGAACAGGGACGCGGCCAGCCGTCGCTACGCGGCGAGGGGCGTGTGGTATTCCGAGGCGTTATCGCCGCGCTCTAAGCGATTGTTGATCGTACGGTTCCACGATGTGGACAGGTGGACAGTTCGTGTGTTCGTGACACGAGCCGCATGGATGAACGCCGGCACGGTCCGTCATCTATTTGCGCGGCAATACGTTACGCGATCTTCCCACAAAGCGGGGGATTTCCACGTGGGGAATTTCCCACAGTTATCCACCGGCTCTAGTTTACATAACATGTATTATACGCATAAAACACCACAAAAGAACAAGGCGGGCGACCGTCCCGTCGCCCGCCTGACTCCCTTGCCGCGTGCCCGGGAAACGTGGAGTGGGCTCAGCTCTTCGCCGCCAACTCGCCGAGGCGGACCGTCGCCTCCTGCTGCACCGGCTCCCCCTCCAGCTTCGCCAACTCCTCCCAGATCTTCTTGGCGTCGGCGTTCTTTCCGGCGGCCATGAGACTGCGGGCCTGGCTGGCCTGGTGGTTGTACTTCTCCGACTTGTATGGGGCCAGCGACGCGGCCTTTCCGTAATGCTCGGCGGCCTTGACCATATCCTTCTTCTGCTCGTAGCCCGCCGCGATCAGGGCCTCGATGTTCGACTTGAACTCGGGCGACGCGCCGCCAAGCGCCTTCTCCAGCGACTTGATCCCTTCATCCACCTTGTTCTGCCCGAACAGCGCCTGCCCAAGCAGGATCGCCGCCTGCTGACCAGAGGCCGTATTGGCGAACCGCGTGGCCACCTTCTCGAGTTCGCGCTGCGCCTCGGGCAACTTGCCCTGAACGAACGGGGCCTGCGCCTCGTACAGCGCGACCGACGCCTTCTCGCGTGTCGCCGCCATATTGCTGCGGTAAATCATGACCGCGGCGGCGGCAACGGCTGCCCCGCCCACCACCAGCAGGATCGGCTTGCTGTTGAGCTGCAGCCAGGTGGTCGCCGACTCGATCGGATCGTCGCTCAACGGAGCCGATGCACCGGGCGAGGTGCGTGGATTGCGGGTCGCCTGCGCCATGCGAGTATGCCAACGGTAAGAGGATGGGGCCCGGAATCAGCCGCCGGGGATCAGCCCCGTAACATAGTGCATTTGCGCTCGGCAAGGCACCCGCCAACGCGCACCCAGCGCAGGCCAGACCAGCCCGCCCTACCCCACAGTGCCCCCGAGAGGATTCGAACCTCCGACCAACAGTTTAGGAAACTGCTGCTCTATCCAACTGAGCTACGGGGGCGGTACGCGCGGCGTCCGTTGCGACGGCGCGCTTCCTAATGATAATCCGGGCTGTTCAGAACGTCAGCACACTATACACGGGTCGCGCCGCGAGGCGCTCGCGGCCTCCAAGGAACGCGAGCTCGACCAGAACCGACACGCCGACCACCGTTCCGCCCAATCGTTCGACAAGGCGACTCGCCGCAGCAGCGGTACCGCCCGTGGCCAGAACGTCGTCGACGACCAGCACCCGGGGAGTCGGTGGTGTGGCTCCCCCCGCCCCACCGACAGCCAGCGCATCATCGTGCATTTCGAGAACATCACTCCGGTACTCCAGCACGTACTCCTCGCGCGTTGTCCGCCACGGGAGCTTGCCGGGCTTACGGGCCGGCGCGAACGCCGCGCCCAGGTGCAGGGCCATGGGCATGCCGAAAAGGAATCCGCGGCTCTCGACCGCCACGACATGCGTGATGCCAGCCGCGGCATGGGGCGCACACATGGCCGCCACGGCCTCCTGCATCAGCAGCGGATCAGCGAGCAGCGGGGTGATGTCTTTGAACAGGATGCCCGGCTTCGGGAAGTCGGGCACATCGCGCAGCGCTCGTTTCAGCCGAGCGCGCAGTTCGGGAAGGTCGAGGGTGGTCGGCATGCTGCCAAGTTATCGTCCCTGGCCGCAATCGCTCACCCCGCGGCGTTCAGCGAAGACGGACCCCGAGCAGTGCGGCCAGCGCCGCCACCAGAGCCGCCGGTTCACCCATGCGCGGATCGTATCCAGGGAGCAGCAGTTCGCCAGCTCTCACCCGCTGGGCGAGCAGTTCGAGGGCGTGCGCCGCCTGCTCGGCCGTGGCAACTTCGGCGGGCGGCATCTCCTCACGCTCGGCCCCCGGGAGCTCAGCGGCCAGGGATGCGCCGAACGAAAGAGCATCCTCCTGCGCCTTGAACGCCCGCTCGGCCCACAGTTCGCCGTCGGCAGGCAGGGCGGCACCGGAGAGCGGCGTGCGCCCGGAATGACGGATGGGCATGATGTCGAGCAGGTCGTCATCGCTCCACGCGGACATGGGCGGTGACATCGGTGAGGCGTCTGCGTCGAGGTTGCCAGCCGTCACGTTCTGGTCGCCAAACGCCGTGCCGTCCGTGTCGTCGGTGACCGGCGGCGGCAACGGCTCCAGCCGCGCTCCAAGACTACGGAATTCCGCCACCGCTTCGTCCAGCGGCCATCCGTCTTCGCCCTGCGCCGCGTCTGGCGCAGTGGCCTCCTCCGGCTCGAGGCTCACCTCGTCCGCACCGAACGCGGTAGTCGCGTCGTCTGCGGAGACGGCGAGCGCGTCCGCAAGCAACTCCTCCGCCGTGGCGGACTCCATGCCCCAGGCTTCCTCCACGGGAGCCGGCACCTCAATGGCAGCCATAGGGGACGATGGGGTCGCCGCAAGAAACGCGTCGATCCACGGCAGC
Organism: Gemmatimonas sp.; assembly: GCF_021298855.1. GTDB lineage: Bacteria > Gemmatimonadota > Gemmatimonadetes > Gemmatimonadales > Gemmatimonadaceae > Gemmatimonas. The sequence continues at coordinate 132,080 of NZ_JAJTHI010000005.1, forward strand.
GGCACCTCATCCCTGCCAGCCGGCTCCTCGACGTTGGCGGCGGTGCCCGCCTGCGGCGCCACGGCCGGTGTGTCCAGCGGCGTCAGTGACTGCCACGTTCCCGAGGGAACGGGGAACTCCGCCGTGTCCTCCAACATCGGGTCGATGCCCCCTTCGTCCTGTACCGCCGTCTCGGCGGAGGGGGTGGGAATGGGCGGGATGTACAATGGCGTGCGAATTGCCGCCGAGATGATCGGCGTGAGGCGCAGCGGTCGATACGGCGGAATGCCCGCCGGAGCGGCCGGGGCTGCAAGCGCAGGCGATTCAGCGCTCGTTGAGCCAGCCGTCGCCGTTGCCGTGGCGATCCCCTGCTCCACCGGGGACACCTGATGCACGGCCGCGATGGCCTCCGGTGCCGATGCGGCCACCACGCCCTTCTTCACCTCATTTCGCCACCCGGCCGGCACAAAGGGGCCAACCCGGCCAACATGCCCCGGTTCGCCGGCGGTCGCCGCGGGCGCCGCATACGGGGGCACGGGTGTGCGAGGCCGGTCCTGCCCAGCCGACGGGGTGTGAGGCGAGACGAATGCGGACATTGTGGTTGGGACGGTGTGCGCGGGGCGTCGCCCGAGGCAGCCGTGCCTCGACGAGCGAAATTGAACGACCGCCAGACGGAAGGCAAACCCGGCCGGTGGAAATCAGCTCGGCCAGCCCTGCGCTCCAATCAAGGGGACGAAGCGGACCGGGGTGATGTCACGGCGCTCGAGTCGCCCCCCCCGCTTGATGAACAGCGTGAGCATCTGTTCGTCCTTGTCCCCGACCGGTATGAGCAACCGCCCTCCCTCGGCCAGTTGCTCCTCCAAGGCGGCCGGGACATCCGGTGCCCCCGCGCTCACCACGATGCCGTCGTACGGGGCATACTCTCGCCACCCCAGCGAGCCATCCCCAAGCGAGAGCGACACATTGCGCACCCCCGCCTGCTGCAGTACGCCGCGGGCGCGATCGAGCAGTTCGCGGTATCGCTCTACGGAGAAGACCTGGGCCGCCAGCTCGGAGAGCAGCGCCGTCTGATAGGCCGAGCCCGTGCCGATCTCCAGCACGCGCTCCTTCCCCGTGAGCATCAACTGCTCGACTGCCCGGGCATGGACGTAGGGTTGGGAGATCGTCTGCCCGTTGCCGATGGGCAAGGCCGAGTCTTCGTAGGCCCGATGCCGCACCGTGGGCGGGACGAAGAGGTGGCGCGGCACGGTATCGATGGCGCGCAGCAGGGCGAGATCCTTGATGCCCTTGTCCTGCAACGCTTCGACCAGCCGCCGGCGTGCGCCGCGGAACTCCGGCTCTATGGCGCCTGCCACCAGTCCGTCGCCGTCTCGAGGATATCCCGGTGCGTGAGGTCGAGGTGCAGCGGGGTGACCGAGATGAACCCGTCGTGCACGGCCCGGAAGTCCGAATCGTCAGGACCGCTCCATTCCACGCTGCCGCCGCCGATCCAAAGGATCTCGCGTCCCCACGGATCCTTCATGCGCGTGATGGAGTCGCTGAACACCCGCCTCCCCAGCCGTGTCAACCGCACCCCCTTGATCGCGTCGCCGGCTACGGCGGGCAGGTTCACGTTGAGCAGGGTGTGCGGAGGGAAACTCGGCAGGCGCATGAGGTGGTCGATGAGCGACCGGATCTGCGCGATCTGCGTGTCAAGCAGCGCATCGGCGCGCAGGACACTGCCGGCGAACGACAGCGCAATGGCGGGGATGCCCAGTGCGAGGCCCTCCATGGCTGCAGCCACGGTGCCACTGTAGAGCACATCCTCGCCCATGTTCGGCCCGTGATTGATGCCGCTCAGCACGAAGTCGGGGCGCGCATCGAGCAGCGCCTCGCATGCCAGCATCACGCAATCGGTGGGCGTTCCGTCGACCTGCCACCGATGCTCGCCCAACCGCACGGGACGCAGCGGGTGATGCAACGTGAGTGAGTGGCTGGTGGCACTCTGTTCACGATCGGGAGCGACGACGTGAATGTCGCCGAGCGGTGCCACCGCCCGCTCGAGTACGCCAAGTCCCTTGGCGAGAATGCCGTCGTCGTTGCTGAGGAGAATGCGCATGGCGTGAGTTGAAGTCAGCGCGGGCCGTCATCGAGCAGGGCCTGCAATTCGGCGAGTTCGCGTTCGATGCTTTCCAGCGCCTCCACCTCGAGGGCCGCCCGGGCGGCCAGACGCAGCGAGCCGCCCTTGCGATGCTCCTCGAGCTTCTGGCGTGCCCCATCGATGGTGTACTTCTCGGTGTACAACAGATGCTTCACGAGCAGGATCAGTTCCACCTCGCGCCGCGAGTACACCCGATTGCCACTCCGGTTCTTGGCCGGGTTGAGCAGCTTGAACTGGCTCTCCCAGTAGCGCAGCACGTGTGGCTTGAGCTCGGTGAGCGTACACACGTCGCCAATGGAGTAGAACTCCTGCACGAGTTCGCCGCGTGGCGCCGCCATGGTCAGTCGCGCTCCGGGCGCAGTTCGCGCGCCATGAGTTCGGCGACCGCGTCGCGCGGCGCGCACCCTTCGAAGAGGATCCGATGGGTGGCCTCGACGATGGGCATCTCCACCCCGGTTTTCGCGGCGAGCGCACGTGCGCTCTGCGTATTGAGCACCCCTTCGGCCACGCTGTCCTTGCCGGCCAGCGCTTGCTCGAGCGACTGCCCCTGTCCAATGGCGACACCGACGGCCCGATTCCGCGACAACGCGCCCGTACAGGTGAGCACGAGATCGCCAAGACCGGCCAAGCCGGCAAACGTGTCCGGCTGTGCGCCCAACGCTACGCCCAGGCGGGTCATTTCGGCGAGGCCGCGCGTCAAGAGCGCCGCGCGCGGATTGAACCCCAACCCCAGCCCGTCGAGGATACCGGTCGCCACGGCCATGACGTTCTTGAGGGCGCCCCCCAACTCGACCCCCACCACGTCGTCGCTCGTGTACACCCGGAACGCAGCGGCGCTCAGCGCCCCCTGCACCAGCGTCGCCGCCGTGTGGTCGACGCTCGCGGCCACCACCGCCGTTGGCTGCCCCATGGCCACCTCGGCAGCGAAGCTCGGACCGCTCACCGCCACCACCGGATGCCCCGGCGACGCCTCGGCGACCACATCGGTCATGAGGGCGAGCGTTTCCCGCTCGATCCCCTTGGTGGCCACCGAGAGTACCGCATGGCGTGGTGTATGCGCCGCACAATTCGCCACCACCACCCGCAGCACATGCGAGGGGGCCGCATAGACCACGAGGTCCGCGTCACGCAGCGCCTCGTTGATGGCTCCGCGCGCCTCGAGTGACGGGGCCAGCGGAATGCCGGCCAGAAAGCGCGGGTTCTCGTGCGTGGTGTTCACGGCGGTCACGACGTCGTCCTCGCGCGCCCACAGCACGGTGTGATGTCCATTGCGGGCGAGTCGGTCGGCGATCGCGGTGCCCCAGGCGCCGCCCCCAATGACCGCACAGCGGCGTGGCGTGACCTCTCGTGCGCCAGACGCCGGCATGGGCACTGGCGTGCGTGATACAGCGTCAGGCATTACGCCGATCCTCCCGCCGTAGCGGCCTTGCCATTGCCCAGGCGCCGCTCCTCTCCCCGCAGGAGCCGGCGGATGTTGTCGCGGTGGGTCCAGAAGACGAACGCGCCAATGGCCACCGCCACCATGGCCAGCGGCGTTACCGCGCGCGCCTGCAGCAGCATGGTGACCGGGAGAACGACGGCACCGACCAGTGAGCCGAGGGACACGTACCGCGTGAGTGCCACCGTGATCACGAACGCGCCCAGCGCCCACGCGCCGGCTGCGGGGGCCAGCGCGAAGAAGACGCCGCTCGCCGTCGCCACCCCCTTCCCGCCCCCGCGCCCCAGCAGGAAGATCGGTTTCACATGCCCCGCGATGGTGAGCACGCCAATGAGCACGCCCCACGGCCACCCCGCAGCCACCCCGACTGCCGCGGGCAACAGCCACGTGGGCAGCAGTCCCTTCAAGCCATCGACCACGTAGACCAGGGCCCCCCACTTCCAGCCAAGCGTACGAAACACGTTGGTCGCCCCGAGGTTGCCGGAGCCGACGGTTCGCAAATCCACACCGTTGGCCTTTCCCACGAGGTACGCGGTGGGAAACGATCCGGCGAGATACGCCGCACCGAGCGCCCAGAGCGGCATGGCGACACCGGTCAACTGTTCTTTCTCCGCATGATGATGCGCAGCGGTGAGCCCGTGAATCCCCACTTCTCACGGAAGCCGTTGTGCAGAAACCGGATGTAATGCTCGGGGATCAGCTCGGGATGATTGCCGAAGACGGCGATGGTGGGCGGTTCCACTTCCACCTGCGTCGCGTAGTTCAGCTTGACTTCGCGGCCTGCCGCCTGCGGCGGCTGCCGCCGTGCGATCATCTCGCCGAGCGCATCGTTGACCTGCGAGGTGCTGATGCGGCGCGTGCGCTGCGCCTGCACCTCGAGTACCAGATCGAGCGCCTTGGTGACGCGTTGTCCGGTAAGGGCACTGGTGAAGAGGAACGGCACGAACCCCAGGTAGGGCGCCTTCTCGATGCACTCCTTGCGGAACTTGTCGGCGCTCTTGTCGGTCTTGTCCTCGTAGAGGTCCCACTTGTTGAGCACCAGGATGAGGCCACGCCCCGCCTCCCACGCCATGGTGGCGATCTTGAGATCCTGGTTCTGCAACCCCTCGGTGCTGTCGATCATCAGCACGCACACGTCGGCGGAGTCGATGGCCCGGCGTGTGCGCAACGACGAATAGAATTCCACGCCATCGTCGATCCGCGCCTGACGGCGCAGGCCGGCCGTGTCCACGAAGATGAGATCGGTCTCCTTGTAGCGCATGGGCGCGTCGATGGCATCGCGCGTCGTCCCGGACTCATCGCTCACGACCAGCCGTTCTTCACCAAGGAGGCGGTTCACGAAACTCGACTTCCCGACATTCGGCCGTCCGATGACCGCCACACGAATGGCCTCGGGGCGTTCTTCGTTGGTTTCGGGAATGGCGTTCACCACGGCGTCGAGCAGATCGCCCGAGCCCTTGCCGTTCGAGGCGGAGACCGGGTAGACGTCGGGCACCCCGAGTCGGTAGAACTCGTAGAAGTCGGTGCTGTCGGGGTTGTCGACCTTGTTGGCCACCAGGAGCCACGGCTTCTGCGCATTCCGCAGCAGGTCCATGATGCGGGCATCGCTGGGGTGCACCCCCACCTTGGCGTCGCACACGAAGAGCATGAGATCCGCCTCTTCAATCGCCTCCATGACCTGGTGACGAATGGCGAGGTCCATGGGCAGATCGGAATCTTCGACGAGACCGCCGGTATCGACGAGCCAGAAGCGATGCCCTGCCCACTCGGCCTCGCCGAAGTGACGATCGCGGGTGGTGCCCGCCTCGTCACTGACGATGGCCGTGGCCTCGCCGATGATGCGGTTGAAGAGATGCGACTTGCCCACGTTGGGGCGACCGACGATGGCAACGACGGGGAGACTCATGCGTGAAATCAGGCAGCGGGAACGACCGCCGCATCCCCTTCGGGCACGAGCGCGTCAATGAAGTCGTACGAGGGAAACACCGGCATGGGCAACGACTCGCGCACGGCAATGAACTGCTCCTCGTCGAGAAACAGGCCGTTGTCGTTGATGCACTCGGCGGGAATGAGGGCCAGGTCGAGATCGGTCCGGTCGGCAAGCGCCCGGCGGATATCGGCCCCCACGAGGAGTCCGGCCGTGGTCGTGGTGGGCCCGAACAGCGAATTCTCGGTGGGGATGAGGACGAACGCCGCCCCCGTGGCGTCGGCAAGCTGCGCGAGCAGTTCCGGCATGAGCGGTGCCATGGACGTGCCCGTCACCACGCCGATGCGCTTGCCGTCGAGACGGGGCAGCTGCGACAAGCCGTCGCGGAGCCGCGCACGCAGCGACGTCACGGCACCCACGCCGTTTTCGATCTGCGAGAACTCGCCGTAGTGCTCGACTCCCGGCAGCTCCACCCCCGCCAACAGATACAGCTCGTCGGAGCCGAACACCCAGCGATCGTCGCGTTCCGCCAACGCCCGTTCTTCCCACCGATGTACGGCGTCGAGCAGCACGCCGGCCTGGTGTGCATCCATGGACTTGCCGGTGTACAGATGCGAGAACTGGGTGACCCCCACCGGCACCAGCGCCACGGAGAGCACGGCCTCCTCAAGCGCCCAGAGATCGGCCAGCGACTGCTCGAGCACGTCCCCGTCATTCAGCCCCGGCACGATGACCATCTGGCAATGGAACTGAATGCCCCCTTCTGCCAGTCGCGTCAGCTGGTCGAGAATGTTGGGCACGCGCGGGTTGTTGAGCAGCACCTTGCGGGCGTCCCAGGGGGTCGCGTGCACCGACACGTACAAGGGGGAGAGGCGGTACTCCAGAATGCGCGCGATGTCGCGCTCCTTCACGTTGGAAAGCGTCGCGAAGTTGCCGTACGCGAAGGACAACCGGTAATCGTCGTCGCGAATGTAGAGCCCCTTGCGGAGTCCCTTGGGAAGCCCTTCGATGAAGCAGAACTCGCACCGGTTCGCGCAGCGACGCACGGTGGGGGGCGCCAGCTCCACCCCCATCGAGTCACCATCTTCCCGCTCGATCTCGTACTCGACCTGGGCCCCATCCGGGAGACGAGCCGACACCACGAACGCCTCGTCGGCCGTCAGGAACTCCCAATCGAGGAAGTCCTCCAGCGGCCGTTCGTTGATGGCGAGGAGTTCAGTGCCGGGAACGATGCCGACCTGGTCGGCAATACTCCCCGGCTCGACGTGCGTAACGCGAACCATAGCCCGGGACAAAACGGGGAAGCAGCCCGATGGCCCTCCCCCGGAAATCAGGCCGGCGGCAACGGATGCGCTGCCGCCGACCTGAGAAATACTACGAGGCGTGAGGTCCGAAGTCAATCAATTTCATGGACTTCGGCCGCCCGAAGAGCGACGAACCTCAGACTGCAGCTCAGGCCCGGTAGGAGGCTCCGCTCCCCGTATTGAACACCACGACCTCGGCATCGTGCCGAATCCGGCCGGAGTTGACGCCGTCACGCAGGACCGACAGGGCGCATCCATCTTCCGGTGCCGCGTCGATGCCCGTGGCCACGGCAAGGGCCCGCGTCCACTCGCGGATCGCCTCTTCGGTGGCCGTGGCGGCAAACCCGCCGGTTTCCCGCATGATCCGGAGCACCAGCCGATCGCCGAGGGGCGACGGGACACGCAAACCGCTGGCGTGGGTTACCGGGTCGACCCACGGTTCCGCTTTGTCGGCACCGGCGTCGAATGCCCGCGCGATGGGGGCACACCCGGCGGCCTGCGCCACCACGTACTGCGGCTGCACGCGATCGGCGGCGATCCAGCCACCGGCGGCCAACTCCTGCAGCGCCTTCCAGATTCCCACTGTACCTTCACCGCCACCGGTCGGATACACCACCACGTCGGGCACGCGCCAGCCCAACTGTTCGGCCAGCTCGAACCCCATCGTCTTCATGCCTTCCACGCGATACGGTTCACGCAGCGTGGAAATGGCGAAGTAGCCGGTCTCGGCGGCATAGGCCAGCGCCATCTTGCCGGCGTCACCGATATGCCCATCGATGCGAATGAGCTCGGCGCCCATGGCGTCGATGGTATCGAGAATGGGCCGAGGCGTGGTGCGTGGGGCAATCACCCGCACCTTCATCCCGGCCGCAGCGGCATAGGCGGCGAGAGCGGCGCCCGCGTTTCCGGCAGTAGGCACCACCAACCCCGGCACCCCGGCCGCACGAGCGCGGGTGACCGCGGCGCTCATGCCGCGCGCCTTGAACGATCCGGTGGGGTTCTGGGCCTCGTCCTTGATCCACAGCTTCCGGACGCCTACGGCCTGGGCGAGCGCCGGCGCGTCGATCAGGGGGGTGAGCCCCTCACCGAGCGTGACCGGTGATTCCCCAGCCAGCAAGGGCATGAACGGGGCGTACCGCCACATGTCCCAGCGATCAGCCAGTGTCGTGTGGCGGCCCACCGGGGCATACCGGGCGAAGAGCGGCTGTCCGCAGCTGCCACACAGGGAGGCGCGCTCGAGCGGCGCGGGCGTGTCACAGGCCGAACAGCGCAGTGTCCAGGAGGCGGTGGTCATGCAGGAGGGGGTGGAGGGGAGAAGTCGGGTGGCGCATCATCGGGATCACCCGCAGGAGGGGCGGGCTCCGGCACTGCCGAACCGTCGGCGGTGAGGTTGGAAGGCCCCTCAACGGGAAGCGGCACGCCCAACGCCTGCAACACCTTGCGCGCCGACGCGAGGCCGAACCCGGGGAGTCGGGCAATGTCCTCCACCGCCGCGTCCTTCACGCCCTGCACGCTGCCGAAGACGTGAAGCAAGGCGCGCCGCCTGGTGGGGCCGATGCCGGGAATCCTGAGGAGCTCCGATGTGAGCGTACGCGCCGCCCGCTTCTGACGCTGGAAGGTTACCGCAAACCGGTGCGCCTCGTCGCGAGCCTGCTGCAGCATGCGCAGCGCCGGCGAGCGACGCGGCAGGCGCACCGAATCGCTGCGGCCAGGAAGGAAGATTTCCTCGTCCTTCTTGGCCAGGCTGATGAGCCCCGTCGGCTGCACACCGAGCGCGTCGAGCGCCTCCCTGGCGGCGCCCAGCTGCCCCTTGCCGCCGTCAATGACCACGAGGTCGGGCAACGGCTTCGCTTCGTCGATGCGTCGACGGAAGAACCGCGTCACCACTTCATGCATCGAGCGGAAGTCATCGTTGCCTTCAAAGCCCTGGATCTTGAACTTGCGATATTCGCTGCGCTTCGCGCGGGCATTCTCGAACCAGACCGCACTGGCCACCACGTCGGTCCCCTGCGCATGTGAAATGTCGAAACAGACGAGCGAGCGCGGCAGCCGCGCCAGCCCGAGCTCCCGCTGCAGTTCGTAAACCGGGTCGGCGGCACGCTCCTCGGCTTCGAGTGCGGCCAGCTTGAACTCCTCGAGCAGGTGCTGCGCATTCTTGTCGGCGAGGTCGACGAGTGCGCGCCGGGGCCCGCGCTGCGGAATGCGGATGCGGGTGCCGTCCAGCGAGGCCTCGAGTGTCTCCCGATCGTCGAAATCGAACGGCACGAGAAGGTCGGCGGCACGGGCATCGGCCGTGCGGTACCACTGGGCGAGCGAGGCGCCCAGTACGGCGCCGTCCTCCTCGCCCTCGGCCTGCTCGAGCAGGCGGTGGTCACGCGCCAGCAACTTGCCACCGCGTATGCGCATGATCACCACGCAGGCGTCCTCGCCATCGCGCGCATACCCCACCACATCCCGATCGCCGCCCTCCACCTCGAGCACGACCGTGGGCTCTTCCATCTTCTCGAGATGTCGCAGCGCATCGCGCAGCTCTCCGGCCCGTTCGAAGTCGAGCCGTTCCGAGGCCTCGAGCATGCGCTCGCGCACGTGACGTACCACGTCGCTGGTGCGCCCCTCGAGAAACCAGACGACTTCGTCGATCATCGCGCGGTACTCCGCGGAATCCTGATAGCCGACGCACGGCGCCTTGCAGCGCTTGATGAAGTAATCGAGGCAGGGTCGCTCCGGCGCCTCGCGTGGCAGCGCGTAATGGCACGACCGCACGGTGAAGAGGCGTTTCACGACGTTCAACGCCCGGCGCATCGATCCGACGTCGGTGTACGGTCCGAAGTAGCGCGCCCCGTCGTCCTGCACCCGCCGGGTGACGATGACCCGGGGAAACGGCTCCTGCACCGTGACCTTGATGTACGGATAGGACTTGTCGTCGCGCAGGGCGATGTTGAAACGCGGGCGATACTCCTTGATCAGCGTGGCTTCGAGGATGAGCGAGTGCGCCTCGCTCGGCACCACGATCGTGTCCAGGTCGCGCACCTTGCGCAGCAGCCCGCGGGTCTTGGGACTCGCCTCGTGCTCCTGCGCCCAATAGCTGCGCACTCGGGACCGGAGCCGTTTGGCCTTCCCCACATACAACACGCCGCCCTGTTCGTCCTTCCACAGATACACCCCCGGTGACTCGGGCAGATGCGGCAACCGGCGCGCCACCGCCAGCGGCATGCCGCGGGCGAGTGCCGCCTTCGTCCACTCGTCTTCGGGAACGGGCAGCTGTTCCAACGAGGATCCGGTGCGATCGTCGTCCTGCGTACCAGATGGGCTCATGCCCCCCCCGAGGGCGAGCCCGCCTGCCGCGGGCGACGGCGCAACCAGCGCGCCGCTTCGGCCGACCCCATCCACCACGCGGCGATGAGATACGTCGCGCCGAACACACCGAGTACCGGGAACGCGGCCACGCGCACATGCCACTCGGGCGCGACCTGCTGATGCAGCAGCCGCGCCCCACTGCCGGCGATGGCTGCCACGAGCGAAGCCAGCAGGATGCGCTGCGTGCCCCTCCACATGGCCGGGGTGTAGAGCGGTCCCAGGCGGCGTTGCAACCCGCGCGCCAGCAGCCCGAGGTTCACGTACGATCCGAGCGCCGATCCCACGGCAATGCCAGCCGCGGCGAACGACGAACTCCGCAACGGAAGCGTCATGCTGATGGCGGCCATCGCCGACACGACAATGCTGATCACCGACGCCCGCAACGGCGTCCGATAGTCCTGCAGCGCATGGTACGCCGAGCCGAACAGCTTCACGGAGCCAGAGCTCACCAGCCCCAGCGCGTAGCCAGCGAGCACGGCATACACGGCCTGCTGTTCCGCCGCACCGAAGCGCCCGGCGCGGTACAGCACCCCCACGCAGTAGTCACCCAGAGCAAGAAACAGCGCGGCGCTGGGGACCACGTAGAACAGGATGCGCTGCCACCCAGCCCGGAGTCGTTCGCGGAGTGCCTCATGTGCCACGCCCGCGCTGTCGCGGGAGAACTCCGGCAAGGAAGCAGCGGCCACGGACACGCCGAAGAGGGAGACGGGCAACAGGGCGAGCGTGTTGGCGTAAGTGATGGTGGTCGTGGCGCCGGTTGGCAGGAAGGAGGCGATCTGCAGGTCGACGAACCCCGAGATCTGCACCACGCCCAGCGCCGTGACCACGGGCACCAGATTGCGCAGGACCTGTCGGACGCCCGTGCTGGTCGCATCGAGCGACGGACGCACGGCTCCCATCAGACGCAGCACTTCGGGCATCTGCACCGCTACCTGCAGCAGCGCACCGGCGAGGGTTGCCCACGCCAACCACACCGCCAGTTGGGCAGCATCAGCCGCCCGCGGCCCTCCCACGAGCAGCAGCGCGATCTGTGCCACGGACCACATGGCCGCACTGGCATAGCTCCAGAAGAAGCGCCGGTGGGAATTCTGGATACCGAGGCACCATCCGCTGAGCACCATGACGCCGGTCATGGGGAACAACACGCGGGTCAGCTGGGTGGCGAGTTGCTGGGTGGGCTCGTCGAAACCCGCGGCCAGCGCCGCGGTGAGCCATGGCGCTGCGGCCACGCCGATGAGCGTGAGGGCACTGACGGCGACGAACAGCAGACCCAGAACGGCGTTGGCCAGGGCGCGCGCGCCCGCCTCATCGCCGGAGCCGAGCAGCCGGCTGTAGACCGGGACGAAGGCCGCCGAGAGGGTGCCTTCGCCCAGCAGATTGCGCACCGCATTCGGAATGCGGAACGCAGCGTTGTAGGCGTCCGAGGCGGCGCCCGCACCGAAGAAGTACGCAAACGCCGTGTTGCGCAGGAGACCGACGACGCGGCTGATGAGGATGCCGGCCCCGACGACGAACGCTGCGCGTCCGCCCGTGCCCTCGCTCATGCCCGCGTGCTCACGACGACGTGGGGGCGCCCGTGACGAGCGAGCGGGCGTACGGGCGCGCCGCGTCGGCAATGCGAGCCAGGAGCGCCGGACCGTACCGGGCAAGCATCGGCATCAGGTTGAGCACCCGTTCGGGGGACCGGCCCTGCGGTCGCAAGGCAGCACGAAGCGCCGCGACCTCCAACTGCGCGTCCTGCTCCACGCGTTTCATGCCGGCAAGAACGCGACGCTCGAAACGGTCGATCCGGTGCGTGACGTCGCGCGCCAGTCCTTGCACCACCTCGTCAGCCACGGGCCCGCCCTGCCCGGCCAGCGTCTCCTGCAGGCCACGCACCTGCGTTTCCAGCGCCAGTCGCAACCGCTCCATGGAGTCGGCGAGCGCCTCGGACAGCTGCGCGCGCGCGCGATGCGTTTCTGCCGCATGCGGATCGCGCAGCATGGCATCATCGATGCCCAGCGCCTCCTGTCGCGCCAACCGTTCGCGTTCGACAAGCTCGCAGGCGAACCGCGGTGTCACCACCGGGACCTCTGCCTCCAGCGCGGCCGCGACCGGCGCCACCTGCGCGAAATACGCGTACTCCCCGGGCCCCGCCAGATAGGTGAGCGTGGGAAGCAGGGCCCGTTCCAATACCGGACGCAGCAGGACATTGGCCCCCAGCGTCCCCGGTTCGGCCTCGCGTGCCACGGTGGGGGCGTGCGCCAGCGGCACGCGTTCACGCACCGAACGCACCTGGCCTCCATGCTCTTCGAGACGCGAGCGAAAGACCAGCGACAGGCCGTCCACCACCTCGACCTGCGCGCGATAGCCGAGCGATTCGATCTCCTGCGTGCGGCGCTGCAGCGCTTGCTGCACGGGCGCTGCCTGCTTGAGCGCGAGGCGCAGGAAGGGGTCGGCTGCCGCGCGCAGTGCGGGGTGGGCCGCATCCAGCACGGCAATGCCCAGCGGTTCGAGCAGCGCGCGCAGCAGCTGGACGTACGCCGCGCCAATGGTGGCGTGGGGCACATAGGCCGCATCGAGCGTGTCGAGCACCGACTGGTGCGCCGCCGACCCCGCGGCGGCGGCGAGCGCCTGTCGGGCCTCGCGGAGTTCGCCCAGCGGGACATCGGCCATGGCGACCCCCTCGGTGGCCGGTCCGGAAAGCGACACCGACAGCAAACCGCGGGCGGTCGCAAAGTGGGTGACGGCCGCTTCCGTCCAGTCGGCGTCATCACTGGCGGCCCAGAAGACCGGTGCCACGGGCATCCCCGTCGCTGCCTCCAACTCATCGGCGAGGGCGAGCGCCCCGAGCGCCTTGGTCCACGTGTACGTGGGTCCGCCAAAGAGTCCCGGCTGCTGCCCTGTCGTGATCACGACGCCCGATGCCGCCGCGCGGCTGAGGCGCTCCCCTGCCGCCCCCGTGGCGGCAAAGGCGGGAGCCAGCGGTGCCAACCAATCCCGTCCCTGGACACTGGCGCGCACGGCGTGCGCGCGGGCGCGCCAACCGTCGGCGCTCTCCGGGCGAGCCGCCAGCCACTCGCGGCCCGTTTCGGCGCGCTGCAGCGCCTGCGACAGCGCACTTCCGCCGAGCGGCACGGGCCGAATGAGCACGGCAGCGGTCTCGGCCGCAAGGGCCGTTTCGGAAGCCACGGGGCTGCTGGTCACGGACAGCTCATCGCGAGGGGGCACAGGGTGTGAACAACAGGGCCATCATTTGTGATATGGCTCGCCGCGCGCAATGGTGCCAGCACGATAGAGCTGCTCGGCCAGCACCAGGCGTGCAACCTCATGCGGAAGCGTCCACGGCGCCAGTGAGAGCCGCCGATTGGCCCGGCGACGCACGGCCTCGCCCAGTCCATGGGCCCCGCCTACCACGAAGCAGACGCGGCGGGCCGCGTCGCGCTGCTCCTGCAGCCAGCGGGCAAAGGGCTCGGACTCCATGGCCGCTCCCCCGGGATCGCAGGCGACCACGATGGCGTCACCGGGGAGGCGCTCCGCCTGACGCTCCCCTTCGCGGTCGCGAACCTGCTCGGCGGACAGACCGCGCCCTGGCTCCTCCTTGACCTCGACCACCTCGAGGGGCCAGTAGCGGGCGGCCCGCGTCTCGTAGTCACGAATGGCATCGGCCAGCCCCGCATGACGAGGCCGGCCGATGACCACCACCGACACGCGCACGGCGCGGGCCGGTCAGGCGTAGATGCCGCGCAGGCGGTGCACCGTCGCGACGCGGCTGATGGACAGCATGTACGCGGCGGTACGCATGTTGACCCGGTGCTGCTTGGAGAGCTGCAGCACGTCGGCAAAGCTGCGGGTCATGATGTCGCCCAACCGCTCGTTGACCACCGCCTCGCTCCAGAAGTAGCCCATGCGGTCCTGCACCCACTCGAAATAGGAGACCGTCACGCCGCCCGCGTTGGCGAGAATGTCGGGAATCACGAAGATCCCCTTCTCCTCGAGGATGGGATCGGCTGCCGCCGTCGTCGGCCCGTTGGCCCCCTCGCAGATCACCTTGGCGCGAATCCGCGGCGCGTTCTTCGTGGTGATGACGTTTTCGAGCGCCGCCGGTACGAGCACATCCACATCGAGTGTGAGCAGGTCGTCGGCGTCGATCGCGTCCCCCCCGGTGAACGCTTCGAGGGAGCGGTGCTGTTGCACGTGCCTGATGGCCGCATCGACCTCGATGCCCTGGGCGTTGTAGAAGGCACCCGCGCGATCACTGATGGCGACGATCCGTGCCCCCTGCTCCGCCATGAGCTTCGCGGCAATGGACCCGACGTTGCCGAAGCCCTGCACGGCCACCGTGGCGCCCTTGATGTCCATGCCGAGGTGCTGGAGCGCCTCCTTCGTCACCAGCATGCACCCGCGACCGGTGGCTTCCTTGCGCCCCAGCGACCCACCCATTTCCACGGGCTTGCCGGTCGTCACGGCATTCTCCGTGCGCCCGACGTGCATCGAGTAGGTATCCATGAGCCACGCCATGACGCGCTCGTTCGTGTTCACGTCGGGCGCCGGAACGTCGGTATCGGGACCGAGCAGCGAGATGATGCCCTTGGTGTAACGGCGGGTCACCCGCTCCAGTTCGCCCACGCTCATGGACAGCGGATCGCAGATGACGCCGCCCTTGGCGCCACCGAACGGCAAGTTCACCACGGCGCACTTCCAGGTCATCCAGGCGGCGAGCGCCTTCACTTCCTCGAGCGTGACGTTGAGATCGAAGCGTATGCCACCCTTGGCGGGGCCGCGGGAGGTGTTGTAGAGCACACGATAGCCCGTGAAGACTTCAACGTCCCCATTGTCGAGCATGACGGGGACGGACACGATGAGCTGCTTCTCGGGATTGCGGAGGATCTTGTAGATGCCGGGCTCGAGGTCGAGCAACTCGGCGGCACGGTCGAAGCGCGACATCATTGCTTCGAACGGATTCTCTTCGTTGAGGAACCGATCCTTGTCCGGACGAACGATGCTGTCCGTCGGCAGTCGCAGGAGGTCGATGGCCATTTCGCGGGGAGTTTGGTGTGCCGGCGTCAGCCGACGGTGGGAACCGTGGCGTCGCGCGCCGCCAGAACCCGGTCGCATTCGCGCTCCAGGACCTCGGCGCCTCGATCCACCACCAGTGTCTGGGAAACATACCAAAGCGGCGGCGCTTCGCGAGGCCAACGCGGCCCCAGCTTCACCGCGTCCTTGAGTGTGCAGAGCACCCCGTCGCCCCGGCGCGCCTCGTCCACCAGCCGCGCGATCTCGGCGTCACTGAACGCGTGATGATCCGGAAAGCGCACGTGTCGGACGAGCTGCATCCCGGTGGCGATGAGTTGGCGCTCGAACGCGTCCGGATCGGCAATGGCCGACGTGAGCAGCAGACGGCGATGGCGCAGCCAGCCGAGCGGCTCCGCGGTCTCCGCGTTTTCAGAAACGGGGATTGCGTCCGCGCCGGCAGATGGCACGCGCTGCACCGCCTGCGGCAGCAGGCGGACGATGGCGACGGCTGCCTGAGGCGCCTCCTCGCGAATCACCGCCTCAGCACGCGCCACGGCCTCATCAGCGGCCGCCTTCCGCGTCAGCACCACGGCGGTGGCGCGGCGCAGCGCCGACAGCCGCTCGCGATACGGTCCCGCCGGCAGCAGCCGCGCGGGCATACGGAAGCGATCCACGTTGACGAGGACGACATCAGCCACCCGATGCGCGCGGCGATGCTGGAACGCATCGTCCAGCACCGCGCAATCGGCGCCCTGCCGCTGCGCCTGGACCATGGCGTGTACCCGGTCCGCACCCACCACGACCGGTACGCGAGGCGTGAGCAGCTGGTGTACGCGCCACTCGTCGTCCCCGTACCCGCGCAGGATGATCACCGGTCGCGCGCCACGGGCCGCCAGCTGCCTCGCAAACCACGAGGCCACCGGCGTCTTGCCGGTTCCTCCCACCGTGACATTCCCGACCGACAGCGCCGGGAGTACGGCAGCGGCCGGCACGCCGTCGAACATCCGATTCCGCCGGGCAACGGCCGCTCCGAAGAGCGCGGACGCCGGAGCCAGCGTCGCGCGGGCGAGCGCCGCCAGAGTACTGGTGTCGTACCACACCCACTCCGCCACGGTGCGCCCATTCACGGCGCCGGCGCCTCGCCGCGCGGTGGTGCCGAGTTGACCTCGCCGCGGGCCAGGGCCTCGACCAAGGCGAGATCCTGCCGCATGTACTCGGCAAACTCCGACGCCCGCTCGGCAACGGCGCGGATGTCTTCGCCCTCAACGGCGCGGGGCGTCCCGTAGCGCACGGTCACCCGCGCAAACGGTTTGGGAATCTCGAAGCCATCCCAGCTGCCGAGTTGCCACTTGCGATCGACATATCCGGTAATCGTGACGAGCGGCACCTGTGCCCGACTCGCCAGCATCAGCGCCCCGGGGGCAAACGAATGCCGCGGCCCACGCGGACCGTCGGGAGTGAACGCCATGTCGGTACCACGGCGCACCACCTGCACGGACTCGAGCAGCGCGCGCGTCCCGCCACGGGAGCTGGAGCCGCGCACGCCGAACAGGCCGAAGAGCGCGATGATGCGCGCAATGATCTCGCCGTCGCGATGCTCACTCACGATCACCCCGGTGGGCGCCTTGTGCGCCCACAGGAGTGGCAGCAGCTGTCCGTGCCAGAGGACATACACCACGGGTGCCTCTCCGGCTGCGCGGGCGAGGAGCCACTCGCGTCCGTGTACCCGAACGCGCCACGTGGCGCCGAGCAGACGCAGCAGCCATCCGCCCAGTACAATGGCAGCGCGCGTACGCCAGTCGAGTGCGGCAGCGCGACGTTCGGCAGCCGGCGCCGCCGGTGGGGTGCTCATGCGGCCAGCAGCTGCGCGATCATCTCGGCTACCCGGCGCGAGGCCCCCGGCGTTCCCAATCGCGCACGGACTTCGGCGAGTCCTGCCAGCGCCGCAGTGCGTGCGGGCGATTCCTCCTCGAGCAGCGGCAGCAGGGCGGCGGCAACACGCTCCGGAACGAATCGCTCCTGAACGAACTCGGGCGAGACCTCCCGCTCGGCCACGACGTTCACCAGGCCGATATGGGGAATCTTCACCACCCGTTTCGCAATCGCGTAGGTGATTCCGCTCGTGCGATACCCGATCACGTGCGGCAGCCCGGCCACGGCGGCTTCCAGCGTGTTGGTGCCACTCTTGAGCAGCCCTGCGGTGGCCGCGCGCTGCACCACGAACGAGGCGCCCTGCACCAGCGGAAACGGACAGTCGGCGGCATTGATCGACACCGTGGGGGCCACCCCCACGACCACCTGCACCTCAGGTCGGCGACGCTGTACGGCCCGCGCGGCGGCCACGAAGAGATCGAGGTGCCGCGCGATCTCCGCGCGACGGCTCCCCGGGAACAGGGCAAGCACCGGCCGGTCTCCATCGAGCCCAAGCTCGGCCCGCGCGTCCATCATGGACGGCAGGGCCTGCGCACGATCGAGGAGTGGGTGCCCCACGAACGTGGCGTCCACCCCATGCTGCTGCAGCAGCGCTTCCTCGAAGGGAAGGATCGACGCGGCCTTGGTCACCAGTCGCGCGATCTTCGGCAGGCGGTTGGCCCCCCACGCCCACACCTGTGGCGTGATGTAGTAGAGCACCGGAATTCCCGCCGCGCGGGCCGCCTCGGCCACCTTGAGATTGAACCCGGGATAATCGAGCAGCACCACCAGCCCGACCCGTCCGCTTGCCATGCGCGCGCGCAGCCGCCGCAGGAGGGCCCAGTGCCGCGGGATATGCTGCAGCACTTCCACGAACCCCATCACGGCGAGCTGCTCGACGTCCTCGATGATCTCCACCCCGGCGCGTCGCATGTGCCCGCCCCCCACGCCAACGAGTGGCACGGCCGGTGCCACCTGGCGCAGCACCTCGGCCACCTTGCCTGCGTGCAGATCGCCGGACGCTTCGCCGACGACGAACAGCACCTCACGCACGCGCTGCCCCTTCATGGGCCGCAGCGGCGGAAACCGCCGCCTCGTCGGCCCGCATTTTCGCGTGGGCCTGTTCGATGGCCGACACGATACGGAGCGCCGCTTCGAGTGCCTCGCGCCCTTCCGCGCCGGTGACCGCCACCGGATTGCGTCCCGCAATGGCGCCGAGAAACTGTGACAGCTCCAGCACCAGCGGTTCCCCCTCAGGCGCCTCCAGCACCACACGTTCGACGAATTCCTCCAGCGCGCGCGGAGCACGGGCAAGCTGCATGGGATCGAAGTCGCCCCGAAGACGGAAGAACTCGCCTGTCCCGGCCGCCAGGTCGAGCGACAGATAGCCGCTTCGCTGGAAGATGCGCAGCTTGCGCAGCCGCTCCCGCGACACGCGACTGGCGGTGATGTTCGCCACCGCGCCGTTGGCGAAGGTAAGCCGCGCATTGGCGATGTCGAGCTGCGGTGTCAGCACCGGAACGCCCATGGCCTGCACATCGGTTACCGGCGATCCGACCAGCGTATGCACAAGATCCAGGTCGTGGATCATGAGATCCAGCACCACCGCCACATCCGACCCGCGCGGGTTGAACGGGGCGAGACGGTCGCTCTCGATGAAGCGCGGGCCGTCGATGAAGGGCATGGCCGCGCGCACCGCCCGATTGAAGCGCTCGACGTGACCGACCTGCAGCATGACCCCCGCGCGCTCCGCCTGCTGCAGGAGGTCGTCGGCTTCAGCCAGGGTGACCGTGAACGGCTTCTCCACGAACACATGCTTGCCACGGGACAGCGCGACCGATGCCACGGCGTGATGCGCCGTGGTGGGCACGACGATGGAGACGGCCTCGACGTCGTCGAGCAGCCGGTCGAGCGACGGATACGCCGTGACGTGATACTGCGCGGCCACCTGCGCGGCCCGTGCGGGATTCTCGTCGACAAAGCCGGCGAACCGATCGCCACACAGGTCACGCAGGATGCGAACATGATGCACTCCCAGTCCGCCCGCCCCGACCACGCCTACGCGCGGTGCGCTGGCACGGCTGAACCACTGCTGGTCGGCAAGCCCCGTCATGCGATGCTCCGGAAGGTCACGAACTCAGAAGCCGACGCCACGCTGGCTCGCTTCGATGAATTCGAGGAAGTGCTGCACCTCGGGAATGAGATCCAGCTCGCCGCGGGCCTTCTCCACTCCCTGCGACAGGTTGAGGTCGGAACGGAAGCAATGGCGATAGGCCTTCTTGAGCTCGCGCACCACCGGTTCGTCAAAACCGCTGCGCTGCAGACCCACCGAGTTGAGACCGAACAGCTTGATGGGGTTGCCGACGGCGCGCACGTAGGGCGGGACGTCCTGCGCGACGCGGGAGCAGCCGCCGATGAACGCGTGTCGCCCGATGCGCGCAAACTGATGCACCGCGCACAAGCCGGAAATGATCGCGCGATCCTCGACCTGCACATGGCCCGCGAGCTGCGTGCCATTCGAGATGATGATGTGATCGCCCAGCTGGCAGTCATGCGCCAGATGGACGTAGCTCATGAGAAAGCAGTGCTTCCCCACGCGGGTGGTGATGGAGTGCGCGGTGCCGCGGTTGATCGTGGCATACTCGCGCACGGTGGTGTCGTCACCGATCTCGACCCACGTTTCTTCTCCGCGGAACTTGAGGTCCTGGGGATCTCCGCCCAGCACGGCGCCCACGCCGATCACGACGCGTTCGCCCAGTGTCACATTGCGTTCGAGCGTGGCGCGCGCGCCCACGCGCGACCCGGTGCCAATGGTGCAATGCGGCCCCACGATGGCCCACGGGCCGATCTCGACATCCACGCCGATCTGCGCCGTCGGATCGATGAGCGCACTCGGATGGATGCGGGTCCCTCCGATCGTCTCCGGTACGGTGCTCATCGATCGCGAACCATGGCCGCCATATCCGCTTCGGTCACGACCTGCCCATCGACGTAGGCCGTGCCCTTCATCTTGCACATCGTGCCACGCATCTGCATGACCTCGAGCTCGAGGCGCAGCTGATCCCCGGGCTTCACGGGGCGACGGAACTTCACGTTGTCGAGCGACAGGAAGTACACCACCTTCGACGAGGGGTCCTCGATGGTGCGCATGAGCAGCATGCCTCCCACCTGGGCCATCGCCTCGATGATGAGGACACCCGGCATGATGGGATGCCCCGGAAAGTGCCCCTGAAAGAACGGCTCGTTGATGGTGACGTTCTTGAGGCCCACGATGCGCTTGCCTTCTTCCAGCTCGAGGATGCGATCGACGAGCAGGAACGGGTAGCGATGCGGCAGGACCTGCAAAATGTCTTCGACGGTGTACACGGACGGTTCCCGGGTGGCGTGTTGAACGAGCGCTCGCACCAACGCCACCGTGCCGCGGTGGCTGGGCTTGTGAGCAACGATGCGGGCGCGCACGCGCGCGCCCGCCAGGACGAGGTCCCCGACACAGTCGAGGGCCTTGTGCCGAACGAATTCGTCCGGCCAGCGCAGGGCCGTGTCCACCAGCCCGTTGGCGTCCAGCACGATCGCATTGGCCGTGGACGCCCCCTGAATGAGTCCCTTCGCCCGCAACGCCTCGACTTCGTGCATGAAGCCGAAGGTGCGCGCCCCCGACAGCGCTTCGCGAAAGGTGGCCGGCGTGACCATGTACGTGCCCCGCTGCGCACCGATGAGCGGATGCGGGAAGTCGATGGAGACATCGAGCGACAACCCGAAGCAGGGATGCGCCTCGTACACGCTCTCCCCGTCGACCACGCGAATGCTCTTGCGCAGCACGAGCCAATCCGGGCGCCCCTCGGTGAGGACCAGCCCGGCGCCAGTGAGAGCCTCAAGGAACGGCGTGGCGCTGCCGTCCATGATGGGAGGCTCCGGGCCATCCATCTCGATGATCAGATCATCAATGGCCAGACCGCCGACGGCGGCCAGCACGTGTTCCACGGTGTGCAGCGCCGCCTCTCCCTCACCCAGCTGGGTCCGGCGTTCCGCTTCCACGGCCATATCGACGCGCGCCGGAATGGGGGCACTCCCCGGCAGGTCGGCACGGTGGAACACGATTCCCGCGCCAGACGCGGCCGGCCTGAACACCAGCCGGCACGGCCGGCCAAGGTGCAGCCCCACGCCCTCCACGCTGGCCTCCGCGCCGATCGTGCGACGCCCGAGACGTCCGGCGTTCACCCCGCCTGTGGCACCGCTCGCGGCACCCAACGGCGCGACCGGCGATGCCGCATCCGCCACCGGGGCGTTCGATCCAGCGCGCGCAATCATGGGCCCGCTCCTTCAACCGAGGCGTCCGTGCGACCGAGCAACCGCTCGAGCGGCTTCACGAGGCGCGCCAGGCGCACCAGTGCCGCCTGCGTCCGCAGCTGTTCCTTGTGCGGACGCGCCGGATAGCCCGACCAGACCTCCCCAGCGGGCACATCCCCGAACACCCCCGACTGCGCCGCAACGGAGGCCTTGACGCCGACCGTCAGATGTCCGCCAAGCCCCGCCTGCCCGCCAACCTGCGCACCATCTTCAATGCGCGTCGACCCGGCGAGACCGGCCTGCGACGCAATGAAGCAGAAGCGTCCGATGCGCACGTTGTGCCCGATCTGGACCAGGTTGTCGATCTTCGTACCGGCGCCGATGACCGTATCGTCGACGCTCCCGCGGTCGACACAGCTGTTGGCCCCCACCTCGACGTCGTGCTCGAGCACGCAGCGTCCCACGTGGGGAATGCGCACCACGCCGGTGGGTCGCGGTACGAAACCGAATCCTTCGCGACCCACCTGCGCACCGGCATGCAGTACCACGCGGTCGCCAAGCTCGGTGAAGGGATAGACCACGGCGTGCGGATGCAAGCGCACGTCGGCGCCCAGCGAACTCCCCGCCCCCACCGTGGCCCCCGCGCCAATCCAGCACCGATCGCCAAGCACCACGCCGTCGCCAACGACGGCATGGGCATCGACGGTCACCCCTGCTCCCATGCGCACCGTGGGCGCAATGACCGCGGTCGGGTGCACCCCGGCGGCACGCGGTTCGGTTCGCTGGAAGTGCCCGAGCAGCCCGAGCAGCGCATCCATGGGGCGCTCCACGACGATGCGAGTGGCAGGGCGACCAGGCTGGTCAGCCATCTCGAGTGCCACCAGTACCACGCCCGCGCGCGACTCCGCGAACCAGCCGCCGTACCGGCGATGCGACAGGATGCTCAGATCGTGCGGACCGGCCCGGTCGAGCGGCGCGACGCCGCGCACGAGCACGGTCGGGTCGCCGACGAGGCGTCCACCCACCTGTGCCGCAACGTCAGCGGCGGTGATGGGCGTCTGCCCATCACCGCCGCCAGTCTGCGGAGCGTGCGTCTCGCCGCTCACGCGGCGCTTACTCCGTGGGCGGCTTCTTCGTGATGCCAGCCGGGGCCGACGTCGGGCCGGCCGCTGGCGCCGGCTTGGCCGGTGCGGCGCGGGGGGCCGCCAACCGCATCTTGGCGAGCACGCGGTCGGTGATGTCCAGATTCTTGTCCGCCGACACGATGAACGCACCGGCCGCCACGTCGAAAATGAAGGCGTAGCCGCCGTCCATGCGCACGTCGTCGAGCACCTTGCGCAAGTTTTCCATGATGGGCTGCATCAGCTCTTCCTGACGCTCCTGCGCCTGCGACTGGAGCTTCTGGGCCTCGGCGCCCCACTTCTGCTCCTTCTCACGCAGCGTCTTGAGGCGCGCCTCCTTGGCCGCCCCCTGCAGCGTCGGCTCTTCCTTGGCCCACGCTTCGTTCATCGCGGAAAGCGAGTCCTGCAGCTTGGCCAGCTGCGTACGGACGCCCGTCATTTCCTTTTCGAACGACGCCTCGGCTTCGGCACGCCCCGGGGCATTCTGGAGCAGCGCCTGCGAGTTGACGAACGCAAACTTCTGAGCCGCCTGCGCCGTGGCCAGCGAAGGCACGGCAGCAACGAGAGCAATGGCACCGACAAACGAGAGCACGCGCATGGTGATGTCCTGTGTTAGAAGAGCTGACCGAGACGGAAGTGGAACTGCCACCGCGGATCCGGCCGGAGCCGCTGCGTGACGACGTCCACCGCCTGCCGGTCAAAGCCGTACGCCAAATCCAGCCCGAGTGGACCGAGTGGCGTAACAGTAGATACCCCAAATCCAGCTGAACGGTAGAGGCGGGTCGGGTTGATCTGTCGGGCGGAGGCCCAGTTGTTCCCGGCGTCCGCGAAGACGTTGAAGTAGAACATCTGGTTGAACCGGAGCCCGATTTCTCCGGTCAGGGTCATGAACGCGTTACCGAACGAGGCCGGGTCCGACCGGAACTGGTCGGTGCCCGGATTGAAGCCCTGCGGCGTGATGGAGAATTCGGGGTACCCGCGGAGCGATTGCCCGAACATCACGCCCCCCACGGCGAATTGCTGCTGGAAGAAGAACGGGCCCGAGTTGCCGAAGAGCGCGCCGCTGCGCGCGGTGAGCCCCATCGTCAGCTTGATCGGCTGCGACCCCGGGTTGCTGCCGCCGAACTGCCCCAGCAGGGCATACCCCCGCATTTCCGTGGTGAGCCGCTGGAAGTTGACGGTCCCGCCAAAGGGTCCGCCGCTCAGGTCCAGTTGCAACGAGCGCAGCGACCCCTGGGTGGCGAAGGGCATGTCCACGCGGGTGTCGTACTGATACTCGAGTCCCACGTTGGAGCGCAGGCAGTTCCGTGAGCAACTGCCCACCAGGGTGCCCGACGTGAACGTCGCATTCTCGACGTTGTACGACACCGCGACCGTGGAGAAGTACGACCACGGCGTGGGGAGGCCGAGCCGGAACTGGGAGCCGGTCCGGATGTTCTGGCCGAGATTGCCGACAATGAAGCGCGACTGGGTCCGGTAGGCGCTGAGGGCGCCCGACAGACGCGTGCCCTTGAGGGCCGGGTCGGTGTAAGTGGCGGTGAAGTCGTTGAAGAATCGTCCGTACTGCCAGTTGAGGCGCCCCGACTTGCACAGGCCGAAGAGATTGGGCTGCTCAAGGCCGATGAAGCCACCGAACCCCACGCCCCCCTGGCCCATGGAGGCGCCGAAGTTCACCGACCCGGTGCGCTTCTCCTTCACGCGGAACACGATGTCCACGTCCCCCTGCTCGTTGATCGGACGATAGTCCGGAAACGGCATGGGCTGCTCGAAGAAGTTCATGTTGCCGATGCTCTGGTAGCTCCGAATCAGCGCCTGCTGATTGAACGGCCCGCCGGGCACCAGGAAGATCTGTCGGCGGATGCAGTCATCGGCGGTGAAGTCGTTGCCGACGATCTCGATGCGATTGACGATGGCCGGATTCTTTTCGTCGATTTCCCAGCGCAGGTTGGCGGTGGGCACCGAATCGTTGCCTTCGTAGCGACGCTCCACGACGGGGCGGACACTGGCGTACAGGTAGCCGTTGTCGCGGTACGCGCTGTTCACCTTCTCGAGCGCCGCGTCCCACTTGGCCTGATCGAACACCCCGCGCGGGGCTTCCGGCTGACGGAAGATGAGTCCCATGGCGCGCTGCGTGAGCGTCTTGGTCTCGTTGCCGTCGAAGGGGTAGAACTTGCGCAAATCCTCGGTGTTGAAGCGCCGGTTGCCGGCAATCTCGAAACTGCCGACCCGGAACTGCGGCCCCTCGTCGACGGTGATCTGGACGAGCCCCTTCCCCCTGTCGCGGTCCACCACCAGCGTGTCCTTGGTGATGCGCGCGTCCACATGCCCGAGCCGGGCATAGAGCGCAGGAATGCGCTCGCCCAGGTCGCCGACGTACTTGTCGTCGTCGTACTCGCCCTTCTTGAAGAAGAAGAATCCTTCGGGCTTGGTCTTCATCGCCCCCACGATCGTCTTCTCGCGCACCGAGCGGTTGCCGAGGATGTCGATGGCCGAGATGGCCAGCCGACGCCCTTCGTCGATGGTGTAGGCAATGGCAATGCGCCCATCGCTCATGGCGGTGGAATCGATCGTGACCTGCGCGAGATAGTAGCCGGCATTCTCGTACACCGAGTCGATCTTGGCCTTCGCGCGCGCCACCTGCAGCGGGTCGATGGGCCGGCCGATGAGCAGGTCGACCTTGTCCCTGATGGATCGCTCCGAGATGGCCTTGGGCCCGGTCACCGTAATGTCCCCGAGAATGAGCCGCTCCCGCACCTGCACCACCGTCAGCACCTGTCCCGGCACCGACTCCAGATCGCAGAGGATCTGCACGTCGTCGAACTCGCCCATGGCGTAGAGGGCCTTGAGCGTGCGCTGCAGCGTGGGGAAGTTGAGCGTCGCCCCCTTCGCGATCCCCGCCTCCGTGCGAATACGCGCCTCGCTCACGCGCGCATGGCCCCGCACCGCGAGCGAATCGGTGGTCGTGCAGCGCCCGGCCACCTCCTGCGCCGACAGCGACGCGGGCGCCGCCGCCGTGAGCATGGCGGCAGCCAGCACGCCGACGCGCAGGGGCATCGCACCGGCGGCACGCACGAACGCCCCCAGGCGCGCAGCCAGTGGGCGCGCTGCCGTAGGGACGGGAAACAGGGAAACGCGTTTCAGCATAGCCTCGAAATATACACGGGTGCGCGGGAAGGGCCGAGTCCTCGGGCGCGGATTCTCCCCCCCGGCAAAAACGGCCGGATCCCGCAGGGGACCCGGCCGTTTGACACGCGCGGTACGACCAACCGTTGCCCGCAGCCGCCGATCAGCTGGCCTGCGGGGTGGCCGAGAGCACGCGGAACTCGAGCTTCTCCTTCTCGGTGGTCGAAACGGCCACCTCGATCTCGTCGCCACGGGAGAACTCGCCCATGAGCAGCTTCTCAGAGAGCGGGTCCTCGACATAGCGCTGGATGGCCCGCTTGAGCGGCCGGGCGCCAAAGTGCTCATCGTGCCCGTGGTTCACCAGGAACTCGGTGGCTTCCGACGTGAGCTTGATGGTGATTTCCTCTTCCGACAGCCGCTTCTGGACGTCGGCGAAGAGGATGGACACGATCTGCGAGATGTGCTCCTTGCCCAGCGGATGGAACACGATCACGTCGTCGAGACGGTTGAGGAACTCGGGGTTGAACACGCGCCCCATCTCCTCCTTCACCTTGTCGGCGATGCGCTCGAAATCCCCGCGCGCATCGTTCGTGGCAAAGCCCAGCGACTTGCCGCGCGTGATGTCCTTGGCGCCCACGTTGGACGTCATGATCACCACGGTGTTCTTGAAGTCGATGACCCGTCCGTAGTTGTCGGTAAGGTGCCCTTCATCGAGCACCTGCAGCAGGATGTTGAACACGTCCGGGTGCGCCTTCTCGATCTCGTCGAGCAGGATGACGCTGTACGGCTTGCGGCGCACCGCCTTGGTGAGTGTGCCCGAATCCTCGTACCCGACGTAGCCCGGCGGCGCACCGATGAGGCGCGACACGGAGAACTTCTCCATGTACTCGCTCATGTCGACGCGAATGAGGGCCGACGCATCGGCAAACATGAACTTGGCCAGCGAGCGGGCGAGCTCGGTCTTGCCGACGCCGGTGGGACCGGAGAAGATGAACGAGCCGATGGGGCGACGCGGATCCTTGAGCCCGGCACGGCTGCGCCGGATGGAGCGGGCCAGCGCCTTGATGGCTTCGTCCTGCCCCACGACGCTGGTGTGCAACTCGTCTTCCATGCGCAGCAGGCGCGACGTTTCGGCCTCCTGCAGCCTGGTCACCGGAATGCCGGTCCACCGGCTCACGATGAACGAGATCTCCTCTTCGCCCAGCGTGGGACGGAACGACTGGCGCCGCTGCTCCCACTCTTCCTGCTTGCGCCGGATCTCGCCCTGCAGCTCGCGCTCGTTGTCGCGCAGCGAGGCCGCCCGTTCGAAGTTCTGGTCGCGGACCGCCGCTTCCTTCTCGAGGTTGATCTTTTCGAGCTGTTCCTTGAGGTCGGCCACCTCCGCCGGCGGCACCTGGGCCGCCAGACGGGCGCGGGCACCGGCTTCGTCGATCACGTCGATCGCCTTGTCCGGGAGGAAGCGGTCCGTGATGTAGCGCTCCGAGAGCTTCGCGGCCGCCAGCAGCGTCTCGTCGGGGATGTTCACCCGGTGGTGATCCTCGTACTTCTTGCGGAGCCCCTGCAGGATCTGCACGGTCTCGTCGATCGACGGCGGGTCGACCACCACCGTCTGGAAGCGACGCTCGAGGGCCCCGTCCTTCTCGATGTACTTGCGGTACTCGTTCAGGGTGGACGCTCCCACGCACTGCAGCTCACCGCGCGCGAGCGCCGGCTTGAGCATGTTGCTGGCATCGATCGCGCCTTCGGCCGCGCCTGCCCCCACGAGCGTGTGCAGCTCGTCGATGAACAGAATGACCTGCTTGTTCTGCGCGATTTCGTTCATGACCGCCTTGAGGCGCTCTTCGAACTGCCCACGGTACTTCGTGCCGGCAATCACGGCCGCCATGTCGAGCGACAGCACGCGGTTCTCGCGCAGGTTCTCCGGGCACTCGCCATTGGCGATCAGCTGGGCCAGCCCTTCAACGATCGCGGTCTTGCCCACACCGGGTTCGCCGATGAGCACGGGATTGTTCTTCTTGCGACGCGACAGCACTTCCATGACGCGCTCGATCTCCTTGGCGCGCCCGATGGTGGGGTCGAGCTGTCCTTCGGCCGCGAGCTGCGTGAGATCGCGGCAGAAATGATCCAGCGCCGGGGTCTTGGACTTCTTTTCCCCCTTCGCCTGGCCCGCCGACGGCGGCGCGCCCGTACTGGCCTTCTCCGGCGCCGCCTGCTGCCCGCCCGGTGGCAACTCCGTCCCCAGCAGGCGCAGCGTTTCCGCGCGCGCCGCCTCGAGGTTGACCCCCGCATCGGTCAGCACCTGGGCGGCGATCCCCTTTTCTTCCCGAAGCAGCCCCAACAGCAGATGCTCCGTCCCGACATAGCTGTGGTTGAGGTCGCGCGCTTCGGCCATGGCCAGTTCCAGCACCTTCTTGGCGCGCGACGTGTACGGCAGGTCGGGGCCGGTGGCCTGTGCCGCCTTCCCCTTCTTGACCGTGTCCTCAATCTTCTGGGTCACGTCGTCGAGGTCGACGTTGAGGTTTTGCAGCACCGCCGCCGCAACGCCCTCACCCTCACGGATGAGCCCGAGCAGAATGTGCTCCGTGCCCACATACTCGTGGTGCAGGCGTGCTGCCTCCTCGCGTGCCATCGCAAGGACCTTCCGCACCCGCTCGGTGAAGTTGTAGCCGTTCATCGCACCCTCAGGGTCGTTGAGAAGCGGATCATTCGACGCCGCCGCCTTCGCTCACCAATACCTGACGCACGTATCGCGCGCGCGCCACGTTGGTCTCGCTATCCGTCAGCCCCCGTCCCTCGAGATGAGCGAGGTGAGCCGACTGGGCAAAGATCAGGAGCTTGTTGAGTGTGTATACACTGAGCCCGGTGATCAGTTTCAGGCCGACCGCCAGACGAACGCCACTCAGGTAGTTCATCGCCTCGTCGAACGTGAGGCTGCGCGCGTACCGCAACGTCCCGTACGCCCGCCACAGCTTGTCCTCGATAATATAGCCCGCGTCCCGAACCAGCACACGCCGCGCCTCTTCCTCGCGCTCGATCACATGCCGGACCACGCGGACCAACAGATCCTGCAACTCCTCCTCGGACCGGCCAAGCGTCGTCTGGTTCGACAACTGGAAGAAATTGCCGACGACTTCGCTCCCTTCGCCATACAGGCCACGGTAGGTGAGTCCCATCTGCTGAAGACCGGCCAGCACCTTGCCGATCTCCTTCGTGAGCACCAACCCCGGCAGATGGATCAACACCGATGCCCGCAAGCCGGTGCCCGCATTCGTGGGACAGGCGGTCAGGAAGCCGAACTCCCGATGGAAGGCGTAGGGCACCTGCGCGCCCAGCTCCCGGTCGAGACGACTGACCCCCTCGAACGCCTGGGGCACGGCGAAGCCGCTGCGCAGGGCCTGCAGCCGCAGATGGTCTTCCTCGTTCACGAGCAGGCCGACCGACTCCCCAACGAAGACCGCCGCCCCGCCCCGCACCGGATGCTGGGCGTCGAGTCCCGCCAGCTCCTTGCTGACCAGGTGCCGCTCGTGCAGCAGTTGCCGGTCCACCAGCGGCAGGTCGTCGAGCCGCAGCAGGAGGCTCCCACTGAGCGCCGGTACCGCACCCAGGGCGTCGCGGACCTGCGCCAGCATGCGCAGACGCTCCCCCTCCCGTGCCCGCCCGGTGAACGCATACCCCGACACGTTGCGCGCCAGCCGGATGCGGGTGGAGATCACCACGTCGCTGTGCGGTCCCGACGCGTCGAGCCAGCGCACGCCACCGTCCGGCAGCAGCGACAGATCGAGTCCCGGCCGGGGCGCCGTCATGTCGTGGTCCTCATACCGACTCCGTGTCGAGCGCCTTGATGCGATCACGCAACTCGGCCGCCACCTCGAACTGCTCGTTCGCGATGGCGCGCCGCAAACGGTCGCGCAGATCGTGCAGCGTATCGGGCTTGTCGACCATATGGGCCACTGGCGTTTCGTAGCGCTGCCCCACATGCCGCGAGCTGCCGTGCAGGCGCCGCAACAGCTCGCGCAGGCTGCGCTCCATGGCGTCGTAGCAGTGGGGGCACCCCAGACGCCCGGTCGCGCGAAAGTCCCGCGCCGTTGCCCCACAGAACGCGCAGGCGGCCGCGTCTTCGCTCGTGCTCGCCGCCTGCTGCTGGACCGCCTGCAGAATGTCCCCCAGCGGATGCTGCGGAACGGAGAGGGTCGTTTCCACCCCCTTGGCTGCCGCGCACTTCTCGCACAGGTGCAGCTGCGTGACCGCGTTGTCCACGATCCGTGTCAGGTGCACGACCGCATCCCGTTCCTTGCAGTTGTCGCACAGCATCAGCCACCCCCGTGAACGTCCGACTGCACCAACCGACCTCCTCCCAACGATAGAACCCGGTCGGCCCGCGATGCCAGGGACTGGTTGTGGGTGACGACCACCAACCCCAGCGACTGATCACGGGCCAGCTCGGCGAACAGATCGTGCAGCGCCTCCGCGTTGTACCGATCCAGATTGCCACTCGGCTCGTCGGCCAGCAGGACCGACGGCCGTGCCGCAAGGGCCCGCGCCACGGCCGTACGTTGCTGCTCGCCGCCGGACAGCGCGCCCGGACGATGATGCAGCCGCGACGCCAGGCCGACGCGCTCGAGCAGGACGCCCGCCCGCTCGCGGGCCGATGCCAGCGTCTCGCCGGCGATACGCAGCGGCATCATGACGTTCTCGAGCGCCGAGAACTCCCGCAGCAGGTGATGGAACTGAAACACGAACCCGACGGTGCGGTTCCTGAGCGCATCCAGCGTTCCCTCCGTCAGCCCCTCCACCGCCTGCCCCGCCAACCGGATGCGTCCCGCCGAGGGCCGTTCCAGCGCCCCCAGGACGTGCAGGAGGGTGCTCTTGCCGGCGCCGCTCTCCCCCACAATGGCCACCATTTCCCCGCGCCGCACGGCGATGGAGACGTGGTCGAGCACGCGGATGATGCCGCCGTCCCCGCCCCGATACTCCTTGACCAGCCCCTCCCCCTCGAGAACCGGCTCGCCGGGCCGGGGCGCCGGCGCGGTCACGGGCGTGACGCCCGCCGCCTGCAGCGTTGCACCGCCCCCCTCGACCGTGTCATTCATGCCGGATTGCCTCGACCGGGTAGAGATTCGCCGCCTGCTTCGCCGGATACAACGTGGCGAGCGCAGCGATGGCGACGCTGGCCACCACGATCATCACCACGTCGAGCGGCTGGATGGCCACCGGCAGGTGATCGATGAAGTACACGCTCGGGTCGAGCGCGATGAGGCGATACCTCTCGAGGAGCACGGCCACCACGAGACCAAGCACCAGCCCGCCAAGCGTGCCGACGGCGCCCACGACGGTGCCCTGATAGAGAAAGATGCGCCGGATGGAGGCGGCCGGCATCCCCATGGCGCGCAGAATGCCGATTTCCCGCGTCTTGTCGGCCACGACCATGGTGAGCGTGCTCACGATGTTGAACGCGGCC
Source organism: Gemmatimonas sp. (assembly GCF_021298855.1). Taxonomy (GTDB): domain Bacteria; phylum Gemmatimonadota; class Gemmatimonadetes; order Gemmatimonadales; family Gemmatimonadaceae; genus Gemmatimonas. The sequence continues at coordinate 163,120 of NZ_JAJTHI010000005.1, forward strand.
ACCACCACGATGAGCAGCAGGATCACCCCCATGCCAAGCTTCTCGAGCTTGAGCGCCTGAAAGAGCGAGCGGTTCTGCTCCTGCCAATCCATGGTGCGCACGGACGACTCGAGCTGGCTCCGGAGCGAATCGGCCACCAGGGGCGCCTGCCACCGGTCCCTGGCCCGCACCTCGAGCCCCGTGACGTCGGTGCCGTATCCCGCGAAGCGCTGGGCCGCCTCGAGTGACAGATACAGATACGCGTCATCGTACTCGTACATCCCCGTCTCGAAGACGCCGGAGACGACGACGCTGTCCGCCCGGGGGACGAGCGCTCCGGTGGCGGCGTTCATGTCGAGGCCGGCGGCCCCGAGCAACACCACCGTATCGCCGGGAAAGGCGTTCAACTTGGAAGCCAGCAACTTGCCCAGCACCGCCCCGGGAAGTGCCACGCTGTCGCGGGCGAACGTGAAGTCGCCAAGAATGGCGTGCTGGCGAATGGTGGTCACCCGGTCACCGGCGCGCCCCGTGGGTACGATCCCCACCACCTGGGTGCCCACCATGTAGCCACCCAGGTTGCGCACCAATCCCTGTGTCTGGACGAAAGGCGCCGCTTCCATCACCCCCGGCACGCGCTGCACGCGCGTGAGGATCTCCGCCCAGTTCGGCATGCGCATGTCCGACCCGTACGGCAACACGCGCACGTCGGGGCTGCCCACGAGGATCTTCTCGCGCAAGTCACGCTGCAGTCCGTTCATGACGCCCATGATGACGATGAGCGCGCTCACGCCCACCAGCACGCCGCCAATGGCGATCACGCTGATGAGCGACAGCAGCCGGGAGCCACGGCGGCTCCGCAGATACCGCCAGGCGATGGCGAGTTCGAGCTCCTTCACGGGGCCGACTACTCTGGGCGCATCGTGGGAAACAGGATCACGTCGCGGATGTTCGGCGTGTCCGTGAGGTACATGAACAACCGGTCGATGCCGATCCCCACGCCGCCGGTGGGTGGCATGCCGTACTCCATGGCACGCAGGTAATCCTCGTCCACCCCGCTCGCTTCGTCGTCACCGGCCGCACGTAGTGCCGCCTGAGCCTCGAAGCGCTCGCGCTGGTCGATGGGATCGTTGAGCTCGGAGAAGGCGTTGGCCAGTTCCTTGCCGCGCGCGAACAGCTCGAAACGCTCGGTAATGCCGGCAGGCCCCCCGCGCTTCGGCTTGGCCAGCGGCGAGAGCTCCTTGGGATAGTCCACCACGAAGGTGGGGACCTGAATCTTCGATTCCACGAGTTCCTGGAACATCTCGTCGAGCACCTTCGGCCGGCTCAGCGTGGCCACCTTCGGCACGCCGATGCGTTCGGCCAGCGTGCGGAGCTCGGCATCGCTGACCGCCATCACCTCGACGCCCGCCGCCTGCGACAGGCTGGGCACCCACTCGATCCGCGGGAACGGCGTGACCAGCGTGGGGACCTTCTCCCCCACCAGCGGGATGGCGCGCACCGCGTCGGCTGCATTCACCAGCAGCGATTCCACCCGCGACATCATCGTGCGGTAATCGGCAAATGCCTCGTAGAACTCCAGCATCGTGAATTCCGGATTGTGTGTCCGGTCGATGCCTTCGTTGCGGAAGTCATGGCCGATCTCGTACACCCGCTCGAAGCCGCCCACGATGAGGCGCTTGAGATACAACTCGTCGGCGATGCGCAGATACAGCGGCATGTCGAGCGTGTTGTGGTGCGTGATGAACGGCCGGGCGGCGGCGCCGCCGTACAGCGGCTGCAGTACCGGCGTTTCGACTTCGAGATACCCGAGCCCGTCGAGGTGGGATCGAATGGCCCGCGTCAACACCGAGCGCGCGCGAAAGAGCGCCCGGACCTCCGGATGCACCGCGAGGTCGGCGTAGCGCTGACGCGCCCGCTGTTCGGTGTCGCTGAAGGCCGAATAGCGGACAAGCGTGCCGTCCACCATCTGCTCCTTGCCAAGCGGCAAGGGACGGAGCGACTTCGCGAGCAACTCGACGTGGCTCACCTTCACGGTGGCCTCCCCCGTCCGCGTGCGCATCATGGCCCCGCGCACCCCGACCCAGTCACCAAGATCGTACTCGGCCAGCTGGGCGAACACCTCGTCGCCGATCTCGTCGCGGCGGAAGTACAGCTGCACGCGTCCGTCCATGTCGGCCAGATGCGCAAACGCCGTCTTCCCCTGGCTGCGCCAGGAGACCAGCCGGCCGGCGACGGTGACCGTCGGCCCCTCATCGGCGTCACCGAGCGCCGCTACCGCTTCGGTGGCCGTATGTGAGCGATCGAAGGAGTAGCCGAACGGTTCCACCCCGGCGGCACGCAACCGCTCGAGCTTCTCGCGGCGCGCCTGCATGAGAAAGTTGAGCTCCTGCCGCGGCTCCGCCGCCCCGTCGGCCTGCGACTCGGCGCTCCCCGGTGTCGAGTCCGCACTCATGACACACCGCCCTGGGCGCCACTTTCGCTCTCGGCCTTCAGATACGCCTGTATGAACGGGTCGATGTCGCCGTCCATCACCTTCTGCACGTCGGCGATCTTGAGTTCGGTGCGGTGGTCGTTGACCATCGTGTAGGGCTGGAAGACATAGCTGCGAATCTGACTGCCGAACGTCACATCCTGCTTGTTCGCATCGAACGCCGCCTTGACCGCCGCCTGCTTGTCCGCTTCGAGCTGGTACAGGCGGTTCTTGAGCTGCTTCATGGCCGTGGCCTTGTTCTTGAACTGTGACCGCTCCTGCTGGGATGCGCACACGATGCCCGTGGGCACGTGGGTGATGCGCACGGCCGACGAGGTCTTGTTGACGTGCTGACCGCCGGCCCCCGAGGCCCGGTACACGTCGATCCGCAGGTCTTCCTCACGGATCTCGATGTTGATCTCCTCGTTCACCACCGGGTACACGAAGACCGAGGCAAAACTGGTATGCCGGCGAGCCTGCGAGTCGAATGGCGAGATGCGCACGAGCCGATGCACCCCGGATTCGGGGCGCAGGAATCCGTAGGCGTACTGCCCCTTGATCTCGAGCACCGCCCCCTTGATGCCGGCTTCTTCTCCCTCGGAGAGATCGAGCATTTCGATCTCGAATCCCTTGCGTTCCGCCCAGCGCGTATAGAGGCGCAGCAGCATGCTGGCCCAGTCCTGCGCCTCCGTCCCGCCGGCACCCGCCGAGATCTCCACCTGCGCGTCGCGAAAGTCGTCTTTGCCACGCAACAGCGACTTGAGCTCGAACGCCTCGAGATCGGCGAGGATGCGCTGCACCTCCTGATCGAGGTCCTTGTACATGCTCTCATCGGGTTCCAGCGCCAACAGCTCGTCGAGCTCGCGCGCACTCTCGATGCGGGCGGTGAGCGAATCCATCGGCTCCACCCAGCCCTTGAGCACCTTCACCTGCTGCACGATGTCACGCGCGTGGTCCTGATCATTCCAGAACGCCGCGTCCGCCATCTCCTCTTCGTAGGCGTTCAGCGTCGATCGCTTCGATTCGACGTCAAAGATACCTCCGCATGTCCGCAAGGCGCTCTTCCGACCGCGCCAGCACCTTCAGCCGTTCCCCGTCCTGCATGCCGTTCTCCATGTACGACGCGGGCCGCCTTCCGCAGGGGGAAAGCGGCCCGAGATGTGCCCGTTGCGTGACCCACGCTGTATGGCGGAAAGCTATCGGGTCCCGCAGTCCCGGAACAGTGCGGTGCGGCCGCATCGTCGCCGTGCCGCCCCGGCACGCCATGCCTGCCGCTCAGAACAGGCGGCGACCACCGGCGAGAATGTCGTTGAGCGCGTCCTGGAAGTGCGGAGCGGCTTCCGCCTGCTCACGCCCCACCTGTTCGACGTACTCCTCGTAGCTCTTCTTGATCTCTTCGCGAAAGAGCTGGCGAAGTGTGCCGTCCCGCAATCCTTCCTCCCGCTTCTGCGGATGGTACGCCACGAGGTCGGAGACGAGGGCCCGGGCAAGCCGACGTGCTCGCTGGGACGGATCGGCTCGCAGGAACGGATTGATGGGTGCGCGGCCGCCTGCCGGGGTGGGCGCGGCGACACTCGGCGCCTGCCACGCCGGCGTCGGCGCGGCCGTGGACACCCGCGGCGCCGCCCCTGCCACCGTCCCTGTCCCTGCGCCCACGGACACCGGCGTGGGGACGGAAGCGGGGGTCGGGATGGCCCCGGGGAAAGCTGGCGCGGGAACCGCTGCCGCCGATCGCACGGGAGTGGCAGACGCGGCCGGCGTGCGAATGCCAGCCAGTGGGAAACTCACCGGCACGGCGTCGGGGCTTGGGGCCATCGACGCGTGCGGAGTGGGGGTACGGGGGACTGCCGCTGGCTGCCCCACGCCGGGGGTAGGCACCACAGCCCGCGCCGCGACCGGTGTGCGGGAGGCAACGGGGGTGAGCCGAGCAGCGGCCGCGTACCGTGGCGTCGGCGCAGCCGGCGCTTCAGTCGGCGCATCCGCCGGGGTGTCAGTGGACGGCGCCAGACCGGGAGCAACCGCAGGCGCCGCGCTCAGCGGCGTTCCCGCCGGTACAGGCTGCGCGGAGGCTGCACCGGATACGGCAGCAGACACCGTCACCGCGGCCGGAGTGGCCCGCGATACGCCGCCGCTCAAGGCCGGCCCCCCGGAACTGCCGCCCAAGGGCGTCACCGCCACGGGCAGCGTGCCACCGGCGATCGCCATGACGCCGCCGCACACCGAGCACCGGGCGCGCACGCCCGTCGCCGGCACTTTGGCCGGGTCCACGCGAAAAACCGACCGGCACTCCGGACATGAGACTGTCATGACGCGCCTCCCGCCGAACGCTGGTCCACCTGCTCACGCCCGAGCCCACCGCCGGTTGCCGAGACCGTTGCCGGCTCATCCCGTCGGCGGTCCACGGCCCACACGGAGCCGGGCAACGTCTTCGCATAACTCTTCATTTCCGTCGCCAACTCGCTGACCTCGATACCGCGCGTGAAGTGACGCCGCTGGTTCGTGACCACTCCCACCGAGAGCGTCATCAACGGCACCCGGTGCAACTGCCCACGCCGATCCTTGCCGAAGAAATATCCTACACGACGGTCCTGGTCGGAATACTGCCATGGAATCAATTCGTCAAACACGTGCACCACTTCGTCACAAACCCGGGGGACGGCCGGCAGCGGGATGGTGTACAGGAAGTCGTCCCCCCCGATGTGCCCGACGAAGCCGTCCTCGCCACAGAGCCCCTTGACCACGTCGTGGAGAATACGGGCCACCAGGCGGATGACCTGGTCGCCATGGTGGTACCCGTACCGGTCGTTGAACTCCTTGAAGTGATCGAGGTCGGCGTAACAGGCCGCGAACTTGTCCCCGCTCCGCACCCGCCGCTCCAGTTCGGCCTCGATTTCACGGGCCCCGGGAAGCCGGGTTGACGGGTGCACATCGGTATCGCGGTCGCTGCGCCGCAGCATGGCCCCCAGTCGCGCCAGCGCCTCGTCCGACTCCACGTCGTCACGCACGACCTCGTCGGCACCAGCCACGAAGGCCGCCGCGAACGCCTCGGATGGCACGATCACGAACACGGGGACGATACCCGTGAACCCATCGCGCTTCAGCCGGCGGCAGACGTCGAGCACCTCCGTCGTCCACGCCGGCACGCCGCAGCCATCGAGCACGATCAGGCGTGGGCGGGTCTTGAGGGCCATGTCCATGACGTCGCCTGCGTCATGCGTCGTGCGGCAGGCGCCAGCGTAGGTCGACCACCACGACGTGAGCCATGCCGGCAAAACGGGGCGCACCGACAGCTGAACAGCGCTCTGATCGTTGATGGTGAGCGTCATCGTCGAGGGGCTGGGGCCACATCGCCCGTTTGCATGCCGAGAGCAGGACGGACGGTGGAGGCACGGTGCGGTCACTGGCGGGTACCGCGGCCGGACTCGTGCGCACTCCACTGACGATCATGCGCCGCGCTTCGGCACGACGTGACCACCGTCACAAAGTGCGTCGTTTCCTGCCCATTCGACCGGCGGCATGCCTCCGGGTGCCCACGGCGGAACGGTCCCCGTGCGTCTCAGCGCGTGAAGCGCAGCCCGGTTTGCATACTCCCCGCGGGCGCGCCGAGCGCCGGCTGGTAGGTCACCTGCAGGCCATCGAGGGTGAACCCGGCCACCTGCACGCCCCCGTAGCGACGGATGCGCACGCTCACGTAGCCGTCGATGAGACTGGCCAGGTGGTTCATGGCCACCGCGCCCAGCACGTTTACCGCGCGCTGATAGCTGCGGTTCGCGCTGCGAATGGTCTGGACATAGACGTCCTGCTCGAGCGTCGCATCGAACCAGCTCCAGCGGAACGCCTCACCCACCGCCGTCCGCCGGTAGAAATCGAGGGCGCGCTGATACTCGGCGCTGGAGACCGCCGGTGCGACGTCGGGGTTGCGCCAGAAGGTCTCGCGGGCCAGGCGCCAGCGTGCGCCGTTGAATGTGCTCGCGTCGAGCTCCGGATCGAGCCCCCCGCCCGGTATGCGATCATACGCCCCACTCTCGAGGAATTGCTCGAGACGCTCATAGTAGTCCCACGTCCCGGGCTGGGTGCCCCCGAATGGCTTGCGGGCCACGTTCTTCGCGAGTTCCCGATACGCAGTCCGTTCCCGATCGCCGTCGCGCTGTGCCGAGACGTACTGCACGAGCAGGAACACTTCGGCGACCAGATACGCCACACTCCGCTGCTGACGCAAGGCGAACTGTCCGGATCCCGGGATGGCCAGGGACGCAACCGGAGCCCACCAGGGGGCCGGTCCCCTGGAAGGGTCGGCACGCAGTAGTGCGGGTGCGCCCAAACTCCCCGCTGGACTCCCGATGACGCGGCCAACGCCTGCGACGACACCAGCGGCCACCCCAGCGGTATCGACGCCCTGGTCGCTTCGGGGCGCGAGAAGGGCCAACGGGGTCACGGGGCGCCGGAGCGCCACCATGCCCTGCCCCTCGGTGCCATATGCCACCGGCGTCACCGGCGTCACCGGGGGCGCCGATTGGGCGGATTGCGCCCACAGGTTGCCTGCCTTCAGGAGCACCGCGAACAGGCCGGCCAGGGTGCGCTGTCGCAGGCTGGACCGACCGGGACCGTACACCATGCCGGATGGTCGTGCGCCGGGGGCGCCGCAGGATCCGCGCACACGTTGCATCAGAAGCGCGCCCGGATCGACACGTAGGTCGGTGGCTCGCCGAGCTGCGCCGACAGGGCGTCGAAGCGGCGGGCGATGTCCACGCCGAATCCGCCGCGCTGAAAGCCGAGGCCAACCGACGGCCCCGATCCCTGCCCCTGCTGCACCTTGTACCCGGCGCGCACGAATGCCTGCTCCCGGTACCCCAACGCCACACCGATACCGCCGGCACCGCCCCCGAGCGCCGGCGCGCTGATCAGGTCGGTGGTCGCATCGAGGGTGGCCTTGGAGCGTTCGAGCGCCTTGATGGGCACGCGCACTCGTGCGCCCACCTGAATGACGCGCGGGAGGGGGTCGGCCTGCTCCGCGTCCCTGACCTGCAGGGCCGGACCGAGGTTGCGCACCGAGGCGGCGACCGTGACCGGGAGGCGGGTGGGCAATACGTATTGTGCGCCAAGATCGAGCGCGCTGGTGGAGCCACTGATGATGGGGATGGCGCCACAGACGCCGCTGCACTGGAAGCGCAGCATGACGAACTTGTACGTCAGTCCGGCATTGAAGCGCGCCCCGACGGGGGTCGCGTAAGAAAGCGCCAGCTGGTAGTTGCGGTTGGTAATGGTGCCAATGGGCGTGCCCGTTTGCGCATCGGTCGCCTGCTGGTCGCCATAGTTCACGAGGAAGGCCGAGGCAGCAAGCGTGCCGAGGACCTTCGACGGAAAGGCGAACGTGAGCATGTCACTGGTGGCGATCACCGTTTGGGAATGGTGAATGGCCACCTCCTTCTTCTTGAGACGCGCCAGCGCCGCGGCATTCCACCACATGCCTTCGGTCCCCAGGGTGGTATCGGCAACCACGGCCTCGCCCTGCCCCACGGCACGGGCGCCGAAGGGCACCAGCAGAAACAGCCCGCCGTTCTGGGCCGCGGCCTCGGTGCCGGCCATGCCCAGCAGGAGCACGGTCGCCATGGCGCAGCGGAGGATCCCCCCGAGTAGCGACCAGGATGGGGACTCCGCCGCTGGTGCGCCGCGGACGCCACGACGCGTTCGGGATCGCCGCATCACCCGCGCGTGTTCGGTTCGCCGTAGCCGAGGCGGAGCACCGCGCTCCGGTTCTTGCGCCAGTTCGGCAGCACTTTCACCCAGAGATCGAGATAGACGGGTTCGCCGACGAAGCGCTCGATCTTCTCTCGCGCGCTGCGTCCCAGCTTCTTGATTTGCTGACCGTTTGCTCCGATCACGATGCGCTTTTGGCTGTCACGTTCGACATGCAGGACCGCACGAATGTACAGTGGTGACGAACCTTCGCGGAACTCCTCGATTTCGCAGGCGAGCGCGTGGGGCAGTTCGTCGCCAAGCTGCTCGAGCGCGGTCTCGCGCACGAACTCCGCGCAGAAGAAGCGCACGGGCTGTGTGGAGATGTCGTCGTCGGGGTAGAGGTACGGACTGACGGGCAGCGCGGCGGTGACCGCAGCCACGAGTGCGTCGAGCCCCTCTCCCGTAGCGGCGCTGAGGAAGATCGCGTCGGGGTGCGCGGCGGCGAGTTGTTCGCGTTGTGGGCGGGAGAGCTGATCGAGCTTGTTGAGCGCCAGCACGACGTGGGCGCGCGGCGGGTGCTCGAGTTGTGCGGCGGCCTGAAAGGACTCGGGCACGCGGGCGGTGGCATCGACGACGTGGACGAGGACATCGGCATCGCGCACGGCGGCGAGGGCCGCGTTGCGCATGGCGCTGTGGAGGGTGTCCTTGGGCTCGAGGAGGCCCGGGGTATCGAGGATGACCATTTGGGCTTCGCCCTCGGTTCTGATGCCGACGATGCGGTGCCTGGTGCTTTGTGGTTTGCTCGAGGTGATGGCGAGTTTTTCGCCGACGAGGCGGTTGAGGAGCGTGGACTTACCGGCGTTGGGGAAACCGGCGACAGTGACGATCCCAGCTCTGGTCATGCGGATGGGCGCGGGAGGAGGAGTGGCGCGGTGGAAGGCTAGCGGAAACACGAACACCCCGCCACTGGTGGACAGTGACGGGGTGTTCGAAAGGGTGCCGGCGACGGCCTACTCTCCCGCGAGCTCTCGCCCGGAGTACCATCGGCGCTATCAGGCTTAACGACCGTGTTCGGGATGGGAACGGGTGTGGCCCTGACGCTCTAGTCGCCAGCGAATGGGGGGCCC
>NZ_JAJTHI010000048.1 GCF_021298855.1 Gemmatimonas sp.
GGTCCTGGGTCGCATCACCGTTGGACGCGGTTCAACGATCGGCGGCAACGTATGGCTGACGAAGAGCGTTCCTGCTGGGAGCCAACTTTCGCAGGCACGCGTGCGCACCGACGAGCTCGCTGCCGAGGGTTCAGGGATCTAACGCTCGGCGGGATAGAATCCCGCCATGCCCAATCGCCTACCGACGCGTATCGCCCTCGCACTCTTCGCCGTGCCCGCATGAGCGGCGGCATGGGTTCAGGTCGTGGTGGCCACATGTTCGGCGGCGATGACACCGGCCCAACGAAGCCGGCCGGGGCGGCGCTGCCGCCAACCTCGTCGGCCTTCCGCCGCGGGGTGCGCGGACGGCGCGGCTTGGCCGCATCGGCGCTGGGCACCTCGACGTCGGCGGGGGCGGCTGCGGCCGCCTTGGTGCTCTTCGAGCGCGGCTTGGGCGCGTCGAGGTAGGGATTGTCGTCTCCGGCGACTTCCGGAGTCGTCCGCGTGCGCGGGCGGCGAGCAGGGCGTTTCGGTTCGGTCATTCGACTACTGCGAGTGGTACTGGGTGCTCGCGTTCGAACGAACGGAGCACGGCTCCCCATGCGTCATGATTGGCGACGCCAGGAGGGGCCTGAAGGACAAACCCGGTGTGGGGCTCGTGGAGCGCGGAAGCGCAGAATGATGCGGGCTGCTGGGGGACGGATGTGCTGCCGTCGCACTGCCGGCGGCAACTGGCGCACGGGGATGCGTGCGTAGCGACGCCGGTACCGCTGGGGGGAACGCGCGGAGTGGTGACTCCGGTGTCTCTCGAAGATCGCCGATCGGAGCACCACGCAGGGCTCCGCTGACCGACTCGGCCACAACGCGTCATTCGGGCGCGGCAGCGTCGGGATGTCCTTCGAGTTCCTGTGAGTATTACGAGGCAGGGGCAATCGCGCAACCCTTTGGCCCGATGCGGAGTTGTATCGGCAGCCCCGATCGGCCCCATTCCGCCCCTCTCTACGTTTGTACCATGATAGCCCCTCTCCTCGACCTTCCCGCCGCACTCGCCGAGGCCGTCAACGCCTACGAGGCCTCCGGCAACGTGGGTGCCCTCATGGAACGGCTCCACCATGTGCGCGAGGGGGCCACCCCCGATGCGCTCGTGGCCGCCGCCGAACCCTGGCTGCACATGCCGGAGGTGGCCGGCCCGCTCTATGAACGGGTGGTCGACCACCAGCCCAACAACGCGCGCGCCCTCGTCATTCTTGCCAACGCCTATTGGCTCTCGGGGCGCGGCCCCGAGGTCGTGGGGGAACTGGCCTCGCGCGCCCTGGCCGCCGACCCCGACAATCGCGGGGCCTGGCACATGTGGGCACTCACCGAAGGCAACCAGCGCGACCGCACCATTCGCTGGGTGCAGGTCACGCAGCGGTTCCCCGATGACATGCTGGCCAAGGCGGCGCTCGCCGACAACGCCGCCTCGCTGGCGGCGGCCGAGCACGACCGGGAAGCGCTCGCGCTGGCCATCGGGGCCTACGAGGAGCTGTGGAACAACTCGCCCAACGCCCAACAGCGAGCCGCACTCGAGACCGCGCTCAACACGTTGCGCAACTATCAATTCTGAGCAGCCGATGACCGAGCCCACCACCGGCGGCCCGCCGCACGATCACGCCGCCGCGCGCCCGGCCCCCCCGGGGGAAAGCGCCGCCCTCACCGAGTTCCGGCAGTTCCGCGAGCGCATGAACACCCGCATCCTCGGCGAGAACAATCTCGTCATCAACCGGTTCTTCAATCTCGACGGCCGCGCCTACGAAGGCGGCGCGCTCGACGTGAAGACCAAGGAACTGCTCGGCCTCGTGGCCTCGCTCGTGCTGCGCTGCGACGACTGCATCACCTACCACGTCGTGCGCTGCGCCGAAGAAGGCGTGACGCGCGATGAGATGTTCGAGACGCTCAGCATCGGACTCATCGTGGGCGGCAGCATCGTCATTCCGCACCTGCGCCGCGCGGTGGATCGCTGGGATGACTGTGAGCGCCTGCGGGGCTAGGGCTTCGCAATCGTCTTCGGATTCCCATCCGACACGAACCGCGCCCACTTGCCCCCCACCTTGTCCATCTCGTTCAAGGTGGTCGTGAGGCTGGTCCCGCCCTGCAGTGGGACGCGCGGCAGCGCGCGGGGATCGAAGAGGGGGTCGAACGGGCTGCGGGCCGGACCCCCAGCCACCTCGAACACCGCCTCGTGGGCGTACGACACCGTACGCTTCGCCTTCGTGTCATACCACGAGCCCTTCAGCGTCAGTGCCCGATTCTTCGGCCACAGCCCGTAGGGCAGCGCCATGCCGCGTACCTTGTAGCCGGGCACCGCACTGTCGATCGCCAGCACGCCGCGCGCCAGCTGCTCCTGGACCACCGCGTCGCTGTACTTGCTGAGCTTCGCGTGCCAGAGCGTGTGGTTGCACAGTTCGAAGCCCTGCTGATGGAGGAACTGCACTTTCTTGAGGCGCCACGCCGACTGCTGCCCCTGAATCCCCTTTTCGCCGAAGAAGGCGTGCCCTGCCTCCGCCGCGGGCAGCATGCAGAACAGTCCCTTGGGCTTCCAGTCGGGATGGGTGCGAATGAAGTCGAGCAGGATGCCCACCGCGCTGGTCGGGTCCACCACCAGCTGGCCATTGCGCTCGAGGTACCGGAACTGACTCGGTGAGGCGTCGTCGAAGGTGAACAGGACCGGCGTCTTTCCGGCGGGCACATCCAGTGTCTTGTCCAGGATCTCCGACAGGTTCACCGGCACGTAGCCGCGCCGGTGCAACTCGGCCAGCTCCGCCCGGAACCGCTCGCGCGACACCTTGTAGGTGCCGTCCTTCTCCACCACCTGATGCCACTCCACGATGGGGAACCGGCCGAGCTCGTTGGGCACGCGCGTCGCCGGCGGCGTGGCACTTTGTGGGGGGTGGGTCCGTAGGAGGGGATGAGCCGACGCCAGGGTCGGCGCCAGCCCGGCCGCGGCAACCACCGCCGCGGCAACCACGGCCGCGCCACGGCGTGTCAGTATGTGGACGATACGAACGGTGCGGGGAACGGGAGACGGGCTGACCATGACAAGCGTGCGGCAGGTGCGGAGACCGGTGAGGCGATGAGCGAGCAACCTAACGAGTCGGTCTCCGCGCCGGTGACTGGTGCTGGCGATGCGGGGGTGCCCGCGCGCACCGCGGGGTGGCGGGGGCACTGGGAGGCCGTGCGCCCGCGCCTCATCCGCCTCGCCTGGTACACGGCCGTGCTCGCCGTCGTGGGGGGGGTGGCCACGACCTCCTGGTGGTGGTCGTGCGGATGGGAGCAGTGTCCCACGCCGGCACAGCTGCGCGCGTGGCGCCCGACCGAAGGCGGTGCCCTGCTGGCGCGCGACAGCGCGTTCGTGAGTGCACTCTCCCCGGTGCGCCGGGTCAACGTCCCGCTGGCCAGTGTGCCGTCACATGTCACCGCGGCGTTCATCGCGGTGGAGGATCGCCGGTTTCGTGCCCATCATGGTGTGGACTGGTATGGCGTGGGGCGCGCCATGGTGAGCAACCTGCGGGCCGGGGGCGTGCGCGAGGGGGCCAGCACCATCACCATGCAGCTCGCGCGCAACGTCTTCCTCGGCAACCGCGCCGCCGAACGCAGCTACGCCCGCAAGTTCCTCGAATGGCGCTATGCCACGTTGCTGGAGCAGGCGCTCACCAAGGACGAGATCCTCGAGCGCTACCTCAACGCCATCTATCTGGGCAACGGCGTGTACGGGGTGGAAGCGGCCAGTCGCGATCTCTTCGGCAAGCGCATTGGCGCCGTGACGCTGGCGGAAGCGGCGCTGCTGGCGGGACTGCCCAAGGCGCCCACCAGCTACACGCCGCGCAACAGCCGGCGGCGCGCGCTGGCGCGGCGTGCCGTGGTGTTCGACGTGCTGGCCCGCGAGGGCATCGCCGGAGCGGACGAGCTGGCGCATGCACGCCGCGCACCGCTCACGCTGGCAAAAAAGGAATTCGTGCCGGCGCGCGCCGCGGATTCGTGGGCGGTTGAGGCCGCGCGTGTGGTCCTCGACTCGTTGCGCGCCGTGGGGGTGATTCCGCGCGCCCTCAACGATGCCCAGCTGCGGGTGTGGACAACGGTCGATCGGCGCGCCCAGCTCGCGGCCGAACGGGCCGTCGCCGCCGGTGCCGCCGCCATCGACAACGATCGGGAATGGGGCGGATTCAACGTGCGCGGGGCCAACCGCACGCAGGGCGCGCTCGTCGCGCTCGACCCAGCCACCGGTGCCATTCGCGCCATCGTCGGCGGGCGCCGGGTCGAACGCAAGGGATTCAACCGGGCGCTGCGTGCCCAGCGGCAGCCGGGCTCCACCTTCAAGCCGTTCGTGTATGCCGCTGCGCTGCAGCAGGGATTCACCGCCGCCAGCATGGTGGAGGATGCGCCGGTCGAAATCCAGGCGGGCAACGATGTCTGGCGTCCCGCCAATTACGGGCACGAGTACGCGGGCCGCATTACGCTGCGTGAGGCCCTCCGGCGCTCGGCCAATACGGCCACCGTGCGCGTGAGCCGCGAGGTCGGCATTTCGCGCATCGCCGCACAAGCCGCGGCCCAGGGCATCCGCAGCGACCTGCCGCTCGTGCCAGCGCTGGCGCTCGGCGCGGCATCGGTGACACCACTCGAGCTCACGAGTGCCTACGCGCCCTTCGCCAATGGCGGCGCGCGCGTGGCGCCGTTCCTCGTCGAACGCATCGAGGATCCGTTCGGCGTCGTGCTCTGGCAGCGCACGTCCCCGCCGCCGGTGCAGGTTCTCTCGCCCACCGAGGCCTTCCTCGTCACCTCACTGCTGCAGACGGTGGTCGACCGCGGCACCGGACGCCCCGTGCGTGAAGCCGGCCTCGAGGGGCCCATTGCCGGGAAGACGGGCACGACGAACGACGGAGCCGACGTGTGGTTCGTTGGCTATACCCCCACGCTGGTGGCCGGCGTGTGGTTCGGAGCCGACCGCCCGCAGCCGTTGGGGTGGAACGCCAGCGGCGGTCGCCTGGCGACGCCGACATGGGCCCGCTTCCTGCGCGAGGGTTGGCACAGCCCCGCCCACGACGCCGCCTGGGCGCCGCCCCCGGGCATCGAGACGCGCCAGGTGGACATCGGCACCGGGAAGCTGGCCAGCGATTGGTGCGGCCCCTCCCGTCGTGAGTACTTCAAGACGGGTACGGCACCCGTCACCTCGTGCGAAAGCGAGGTGCAGTGGTCCCTGCGCGATCTGCTCCCGCCGGACTGGCACGACGCCAATGCCGACGCCGATCGCCTCGCCGCCGAGCAGCTCGGCGACGCCGTCGAAACCGTCCTCGAGGCCACGCCCGCCGGCGAACGGCTGCGCGCGGTGTCCAGCGGCATCCTGCGGGTGGTGCGCCGCGCCACACAGGCCATGCCGCGGGAGCGTGCCCGAGATGAGACGGCGCCCCGTCAGCCCAGCACGCCCAACCAGCCGCTGCCGCCGCTGCCGCCCCGATAACCGGGGAGATCGTGATTCCGCGATCGACGCCCACGCGGCCGGTGTGCTACACCGATGTGTTTCCCAATGGCCGGCGCTGCGAGCCGCGATCGACCACGGCGACGGTGCAGGCCAGCACTCCCGAGTAGCGTGGAAGTGACCTGACGGGCTGCAGGCAGGGCATGATCGGACGGATTGCCTCGCGCGGACCGAATGCTCTGGCCAACGGGGCCGTGCAATGCCGTGCTGCGGCCACCGTTCCGACGCGGCTACGCACCGCTCACCGCACGAAACTGCCGGTCATCGTCACCGGTTGCCGCTTGGCGACGTGTACTGCCGCTGGTCAGGGCCGCGCGGCATACTCCAACGCATCATGACCGATCGCCACGCCCGACGCCTTCCGCCCCCGTGGTCATTCCCCTGGTTCTGGAAGGCACAGGGAGCCGGGTGGTTGCTGTACTTCACGGGCGCGCTCGTCAGCGCCCTGGCGGCCGAGGAGCAAGGTGGCGACGCGATTCTCGCGACCATGCCGTTCCGGGTCGTGCGCGTCACGCTCGGGTTTCTCGTCAGCAGCGGCCTCGCGGTCCCCTTGCAGCGGCTGCCGAGCGTGCGCAGCCACCCGCACCGGTTCGTTGGGCTCGCGCTCCTCGGTGCAACCCTGGCCGGCACGGTGTGGTATCCGTCGTACCGCGTGGTGAGCCACCCATGGCGACCGGAAGACGAGGGACTCTTCGATCTGGGGTGCTTCCTCCCGTGCCTGCTGGAGCACATCTGGCTGATGCTCACGTGGAGCATCCTGTTCCTCGCCGCCACCGAGCTCCGACTGGCCTCCGCGCGCGAGCAGGAC
>NZ_JAJTHI010000066.1 GCF_021298855.1 Gemmatimonas sp.
CCGGCAAGGTGTGCGGGCTCAGTGCGAGAAGTTCAGAATAGGGGCGACAGCGGTCTCGAACGTCTGAACGGGTCAAGTCGGCACCCTCCGTGAGACTGAGGGACTGTGGTCGCTCCACTGAGGGACCCCGCGGTCCCAAGCCGGGCATTCTCCTCTGAAGTACGTCTTTGTCCGCCCAACTGGCACAGGACCTGAAAATCCGCGTGTCCGCGGTTCGATTCCGTCCCTCGCCACTGCCCAAGTCCAAGCGGCGCCCTGACTCGGTCGGGGCGCCGTTTTGCGTTCTGGGGAGTGTATTCGGGCGGACAATCTGGGAATAGCGAGCATCTATAGTTTCACTTAGCTTACAAATGAAACTATAAAACTTGCCAAGTTGCACTTCCCCCACCCGATGCCCGGACGATACGAATCACGCATCTGGCAATCCGACGGGACCCGTGATGCCCCGCCTCGCCACCGGCGCGCCTGCCGGTACGAGGTGCACGTACCGGAGCGACTGGGCGCCCTCGAGATCCGTCTCGACGGCGCGCTCGCCGCATTGGTGTCGGAAGCCGAGCAGGCGTTGATCGCACTGAACACTGAAGGTGGCCCCGCGCTCTCCCCGCTGGCGCGGCTGCTCTTGCGCACGGAGTCCATCGCGTCATCGAAGGTCGAAGGGCTGCAGTTGGGCGTCCGCGACCTCGCGCGCGCCGAGGCCAAGGCGGAATCTGGCCCGGCGCCTGGCGCCACAGCGCGGGAAGTGCTGGCCAACATCGACGCGATGGTGCTGGCCGTCGAAAGCGCCGCGGAGCGCGCGCACTTCGACGAAGACGGGATCCTCGCGATCCACCGTCGTCTGCTCGAGCGCACGGCACACCAGCACATCGCCGGGCGCTTTCGCGATTCGCAGAACTGGATCGGCGGCAACAACTACACCCCGTGCGGCGCGGCTTTCGTCCCGCCGTCGCCCGACATGGTGGCGCCGCTCCTGCGCGACCTGTGTCAGACGATCAATACGGACCTCTTCTCACCAGTCGTGCAGGCAGCGCTCGTGCACGCGCAGTTCGAGACGATTCATCCGTTCGACGATGGCAATGGCAGAACGGGGCGCGCGCTCGTGCACGTCGTGTTCAGGCGGCGCGGTATTGCCCGCGAGTTCGTGCCACCGATCAGTGTCGTGTTCGCCGGCGCCCGAGAGCAATACATCGACGGGCTCACGCGCTTCCGGAATGACGGCGATGACGGCGTGCGCGCCTGGATCGAGCACTTTGCCATGGCCACCCGTCGCGCGTCTCGCCTCGCCCGTGCGTACATCGCGCAGGTGCGCCTGCTGCAGGAGGCGTGGCGCACGAAGCTTCGGGCGCAACACGCGGGGCCACGCGCCGATGCCGCGGCGTGGGCGATCATCGACCATCTGCCGGCGCACCCCATGATCTCCGCACCAGTCGCCACGGCGGTGACGCATCGCTCGAAGAGCCGCGTGTACGAAGCCATCGAGCAGCTCACCGCCGCCGGTGTGCTGATCCCGCTGTCGAGCGGCCAGCGCAACCGGTGGTGGGAGGCTGCTGGACTGCTGGATCTGATCGAGCAGCTGGAATCGGGCGAATCATTGGAACTGCCGTAGCCAACCATCTCCGATGCGACAACAGCACGCTGCGACTGAGGGACTGTGGTCGCTCCACTGAGGGACCCTGCAGTCCCAAGCGGGGGCTCCTTCTCTGGCGAACGCCTCTGTGCACCCAAGTGGCACCGGACCTGAGAATCCGCGTGTCGGCGGTTCGATTCCGTCCCAAGCCGCTGCACCAGAACCAAAGCGGCGCCCTGACTCGGTCGGGGCGCCGCTTTGCATTTCCCGATCTCCAGTCGGCCGTCGTCGGCGCCGGCATCGCAGCCCATTGCGATTGGTGGCGCCCCACGATGCACGGGAACTCGGGGGCGGGGCAGGGGCTTGCTGCGGGCAGTCCGCCTCCGCACGGCTGCGGAGACGTCACCACACTCTTTGCGAGGCCCGCATGTCGCAGCCCATCACCACCACCGATCAGACGTTCACGCACGACCTCACCGCGACGCACCCGTTGGCGCTCGTCGACTTCTGGGCGCCATGGTGCGGCCCCTGCCGAGCCCTTGGGCCCGTGGTGGACGCGTTCGCGGCCACCCACCACGACGCGCTCACCGTGGCCAAGCTCAACGTGGACGAGAACCCGCTCACGGCGCAACGCCACGGCGTGCGCTCCATTCCCACGCTGATTCTCTTTCGCGATGGCGAAGAGGTCGCGCGCACGGTGGGCGCCATGCCGGTGGCACGGCTCGAGGCGTGGGTTGCCGAGCAGAGCGCAGCGGTGAACGCCACCCTCTGACGACGCGCCGCTCAGCGGAACGCGCGAAACCAGTAGTCCATCAGGCGGCGCGCGCGCGGGGTGAAGCGCGTGCGCCGCCACGCGTCGGCGGCGCGCCGAAAGACTTCGGCCTGCGTGGGGTACGCGTGAATGGTGCGTCCCACGCCACCGAGCCCGATGCGATTGGTCATGGCGACGGCCATCTCGCCAATCATCTCACCCGCATGACTCGCCACCAGGGTGGCGCCCACGATGCGGTCGGTGCCGGCCGCCAGGTGCACCTTGAGGAACCCGTCGTTCGCGCCGTCGAGCAGCGCCCGGTCGTTGTGCGCGAGATCCACCCGGATGGTCTCGATGGCCACGCCGGCCTGCAGGGCCTCGTCGGCCGTGTGCCCGACGTGGGCCACCTCGGGGTCGGTGTACGTCACGCGCGGCACCACGAGCCGGTCGGCGCGTCCGCCGCCGATGCCGAAGAAGAGCGCATTGGCCACGACGAGCCGCGCATGTGCGTCGGCGACGTGCGTGAACTGCTGCGGGCCGGCGACGTCGCCAATGGCGAACACGCGCCGGTTGGAGGTGCGCAACCGCGCATCCACGGTCACGCCGCGCGGCGTCGCGGCGATGCCGGCCGTCTCGAGTCCGAGCCCGTCCACATTCGGCGTGCGGCCGGCGGCCACGAGCAGTCGGTCGCCCTCGAGGTGGAGCGGCTCACCATTCCCCTCGGCCGCAATCGTGAAGCGTCCTGCCGAGCCGTGCTCGGGGCGGTGTGACACGGCGGTGAGCCGGGCTCCGCTCACCACGCGGACGCCATCGGCCGCCAGCGACGCCGCCACCACGGCGGCGGCATCGTCGTCGTCACGCGGCAGCACCCGCGCGCCGCTGTGCACGATGGTGACACGGCTGCCGAAGCGGGCAAAGGCCTGCGCCATCTCCACGCCGATGGGGCCGCCACCGATGACGAGGAGGTGCTCCGGACGCGCGGTGAGCGTGAAGAGCGTTTCGTTGGTATCGAACGGCGTGTCCGCCAGCCCGGGGATGGCAGGGACGGCGGCGCGCGCGCCGGTGGCGATCACGGCGCGACGGAATCGCAGCGACTGCCCGTTCACGTCGACCATCTCCGGGCCGGTGAAGGTCGCGCTGCCCAGGAAGACGTCCACCCCGAGCGACCGATAGCGCTCCACGCTGTCCACCGGGCTGATGTCGGCCCGTAGTCGGCGCAGGCGGGCCATGACCGCACCGACGTCACCGTCACCACTCAAGACGGGACCACCGAACTCCGCCGCCGCCCGCCGCGCGTGATGCCACGCGCGCGCCGCGCCGATGATCGCCTTGGACGGCACGCACCCTACGTTGAGGCAGTCGCCACCGAAGAGGTGTCGCTCGACGAGGGCCACACGCGCGCCCAGCGCCGCTGCCACCGCCGCCGTGACGAGACCGGCGGTGCCGGCGCCGACGATCACGAGATGGTAGCGGTCGCGGGCCACCGGATCGCGCCAGTCGCGCGGGGCGACGTTGGCGACCAGGCGCGCGTTGTGCTCGTCGTAGGGCGGCAGGGCGACGGACGACGGCCAGTCGTCTGGGGCCGGAGCGGCCATATGCATCACGCCGCGCCGTCGTCGGCGGTGCGCAGCGCCAGCCTGATGCGGTCACTCAGCGCGCTCGTGTCGCCGGCGTCCACGCGGGCCCCGGCCACGGCGGTCTCGAACGCGCGGCGATAGTCGGCGTGCGGACGGCATCGGCTGCAGTCATCGAGGTGGCGTGCGATGGCCATCAGGGTGTCGGAGGTGAGCTGGCGGTCGAGGTAGTCCCACAGCTGACGCATCACCGACTCGCAGTCGAGCATCGATGCCGTTTCACGCATTGATTCGTCGGGCTTCATGAGCGGCGCTCCTCGCCGAGGGAACGTGGACCAACGAGGCCGGAATCCTGGGCATGGGCCTGCAGCGCCTCCTGCAGTAGGCGACGGGCACGAAAGAGGCGCGAGCGGACGGTCCCGATGGGCACACCGAGGATGCCCGCGACGGTCTCGTACGACTGATCGTGCCAGTCCACCAGCACGGCCACTTCGCGATACACCGTCGGCAAGGCCTGCATCGCGCGCCGAATGGCGTCCCGCATTTCGCCCCGTTCGAGTTCGGCCGTCAGGGATGGCAATGCCGCATGCTCGATGGACGCGGCGGCCAGCGACTCGAGTCCCGCATCGTCCACGGCCACCTGTCGTTCGGCGCGCTCGCTCACGCGGTAGTACCGATGCCGCGCGATCGTGAACAGCCACGCGCGTACATCACTGCCGGTTCGGAACTGCTGCCAGTACCGTCGCGCCGCGAGGTAGGTATCCTGCACCAGATCCTCCGCCTCCGCGCGCTCACGGGTGAGCGACAGGGCGAAGCGCATGACGTCTGCGACGACGGGCAGCGCCACGCGCTCGAAATCGTCTGGTGGTGGTGGCGTGTCGGTTGGGGTCATGAGCGAAGGAGGCGTTTGGCGAGCACGGTACGCTGAATGGCGGTGAGCGCAAGCAGCACGATGTACAGATCGAGAATCCAGCGGGCACACACGGGCAGGACGGCGATCGCCACGTACACCGCCGTGGTTTCCCCCGCCTCGGCGAGGCCGGGGGTGAACTGCAGTGACCGATTGCCACCGAGCTGTCGGTCGGCGCGCTCGGCCAACGAGGAGAGGGCCAACGTGGTGGTGATGGCCAGGACGTAGCCGACCAGCACGAGCCCCCAGCGTCCCTGAAGCTCCGGCATGCTCGCGGCGAAGCCCACGGCCATGGCCGAGTACGCGCCCATATCGAGTGTGATGTCGAGATAGCCGCCGTAGAGCGTGGTCCGGTTGGCCTCTCGCGCGAGCAACCCGTCCACGCCGTCGATGATGCGGCTCACGAGCCAGACGGTGATACCCAGGAGCGGTTGGCCTCGCGCCACCAGCCACGCGGCAACCAGCGCCACCCCGAATCCGGTCCAGGTGAGCGCATCCGGGGTGATACCACTGCGCGCCATCCGCGCCACCGGCGCCGCGGCCACACCCGCAAACCTGCGGCGGAACGGTTCATCGATCATGGGTACGCTCGGGGCGCATGCCGTCGGTGGCGGAGACGAGACGCAGCGGTCACTTGCCGAAGGCGTAGCGCAGCGACAGCTGAAACTGACGCGGTGGCGCCGCGCCGAACAGGATGAGCGGATCCCCCGCCGCACCGAACTGAGTGCGGCTGCCCCCGCCGCCGATGCCATTGGCGTAGCCGCCCCAGATGGTGCTGTTGAGGAGGTTGAAGCCGTCGAGGCGGACTTCGAGCCCGGGTGCCCGCTGTCGCAGCGGACGGGCTACGAGACTGGCCGCCAGCGTGAGCGAGCCCGGCAGGCGCTCGGCATTGCGGGCCACCCCCGGAAAACGATCGGCGTTGCCGATGAAGGCATTGCCCCGAATGGGGCCGCTCCCCAGCAGGTCGTAGCGGGCGATGCTGCCATCGGCGTTCACGCGGCCGGCCAGGCGGTTCACGGGGACACCGGTCTGAGCGTCGGCAATGAGGCTGGCGTCGAGCCAGGCGGCGAGTCGCGACACACTGCGAACCGTGAGCCGATGCCGGCGATCATTGTTGGCGTCGGCCCACTCGTCGCTGGTACAGGCGGCACCGGTCACCGCGTCGCGTCGATCGGTGTCGAAGCAGTTGGCCTGCGTGGCGGAGAAGTTGATGTCTTCCGTGTTGTTGCGGGCCTGTGACCACACCCAGTTCGCATCCAGTGCCCAGCGGTCGCCCATGGCGCGACGCACGGCCACGTAGAGCGCGGCATACTGCGCGCGTCCCCCCGACTGCGCGGTGCTTTCACGGCGCACGCCGGTGGTCACCGGATTGCGCAGGCGGCTGGCGTCGCCGGGGCAGGAGACGCTGCTGGTGCAGGGGCGGGGTAGCGTGTCTGCGGGCGTGAGGCGGGCGGCGAGGGGATTGAGATCGGCCATCCACGGCAAGTTGCGCGTCTCGCTCACCACGAGATCGGTGGTCACGCTCCAGCGGGCGCCGAACTGGCGCTGCTGGCCCAGCGTGGCCTGCCAGGCGATGGGCTGTTCGAGCCCCAGCGCGAAGGTGCGGAACAGTTCGCGCGGTACCGACTGCAGTTCGCCGGCGCCGACGTCGGCGGGACGGCGACCGTTGCGGAAGGTCGGTGCCGACGTACCCTCGTAGGTGAGCACGGCGTTGCCGGTGGCCCCCAGCTGGACGGCATCGGAGTAGATGGCATACGGGAAGCGACCGGCGTAGCGACCGACGCTGCCGCGCAGCACGGTCCGCGCGTCGCGCGCCCACACCAGTGACACGCGCGGCTGCACATTGTCGAGATCCGGCGTGCTCTCGCCGCGGGAGGTGAGATCGTCGTAGTCCCAGCGTAGCCCCGTGACAAGGGTGAGCTGCGGCGTCGGGTGCCACACGTCTTCCACGAACGTCGCGTAGAGCGTCTGCGAGAGGTTCACCTGCTGAGGGCGCGCGTCGATGGTGTACGATTGCACGCGCGCGTTGGCCGGGATGTCGCGAATGGAGAGCGGTCGGTCGGTGGGCACCCCGATGTTACCATCGTTGAAGACGACGTAGCTGCCCAACGGATTCGTGCTCGCGGCGGCGAGGCGGAAGCGGCCGTGAATGACGTCGGCGCCGACGCGCAGGCGGTGCGTGCTGCTCAGCTCCGTTTCGATGAGTTCGCGGAGCTGCAGCTGACGCTCGGTAAGGTCGAAGACGAAATTGCTCGACCCCACGATGGCCTGCACAGCCAGATTGGGGGCGAGCACCGTGACCTGCGGGGTGGCGAAGTCGCTGCGTGCCGGCGGGAAGTACCAGTGATAGGTTCCGAACTGCGCGGACAGCGTATTGCTCCAGCGCCCCGTCTGGGCGGTGCTGCGGTGCGTGAGGGCACTGAGTGAGCCGATGCGTCGGGTGGTGATGTCGGCTTCGGGCGTGAGGACGCCGCTGCCATTGCCGGCGCGGTCCACGGCGCTGCCGGCGAGTCGCAGCGTGGTGGTCTGCGTGGGCGACCACCCGTGATCGAGGCGACCGTATCCCTTCACGGTCTGACGCGTTTCGGTGCCGAGGAAGGTGGCGAGCGCCGTGGAGCCGATGCGGTCTTCCTGTTCCTGCGAGTACTCCATGGCGACTGCGCCGAAGGTGCGGCCGGGGCGCACGGCCCCGCGCAACGACCCGCCGAGCTGGAGCCGTTCGAAGCCTTCCTGCCGGCGGTCGAGCGCTTCGGGGGCCGTGCCGAAGGTGCGGGGAATGCGCGCGTCGAGCGGACGGCCGGGCCGCTGATACACGAAGAGATCGCCGCTGGGGCGTGCGGTGCCGGGCGCGGTGGTCATGTTCACCACGCCATCCGGTGTGCGCCCGACGTCCACGCCGTAGCCGTTCACGAGCGCGTCCATGCGGGCGATGGCCCCCAGCGGGACCTCCACGCGCGGCCCGCCGAGGAATCCCTCGTTGTTGTCGAGGCCATCGAGCAGGTACTGCGCATAGAGCGCGTTGCCCCCGTTGAAGGAGAGCCGGGGGGCATCGCCGAAGAAGCCCGTGGCGGGGGCAATGCCCGGCACGTTGTAGAGCAGGGCAATGGGATCGCGCGCATCGGTGGGCAGCGCGCGCACTTCGGCGGCTTCGATGGACCCGCCCGTGGTGGCCCGCTCCCGCGTGAGCAGCGGCCGCGGACGCACGGCGGTCACCCGCACCGAGTCGAGTTGGGAGCCACGCTGGGCGTCGCGCTGCGCGCTGTCGGGCTGCGGGCGCGATGGCCGCGTGTCCTGTGCCGCTGCCACGTGCGGGGCGGCGACGAGCGCGCCAGCGGCAAGCACTCCGGTGAGCACCGTCGCCCGCATCGGCGACGACCGGTGCCTGGCGCGAAACGAGGGGGAACCATTCATGAGGAGTGAGTCTTGCCGGTCGTGAGGGTGGGCAGGCCATCGCCGCGGCGACCTGTCCGTGTCGTGGGCAGCAAGACCCCACCTCGCCGGATGGTTCCCGGCGCGCGGCTCTCGTTCTTCTTTCCCTGGTGCGCATGCCCCTGACCCTCTCCGATGCGCTGGCGTTCCTGCTGCTCCTCGCCATCCTGGCGGCGGTGGGGTGGCGCGGGACGTCTTCAGCCGCCGACTACACCGTGGCGTCGCGCGACCTTGGCTTCGGGCCGCTGGTGGCCACGCTGGTCATGACCGAGTTCAACACCAGCACCCTGATGGCCTTTGCCGCCACCGGCTACGCCGCCGGGCCCATGGCCCTCGCGCTACCGGCGGTGTTTCTCGTGGGCCTCTCGTTCTATACGCTCACGGTGGCGCGCGCCTGGAAGCGGTTCGACCGGTTATCGGTGGCCGAGCTGTTCACCGTGCGCTACGGCCGCGCCGTGGGGCGCACGGCGTCGGCGATGCTGCTGCTGGCCATGGTCGGGTTCACCTCGACCTACGTGAAATCGTTGGCCCTGCTCTTTCGTCCGCTGGCACCGGCTGCGCTGTCCACGCCGGCGCTGGCCGCGGTGCTGACGCTGATCGTCCTGTCGGCCGTGCTGCCGGGTGGTCTCGTGTCGGTGGTGCGAGCCGATGTGGTGGGGTTCCTCGCCACGGTGCTTCTGTTGCCGCTGCTGCTGCTGCACGGGCAGGAGGCCAGCACGGCCGCGGGCGGCCTGGCAATGGTGTTCCGTGCGGAGCAGCGAGTGGTGAACCCCGTGGCGCAGTGGGCCGACCCCGCGCTGCCCACGCGGTTCGTGATGACGCTCGTGGTGCTCACCTGCTTCACCTACATCGCCGCCCCGTGGTACGGGCAGAAGATCTTCGCGGCGCGCAATGAACGCATCGCATTCCGCGCCGTCGGCGCGAGCGCGCTGCTGGTGTTCCTGCTGTACGGCGTGGTGGTGTTGGCTGCCGCGCACCTGCGGGTGATCGAGCCTGCGCTGACCGACGCGCAGCTGGCGGTGCCCACGATGATCGCGCGGTGGTTGCCGGCCGGCCTGCGCGGGCTGGGATTCGCTGTGCTCTTTGCTGCCGCTCTCACCACGCTGGCGGGCGTGTGGAGCGCCATGGCCACCATGCTGGCCGCCGACTTCGGTGGCGAACGGCTGCAATCGGTGCGGGCGCAGCGCGGGCTGCTCGTGCTGCTGGCGCTGGTGAGCTGGCTGGGCGGGACGCTGCTGGTGGACCGGATTCTCGATCGCCTCATTCTCGCCAACATTCCCATCGTGGCGCTGAGCTTCGCGCTGCTGGCGGGATTCCACTGGTCGCGGGCCACCACGGCTGCCGCATGGAGCAGCATGGCGGTCGGCATGCTGTGGGGCGTGGGC
Source organism: Gemmatimonas sp. (assembly GCF_021298855.1). Classification (GTDB taxonomy): domain Bacteria; phylum Gemmatimonadota; class Gemmatimonadetes; order Gemmatimonadales; family Gemmatimonadaceae; genus Gemmatimonas. The sequence goes on from NZ_JAJTHI010000066.1 coordinate 9,614, forward strand.
TGCTTCGTGGTGGTCGGTGAGGCGGGCGGCTATACGTGGCCGTGGGCGATGTACGGCATTCCGCTCGTCTTCGCGACGGGCATCACGGTGTCCCTGTTCACCTCGCCCCGCATGCCGTTGCCGCGGGCCTCGCGCACGGAGGCCAGCGCATGACACCGCGCGGGAAGCTGCTGCTGTTCGTCGGCCTTCTGGTGGCCGTGTGGGCCGGCGCGCGTGCGTTGGGGGTGTTCGACGCGCTGGAGCCGGCCCGCCTGGCCGAGTCCATACGACAGGCGCGCGTCGTGCCGTGGGCGCCGGCGGCGTTCGTGCTCGTGTACGCCGTGGTGGCGTCGCTCGGCCTGCCCGCGACTCCGCTCACGCTGGCCGGCGGCGCGCTGTTCGGACCGTGGTGGGGGACCGGTGCCAACTGGCTGGCGGCCACGTTGGGGGCAACCGGCGCGTATATGCTGGCGCAGCGTCTGGGGCGTGACGCGGTGCGCACGCTGCTCGGCAAGCGGGCGGCCTCGCTGGACCGATTCGCCGGCAATGCGGCGTTCACCGGGATGCTGCGTCTTCGTCTGCTGCCGCTGGTGCCCTTCAACGCGCTCAACTTCGGAGCGGGGCTGGCCGGGGTGCGCCCACTTGCGTATGTGGCGTCCACGGCGCTCGGTATTCTGCCGGGTACCGCGGTGTACACGGCCTTCGCCGATGCGCTGCTGGCCGGCGTGGACGGCGCGCGCGAGGCGGCCTTCGTGCGTGTCGCCATTGCGGGCGGGCTGCTGGTGGCGCTGTCGTTCGCGCCGATGCTCGCGCGTCGGGTGGGGTGGCTGGCACTTCTGTTCACGACGTGGTCATTCGCTGGGATCGCGCCCGTGCGGCTCGCGGCCCAGCGCGCCCCGGCCGTGATGGACCACGCGGCCTTCGACGCGTTGCTGCGGGCGCACGTGACCGCGGACGGACTCGTGGACTACGAGGCTTTCGCGCGCGCGGCTTCGTTCGCGCCGTACCTGCAGGCGCTCGCGGCCACCGATCCCTCGCCGTGGCCGCGCGCCGACCAGCTGGCCTACTGGATCAACGTGTACAACGCCTACACGATTCATCTCATCAACAGCCGGGGTGAGCAGCGTTCGATTCGCAACATCAACAAGCGATTCGGGGTGACGCTCAAGAGCCCGTGGGCGGAACCGGTGGTGCGCGCCGCCGGGCGCACCCTCACGCTCGACGATGTGGAGCACCGGATCATCCGGCCCACGTTCGGGGATGCGCGCATTCATGTGGCGCTCGTGTGCGCCGCCAAGGGGTGTCCGCCACTGCGTACCGAGGCGTTCACCGGCGCGCGACTCGAGGCCCAGCTTGATGACCAGGCGCGCCGCTTTCTCGCCACCGTTGCGAAGAATCGCGTGGATGTGGCCAACGGTGTGGTGTACGGGTCGCCGATCTTCACGTGGTACCGTGACGATTTCGGCGGCACGCTGGCCGGCGTGGGGCGCTTCTGGGCGCGATACGTGTCGGATCCGCCGGCGCGCGCGCTGCTGTCGGCGGGGCAGTTCCGCTGGGAGGATACGCCGTACGACTGGTCACTCAATGCGCAGCCGCGGCGTTAGCAGGATGCTGAAAAGCTGGCGTCGCCGCTGGTGTGACGCCAGCGTTCTTGTATACTGGCGCGACTTGAGCCAGAGGGGAGCAATGCGAGGGGACGAGCGCGTGCAGGGGATGATGTTTGCGACGGTGCTGCTCGAGGATCGGGTGCCGGCCGACCATCCGCTCCGAGCGATCCGCCGCTTGGGGGATCCGATCCTGCGCGACCTCTCGCCGCAATTCGAGGCGCTCTCCAGTCTGACCGGGCGGCCGTCGATTCCGCCGGAGCCGCGGCTCCGCGCGCTGTTGCTCCAGCTGCTCTACTCGATTCGGAGCGAGCGGCAGCTGGTGGAGCCGCGCGAGTACAAGCTGCTGTATCGGTGGTTCGTCGGCCTCGACCTGGAGGCGTCGGCGTGGCGCGCCACCACGGTCACGAGGAATCGGCAGCGCCTGCTCGACGGGGACATCGCGAGCCGGTTTCTGGCGCGCATGGTCGCCACGGCGGAGCAGGCACGCCTGCTCTCGCGCGAGCACTGTTCCGTTAATGGTACGCTGCTCGAGGCGTGGGTGAGTCAGAAGCGCGTGCGACCGAACGACGACGACTCGGATCGCCCCGTCGATCCGGGCAATGACGGAGGTGAGTGTCCACGGCCAGAGGCGGTCCAATGCGACGCATCGCTCGGTAACGGATGGGGATCAGATGCTTGGCATTCACCTCGGCTCTCATGGGGTAGTAGCCGAGCGCCTGGTGATGGGGATACGCGTGGCGCAGCGCATCAAGCGTGTCGCAGAGCTCGGCAACCGAGACGCTCTCCTCCAATCCTATCCACGACATGTCGATAGGCATGCAAGACATGTAGGGGGCCCCGGCATAGGCTGGGCGGACGGCGATGTCATAGAAGGGGATGAATAGAAACCTAAAGATTGCTTTCCTGTAAATGTATCTTTAGGTTTCTTTGTCGTTTATCCATACATTGCTTTGTTTGATAGAAACTCATGCGCTTCTATCAAACAGAGAAATCTATTGATTTCAAATGAAGACACCCATATATATCTAAATAACGCAACTTGGACTCTTCGATGGCTGACTATCCAATCGCGAATGGTGAGCAACTCCGCGCGTACCTGCGCGCGCTGCGGAAAACGCGGGGCATGACCCAACAAGATCTCGCGAACCGACTGGGCGTGACGCGTCCGCGCGTATGGAAAATCGAGCAGGCCCCGGGAGATGTGACGCTCACCAACCTGCTCTCCGTGCTCACAGCGCTCGGGGTGCAGCTGACCATTCATGATCCCCAGGCCCCCCCCCAGGACGCGGCCATCCCCACTCCGCGAGGGAGTTGGGAATGACCAAGCGGCGGGCACAGACGCGCGCGCTCGCCGTGTGGATGAACGGCGAAAAGGTGGGGGAATGGCGAGGCGGCGCAACGCCGCGGACAGAGTTCATCTACGATGACTCCTGGTGGACGTCCGGAAAGGCGCGCCCTCTCTCCTTGTCCTTGCCGCGCTTGCCGGGGAACGTCGCC
>NZ_JAJTHI010000053.1 GCF_021298855.1 Gemmatimonas sp.
GAGGCCCGTGGCCGTCGCGCGCAGGGTGTTGGTGCCCGGCGTTTCGCCCAGCGTCCAGGCGCCCACCGTGGCCGTGCCGTTGGCGTCGGTTACGGGACGGCGAGCCACCGCCGAGCCACCACCGTCGATGACCTCGAACACCACTTCCTGCCCGGCGATGGGGTTGCCGAGGGCGTCGGTAATGCGCACCGACGGGTCGACGGGCAGCGTGCGCCCCACCGTGGCCGACTGGTTGTTGCCTGCCAGAATGCTCATGGTCGCCGCCGCGCCGGCGCGTGCCACCGCCGAGAACACGACCGGCGGGAGCGAGCCCACCGTGGCCGACAGCGTGTAGGTGGCCGCCGTGCTGCCCAGCTGCCAGCCGTCGGGCGATGCCACACCCTGCAGGTTGGTGGTCTTGGCGCCGCCCACCACGGTCGAGCCGGTGGAGGCCGTGAAGTTCACGTTCACCCCGGCCACCGGGTTGCCGTTGGCATCGAGCACGCGGATGCTGGGCACCGGCGTGACCAGCCCACCCACCGTGCCGGTGATGCTGGTGCTGGTTTGCGCACTGATGGCCGCGGCCGTTCCCGCCGTACCGTTGGCGGTGAAGGTGATGGGGTTGGCGGTGACCCCGTTGGCCACCACGAGTGCCGTGAGGGTGTTGGTGCCCACATTGGGGCCAAGGGTCCACGACCCCACCGTGGCCACCCCGCTGGCGTTGGTGGTGGCGCCGGCGCCCGTGACCGAGCCGCCGCCCCCCGAGATGGAGAAGAACACCGACGTGGCGTTGACCGGGTTGTTGAAGCGGTCGCGCACGATGACCGACGGGGGCGTGGACACCGCCGTGCCGGCGGTGGCACTCTGGTTGTTCCCCGCCTGCACGGCCACGTTGGCCGGGGCGCCCGCCGCCGCGGCGGCGATGAAGTTGATCTGCGTGGTAACGCCGGTCACCGTGGCCGACACGCGCTGCTGGCCGGCGGTGCCGCCCAGGCGCCAGCGGGTGCTGGCGACCCCGGTGTTGTCGGTCGTGTCCACGGCCGGCGTCACGGACCCGCCGCCTTCGGCGACGGCAAAGGTGACCACGATGCCGCCCAGCGCGGCGCCGCGGTCGTCGGTGACCTTGACCGCAAGCGGGTCGCTCACGACGTCACCGACGATACCGGTGAGGCTCGTGGCACTGGTGGCAGCGAGCGTGGACGGGGGGCGAGGCCCGTCGTCGCCGTTGCAGGCGGCCAGCAGCGCGGCTGTGGCGGCCAGCGCGGACCAGGAGAACGAAGCGCGTCTCTGCATGGGAGGCAATGAGGTGTGGGGAGGAGGCCGGTGCACGGGCGTGATACCGACAGCGGACATTCATACGGGAAGCACTACCCCGCCTGTGAGCACCGCGTGACAGTAACGCCGAAGGTCGCGACTGGAAAGACTCGCCGGACCGGCAGGGTGCGTCGCGTTACCCGTCGAGTACGGACTGATATGCCGAGGGAAACGGCACGGCCTCGAGGCCGAATACGCGCGCGGCACTGTGCGCGACATCACGTTCGAGTGCCGCCAGCGATGGAGCGTGCAAACCGGAGGCCACGCACTCGCGTGCCACGGTACTCATGACGACGCCATCGATGCCGCAGGGCACGGTATGGTCGAAGGTGGCGAGGTCGTTTTCCACGTTGAGGGCCACGCCGTGCCACGTGACCCAGTCGCGCGCGTGCACGCCAATGCTGGCCAGCTTCACCCGGCTGTCGTTGGCGCGGGTGTGCCACACCCCGGTGAGCCCCTCCACACGGTGGCAGGACAGGCCGTGCGGCGCGAGGGCGCCAATGATCACCTCTTCCACCTGCCGCAGGTACCAGTGCAGGTCTTTACGGTGGCGCTTGAGGTCGATGATGGGGTACGCCACCAGCTGCCCCGGCTCATGCACGGTCACGTCGCCGCCGCGCTCCACCTCACGCACCTGGATGCCCTGGGCTTCCAGATACTCGGCCGAGGCCAGCAGATGCCCGGGCTTGGTGCTCCGTCCCAGCGTGACGACCGGCGGATGCTGCACCAGCAGGAGCAGATCCTCCGGCAGGGCGCCACTGATGCGCGCCGCCGCCGCGCGCTTCTGCAGCGCCCAGGCGGTGTCGTAGGGGATGAGGCCGAGGGGGAGGGTGTAGAGGAGCACTACGCAATATACCGGGGCGATTGGTGCGACTGGCCACTCGCTACCCGGAACCCGAAACTCCCTGCCGTTCACGGAATCGCCGTCGGAGATCTCGCGAGCGGCAGGCAGTTTCGGGTCTCGGGTGTCGCGTTTCGGGTGGAGAGATTCGAGTGGCGGGCCAGTGCGGCCACGTGCGGCCACGTGCGGCCAGATGATCCCGCCGGCGAAAAAATGGTTACGGAGCACTCCCTCATAGGTGCCATGACAGGCGACCTCTTCGCCTTGCCACGGGCCACCATGCCGACCATTCTCAGCGTCGACGGCTATCGTTTCTTCTTCTTCAGTAACGAACGGAACGAGCCACCGCATGTTCATGTCGCGTCTGGCGATCGTCTCGCCAGACTCTGGCTGGAAACGGCGGAGGTTGTCTCCGCCGTGGGCTTCAGACCGTCAGAGCTGGCCACCCTGCGACGTCTCGTCATCCTCAACCGGGCAACTTTCGAGGAACGTTGGTATGAGTATTTCGGCCGCTGGAATCGGGGCCCGCGCGGTCCACGTACGTGTTGAACACGGGATGCTGCGCGCTGTACTGGCCGATGGGCGGGAGATTGCTGCTCCTGTGAGCTGGTTTCCGCGGCTCGACGCCGCGACCGCCGAGCAGCGAGGCGTCTGGCAGCTGATCGGCGGTGGGGTGGGCATTCATTTCCCGGACGTCGACGAGGACATCTCGGTGGCGGGGTTGCTCGACGGAGAGATCACGCGGTGAGCGCGCGAGCGAGCAAGTCAGAAGCGACCCGCAACCCGACACCCGGAACTCCCGGCGGCCCGCGGGATCTCCGGTAGAGACCTCGTGGACCGCCGGGAGTTTCGGGTCTGGCGTTTCGGGTGGCGGGTTTCGTGGAAAGAGATCAGTGACTGCGACCTCTGGCACTTGCCCGAGCCTTGCACGAACACTGTCATTAGGTAATACTTGGCAGCATCATCAAGTATTCCTTAATAGGGGTCTGCTATGCCTCAGCACGCCAGCTCTACGGCCGCGCCGACGGTACGTCGACGGAGCCGCGGGGGGGCGCCACTCGAGAAGAGGGCGTTCTCCCTGCACGCCAACGTGATTCAGGAGGCACGAGCTGCCGTTGCCGACGGATTGGCCCCGAACCTGAGCGCCTTCGTCGAGGCGGCCGTGATCGAGAAGCTGCGCCGGTCAAGGCGTGCGCGCCTCTATGAGGCCTACGCGGTTGCCGCGAACGATCCGGCGTTCATGGCGGACATGGAGCAGCTCACGACGGCGTACGATGCGACCGCCGCCGACGGTCTGTAGCCCGCACCGATCGGAACATCCATGGCATACACGGGCCGCGTTCGTCGCTGGGAGCTGTTCGAGGCGGACTTGGATCATCCGGTTGGGAGTGAACAGGGTGGCGCGAAGCGGCCTGTGTTGATCGTTTCCAACGATGGTTTCAACGCGGCGTTCCCCATCGTCACGGTCGTGCCGTTGACCAAGCAGGCCGACAAACAGCGAACGGTGTACCCGTTTGAGGTGCTGCTGCCGAGTGGCGTCGCCGGCAACCCGCTCGATAGCATCGCAATGCCGCAACAGCTCCGCACGATTTCCAAGAAACGGTTGCTGGCCGCGCCACTTGGAGCGCTGACGGATTCGACGCTGCAGCAAGAGATCGAGGACAAGTTGCTCCTGCACCTCGATATCGCGCTGGAGGTCGTGGACGACGAAGATCAGGCCGATGAAGCGACCGACGAGCAGTGACGCGTGTGGCAGCTGATCGGCGGTGGGGTGGGCATTCATTTCCCGGACGTCGACGAGGACATCTCGGTGGCGGGGTTGCTCGACGGAGAAGGCGGGCGCCGGTGAACTGACAACCGGAAACTGGCACTACGAACTACAAACTCCCCGCAGACCGCGAGATCGCCTCCTTTGGGGAGATCTCGCAAGTCGCGGGGAGTTTGTAGTTGTTGGTGATAGTTGATAGTGGTCGGTCAACTACCCTCAGGCGTGCAGCATCTTCCCCATGGAATCCAGCACGGCTTCACCAATGGCTTCCGACAGCGTGGGGTGCGCGTGCACGGCGAGATCGATCTCTTCCACCGTGAACTCGTTCTCGCGCGCCACCACGAGTTCGTGGATCATTTCGGTGGCGTGCGCGCCCACGATGTGCGCGCCCAGGATTTCGCCGTACTTGGCGTCGCGAATGATCTTCACGAAGCCGTCCATCTCGCCGCTGGTGCGGGCGCGCCCGTTCGCGCTGAAGGGGAACTTCCCGATCGTGTAGTCGAGCTTCTGGTCCTTGCACGCCTGCTCGGTGAGGCCGATGCTGGCCACTTCCGGGTGGCAGTAGGTGCAGCTGGGAATGTTCTTGTAGTTCACCAGGTGCGGGTGCTGCCCACCCAGCAGGTCGGCCAACACGTGTCCCTCGCGCGAGCCCTTGTGCGCGAGCATCTGGTTGCCGGCCACGTCGCCAATGGCGTAGTAGCCCGGTACGCTGGTCTCGAACTTCTCGTTGATCTTCACGAAGCCGCGCTCGCTCTTGGCGATGCCCACGGCTTCGAGCCCGATCTTCTCCACGTTGGGCGCGCGGCCGGCGGCCACGAGCACCTTCTCCACCTCGAGCGTCTGCGTCTGTCCGCCCGCTTCGACGGTCATGCTGGCGCCGGTCTTGGTGACCTTCACGTTGGAGATCTTCGCGCCGGTGAGCACGTCGATCTTGCGCTTCTTGAAGGCCTTGGCGAGTTCGGCGCTGCAGTCGGCGTCTTCGATGGGGAGGATGTTGGCGGCCACCTCGATGAGCGACACCTTGGTGCCGAAGCTGGCAAACACGTCGGCAAACTCGCACCCCACGGCCCCGGCGCCCACCACGGCCATGGTGGCCGGGGCCTTTTCGGCCACCAGCACGTCGTCGCTCGACAGCACGACGTGCTTGTCCAGCTCGAGGCCGATCTGCGGCAAGCCCTTCACGCGCGAGCCGGTGGCGATGACCACGGCCTTTTTCGCCTCGTGCGTTTCCTTCTTGCCGTCGGCGAGGGTCACGGTGACCTTCTTGCCCTTCTCGATCACGCCGTCGCCGCGAATGTGCTGCACCTTGTTCTTCTTGAGCAGGAACTCCACGCCCTTGGAGTTCTGCGCACTCACGGCGCGCGAGCGCTTCATGGCGGGCCCGAAGTCGAGCGTCACCCCGTCGAGGGTGATGCCGTGTTCGGCGGCCTTGCCCAGCTTCTGCGCGAGGCCCGCGCTCTCGAGCAGTGCCTTGGCGGGGATGCACCCCCAGAGCACACAGGTGCCGCCCAGCGCTTCACGCTCAATGACGGCGACCTGCAGCCCCAGCTGGGCGCAGCGAATGGCACACACGTAGCCGGCGGGACCACCGCCGAGGACGATGACGTCGAACGAAGCCATGGGGAGTTCGGCTGGAATTTCAGTGGAGGCGCCGGAGTGGGCGCAGCGTCCAATCTAGCGGGACGCGCAGGTGCAGGGAGATTGGCGGGGTCCGGTTCGGGGTCGCCGTCTGGGTCGTGGTCCGGGTTCACCTCGCCATCACGGAGCTCACCGAGGTGGTGGGAGGCCATGGAGAACGGCGAAGGCATGCCATGAGGCAGGGCTCGGTGCCCTCGACCCTCTCGGTGCTCTCCGTGCGTCCGCGTTTTCCCCTCCAGCGGGATGCGCGGGTGCAGGGAGAGCGGCGCCGTCTGAGTCGTGGTCCGGGTTCACCTCGCCATCACGGAGCTCACCGAGGTGGTGGGAGGCCATGGAGAACGGCGAAAGCACCCAATGAGGCAGGGCTCGGTGCCCTCGACC
>NZ_JAJTHI010000031.1 GCF_021298855.1 Gemmatimonas sp.
GCGGGATCTGCTGCAGGGCCGTCCTAACAGCAGGGCGGTCGACCGCTGACGTGAGCAAATCATGCCGAAGATGAAGACCCACAGCGGCGCCAAGAAGCGCTTCTCCGTGACGGGATCGGGGAAGGTGCGGCGCCTGAAGGCCTACAAGAGCCACATCCTGACCAAGAAGGACGCCAAGCGGAAGCGCAATCTCCGTCGCCCGGCTATCGTCGAAACGAACGGCGAAGTCAAGCGCATCAAGCGTCTCATCCTGGCCTGAGGAACTTCCACTATGCCACGCGTCAAGTCCAACGTCGTTCGTCTCAAGCGCAAGAAGCAGATCCTCAAGCACGCCAAGGGCGCCTTCGGTGGCCGCTCGAAGCTGTGGAAGGCCGCCAAGGAAACCGTGGAGCGCGGCTGGCGCTACGCGTACCGTGACCGCAAGAACAAGAAGCGCGACTTCCGCCGCCTCTGGATCATTCGTATCAACGCCGCGGCGCGCCTGCACGACATGTCGTACAGCGCCTTCATCAGCGGGCTGCATGCTGCCGGCCTCGAAGTCGACCGCAAGGTGCTCGCCGATCTCGCCGTGCGTGAGCCCGAGGCGTTCGCCGCGATCGCCGAGCAGGCGCGCAAGGCGCTCGAAGCCAAGGCGGCTGCGTAAACACGCGGCTTCCCACACGGCACGCCACACGGTGGGCTGTGCGCATTAAGTTGAAGGGCCGGTGTCGAAAGATGCCGGCCCTTCGTGCTCCCGTTTCCCATTTCTGTCGTGATCATCTCCGATTACCTCGCTCAGGCCGACGCCCTCGCGCAGGACTGCCGTGCGTTACTCGACGGACTCGAGCCCGGCACGCGGCTCGACGTGGCCAAGGGCCAGCTCAACGCGCTCAAGGACCAGCGCCTCGAAGCGCTGCAAGCGGCGCTGCGCATGCTGCCGGCTGAGGATCGACGGACCGCAGGCACCGCCTTCAACGCGCTCAAGTCGTCCATTCAGGACGCCCTCGACGGCTTTGCCGCGCGCGTCGCAGCGCAGGGCGCCGGCGCGCCCTTCGACGGGTCGATGCCGGCCCGTCTGCCATGGCGCGGATCGCTGCATCCGGTCACGCTCGTCATCGACGAGATCTGCGACATCTTCCGCGAGCTGGGCTTCACCGTGGCCCTCGGCCCGGAAGCCGAAACGGAATGGTACAACTTCGGCGCGCTCAACTTTCCTCCCGACCATCCGGCGATGGAGCTGCACGACACGCTCTATCTCGGGGACGACACCCTGTTGCGCACCCACACGTCGCCCGTGCAGGTGCGAACGTTGCAGCGCTTCGCGCCGCCGGTGCGCGTGCTGGCACCCGGGCAGGTGTATCGCCGCGATTTCTTCGATGCGACCCACGCACCCGCCTTCATGCAGCTCGAAGGACTCGCCGTTGACGAGGGCGTCAGCTTTGTCGATCTCAAGGCGACGCTCGCGGAGTTCGCGCGGCGCTTCTACGGCGCCACGCGACGGGTGCGCTTCGGCCCCTCGTACTTCCCGTTCGTCGAACCCGGCGCCCAGATGGATGTCGAGGTCGATCTCGGTGATGGCAAGGGGCTGCGCTGGGTGGAGATCCTGGGATGCGGCATGGTGCACCCCAACGTCCTCGAGGCGGCCGGGGTGGACAGTGAACGCTTCACCGGGTGGGCGTTCGGCATGGGCCCCGCCCGCATTGCCATGTCGCGCTATGGTGTGAACGACATCCGTACGCTGTACGATTCCGACGTCCGCTTTCTGGAGCAGTTTGTTCGATGATCGTTTCGCACGAGTGGATCAGGCAGTTCGTCACGCACGAACTCTCCGCCCAGGACGTCGGCGAGGCGCTCAGCCGTCATTGCGTCACCCTCGACAGCATCGAAACGCTGGGGGCGCATCTCTCGGCGTTCGTCGTGGCGCAGGTGGTCGAGGCCGGCCGGCACCCCAATTCCGATCATCTCTGGGTCACCAAGGTCGATGACGGCAGCGGCACGCTGCTCGACGTGGTCTGCGGTGCACCGAACGTGGTGGCAGGGCTCAAGTATCCCTTCGCGCGCACCGGCACCATCATGCCCGGCGGGCTCAAGATCGAGAAGCGGAAGATCCGGGGCGAAACGTCGAACGGCATGCTCTGTTCGGCGCGTGAACTGGGACTGGGAGATGAGCACAACGGCATCCTGACGCTCGACACGGAGGCGGCGCCCGGTACCCCGCTGCTCGACGTGCTGGCTCTCGCCGATGCCCGCCTCGACCTCGATGTGCTGCCGAATCGTCCCGACCTGCTGTCGCACCTCGGCGTGGCGCGCGAAGTGAGTGCCATTGTCGGGGCGCCGCTGCGCCCCGTGCCCGCAGAGCTGAGCGCGCCCCTGTCGTCGCTGGCCGCCAAGACGGGCCCCTCGGCGGTGCAGGGGGAGCACGCCGCGGTGCGTGTGGAGGACGAAGGGGCTTGCCCGCGCTATGTGGCCGTGATCATCAAGGGCGTCTCGGTGGGGCCAAGCCCTGCCTGGCTCACGCAGCGCCTCGAGGCCATCGGCGCCCGGAGTATCAGCAACATCGTCGACGCCACCAATTACGTGCTGCACGGTTTCGGACAGCCGGTGCACGCTTTCGACCTGGCCACGCTGGCGGAGCGCCGCATCGTCGTGCGTGCCACGCGCGCCGAAGAGCGGATCGTCACCCTGGACGGCGTCGATCGCCCGTTGGCGGTGGATACCGTCTGCATCTGCGATGCGACCTCTCCGGTGGCGCTGGCCGGGGTCATGGGTGGACAGCGTAGTGAAGTCACTGCGTCCACGACCGACATCCTGCTCGAAGTCGCGGTGTTCGAGCCGCGGTTTGTGCGGGCGGTACGCAAGGCGGTGGGACTCAGCACCGATGCCAGCTATCGCTACGAACGGGGCATCGACGCGGGCAACACCCAGCACGTGGCCCGTTTGGCGGCGGCGCTCATCACGCAGGTGGCCGGGGGCGAGGTCGTCGAGGTCCTCGACGTGGGCGGGGCACCAGTCGCGAGAGCGGCGGTGTCACTGCGTCCCGCCAGGCTGGCACGCCTCCTTGGCATGGCCGTTCCGGTCACCGAGATCACGCGGCATCTCGAAGCGCTCGGGTGCACCGTCTCAGGCGATGGCGACGCGCTCGCCGTCCAGCCGCCCACGTGGCGTCATGATCTGCTGCTCGAGGTGGACCTGATCGAGGAAGTGGCACGGCTCGTCGGGTTTGACGCGCTCCCGGACGAGTTGCGGCCGTTCCGCCCCGGATCGGCGCCGGATCACCCGTTGCACCTTGCCTCTCGTCGGGTGCGCGACGTGCTCGTGTCCGCAGGGCTTGCCGAAGCGCGACCCATGCCCTTCACCGCCACTGGTAACGAGGCGTCGCCGCGCGTCCGCAATCCGCTGGCGGAGGATGAGCCCTTTCTTCGCGCGTCGGTACTGGACACGCTGGCCCGTCGGGCCGAGTACAACCTGTCTCGCATGCAGGGCAACCTGCGACTCTTTGAAATCGGCAACGTGTTTCTGCCGCGGCCCGCGCGACTGCCGCTGGAGGAATTGCGTGTGGGAGCCCTGCTCATGGGCACGCGCCGTCCGGCGCACTTCACTGAACCGACGCCGCCCGCCTTCGACGCGTGGGATGCGAAAGCGTTGGCTGAGAGCGCGGCGCGTGCGGCCTTCCCCGGTCGCGCGGTGCGCATGGTGGCGGTCGAAGGAACGCCCGCCTGGCAGGTGGAGGTTGATGGGCGCGGAATCGTGGGCATGGTGCATGCGGTCCCGCTCGATCGTCCGGCCTGGGCAACCGAGGCGTGGGGCGTCGAGCTGACCCTCGGGGTGCTGTCCTCAGATGATGTGGCGCCCCCCGGCGCTCACGCGCATGCCCCCGCCGAGCGGGAGGTGGGCGCCACCCATGCGGTTCGCGCCTCGGCGCTGCCCACCACACCAGCCGCCGAGTTCGACGTGGCGCTCCTGGTACCCGATACCTTGGCGGCGGCGGCGGTCGAACACGCCATCGTTTCGGCCGGAGGGGAGTTGCTGGAGCAGGTGCAGCTGTTTGATGAGTTTCGCGGAGCGGGCATTCCGGCCGGTATGCGCAGCCTGGCGTGGCGGCTGACGTGGCGGCACCCGGAGCGCACATTGCGCGACAAGGAGATCGAAGGGCGGCGGGCACGGCTGCTGGAGCTTCTCGAAAAGGACCTGGGGATCCGTCCGCGTGCGACCTGAGACCGCCGCTTTTCGCGAGCTGGACACGCTCGTCCGCAACCTCAGTGACCAGTTGGCGGGATTCCGCCGTCGGGCACTGGCCGCGGAGGCGCGTACTCGCGAACTGGAGCAGATCCTGGCCGGCATGACCGGCAAGCTGGACGAAGTACGCCAGCAGATGGAGGACACCCAGGCATCCCGGGACGCGGCGGTGGTGCAGGCGAAAACGCTCGAGGCACAGCTCGCGGCCGCCCGCGGGGAGGTGCAGCGCGTGCAGGCCGCCGTTGCCGAGCTATCGGCCAAGGCCACCCCCGAGGCGAGGGACCAGGAGCTGGCCCGCGAGAATGAGCGACTCAAGGCCCGGCTTGGCGAGGCGCGCGAGAAGGCGGCGCAGCTGAGCGAGAAGGTGCGCTTCCTGCGCCAGCAGATCGGACTGGGAGCCGACCGATGATCGATCCCAAATCGGTGGTCAAGGTGCGCATCATGGGCGAGGAGTACACGTTGCGAACGGAAGCTTCGCCCGAGCACACCCGCCTGGTGGCGGAACATGTCGATCGGACGATTCGCACCATTCTCAGCGGCAGTGCCACCATGGAGACCCACAAGGCTGCCATTCTGGCTGCACTGCAGTTGACCGATGAGCTCTTTCGGGAACGGTCGGCGATCGATGGGTTGACCACCGACATGCGCCAGCTGGCCTCCGACATCCGCCCGCTTCTGCCCCCTGCCAAGCGCGGCGAGGAACCGGGAGGCGCCTAGCAGGTGGGCCCGTTGCGGGCCCTTCGGCCCGCCCGTACTATCTGGTGAGCGGCGCTCGTCGACGCTGGGCAGGCGGAGGTGCGCGCGCGGTCGCGCGACTTCCCCGACCGGCCGCCGTCGGCGCCGCAGACCGATAGAGTGAGCGGCTCACGATCCAACCCGCGCAGCGCGCGGTGGAGTATAGATCCCCATGGGAGATTTCCCACTTGCAGCGCTCCTTGGCGCGGCGGGCGTTGTCGCGGCTGTCGTTGGCTTCGTGTTCGGGCGGCGGTCCGGACGCGCCATCGAGATCGCTGCCCAGCAGCGCGCCAAGGCAACGGCGGAAGACACGGCCACCCGCATTCTTGACGAAGCGCGTCGTGAATCGGAGACGATTCGCAAGAGTGCCGCTGTGGCAGGGCGTGAAGAAGTGCTGCAGCTGCGCGAGTCCCTCGAGCAGGAGCTTCGGCAGCGTCGCGGTGACATTGAGCGGGAGGAAAAGCGCGTACAGGATCGCGAGGCCCAGCTCGACCGCGCCCGCGAGTCGCTGGAGGGACGGGAGCACGAGGTGCAGCGACGTGCCCAGGAATGCATTGGGCGTGAGCAGGCTACCACGGCCCGTGAGCAGGAGCTGGAGCGCCTGGTCGGCGAAGAACGACGGCGGCTCGAGCAGCTCGCCGGGCTGAGTGCCGAGCAGGCCAAGGCCGAGCTCGTGCGGCGGCTCGAAGACGAGGCCATGGCCGATGCCGCCAGTCGCCTGCGCGAGATCCGCGAAACGGCCAAGCGCAACGCCGAGCGGGAGGCCAAGAAGATCGTGGCGCTGGCCGTGCAGCGCGTGGCCGCCGAGACAACGGCGGAGAGCACGGTGTCGGCGGTGTCGCTGCCCAATGATGAAATGAAGGGGCGCATCATCGGCCGGGAAGGGCGCAATATCCGCGCGTTCGAGCTCGCGACCGGTGTGGATGTCATCATCGACGATACGCCCGACACCGTGGTCGTGTCCTGTTTCGATCCGGTACGCCGGGAGACCGCGCGGCTGGCGCTGGAGAAGCTGGTGAGCGACGGCCGCATTCACCCCGGGCGCATCGAAGAGGTGGTGGTGAAGGCTCGCAAGGAGGTCGAGGCCGCCATCATCGAAACGGGTGAGCAGGCTGCTTACGATGTCGGGGTGGCCGGACTCCATCCGGAGCTCGTCAAGCTCATCGGGCGCATGCGGTGGCGGACCAGCTACGGTCAGAACATCCTGGCGCACAGCAAGGAGGTCGCGTGGCTGGCAGGGATGATGGCCGCCGAACTGGGGCTCGATGTGCAGCTGGCGAAGCGTGGGGCGCTGCTGCACGACATCGGCAAGGTGCTCACGCATGAGCACGAGGGCACGCACGTGCAGCTCGGGGTGGAGGTCGCCACCAAGTACGGCGAGAATCCGCTGGTGGTCAACTGCATCGCGGCGCACCACGATGATGTGCCCCACGAAAGCGAAGTCTCGGTTCTGGTGCAGGCGGCCGACGGGATCTCGGGCTCGCGTCCCGGCGCCCGCCGGGAGGCCTTCGAAACCTATGTCAAGCGTCTCGAAGGGCTCGAACGGATTGCGGCGAGTTATCGTGGGGTGGAGCGCGTGTTCGCCATTCAGGCCGGACGAGAGGTGCGGGTGGTCGTGACGCCCGAGCAGGTCGACGATACCCGCATGACGGCCATGAGCGAAGAGATCGCGCGCCGTATCGAGTCGGAGCTGCAGTACCCGGGCCAGATCAAGGTCGTGGTCATTCGCGAAAGCCGGGCGGTGGACTTTGCGCGCTGAGCTCATCGACGGCAAGGCGATTGCCGAAGCCATTCGTCTCGAGGTGGCGGCCGATGTGGCCGCCTTGGCAGGCCGCGGGGTGGTCCCGGGGCTGACCGTGGTGCTCGTTGGCGACGATGCCGCCAGCGCCACGTATGTGGGGGCCAAGGAGAAAGCCTCGAAGGCGGCGGGCATGCGCGGCGAGACACTCCGGTTGCCGGCCAGCACCACACAGGCGGAGTTGCTGGCGCTGGTCGAGCGGCTCAATGCCGACGCCGGGGTCCACGGCATTCTGGTGCAGATGCCTCTGCCGCCGCACATCGACCCCGATACCGTGATCCGGCACATCCGACCCGAAAAGGACGTGGACGGGTTTCATCCCGTCAACGTGGGCAAGCTCCTCATCGGTCACACCGACGGGTTTGTCTCGTGCACACCGGCGGGTGTGATCGAATTGCTGATCCGCAGCGGCGTCGAGACGCGCGGTGCGGAAGCGGTGATCGTGGGACGCAGCAACATCGTGGGGAAGCCCATGGCGGCGTTGCTGGTGCAGGGTCGGGCTGGTGGAGACGCCACGGTGACCGTGTGCCATAGCCGCACCCGGGATCTGGCTGTCCATACGAAGCGTGCGGACATTCTCATTGCCGCCATTGGTCGCGCCGAGATGATCACGGGGGACATGATCAAGCCGGGAGCCGTCGTGATCGATGTGGGAATGAACACCAAGCCCGACGCCAGCAAGATCAAGGGGACGCGCCTGTGTGGCGATGTGCACTTCGAGAGTGCCGCGGAAGTGGCGTCGAAGATCACGCCGGTCCCCGGTGGCGTTGGCCCGATGACCATTGCCATGCTGCTGCGGAACACGGTGCGCGCCGCCGAGCGCACGGTGCTCGTGACTGCACGGTGAGGCACCGCTGACCATGGCGACAGGTCGCGCCAGCGGGTATCGACCGACGGCGGCCGCCGACGCCTCGCCCGGGAGCTCTCCGGAGTCCGCCATCGCCGTGCAGACCCTGACGACGGCGGCCAGGGACCTCATCGAGGGAGCGTTCCCGGCGCTCTGGGTGCGGGGTGAGGTGAGCAACTTCAAGGCGCACCGCAACGGGCACTGGTATTTCTCACTCAAGGACGAGCAGGCGCAGATCAACTGCGTGATCTGGTCCTCGGCGGCGCGCCGCATCCCGGCACCTCCCGATGACGGCATGCAGGTCAGTGCCCTGGGGCAGATGACCGTGTGGCCGGTGCGTGGGGACCTGCAGTTCTCCGTGCGCGCGCTCGAAGCGGCCGGCGACGGATTGTGGCGCAAGGCGCTCGAGCAAACGCGTGCTCGGCTGGAGAAGGATGGCCTGCTCGATCCGTCGCGCAAGCGTCCGCTACCCACTTTTCCGCGTCGCATTGCCGTGATCACCAGCCCTGACGGCGCGGCGATGCACGATATCATCACGGTGACCCGCACTCGCAGCGCCGATGTCGAATTGGTGATCATTCCGGCGAAGGTGCAGGGGGAGGGGGCGCCGGAATCGTTGGTGGCGGCACTGGCCCAGCTGGGACAATGGGGGGGCGCCGATCTCCTGATCATCGGGCGTGGCGGCGGGTCGCGTGAGGACCTCTGGGCGTTCAACGACGAGCGGGTGGCGCGCGCGCTGGCCGCCTGTGCCATTCCAACGGTGTCCGCCGTGGGCCACGAAACCGACATCAGCATGTGCGATCTCGTGGCCGACGTGCGGGCTGCCACACCCTCGGCGGCGGCTGAACTCGCGGTGCCGTCACGCCGGGAGCTGGTCGCACGGGTCGACGCCCTGGCGAAACGTCTTGCCACGGCGGCGACGCGCCGGGAGGAGCGTGCGGTATCGGCGCTCAATCAGGTGCGCAAACGCCTTGGTATGGCCGCACAGCGGGTGGTGGAGCGCCGGTACAGCCAGCTCGAACGGTTGGCCGGTCAGCTGGATGCCCTGTCGCCGCTCAACACCCTGGCCCGCGGCTTTGCGGTGGCGCGAACGCCCGGGGGCGCTACTTTGAGCAGTCGGGAGCAATTCGTGCCGGGCACGGCGTTCGATTTGTGGCTGCGTGATGGAATTGTCGCCGCCACGGCCAACGCGGTGCGAACGTTGCCCGACAGCCAGAACTCCGCCGACCGCATGCGCAGCGCGACACCCAACACTCCCTTGTCATGACCGAGCTTCCCTTCGAGCAGTCACTGGCGCGCCTCGAGGACATCGTGCGCGTGCTCGAACGGAACGATCTGGACCTCGAACAGGCGCTGCGCCTGTTCGAGGAGGGGATCGGCCATCTGCGCAGCGCCGGTTCCGCGTTGAAAGCCGTGGACGCGAGGGTCCAGCAGTTGGTCGAAGCGGCCGATGGCTCGTTCTCGGTCGTCGATCTGGGAGCGTGACGCGGATGACTGCGGCAGGAGTCCCGGCCATGTCCGAAGACACGTCCCGCACTTTTGCGGCCGAACGCATCGCCGTGCAGCGGGCTCTCGACGGTTTCTGCGCGCGCTGGTTGGGAGACGTGGCCCCACTGACCGCGGAAGCCATTCGCTACGCGCTGCTTGGCGAGGGCAAGCGGCTGCGGGCCGTCCTGTTGCTGGAGGCCTATCGGGCGTGCGGCGGCACGGGCGACGCCCTGGATCTGGCCGCCTCGGTGGAAGTCGTGCACGCGTACTCACTTGTCCACGACGACCTCCCCTGCATGGACGATGACGATGTCCGCCGCGGTCGGCCTACGGTGCATCGTGTCTATGGGGTGCCCGTGGCGACCGCCGCCGGGTTGGCGATGGTGCCGCTGGCCGCGCGCTGCGCCTGGCACGCGGCCAAGGCGATGGGGCTCGGCGACGAGACCGCAGCGGACATTGTACGCGACCTGATGGGCGCCTCCGGCGCCGGTGGCATGATCGGGGGCCAGCTGCTCGACCTCGAGGGCGAAGGGGTGCAGCTCACACTCGAGTCGCTCGAGCGGGTGCACCGCCTCAAGACCGGGGCGCTCATCATGGCCTCGGTCACGTTGGGGGCCCGGGCGGCGCTCGCCCCTGCCGGGCGTCGGGCCGCACTCGCCCGCTACGGTGCCGCCATCGGCCTTGCGTTCCAGATTGCGGACGACGTCCTCGACATCACCGCCACTACGGATCAGCTCGGCAAGACGGCGGCTCGCGATCTCGACCTCAACAAGAGCACCTATCCCGCCCTCCTCGGCGTCGAGGGAGCGATTGAACGGGCCGTTGCGTTGGTCGAAGACGGGTGCGCAGCGCTTCAGCAGGAGGGATTGCTGACGCCCACGCTCGAGCAGTTGGCCCGCTACATCGTGGAGCGTCGATCCTGACCCCCGCGCCGGTTGCGCTTTCCCGCCTTGTGTTCTCGCCTGACCGCGGTTCCCGCATTCTTCCCAGTCTCCCATGTCCCTTCTCGAAGGCATCCAGTCTCCAGCCGACGTGCGTCGCCTGTCCCGCGATGAACTGCGTACGCTCTCGCAGGACATTCGTGATCGGCTGATCGATGTGTGCTCGCGCACCGGCGGACACATCGGCGCCGGTCTCGGTGTGGTCGAACTCACCGTCGCGCTGCATGCCGTATTCGACACGCCGACTGACCAGATCGTGTGGGACGTCGGTCACCAGGGGTACCCGCACAAGCTGCTCACCGGGCGCAACGATCGCATGGAGACGCTGCGCCAGGAGGGTGGCCTGTCGGGCTTCCTCAAGCGCACCGAGAGCGAGTACGATGCGTTTGGCGCCGGACACGCCGCTACCGCCATTTCGGCGGCGCTGGGCATGGCCGCCGGGCGCGACGTGATGGGGGAGTCGTTCAAGGCCGTGGCCATTATCGGCGACGGGTCGCTCGGGTCGGGGCTCGCCTACGAAGGGCTCAACAACGCCGGCCACTCCGAGCGCGACATCATCGTTGTCCTCAACGACAATGAAATGTCCATCGCGCCGAACGTGGGAGCGATGCACAAGTATCTCACGAGCATCCAGCGCAATCCGCTCTACAACCGGCTGCGTTCGCGCATCGGGGAACTGGTGGACCACGCACCGCAGCCCTTTCAGTCGGCCGGTACGTTGCTGCGCAAGTGGGAAGAGAGTGTGAAGTCGTTCCTTACGCCCGGCGTGCTGTTCGAGGAACTCGGGTTCCGGTACTTCGGCCCCATCGACGGACACGACATCGACGCGCTCATGGACACCTTCGCGGCCGTGCGGGACATGAATACACCGCGCCTCGTGCACGTCATCACGCAGAAGGGCAAGGGGTTCCCGGCCGGAGAGCACGGAGAGAAGTGGCATGCCCTGCCGCCCGGTCACGATCCGGCCACGGGCAAGCAGCTCACGGTGTCGGCCGGCAACCCGGCCTACACGGCGGTCTTCGGCAAGGGGCTGGTCGAGCTCGGGGCGGAATGCCCGGACGTGGCGGTCATTACGGCGGCGATGCCCGGCGGCACCGGAACGGCACCCTTCGCCAAGGCGTATCCGGCCCGCTTCTTCGATGTGGGCATCGCCGAAGGACATGGCGTGACCTTCGCTGCCGGCCTCGCCACCCGCGGCGTGCGCCCCGTGGTGACCATCTACTCCACGTTCCTGCAGCGCGGCTACGACAACATCATTCACGACGCCGCCTTGCAGAAGCTGCCCGTGATCTTCGCGATGGATCGCGCTGGCCTGGTTGGTGAAGACGGGGAAACGCATATGGGCTTGTACGACATCCCGTACATGCTGACCGTGCCCAACATGACCGTCGCGGCGCCCAAGGACGGAACGGAGATGCTCGGCCTGCTGCGGGCCGCCGTCGAGCACACCGAGGGGCCCTTCTGCTTCCGCTATCCGCGCGACACGTCCCCCGATGTGCCTCCCGCCATGGCGGAGATCGCGGCGACCCCGTACGGAACGTGGGACGTCCTGCGCAAGGGGCGTGATGTGGCCATTCTCGCCGTGGGGACCATGGTGGGCACTGCGCTCGCTGCCGCCGAAGCGCTGGCCGCCGAAGGGCTGGACGTCACCGTCGTCAATTGCCGGTACCTCAAGCCGTACGACGAAGTCACCCTCGCCGCCATCCTCGCCGACCACTCGCACATTCTCATGGTCGAGGAAGGCGTCGCGACCAACGGTTTCGGCGCGTACATGGCCGCCATCATTCACCGGCAGTCGCCGCAGGTTCGCACGGCTGTGCATGGGGTGCCCGACAAGATCATTTACGCTGCACCGCGCAAGAAGCAGCTGGCGTCGCTCGGTCTCGATACCGCCGGCATTGCCGAGCGTGTACGGGCACTGCACGATTCCGAAGCACTCGCCGGCTGATGCGAGTCGGCGTCATCGGTCATCGGGGGTACGTGGGGCTGCCGGCCATTCTCGGGACGCTGCTCGAGATCGCTCCCGCATTGGGGCTCACCCTCGCGTTCGAGGATGAGCTCTGGGACATCGCCGAAGACGGGGAGCGTCTGGGAACGCCTGCTTCCGTGCAGGCCCTGTTCACGCTCGGTGGCGATGGGACGCTCCTGCGTGGGGCGCGGTGGCTGGACGGACATACGGTGCCCATCCTCGGGATCAACCTCGGACGCCTCGGCTTTCTCACGAGTTGCAGCGGGGCCGATTTCGAGGAAGGGGTGCGTCGCTTCGCACGCGGAGATTTCATGTCGGAGCCGCGCATGGCACTCGAGTCGTGCGCACTCGACCGTGAGGGGGCGGAGCGGTGCAACTGGCGCTCACTCAATGACGTCGTGCTGCACAAGGGCGGGTTCGCGCGCGTCGTGCGCTTCACCGTGTTCGTGGACGACGAGCCCATCGGGTCCTACTCTGCAGACGGGCTGGTGGTCTCCACGCCCACCGGATCCACGGGCTATTCGCTTTCGGCCGGTGGGCCCATCGTGGTGCCGACCGTGGAAAGCATCGTGCTCACGCCGGTGTCACCGCATACGCTGGCCATGCGCCCGTTGGTGCTGCCGCCGCAGGTCGAAGTCAAGGTGCGTGCGGATGATGGGCCGGAAGAGCTTCTGGTAACGATCGACGGGCAGGTGGGCACTACCTTCACGGGTGGGGAGACGCTCGTCGTGCGCCGTGCCGGACACCCGGTGCAGATCGTGCGCTTTCCCGGCACGACCTTCTTCACGCGGTTGCGTCGCAAGCTGGGATGGGGCGGGCTCTCCGAGCGCGACGGCGACACGGTCTGACGTCGTACGTCCTCCAGCGGGGCCTCCCATGCTCGTCGAACTCCGCATTCGCAATGTCGCCGTCATCGACACGGTGACCCTGCCGCTGGAACGCGGCCTCAATGTCCTGACCGGCGAAACCGGGGCAGGGAAATCCATCATCATCGGGGCGCTGGGCATGCTGCTTGGCGAACGGACTGCCGCCGATCGTGTGCGCAGCGGGACTGATCGGGCCACGGTGGAGGGGGTGTTCGATGTGAGTGCGCGTCCGGAGCTGCGCGCCCTGCTCGACGAGCGCGGCATCGATGCGGACGAGCAGCACCTCGTGCTGAAGCGTGAGGTGGGCAGCAACGGCCGCTCTCGCGCATGGATCAACGGGTCGACCGTCACGGCGGCCGTACTGGCCGACATCGGGGCGCGCCTGGTGAGCGTGCACGGTCAACATGATTCGCGCCAGCTGGTCGATGCCGATCACCAGCGTGAACTGCTGGATGCCTACGTACAAGCCACGGCAGCGCGGCGGCGCGTCGCTGAGGCGTATGCGCACGTGGCCGCGCTGCGGGCGCGGGAGCAGGAGCTTGAACAACGGCGGTTGGAGGCCACCCGCCGCGCCGACTACCTCCGCTTCGTCGTGCGCGAGATTGAGGATCTGCAGCCAACCGCGGGGGAGGACGAGGCACTCGATGCCGACATTCGTCGGCTGTCACACGCCGAAGAGCTGCAGGGACTCGCCGCCCAAGCTGCCGCAGCCATCGCGGGAGACGAGCATGCCGCGCTTGGGCGGCTGGGCGCGGTGCGTCGGGCCTTGGCGTCGCTGACCCGCATCGATCCAGCGATGGATAGACTCCAGAGTGGTTTCGAGGCGGCGGTGTATGCGTTGGACGAGCTGGCCGGCGAGCTTTCCCAGTATGCCGAGGCGGTGGAGGCGGATCCGCAGCGGCTTCGTACCCTGGAGCGCCGTCGCGACCAGCTGCTGGGGCTCATGCGGAAGTACGGTCCCACCATCCAGGACGTGCTCGCGGAGGGCGCGCGCGCGCGAGCCGAGCTGGAGTTGGTGGACGGGGGGGGCCTCGACCTCGCGGCCCTTGCCGATGCGCGTGCTGGCGCGGAAGGCGCCTTCGCCGAAGCCTGCGCCGAGCTGACGCGCTTGCGCGTCGGGGGGGCCAGGCAGTTCGAGCGCGCCGTATCCGAGCTGCTCCCGGATCTGGGCATGCGCGAAGGGCGTGTCGAGGTGGTGCTCACCCCCCTCGATCAGGGATCGGCCACGGGGGCAGAGACCGTGCACTTCGTGGCAATGCTGAATGCGGGGGCCGAGGCGCGGCCGCTGTCGCGCATTGCCTCCGGTGGCGAACTGTCGCGCGTCATGCTGGCCCTCAGCACGGTGCTGGCCCGCCTGCAGCAAGTGCCCACGTTGGTGTTCGACGAAGTCGACGCCGGGGTCGGCGGCGCGGTTGCGTGGCAGGTCGGGGCGCTCATGCGTCGCGTCGCGTCCCATCACCAGGTCCTGGCCATCTCTCACCTGGCGCAGATCGCGGCGCGCGCACACCACCACATCGTGGTCCACAAGAGCGCCGTGGGAACGGTCACGACGTCGGATACGGTGGTCGTGACCGATGAGGCACGTATCGTGGAGATTGCGCGTATGCTGGGCGGCGATGCCGATCGCGAAGTCAGCCGTGCACACGCCCGCGAGCTGCTGTCACGAGGCGCCGACGACTCGGTGGCCGCAGTGGCCGGGGCAAGCAGTGGGGTGGCGCCACGCGCCGCCACGCCACGCGGCGCTCAGCGGCGCGGGAAGCCCGTGTAGACGCGCAGTTCCAGGCGGTCGGTGGAGATGACCGGCGTGAGGCCACCGCTTCCCGAAAGCGGTGTGGTATGGGTGTAGATCACTTCGGCGGGAAAGCGTGATCGGCCGCGCGCGTAGCTGGCCAGTGTCGAGAAACTGAACCCGAGCGCGGCGGCATTCACGGTGCGGGAGGGGATCGTCAGCCGCGGGCCGTCTGCCGCGTCGTAGTTGTCGCTGCCCCAGTGGCGCAGCAGGTAGGCCGCCGAGACCCCGAAGAAGTCACCAATCGCCACCCGCGGCGCCAACTCGATCTCCAGACGATTCCCCAAGGTGCGCTGCGCCTGGGTGGCCGCCACCGGCGCCGAGAACGTACCGGCCTCGTCGCGCAGGGGCGTGAGGATGGCCACCTGATCGGCCAACGGCAGCACGGCACGTACGGTGGCACTCATCCACGCCCACCGAGTGAACAGCACATCGGTGGTACTCCGAGCCAGGAGCGCGTTCGCCCCATCGCCGATCGGCACGTCGAAGGCATCGTCGGTGCGATCGGCCCCGGCGGTACCGAAGCGCCACCCCAACGTCACATTGCTGCGTACTCCCTTGCCGGGGGTGAGCAGTCGGCGCAACTGGTCGGCCCGGAAGCTGTCGAAGACCAGGAGCGAAGCGGTCAGGTCGACGTCTCCGATCCCGGCCCGCCGGGTGTCGCCAAGGCGGCCATACCCAACGCCGAAGGAGCTGTCGGAGGCAACCGTGCCGATGCTGCCGGGCCCCAGAATGACGGTGGCAGCGGCGGGCTGGGCCGATGCCGCGATGGCGGTAATGCCATACGCGCCGAAATCCGTACGCAGGGCACCGATCCCGGAGACGATTGCCGTATGCAACGCCGATCCGTTGAGTGGCACCACGGGCGCCCCACCACGCGTCGCGTCACCATACACGGTCACGAGATGCGTGCGCGTCGCGGCTGCGCGCGACACCAGCGCCTGGGCGCCGGCAGGATTGGCACGGATCGCCGTGCACCGCTCTTCCGTGGGCGTGCTGCAGCGGGTGATCTCCGCGGCGAGCGCCGCACGCGCCGCGTCGATCTGCCCCACCAGGGCACCGTTCGTCGCGCGGGCGGCGGCACCTGCGCTCAGGAAGGCCGGGTTGCGTCCGACATTGGCACCGGTGCCCGTGCGGTTCAAAACAAGCTGGGAGGCATCGCGTGACTCGACATACGGCACCAGCAGCCGCAGCGAGAGCCGTCGGGTGACGCCGTAATCGACGGTGATGGGGGCCACGCTCTGGCGCACTTCACCGCGTGCTTCGAGCTCCCCGAGCGAAAGGGCAAAGGCCGTGTTGCCGGTAAGCGCCCGAATGCTCGTCTGCACCGGCGTCAGTTGAGGCAGCTGTGTCGTGCCGAACACGTCAGTGGCCAGCCCGCCCAGCAGCGCACGGCGTCCAGACGGTGAACCGGGCGCGAAGACGGCCCGATAGTCGTTCCACAGCCCGCCGACGAGAATCCGGTACCCACCACGCGGAACTGGAATGGCATCATCCCCAATGCCGGCGACCGCCTGCGCCATGCCCGTCGAGGCGCCAGCCAGCGTGCACGCAGCGTACGAAACGACGGCGGCCCGGTAGCGCCATGCGCTACGGCGGTCGGGCAATGCTGGGCGGGATGGCCTGGCGGGCAGACGGGGCATGCAGGGCGCGTCGGGTGAGCAGGAGAAACCGGCTAGATTACGCCGATACGTGGCACCTTAGTCCGGCAGCGATGGCTCGTCAACGAACGACGGCATCTGCCGGTGGCAATACTCCCAACGCCGCGCCGTGATCCGTCGGTGCGTCAGGAACTCATGCGTCCGATTCCCTCGATCCCGTGGCAACTCACGGGCAATCATTGGCTCTCCCTCCCCTGCATCAATCCCATGGACGGCGCGATTCACGCCGTGGGCGTGCTCCATCGCGGCGCACGCGCGGCCATTGAGGTCGCGGGATCTGCCAACTTCGTTTCCGGCGAGGGACAGCCACTGCTGCGCCCGGTCGTGCGGGTGCACGGTGAAGTGCGCGCGCTGGCCGCCGAGGGGATCGCCTGGGAACGCGCCGTGGGCTGGCTTCCCACCTTCACGTGCACGATCGGCACGCTGGTCGTACGAGGCACGATCTTCGCCCCGTATGGGCGCGATGCCGACATCTCGGGCGCGGTGTACACCTTGGCCATAGAGAACCGGGGCGCGAGCGATGTGTCGCTGGAGGTCGCGGTCGAAGGCACCCTGGGGCATCGGCAGCAGCGTGTGCGCACTCCCCGGCCGTTCGATGACGAGCATGTGGTCAGTCTCGGCGAGGACGAGGTCGTCCTGCTTGAAGGGGCGGCGATTCCGGGACTGGTTGCGGTCGCCATTGGCAGCGACGGGCCGGCGACGGTGGAGGTAGAGCAGGGGGCATCCCACGCCCCACGGGCCTTTGCCATTCGGCGCGTGCTCAGTGCGCCGGCGGGCGGCTCGGTGCAGACGGCATTCTATCTCGCCGTTGGCCCGGAGCGCGACGGTGCCCAGGCCACCGTGAGCGTACTCCGCCGCCGCGGGTGGCGGGCACTGCTCAGCGCCACACGTGAGGCCCTCACGGCGCTCGAACAGACGACCGGGAACGAGGGCATCGATCGGTTGCTCAACCGCAACTTGCTGTTCGCGTACTTCTATGCGGTGGGTCGCGGGCTCGACGACGCCCACTACTACCTGTTGCGGTCGCGCGCCCCGTGGCATTCCATGGGGTGTACGGTGCGCGACTGGGAAGCGCTCATGTGGACGTTGCCGGCCATTCAGCTGGCCGACGCTGGCCTTGCGCGCGAACTGCTGGTCCGTGCCTGTGAGCTGCATGGCTATGCCCCTGGGCAGGGGGTGCACTACTTCGACGGTACGCTCTTCCAGCCGGGCTTCTGTGTGGAAGGGCCGGCGGCGTTTGCCATCGCCACGGACCGCTACATCCGCGATACGGGCGACGACCAGATCGTCGAAGACCCTGTGGTGGCCGACACCCTGTATCTCAGCCATGATGACTTGGTGGCGCGGCGCGACGAGCGGATCCCTCTCTACTCCACGGAGGTCACCGCAGGGGGCGCACCCGCCGCCTTTCCGTTCACGTTGCATGGCAATGCGGCGGTGGCCCTTGCCCTCGACGTGTTCCGCCGTACCCTCGATGAGGAAGCCGCGGCCGCGGTAGAGGACCCGGCGGCCGTTCGGGCGGCAATCCGTCGTCACTTCGCCGTGGACCGGGGGGAGAAGGCGCGCCTCGCGACCGCGGTCGATCTGGCCGGCGGAACGGCGCTCGCGGACGATCCGTCGGGTTCACTGCTCTGGCTGCCGATGTACGACGCCATGGACCGCGAGGATTCGCTCTTTCGGCGAACCGCCCGGGCCGTACGCCCGGAGTTGACCGACAGTACTGTCCTGCTCCTGCAGGTCGCCCGGCTGCTGGGGCCGGAGGGGCAGGAGGTCCTGGGTTGGCTGCGGCGGGCACCGCTGGACGGGGGGATTGCCTCCGAACTGGTCGATGCAGAAGGGCGAGCGGTCAGCAACGGCGGGGATGCTGCACTGGCTGGCCTGCTGGCTCACTCGCTCTGGTTCGCCGGGCACGCGCTGGGGCTGCGCGATTAGGGCGGGTGCTTGTCCGCCGACCGACTCGAGACTAAACTCATCTTAGCACCGGTATTCTGCTCGGTGCATGCGGGAATAGCTCAGTTGGTAGAGCACAACCTTGCCAAGGTTGGGGTCGCGGGTTCGAGTCCCGTTTCCCGCTCTGACCACAGGTGGTCGAGAGCAATGACAGTCTGCGACAACGGGAGCGCCACCGCGCTCCCGTTTTGTCTTGGTGGCGGTGCCGGGGCGTGCCGGACGGCGCGATCCCGCTTGCGCCTGGTGTGTACCCGGATGGCGAAATCGGTAGACGCGAGGGACTTAAAATCCCTTATCCGCGAGGGTGTGCGGGTTCGAGTCCCGCTCCGGGTACTGCGCGGCGCATGACCTGCACCCCTACTGGTCCGACTCACGCTCGTCGGCGTGCATCGGTAGTTTGCGGGCATTCCTCTCTCCCCCCTTCCCGGAGCGGTCGTGCGTACGGTGTCGGACAAGCAGGGTACCACCTGGATCTGCCTCGAGTTGCCGGAAGTGCCGGCGGAGCAGCGCGAGCGCGCCGCGGCTTTGGGCACGGCGCACGTGGCCATCGAGTGCAACTCCGGTGCGGACCGCGTCATTGCGCTCGTGCCTCCAGGGTGGGATGACGACATGGACGACGCGCGCCTGACGCAGATCATTCGCGAGCATCTCGCCAGGCCGTAGCGGCGCGCTGGCCGCCAGCGTCGCGGCCGTCGGCGTGAGCCGCACGCGGTGTGTCGCATGCGCTGTACGGCACGCGGCGCACGGTACGTTACGGCGGGGGCGCGCCAAGGCGTCGGTTGCATGTATGTTGTGTGCATGTCCGACGTCGTCACACTCGCCACCGAGCTCCTGTCCATCGAATCGACCACCGGCCGCGAGCGGGATGCGGTCGATTTCGTGTCGCGCTGGTGTCTCGCCCAAGGCTGGACCGTTTCGCTGCAGGAAGTCGAGCCGGGGCGCTCCAATCTGTGGGCCACGCGCCGTGGTGGCGGGGTTACCCTGTCCACGCATCTCGACACGGTTCCCCCGTTCGTTCCCCCTCGTCTCGAAGGCACGCGGCTGTATGGGCGCGGTGCCTGTGATGCCAAGGGGATAGCGGCGGCCATGATGATGGCGGCCCAACGACTCGCGGAGGCAGGGGAGGATCGCGTCGACCTGCTCTTCGTGGTGGGGGAAGAGAAGGGGTCGCCCGGCGCGCGCGCCGCGAATCGCCTTGCCCCCACCAGCCGGTATCTGGTCAACGGCGAGCCCACGGAAAGCAAGTTGGCAGTCGGGTGCAAGGGGGCGCAGCGCGTCATTGTCCGCGTCCGCGGAAAGGAGGCGCATTCGGCCTATGCACACCTTGGGGAAAGCGCCCTCGAGGCCATGCTCGACCTGCTGCCGCAACTGCGGGCGCTCGCGCTGCCCGCCGATCCGGTGCTCGGCGCCACCACGTACAACATTGGCGTCCTGCGCGCGGGCACCGAGGCCAACATCGTGCCGGGACTCGCGGAAGCCGAGATCATGATTCGACTCGTCGGCGACGTGGAACCGGTACGGGCGGCATTCACGGCGTGGGCCGCGGATCGGGCCGAGTTGGTATGGGGGTCGCACATTCCGGCCCAGCGGTTCCAGACCATTCCCGGCTTCGAGGTGGAGCCGGTGGCGTACACCAGTGATATCCCGCTGCTCGATCGTTGGGGGGCGCCGCTCCTCTTCGGTCCCGGCTCAATCCACGTGGCCCACACGCCCATCGAGTACATCGATGTGGCGGAACTCGAGGCGTCGGTTGACGCCTACGTTCGCATCGTTCGCACCCTGCTCGCATGACTTCCACTCCTCCCCGCTGGCCCGTTGCGGTGCTTGGCGCGACGGGCGCCGTTGGGCAGGCGTTCATTCGTCTGCTCGACGCGCATCCCTGGTTCGATCTCGTCGATGTGGCCGCCTCCGAGCGCAGTGCGGGGAAGCGCTACGGTGACGCCGCGCGCTGGCTCGAGGGCCACATGCCCGCCGGTGTCGGCGCGCTCATCGTGAAGAACTGCACGCCGGACGAGATCACCGCGCCCATCGTCTTCTCGGCGCTGGACTCCGGCGTGGCCGGCGATGTGGAGGCCGCCTTTGCGCGCGCCGGTCGATTGGTGTTGTCGAACGCCAAGAACTACCGCATGGCCGACGACGTGCCGCTCGTCATTCCGGAAGTGAATGCCGATCACCTGGCCCTGCTCGATCGTCAGCGTGTCCAGCGGGGATGGCGTGGGGCGATCGTGACGAACGCCAACTGCGCCACGACCGTCATGGCGGCCGCGCTCGCGCCACTGCACGAGGCGTTCACCGTGACCAAGGTGTTCGCCACCACGATGCAGGCGGTCTCCGGCGCCGGTTATCCGGGTGTGCCGTCGCTCGACATCCTCGGCAATGTGGTGCCGTTCATCAACGATGAGGAACCGAAGATCGAGTCGGAACTCAACAAGTTGTTGGGACGCTACGACGGCGATCGCATCGCTTGTGCCGACATCGTGACCAGTGCGCACGCCAACCGGGTTCCCGTGGAGCATGGGCACACCGTGTGCATGTCGGTGGCCTTTGCCACCCGGCCGAGCCCTGAGCAGGCGCTGGCCGCGTTGCGCGCGTGGCGCGGCCATGAGGCGGTGCACGGACTGCCGTCTGCCCCTGCACAGGCGCTCATCGTGCGCGACGAAGCCGATCGCCCGCAGCCGCGTCGCGATGTCGACGCCGGGCGCGGCATGTCCACCACCATCGGTCGGGTGCGGGCGGACACCCTGTTCGATCTCAAGCTCGTGGCGATGTCACACAATGTCGTGCGCGGCGCTGCCGGGGGGTCGATCCTCAACGCCGAACTGCTGATGAAGAGCGGACGCCTCGCGGAGCTCGCCCGCCCGTGATCGTCTGCAAGTTCGGTGGCACCAGCGTGGCCGACGCGGCGGCCATTTCGCGCGTGGTCGACATCATCGCCACCAAGCGGGAGCAGCAGCCGGTCGTGGTGGTCTCGGCCCTTGGAGGCGCCACCAACATGCTGCTCGACATTGCCAACAAGGCCGCCGGCGGTGAGTTGCTCTCGGCACTCCAGCTCATCGAGCAGCTGCGCGATCGCCACCTCCGCGAGGCCCGCGCCCTGCTCGCCGGTTCGCACGACGCCGAGGATGTGGCGGTCGAGGTGGGCACCACCTTCGACGAACTCGCCCATCTGGCCGAGGCGTTCAAGACGCTCGGGTACCTCACGCCGCGATCCCTCGATGCCGTCGCGGCCATCGGTGAGTTGCTCTCCTCGCAGATTGTTGCCGCCACCTTCCGCGCCCGCGGCTTCGATGCGGTCTGCGTGGACGCGCGTGACGTGATGCGCACCAACGATTTCTTCACGAAGGCCGAGCCGGACGTCGAGGAGATTGCGCGGCTGGCGCAGGAGCGCCTCGTCCCGCTCGTGCTCCAGAATCGGATTCCGGTCATGGGAGGGTTCGTGGGGGCCACGGCCGCCCGCGTCACCACCACCCTCGGCCGCGGCGGTTCCGACTACTCGGCCTCGCTCGTGGGGGCGGCCATTGACGCCACGGCCATCGAGATCTGGACCGACGTGGATGGCATGCTCACTGCGGATCCCCGCATCATCCCAGGGGCGCGCCTCATCGAGCGCATCAGCTTCGACGAGGCTGCGGAGTTGGCCGCCTTCGGGGCGAAGGTGCTGCATCCGGCCACCATCGCGCCGGCGGTGCAGCGCGGAATCCCGGTGTACGTGTTCAACTCGCGCAATCCCGCCGCGAGGGGAACCATGATCGCCTTCGACGCGCCGCGTCTTCCGGTGCGGGCCATTGCCGGCAAGCGCGCGACCACGATGGTCAAGCTGCGCTCATCGCGCATGTTGCTCGCGCCCGGATTTCTCCGGCGGGTCTTCGAGGTGTTCGAGACCCATCGCACTTCGGTGGATGTGGTGACTACCTCCGAGGTTTCGGTGTCGGTGACGCTCGACGACGCGACGAATCTCGGCGCCATCCTGCAGGATCTCGCGGCATTTGGTGATGTGTCGGTATCGCCGCGGGCCGGGCTGCTGGCGATCGTAGGCGCGGGGATCGCCGACGGGAGTCAGGCCATTGCACAGGCGCTCGCCGCGCTCGGGCCCATTCCCGTGCACATGGCGTCGCTGAGTGCCACGGGAATCAACTTCACGCTGGTCATCGATGATGATCAGGTCGTGGCCGCCATGCAGCGACTGCACGCGACCTTCTTCGAGCAGACCCCGTGACCCCGATCGTGGGGCAGCCGGTCCGGGTGGCCCTGGTGGGCATGGGACGCATGGGGCGGGCGCTCGAGGCGCTCGCCCCCGAGCGGGGCTGCGAAATCGTCGCGCGGCTCGACACCGTGGAGATGGCGCGCGGCCTCTCGGCGGCGGATCTCCGCGAGGCGGAGGTGGCGATCGAGTTCACGACGCCCGCCTCGGCCCTCGCCAACACCGCCGCGCTGCTGGCCCTCGGCTGTCCGGTGGTGGTCGGCACGACGGGCTGGAATCACGATCTGCCCGTACTGGAGGCCGCGGTACGGCGGCACGGCGGTCGGGCGCTCTGGTCACCGAACTTCTCCGTGGGGGTGCAGCTGTTTCTCGCCATCGTGGAGGACGCTGCACGGCGCGCGCGCGAGGTCGCCGGCTTCGACGTGCACATTGTGGAGACGCATCACGCCGCCAAGATGGACGCGCCCTCGGGGACCGCCATGGCCATCGGGGAGCGGGTGGAGGACGGTCTCGGGCGAACCGTGCCCGTCTCCAGTATTCGCGTGGGGAGTGTTCCCGGTACCCATGAGGTGCTGCTCGATGCCGCCTTCGAGCAGATCTCCCTGCGACATGAAGCCCGGGACCGGCGGGTGTTTGCCGACGGTGCACTGACGGCGGCGCGCTGGCTTGCCGCTCCGCGGCCGCCGGCCCTCTACACCATGCGCGACGTGCTCGCCCCGATGCCATCCCTCCCATGAACGCCCCTCAGTCCACCACCATGCTCCATGGCTGCGGTACCGCCATCGTGACGCCGTTCACTGTGTCCGGCGCCATCGACGAGGCCGCGCTGCGGGCGCTGGTGGAATGGCAGGTGGTCGCCGGCGTGCATATGGTGGTGCCTTGTGGATCCACCGGTGAGGCAGCCACCCTCACCCCGGCCGAGCATCGCCGGGTGGTGGAGATCACCGTCGAGCAGGTGAACGGCCGTATCCCGGTCGTCGCGGGGGCGGGGTCGAACGACACGCAGCGCGCCATTGCCATGTCGCGCGAGATGCGGGCCATCGGCGCCACGCACCTGCTGCAGGTGACACCGATGTACAACAAGCCACCCCAGCGGGCGCTCATCGCGCACTTCCGGGCCATCGCCGACGCCTGCGACCTGCCGATCGTGCTGTACAATGTGCCGGGGCGCACGGCGGTGAACATGGAAGCGGCCACGACGCTCACGCTCGCGCAGGATCCGCGCTTCGTGGCGGTCAAGGAAGCCAGCGGAAACCTGTCGCAAATGACGACCATCATTCGGGAACGCCCGTCAGGCTTTGCCGTGCTCTCCGGCGACGACAGCTTCACGCTCGCGCTCATGGCGCACGGCGGGGAGGGCGTCATCTCGGGGGTCGCGAACGTGGCGCCGGCGCGCATGGCAGCGCTCTGCGACGCCATGCGCCGTCAGGAGCTGCCGCTGGCACGGCAACTCGATGCCGCGCTTGCCCCGCTGGTAGATGCCTGCTTCGTCGAGTCGAATCCCATTCCGGCCAAAGCGATGCTGGCCATGATGGGGCGCGTGCAGGATGTCGTGCGCGCTCCTCTCGTGCCGCTCGCCGATGCGCTCCGCGCGTCGGTGCGTGACGTGCTGGTGCAGGCGTCGCTCCTCTCCTGAGTACTCCTCTCCGTCTACTCCTCCCGGGTCGCTCTGCTCATGGCACTCTCCGTTGCCGATCTCGAAGCGCGCTTCAACGATCCCCTCCTGCTCGACAGCGGTGCCCCGCTGGTGCACGATGCGCAGCAGCTGTTCGACACGGCCATGGCCCACCTTGAACGGGGCGATATCCGGGCTGCACGTCGTGATGAGGCGGGGAACTGGCATGCGGTGGCGTGGGTCAAGCGGGCCATTCTCCTCGGCTTTCGCATTGGACGCGTGGCGGAGATGTCGGCGCAGGCGCCGTTCAGCTTCATGGACAAGCATACGTATCCCCCGCGCGAATTTCGGCTGGAGCACGGGGTACGGATCGTGCCGGGCGGCTCCACTGTGCGCCGCGGCGCCTACCTGGCGCCGAACGTCGTGTGCATGCCTCCCATGTACATCAATGTCGGTGCCCACGTGGGACGCGGGACCATGGTCGACTCCCATGCGCTGGTGGGTAGCTGCGCGCAGATTGGCGAGCGGGTACACCTGAGCGCCGCAGCGCAGATCGGGGGCGTGCTCGAACCCATCAACGCCTCCCCGGTGGTGATCGAGGATGACGTGATCGTGGGCGGGAACTGCGGTGTCTACGAAGGTACGGTGGTCCGCAGCCGGGCCGTGCTGGGGGCCGGCGTGATCCTGACGCGCGGGACGCCGGTCTACGACCTGGTAAAGGAAACGGTGCACCGGGCCACGGGCGACCACCCGCTCATCATACCGGAGGGGGCGGTCGTGGTGCCGGGAGCGCGTCGGGTATCGTCGGCCTTCGGCGAGGCGCAGGGGCTGTCGTTGCAGACACCGGTCATCGTGAAGTATCGCGATGACAAGACCGATGCCGCCACGGCGCTGGAGGCGTGGCTGCGTTGAGTGGCGTGCTTCGATTGACGGTGCAGGGCACCGTCCGCGCGCCGGGGGACAAGTCCATCAGTCACCGCGCCCTCATTTTTGCGGCCATGGCCGATGGCCCCTCCCGCATCCGCGGCATCCTGCCGTCGGCCGACGTGCATGCGACCGCCGCGGCGCTGCGCGCCATGGGAGTCGATCTGCCCGCCCTCAGCGATGACTTCGTCGTGCGGGGACGCGGATTGGCGGCGCTGCACTCTCCCGAAGGCGCCCTCGATTGCGCCAACAGCGGGACCACCACGCGACTCCTTGCCGGACTCATTGCCGGGCTGGCGGGTCGGGAGGCCCGGTTCGAGGGAGACGCCAGTCTCAGCCGTCGGCCAATGCGTCGCGTCACGGGGCCGCTCGGTCAGATGGGCGCTCGCATCGTGTTCGAGGGTCCCCCAGGCCATGATGGCCTCCCAATGCGCGTGCAGGGTGCGCCACTCACGGCCATCCGGTACGTCAACCGCCATGCCAGTGCGCAGGTCAAGGGCGCCCTGCTGCTCGCGGGGCTCGCGGCTGGCGTGGAAGTCACGGTTGAGGAGCCGGTGCGATCACGTGACCACAGCGAGCGCATGCTGCGCGCGCGCGGCGTGGCGCTCGAGTGTACCGATTCCGGGGTCACGCTGGCAGCGGCGCAGCGGGTGCTCCCCGCCGACGTCTCCGTGCCGGCCGACCCCTCCTCGGCGACGTTCTTCGCCTGTCTCGCCGCGTTGGCCGACGAAGGAGCACTTCGGCTCGAAGACGTCTGCTGCAATCCGACGCGCACCGGCGCGTTCGATGTCTTGCGGCGCATGGGGGCCCACGTGCGCGTCGAAGATGACCGGGACGTGGGTGGGGAACGGCTCGGGACTCTCATCGTCCGGCCCTCGCGTCTGGTGGGTACCGAGATTGGTGGCGACGAGATCCCGCGCTGCATCGATGAGCTGCCCATGCTGGCCTGCCTGGCATCACGCGCCGAGGGCGTAACCGTGATCCGGGATGCCCAGGAACTGCGTGTCAAGGAAAGCGACCGCATTCGGGCTGTCGTGGACAACCTTCGCGCGCTCGGGGTGGAAGCCGAGGAGCGTCCGGACGGCATGCGGGTGGTCGGCTCCCTGCGGCCGTTGACCGGCCATGTGGTCACGCACGGCGATCACCGTCTCGCCATGGCGTTCGGGGTACTGGGGGCGCTGCCGGGGAATCAGCTCACCATTGACGATCCCGGGTGCGTCGCGGTGTCGTATCCCGCCTTCTGGCGGGACCTGACGGCCGCCACCTCGCAGGGAGCCGCGGTCGCGGTGAGCGGCAGTCAGCACGCGCCGCTCGTGATTGCCATCGACGGGCCGGCAGCGTCCGGCAAGAGTTCCACGGCGCAGTGGGTAGCCAAGACGCTCGATGTCCGTCATGTCGATTCCGGCGCCTTCTATCGCGCGCTGGCGTTTCTCGCGGTCGAGTCGGGCGAGCCGCCCGAATACTGGACGGCGGAATCGTTGTTGGCGCGCGCCTCCCGGATCAGCTGGCGCTTGACCGAACGGTCGGTGCTCCCCTTGGTAGATGGACGCGATCAAGACGAACTGCTGCGGGGCAGTGCGGTGACCAGGACGGTGTCGCGGGTCGCCGCGATGCCCGCGGTGCGCGAGTGGGTGAACGGACAGGTGAGGGCAGCGGGAGCCGCGGTGGATGTCGTGGTCGACGGCCGGGACATTGGGACGGCGGTGTTCCCTGCCGCCCAGCTCAAGGTGTTTCTCGTGGCGGACACCTGGGAACGCGCCCGTCGCCGCCTCGTGCAGCGCCTCGGACGGCGCCCGACCGATGCCGAGATCGCCGAAGAGGCCGAGGCGCTCGTGGCGCGCGACGCGCAGGATGCGACCCAGAGCGCTCCTGCTCGCGATGCGATCACGATCGATACCACGACCGTCACGCAGGCGGAACAGGTGGAGCGTATCGTGGCGCTCGCGAGGGCGGCACGGGAGCGGCTGCGACGCTGACGTTCCCACCGGCCAGGCACTGCTCGCGTGCCGGGAAAGCGGTCGGGGGGTGGGTTCCGGGTTCCATGGGCTTGTAGCCCACTCTGGCCCCCCCTATGTTTCGGGGTTCCGGCATTTCCCTCTTCCCCTCATCTCGGCGCGGCGAGTGCAGTTCCGCGATTCTGGAGAAATCTCACCGTATGAGCACTGAACTGAGCCCCGAGCTCGCCGCTGAAATCGCCGCCGCCGAAGAAGCGGACCTCAACGACGACGCGCCCGTGTACGGCAAGCTGACGGCGCGCGAGAAGCGCGACCTGCAGAAGAGCCAGCTGCGCCCCCTCGCGAACCGCCGCCCCGAGCTGTACGAAGAGGACGAGTTCACGTCCGACGAGTACGAGCGCATGCTGGAGTTGTACAACGGCACGCTCGCGTCGATCGAAGAAGGGGAAATCGTCAAGGCGCACGTTCTCGAGATTCGCGAGAACCTGGTCGTGCTGGATATCGGCTTCAAGTCCGAAGGCACGATTCCGCTCGAAGAATTCAAGGACATGCCCGACCTCAAGGCGGGCGATGAAGTTGAAGTCCTGCTCGAGCACCTCGAGGACCAGGAAGGCTCGGTCGTCCTGTCCAAGAAGAAGGCCGACTTCATGCGCGTGTGGGAGCGCATCCGCGTGGCCTACGAGAGTGATCAGCCGGTCGAAGGCACCCTCGTCAAGAAGATCAAGGGTGGCGTGGTCGTGGACCTCATGGGCGTGGACGCGTTCCTCCCGGGCTCGCAGATCGCGCTCCGTCGCGTGCCCAATATCGACGAGCTGCTCGGTCAGAAGTACGAATTCAAGATCATCAAGCTCAACAAGCGCCGCCGCAACATCGTCGTGTCGCGTCGCGTGATCCTCGAGACCGAACGCGCGGGCAAGCGCGAGAAGCTCATGAAGGAGCTCGCGAAGGACCAGGTGCGGAAGGGCGTGGTCAAGAACATCACCGACTTCGGGGCGTTCATCGACCTTGGTGGCGTGGACGGCCTGCTCCACATCACCGACATGTCGTGGGGCCGCATCTCGCATCCGAGCGAGATGGTCCAGATCGGCATGGAGCTCGAGATCAAGGTGCTCGATATCGATTGGGAGCGCGAGCGTATCTCGCTCGGCCTCAAGCAGCTCCAGAGCTACCCGTGGAAGGACGTCGCCGCCAAGTACCCGGTCGGTACGCGCGTCAACGGCAAGGTCGTGTCCATCACGAACTACGGCGCCTTCATCGAGCTCGAGCCGGGCATCGAGGGCCTCGTGCACATCTCGGAGATGAGCTGGACGCGCAACGTGCGCCATCCGTCCAAGATCGTGTCGATCGGTGAAGCCATCGAGGCGGTGGTGCTCAAGGTCGACGAGACCGAAGAGAAGATCTCGCTGGGCATGAAGCAGACCGAGCAGGATCCGTGGGTCATCCTGCCGCTCAAGTACCCCGTGGGCACCCGCATCAACGGCAAGGTCCGCAACCTCACGTCGTTCGGCGCCTTCGTGGAAATCGAGCCGGGCATCGACGGCCTCATTCACATCTCCGATATGTCCTGGACCAAGCGCGTCCAGCACCCGTCGGAAGTCGTGAAGAAGGGCGACGCCGTGGATGTGGTCATTCTCAACATCGACAGCGAAAACAAGCGCATCTCGCTCGGCCTCAAGCAGGCCGAGGAAGATCCGTGGCTTCGCATCGGTGAGACCTACCCGGTGGGCACGGAGCTCCCCGGCAAGGTCGTGCGTCTCATGGACAAGGGCGTGGTCGTCGATCTCGGCAACGACATCGAGGGCTTCGTGCCGGTCAGCCAGCTCAACCCGGAAGGCACGGTCACCAATCCCGCGGACTTTGCGTGGGAGACGATGAATCTCGTCATGCGCGTCCTCGAGGTGGATCCCATCCACCGCCGGATCGTCCTGGCCGTCACGTCGGTGCCGGAAGAGCAGCCGCCCAAGCCGGCCGAGCCGAGCAAGGTGCACAGCTCGGAAGACGAACTCGGGCTGTAAATCAGCGCCATTGCGCGGTGTAGGGCAGACGGCCCCGGCATCCTCAGGATGCCGGGGCCGTCGCATTTCCGGCGCCAGTCCCGTGCCAGCCCACCTGTTTACGAGGGATCAGGCACCGGAGATGCGCCGGAAAACGAGGTCTTCCCGCCATGCAACGGCAGTGAACGCGGAGGCGTCACCGGCCCACGATGAGCGGCGAATCACTCTCCGGCCCTTCCGTTTCCGCTCGTCGGGTCTTCCTTGCCGCGTCCTTTCGCTGGTGCCCGAGCGATGCGAAGCCGAACACGGCAAGCAACAGAAAGCCGAAGACGAAAAGCACACTCACGAGCGCAACGCGGGCTGTCGTCATCGTGAACTGGCCAGCCATCTGCGAACTCACGATGCTCTTGAGTTCCTGCGCATCGAGCACGAACAGGACCACCGAGCCCAGAATGCCGAGGCAGAAGAGGGCCGCCAGCGAGCCCACCAGACGCGCCAGCCCCTGCCGTTCTAGCGACCGGGCAAGTACCAGAAGCAGGCTGAGACCGAGGAACGGGAGCAAAAGGACGCTCGACAAGGCATTGGCAGCGCCAAACCGCCACTGAATGTTGCCGAGCTGAAGGGGCCAGATCTGCGACGCGGCCTGAACGAACGGGACCAGCATGAGCAGCCACGCCGCGAGAAACAGGGTGCGCCGTGCCGGGGCGTCGTCGTGAAGGTCGGGAGAGTCGGACATGGGAAGGACTCGGGGTGGGAAAGCGGAGATCACGTCGGTACAAGGACGCGCGCCCCCCCTCGCAAGGCACGTTCCGGCGAACCCGGCTCGCAGGAGCAGCAGGTCGGTGC
This sequence comes from Gemmatimonas sp., assembly GCF_021298855.1. GTDB lineage: Bacteria > Gemmatimonadota > Gemmatimonadetes > Gemmatimonadales > Gemmatimonadaceae > Gemmatimonas. Next base: position 29,795 of record NZ_JAJTHI010000031.1, read on the forward strand.
GCGGCGACCACTGTGCCGGGAATGTGACAATATACCCTGTCGACGAGAGGAACGCGGCAGTCAGCATTGGCCCGGGCCGCTATGGTCTGGGCGCAAGCCCGTCGCCCTCGACGACAGAGAATGACGACGTATCCGGCAGTCATGTCGCTGCCCCGCGTGGTTCGTGGTGATCCAGTGATCCTGAGGAGCCACCGCATACAGGATGCCTCCCGGGCGGATCTCAGGAACCGCGGCGTGGTGGGCATGATGACGCGCCGAGGCATGGTGGGCCACAACGCCAAGGTCGCCCACGGAACCGTGCACGTCGTCGACGCCACGAAAACGGCGCTCGGCGACGCCACGAAAACGGCGCTCGGCGAGGCCGCGAAAACGGTCGTTACCCCCCTCGATGTCAATCCGGCCGCGGGCAGTGCCACGCGGGTCCGGGTGAAGGTGACCTTCCCGATCATCGATGCCCCGTAACGGGAAGCGTCGGGCTGCGGCCTGCCCCCGCCCTGCAGGGACCCCGACGCGGTCGCGCGAAGCCGGTCCGAATTGGATCGGCTCCTCGTTTTTCGCGTGGCGCGCGCTAGCTTCCCGCGGCATGACCCATTCCACTCCCCCATCGGCCATGCGCGACAAGCTTGATCGCCTCGCGGGCGCGCGCGAGGCTTCGGAACTCGGCGGCGGTGCCGCACGCATTGCGCAGCAGCACGCGAAGGGCAAGCTCTCGGCACGCGAGCGTCTCGACGTGCTCCTCGACGACGGCTCCTTTGTGGAACTCGATCGGTTCGTCACGTCGCGGACGCTCGGTGAGGGCGAGTCTCCCATTTACGGGGACGGTGTGGTGACCGGCCATGGGCGGGTCGAGGGGCGACTGGTCTATGTCTTCTCCCAGGACTTTACCGTGTTCGGCGGGTCGCTCTCGGAAGCGCACGCGGCCAAGATCTGCAAGGTCATGGATCTCGCCCTGCGAAACGGCGCTCCGGTGATCGGGCTCAATGATTCCGGGGGCGCGCGCATTCAGGAAGGGGTGGTGTCCCTCGGTGGCTACGCGGACATCTTCCTCAAGAATACCCTGGCGTCGGGGGTCATTCCGCAGATTTCCGCCATTCTCGGTCCGTGCGCCGGTGGGGCGGTGTATTCGCCCGCCATTACCGACTTCATCTACATGGTGAAGGGCACGAGCTACATGTTCGTCACCGGGCCCAACGTCGTGAAGACGGTCACGCACGAGGATGTGACCATGGAGCAGCTGGGCGGGGCCGACACGCATGCCGGCACCAGCGGCGTGGCGCACTTCGCCTGCGATTCGGAGCTGGCCTGCCTGCAGCATATCCGGGAGCTCTTCCGCTACGTGCCCAGCAACAACGTGGAAGATCCGCCGCGTGGCGCCGGCCGGGATCCCAGTGACCGTCGCGAGGCGTCGCTGCTGGACGTGGTGCCTGACAATCCGAACAAGCCGTATGACATGCGCGAGGTCATCACCCGCATCGTCGATGACGGGCACTTCTACGAAGTGCAGCCGGATTATGCCGCCAACATTCTCGTGGGGTTTGCGCACCTCGGCGGCCACAGCGTAGGCATCGTGGCGAACCAGCCGGCCGTGCTGGCCGGTGTACTGGACATCAACGCCTCCCTCAAGGCCGCGAGGTTCGTACGCTTCTGCGATTGCTTCAACATTCCGCTCGTCACCTTCGAGGACGTCCCGGGGTTCCTTCCCGGCGTGGCCCAGGAGCACGGCGGCATCATCAAGCATGGTGCCAAATTGCTGTATGCCTACTGCGAGGCGACGGTGCCGAAGCTCACGGTCATCACGCGCAAGGCCTACGGCGGCGCATACGACGTGATGAGTTCGAAGCACATTCGCGGTGATTACAACGTGGCGTGGCCAACGGCGGAGATCGCCGTCATGGGACCGAAGGGAGCCGTGGAGATCCTCTACCGCAGGGAGATCGCGGAGGCGGCCGATCCGCAGGCGGCCCTCGACGCCCGGGTGGCCGAGTATACGGAGAAGTTCGCCAATCCCTACATCGCCGCGGCGCGTGGCTATGTCGACGATGTGATCGATCCACGGGAGACCCGTCCGCGCCTCATCGAGGCGCTCGCCACCTTGCGTGGCAAGCGTGATCGGAACCCGCCCAAGAAGCACGGAAACCTGCCGCTGTGAGCCGCGCGATGTTCACGAAGATTCTGGTGGCCAACCGGGGCGAGATCGCCTTGCGCGTCATTCGTGCCTGTCAGGAACTGGGTGTGAAGACGGTGGCCGTGTACTCCGAGGCCGACGCGGCTGCGCCGCACGTGCGGGAGGCCGACGAGGCCGTGCTCGTGGGGCCGGCGCCGTCGAGCCAATCGTATCTGGTCGGAGCGCGCCTCATCGAGGTGGCCAAGCGGGTGGGGGCCGAGGCCGTGCACCCGGGGTACGGATTCCTGTCAGAGCGCGCATGGTTTGCGCGTGCGGTGCGTGAGGCCGGCCTCGTCTTCATCGGCCCCCCGGCCGAAGCCATCGAGGCCATGGGGAGCAAGACTGCCGCACGGCAGCTCGCCATGGCCGCCGGCGTTCCCGTGGTGCCCGGCAACACCGAAGGGGTGAAGGATGCGGCCGAGGCGCTGGCCATCGCCGCGACCTATGGGTTTCCGGTGCTGCTCAAGGCGGCCGCGGGAGGTGGCGGCAAGGGGATGCGCATCGTCCGCACTCCCGACGAACTGGCCGGCGCCCTCGACAGCGCTCGTCGCGAGGCCCGGAACGCCTTCGGAGACGATGCGGTGTACCTCGAGAAGTACATCGAGGGGCCTCGACATGTGGAGATCCAGGTGCTCGCCGACACGCACGGCAACGTGGTGCATCTGGGCGAACGCGAATGCTCTGTGCAGCGCCGTCACCAGAAGATGATCGAGGAGGCCCCCAGTGTGGCGGTCACGCCGGAGCTTCGGGCGCGCATGGGGGCGACCGCGGTGGCGGCGGCACGGGCGGCCGGGTACGTGAATGCCGGCACCTGCGAATTCCTCCTCGATCGCGATGGGCAGTTCTACTTCCTGGAGATGAACACCCGTATTCAGGTCGAGCATCCGGTGACGGAGCTGGTCATGGGGCTCGACCTGGTGCAGTGGCAGATTCGCGTGGCGGCCGGTGAGGCACTCCCGTTTGCCCAGCAGGAGTTCACGCCGCGCGGCTGGGCCATCGAGTGTCGCATCACGAGTGAGGATCCGGAGAACGGATTCCTGCCGAGTACCGGGCGCATCGAGTATCTGCACTTGCCGAGCGGTCCCGGCGTCCGATGGGACGGCGGCATCGAGGCAGGCAGCGAGGTGGGGCTGCACTACGATCCGATGTTGGCCAAGCTCATCGTTCATGCGCCAACGCGTGCGCTGGCGATCGCGCGCATGCGACGCGCGCTGCATGAGCTCACCATTGACGGGATCGAGACATCGCGAGGCTTCCATCTTCGCGTCATGGACGATCCCGAGTTTCAGTCCGGGGACATCAGCATCCAGTGGCTCGAGCAGCGGCTCTCGTCCCTCACGGCGCCCCGCGCCGATGCGGCAACCTTGAAGCTTGCCGCCATCGCCGCTGCCTTGGTGGCGCACGAGGAGCGCACCGCAGGGCGGACCGGCAGCGCAGACCGCCGCGGTGACGGCGCGCCGTTCGCTGGCGCCACGCCGGACCGCCCGTCGTGGGTCGCGGAGGCGCGCCGCGAGGGGCTGCGCCGCTCGTGAAACGCCGTGCTCCCCGCGGGCGAGCGGGCGGCGCACCTCGCTCCACGCGTCTTCCGGAGTCCGTACACGTCGTCACCATCGACCGGATCGCGGCCGGAGGGGATGGCGTTGGGCGAAGCGAGGGGTTGGCCGTGTTCGTGCCGCGCACGGCACCTGGCGACGTGGTGCAGGTGGCGTACGTGACACACGCGCGCCACGGGCGGGGCCGCGTGTTGCAGGTCCTGACGCCGTCTCCCGACCGGGTCGCGCCCGAGTGCGTGCACTACGAGCGGGACCGGTGCGGCGGTTGCCAACTGCAACACCTGTCGCTGGAGGCGCAGCGCACGGCACGCCGCCATATCGTGCAGGAGACGTTGGCCCGCATTGGGCGACGGACGGTGCCCCTGCCGACGCTCGAGTACGGGGCGGCGTGGGAGTATCGCAGTCGCCTGTCGCTCACGTTGCGCCGCCGTGGTGCCAGCTGGGTTGGCGGCCTGCACCCGCATGACGACGCCACGCGCATCTTCCCGCTCGAGACCTGTCGGATTGCGAATCCTACCCTTGTTGCCGTGTGGACAGCCGTGCGCGCCGTGCTGCGCGCCGGCGAGATGGGCTTGCCGGGGGTGGCGCTTCCCTCGGGGGGCGTCAGCCCGGTGGAAATGCTGCGGTTGCACCTGCGTCTCGATGCCCCCAAGGTGCCCGATGCATCCCCCGGGGTGAGCGTGGTGATCGAGGGGGGGACCGCCTGGCCGGATGAACGGCGGTGGGCCGATGCTGTGCACCAGGCCGACGATCGTATACGGGGGGTCTGGTGGACACCCGATCGTGTGGCGGAGCCCCCCGCCAGCGAGCGTCCGGTGCCCGAGTATGCGCCGCAGGCGCGAGAGGCGATGGCGTTTGCCCAGGTGAACGACGATGTGGCTGACCGACTGCGGGAGTTCGTTTTTGGCGCCGTGCAGTCGTTCGGGCCGCGCCGCGTGCTTGACGGGTACGCAGGGAGCGGCCTGCTTTCGGCGCGTCTGGCGGCGGCAGGCGTGACGGTCGTGGCGGTGGAGGCCGACCGGGCCGGGGCGGGTGCCGCGGCGGCGCGATTGGAGGCGCTGGGCGAACAGGCGGCGAACGGGCGGGTGGTGTGCGACCTGATGGAAGAGGCGGTTGGAACGCTCGACCTGCCTGTGCAGGTGGTGGTGGTCAATCCGCCGCGGCGTGGGTTGCACCCTGATGTGGCGCGGTGGTTGGAAGCACCGGCCCAGCGCGACGTGCAGGGCATCGTGTACGTCAGTTGCGACCCGGCCACCCTGGCGCGGGATCTGGCGCGCCTTCCCTCCTGGCAGGTGGGAGAGGTGCGATGCTTCGACATGTTTCCGCAGACGGCCCACGTGGAAACCGTGTGTGTGCTGCGACGGGAGATCGCATGAAATACCTGGTGGACATCAACGGTGAACGCCTGACCGTGGAGCTCGACGCCGGCCACGCGACCATCGGCAGCGAGCGGGTGGAGGTATCGCTCAGCGCGATCCCCGGGACCCCGGTCCGTCTGGTGCGGATCGGTGAACAGATCCATCGGGTGGTCGCCCGCCGTGGCAGCGAACGGGGGCGGTGGCAGCTGGACCTCGATGGGGCCCGATTGGAGGTCGAGGCGCTCGACGAGCGCATGCGGGCGATCAAGGATTTGACGGCGGCGGCGGCGGTCTCGAGCGGGCCGGCGCCTCTCGTGGCCCCGATGCCCGGGTTGGTGGTACGGGTGGCCGTGTCCGTTGGCGACGTCGTCAGTGCCGGCCAGGGGTTGGCCGTCATCGAGGCCATGAAAATGGAGAACGAACTTCGCGCATCCTCCGCCGGCGTGGTCATGGCGATTCGCGTGACACCGGGGGAGGCCGTGAACAAGGGGGCCGTGCTCATCGAGCTGGCGGCCCCCTGATCGGATCCTGCCGTCGGGCGCCAGGCGCCCAACTCACCCCTTCGCGGGTTCGTTTCGGCGCATGCGGTTCACCCCCTTGATGACCAGGAACAGGGTGAACGCCACGATCAGGAAGGTGAGCACCTGATTGAGGAACAGGCCGTAGGCGACGGTGGGCACTCCGGCCTTCTTGGCGTCCTCGAGGGTGGTGAAGGTCCCCCCACCAACGGTGAGGAACCGATTGGTGAAGTCGATGCCCCCCGTGAGCAGTCCCACCACGGGCATGATGATGTCGCTGACCATACTGTCGACGATTTTCTGGAACGCGCCGCCGATGACCACGCCAATGGCGAGGTCCATGACGCTGCCCTTCATGGCGAATTCCTTGAACTCCGACACCATCGACATGCTCGACTCCGGATTGAGGGGGCGGCAGCCTCATCGCTACCGGCGAAATACCGGGCGCACGATGGGGAAGCGCGCGGGGGTGGGCAAGGGGGGACTTTGGCCGCCAGGGGCTGGCGGGGCACTTTGGCACAAGCTCCACGTTGACAGGCACTTCAGAGCTGTGTAAGCTACGGGTCTGTCCCGTTTTCAGGCACAGGCGCCGGAAGGTGCGCCGTCGTCTGTTTAGAAACCCTTTGCCGGGGGCCGACCCGCGGGCGATGTGTCCACGGTCCACGGCTTCTCCGCAACACGCACGGATCACGTTAGCATGAAGACCTACAGCGCGACCCCGAAGGATATCGACCGTCGGTGGTACATCGTCGACGCGGAAGGGATGGTCCTTGGCCGGCTCGCGTCGGAAGTCGCGAAGATCATCCGCGGCAAGCACAAGCCCATGTTCACGCCGCACATGGACACGGGTGACTTCGTCATCGTGATCAATGCGTCCAAGGTGCAGGTCACGGGCCGCAAGGCCGAGCAGAAGACCTATTTCAGCCACACCGGCTACATGGGCCACGAGAAGCACACCCCGTTCGCCACGATGCTGGCGAAGCACCCGGAGCGTGTGATCGAGAAGGCCGTGTACGGCATGCTCCCGAAGACCGCGCTCGGTCGCCAGGTGCTGCGCCGCAAGCTGCGTGTCTTCGCCGGCGCCGAGCACCCGCACATTGCGCAGAGCCCGGCCAAGCTTTCCTTCTCCACTGCCGAGGCCAAGTAATGTCGGAACAGATCAACGCCGTCGGCCGTCGCAAGGAGGCGGTGTGCCGCCTCTACCTCACGCCCGGCACGGGCAAGTGGGAAGTCAACGGTCGTACGCTGGGTGACTACTTCCCCCGGCCGACGCTGGTGTCGGCCATTCAGCAGCCGTTCACGCTCACCGACTCGCTCGGCAAGTACGACGTGAAGGCCGTGCTGGACGGTGGTGGCATGTCGGGCCAGGCAGGGGCGGTGCGCCTCGCGGTGGCGCGCGCCCTCGTGAAGGTGGACGAGACGAACAAGAAGAAGCTTCGTGAGTTCGGCCTGCTCACGCGCGATGCGCGGGAAGTCGAGCGCAAGAAGCCGGGCCGCGCTGGCGCCCGCAAGCGCTTCCAGTTCTCGAAGCGCTAAGCAGACGGCGCCGGTGGGGTCCTCCCCGGCGCACTGCCCAGCATATCTCACACGTGGTCCGAGCCGATGGCGGGTGCTGTGCCTCGAGGCACAGTCGCCATCGGCGGTGACGATCACGGACGACTCCAAACACCCAGGTATCCCATCATGGCCAGTCCGTCCCTCGAGCAGCTGCTCGCCGCGGGCGTCCACTTCGGGCATCAGACCCGTCGCTGGAACCCCAAGATGCGCCGGTTCATCTTCGCCGAGCGCAACGGCATCCACATCATCGACCTGCAGAAGACGCTCCGCCAGATCGAACTGGCGCAGAAGCTCGTCCGCGAGGTCGTCCTGCGCGGCGAGAACGTGCTGTTCGTCTGCACCAAGCGCCAGCTCGCCGCCATCGTGCGCGACGAAGCCGCGCGCTGCGGCGGCATGTTCGTGACCGAGCGCTGGCTTGGTGGCATGCTGACCAACTACCAGACGGTCAAGAAGCAGGTCAAGAAGCTGAAGGAGCTCGAAGCCGGCAGCGAAGACGGCTCGCTCGCGAACTACACCAAGAAGGAACAGCTCCTCATGTCGCGTCAGCGCGAGAAGCTGTCCAAGTACCTCTCGGGCATCAAGTCGATGAACCGCCTCCCGGGGCTGCTGTTCATCATCGACTCGAAGAAGGAGCGCATCGCCGTCTCCGAGGCCAACAAGCTGGGCGTGCCGATCGTGGCCATCGTCGACACGAACGCCGATCCGGACCTTATCACCGTGCCCATCGCCGGCAACGACGATGCCATTCGGTCGGTGGAGTTGATCACCAAGGTGATTGCCGATACCATCGACGAAGCGCGTCGCGAGGCGCCCAGCCGTCCGTCGGAGGAGGAGCAGGAGACCTACACGTTCTCCAGCGACCGTGGTGCGGAGCGCGCCGATCGCGGTGATCGTGGGGGCCGTGGCGGTGAGAACCGTGGTGGCGGCGACCGCGGTGGCAGCAATGAGCGCGGCGGACGTCCGCGCCGTCGGCGGGCGAAGCCGGAAGCGATCGCGGCGCGCCTCAAGGGGGGCGACGCTCCCGCCGGCGAGACTGACGCCGGTGCCGCCGACAGCGCCGAGTAACCAGCGACGTTCCGCTCGGTTTCCGAAGGCGGCGGCCCTTGGCGCCGCTGCCGGGGATGTTGAAACGCGACGCCGCCGGCTCTTCCCGGCGGCGTTGTTGTAGCACAGAGCAGTACCCTCCCAGTACCGACCACGCACACTTCAGCGATAGACAGGGACTCGACGATGGCGATCACGGCCAAGGACGTAGCGGAACTCCGCCAGCGCACGGGCGCCGGCATGATGGATTGCAAGAAGGCGCTCGAGGAGAACAACGGCGACATGACCGCCGCCATCGAGTACCTCCGCAAGAAGGGCATTGCCAAAGCCGAGAAGCGTGCCGACCGCTCCACCAGCGAGGGCATCGTGGGGGGCGACGTGTTCAACCACGGCACGTCCGCGGCGCTCATCGAGGTGGCGTGCGAAACCGATTTCGTGGCGCGCAATGAGGACTTCGGCAAGATCGTCACCGCGCTCCTCGCCCACCGGGTGCAGTCCACGGCGGCCGACATCGAGGCGTTCCTCGCGGAACCGATGACCGGCAGCCCGTCGGAGTCCGTTGAAGAGTACGTGAAGGCGGCCGCAGCGAAGACCGGCGAAGCGGTCAATGTGAAGCGCACCGTGCGCTTCGACGCGGGGGCCAATGGCCAGGTGGGGATGTATCGCCACCACAATGGCAAGCTCGCCACGATCGTGCAGGTGACGGCCTCCTCCCCGGAGGTGGCCAACCACGAGGCCACGAAGGAACTGGTCAAGTACATCGCCGAGCATGTCGCGGCGTCAGCGCCCATTGCCGTCGACCGCAGCGGGGTGCCCGCGGAGAAGCTCGAGGCCGAGCGGCGCGTGGCGGAAGGGCAGGCCCGCGAGACGGGGAAGCCGGAGGCCATGATCGAGAAGATCGCGACGGGCAAGGTGGAGGCGTACCTGAAGGACGTCACGCTCATGCCGCAGCCGTGGGTGCGCGACGCGGCCATCACCATCGCGCAGCTGGTCGCAGACCATGGCAAGAAGGCGGGTGGCGCAATCACGGTGGACCGCTTCGCGCGCTTGCAGCTCGGCGCCGAGTAACACGCCATGAGCCAATCCGCGACCGGCGCGCGCGCGCAAGGCGGGGCCGACCTGCGCTTTCGGCGCATTCTCCTCAAGCTCTCCGGTGAAGCGCTCGCCGGAGAGCGAGGGGTGGGATTCGATTTCGAACGCATCGGGTTCTTCGCCGACCAGATCGTGCAGGTGGCGCGCATGGGCGTGCAGCTCGGCCTGGTGATCGGTGGCGGCAACATCGTCCGCGGGACGCAACTCTCGCAGATGGGCATGGATCGCGTCGGTGCCGACTACATGGGCATGTTGGGGACCGTCATCAATGCCATGGCGCTGCAGGACGTGCTGGAGAAGAAGGGGCTCGATACCCGCGTCATGACCGCCATCCGCATGGAGGAGCTGGCGGAGCCCTACATCCGCCGGCGGGCGTTGCGGCACTTCGAGAAGGGGCGCACCGTGATCTTTGCCGCCGGCACGGGCAACCCGTATTTTTCCACGGATACGGCGGCGGTACTGCGGGCCATTCAGATGAAGGCGGATGTCATCATCAAGGCCACGAGCGTCGACGGCGTATACTCGGCCGATCCCAAGAAGGACCCGAACGCCACCCTGTACGAGACGATCAGCTACCGCGACGTGATGCTCGAGGAGCTGCGGGTGATGGACCAGACGGCCATCACGCTGTGCAAGGAGAATCAGTTGCCGATCGTCGTACTCAACCTTCACCGCCCCGGTGCCATCGAGCGCGCCATCAAGGGCGAACGCGTAGGGACACTGGTTTCATGAGCATTGCCCAGATCCTGAAGGACGCGAAGGCCGGCATGGACAAGGCCCTCGACAACGCCAAGCGGGAATTCTCGAGCGTTCGCTCGGGGAAGGCCTCGCCGAACATGCTGGACACCATCAAGGTCGAAGCCTACGGCTCGCTGCTGCCGCTCAATCAGGTGGCCACCGTATCCGCCCCCGAACCCCGCATCCTGCTCGTCACCCCCTTCGACAAGGGGCAGGCAAAGGTGATCGAAAAGGCGATCCGCGAGTCGGAGCTCGGGTTGGATCCGGCGCACCAGAACGGCATCATCCGCGTACCCTTGCCCAGCATGACGGAACAGCGCCGCAAGGAGCTCGTGAAGATCCTCCACAAGCTCGCGGAAGATGGCAAGATTGCCGTGCGGCACGCGCGCACCGATGCGCGCGACAAGATCAAGAAGCTCGACGGCGTGTCGGAAGACGACAAGAAGCATGCCGAGAAGGATCTGCAGAAGGTGCACGACGAGGAGATCGGCCGACTCGAGGCGATGCTGAAGGCCAAGGAAGCCGAAATCATGGAAGTGTGATTCCGCCGCCGCGGACACGCCGCCCTGTGTTCCCCCGTCACCGCCGCGACCCATGATGACTGATACCGAGTCGGATCTGTTGGCACGCATTCGCGTGCATGGGGCGGTGCCGCGGCATATCGCGATAATCATGGATGGAAATGGCCGATGGGCGCGGGAACGACACATGCCGCGCCCATTCGGGCATCGGTCGGGCATGAAGGCGGTGCGCGCCGTGGTGGAGGGGTGTCTCGAATCCGGCGTCGAATGGCTGTCACTGTTCGCGTTCTCCCAGGAGAACTGGCAGCGGCCCGAAACCGAGGTGTCGGCGCTGATGTCGCTCCTCGAGGAGTTCATTGCCCGTGAGGCGGCGGACCTCGCGCGGCAGGGGGTCTGCGTCCACGTGCATGGCGATCTTGATCGCCTCAGCCCGGCCGCTGCCGCGGCGGTCGAGCGGGTGCGGCGGGAGACGTCGGGCGGTGCGCGCCTCGGCCTCAACCTCTTCATCTCGTATGGCGGACGCGCCGAGCTGGTGCGCGCAGCCCGTCTCCTCGCTACCGACGTGTTGCAGGGGGACCTGCTGCCGGAGGAGATCGACGAGGCGCAGTTCCGGAGTCGGCTCTTCACCGCTCACTGTCCCGACCCGGACCTGCTCATTCGGACCTCCGGCGAGCAACGGCTTTCCAACTTCCTGCTGTGGCAGGTTGCCTACGCGGAGCTGTACATCTCCAGCGTCCTGTGGCCCGATTTCGATCGCGCCGCCCTCTACGAGGCGATCTGCGACTTCCAACGTCGTGACCGTCGCTTCGGACGGGTGACTCCATAACCCCTGCTGCGTCGTGAACGAACTCGGTCGTCGCGTCCTTGTGGCGCTCGTTGGAGTGCCACTCGCCATCGGCATCATCTGGATCGGGGGGGCGCCACTCGCCACCCTGCTCGGCGGGCTCGCCGGTATCGGCGCGTGGGAGTTCTATCGCCTCGCTCGGGAAGGTGGCGCGACCCCGCTGGTCGTCCTTGGGGTGATCGCCGCGGCGCTCGTGCCGATTGCCGTGCACGGCGAGCTGTTGGGGGTGCTGCGCCTCCCGCTCTACGCCTGGATTCTTCCCGTGCTGCTCCTGCTCGGCGCCGCCATCTGGTTGCGCGGGGTCGAGGGGAGGCCGCTGGGCGCGGTCAGCACGACGGTGTACGGCGTATTGTACACGGGGGGGACGCTCGCCTTCGGTTATGCCCTCCGCTACCACAACTACGCGGTGGGCGATACCGCCGGAGCCTTGGCCGTCCTCTTTCCGGTTGTGCTCACCTGGGCCAGCGACACCGGAGCGTATTTCAGCGGCCGACTGATCGGCGGGCGCAAGCTCATGCCCAGTGTGAGCCCGGGCAAGACCGTGGCGGGGGCCGTCGGAGCGATCGTCGTGACCGTGGCGGCGACCTATGCGTTCGTGCACGGCCTCCTTGTTCCGCGTGCCCAGCTGGCCTTCACCCCGTGGGGACTGGTCCTGTTCGGTGCCGCTATCAGTGTGGTCGCGCAGGTCGGCGATCTCGCCGAGTCCCTCCTCAAGCGTGAGGCCGGCGTCAAGGACAGTGGCACGCTGTTCCCTGGACACGGGGGCGTACTGGATCGCCTCGACTCGCTCTTTTTCGTGCTGCCGACGGCCTATGCACTGTACGACTGGCTGTTGATCCCCGCGCCGGGGGGACGATGACCCCCCCCGGAATGTCGGCGGCCCCCATCGGAGGTGCGTCGGCCGCCGGGCCGGTGGGTGTTGCCCTGCTTGGGGCAACCGGCTCGATCGGCACCAGCGCCCTGCGCGTGTTGGCCAGGCAACCGGATCGGTTCGTGCCGGTCGCCCTGACCGCCAACGGGAACTTTGCGGCGCTGCAGGAGCAGGTGGCGCGGTTTTCGCCCGCGTATGCGGGACTGGTGCAATCGTGCCCCGACGCGCCGGCGGCATGGGGGCGTGGCCCTGATTGCCTCGTGGCGGCGGCCACGCATCCCGAGGCCGCCATCGTCATCAATGCCGTGGTCGGCGCCGCCGGGCTTCCGGCCACGCTCGCCGCGCTGCGTTGCGGGAAGCGTGTCGCCCTGGCGAACAAGGAAACGCTTGTCGTCGCTGGTGGCATCGTCACGGACACGGCCCGCGAACACGGCGGCGAACTGGTGCCCGTGGACAGCGAGCATTCGGCCATTCTTCAGTGCCTGGCTGGGCGTCAGCCGCATGAGGTCCGACGGCTCCTGCTCACGGCCTCCGGCGGCCCCTTCCGCACGTGGCCCGCCGAACGTATCGCCACCGCCACCCGGAGCGATGCGCTCAAGCATCCCACCTGGCAGATGGGCAGCAAGATCACCATCGACAGTGCCACGCTGGCGAACAAGGCGCTGGAGGTGATCGAGGCACATCACCTGTTCGGCGTGCCGTATGACCGCATTGACGTCGTCGTCCATCCGCAGAGCATCATCCATTCGTTCGTGGAATTCGTTGATGGCAGCGTGCTCGCCCAGATGGGGGTGCCGAGCATGGAGTTGCCCATCCTGTACGCCCTCACGTGGCCGGAACGCGTGCCCGACAGTGGCGTACCATCATTCGATCCGGTGGCGTTGGGTGGCCTCACGTTCGAGGCGGTACGCCACGAACAGTTTCCCATGCTCGGCCTGGGGATCGCGGCCGGACGCCAGGGCGGAGCGGCCCCGGCGGTGTTCAACGCGGCGAACGAGGAAGCCGTGGCGCAGTTTCTCGCAGGACATCTGAGTTTCGGCGGGATTGCCGAACGGGTGGCGGACGCGTTGCAGGAGTTGGGTGGATCCTCTGGTGACACGCTCGACGCGCTGCTCGCGGCCGATGCCGCCGCGCGTCGTCATGTCCGGTCTCGCATTGTGGCGGAGTTGTAGCAACCATGGCCTCCCTGTCGGTCTATATCGCGCCGTTGCTGGTCTTCGGCCTCGTCGTGTTCGTACACGAATTGGGCCACTTCGTGGCGGCCAAGCTGTGTGGCGTGTACGCCCCGGTGTTTTCGCTGGGGTGGGGGCGTCGCCTGTTCGGCTGGAAGCGTGGCGAAACCGATTACCGGGTATCGCTCATTCCGCTGGGCGGCTACGTGCGCATGGCCTCGCGCGACGACGACGCCCTGGCGGGGATTGAGGGTGGGGAGGCCGATCGTGGCTCGCTTGAGAGCGGCCCGAAGCAACCGGCCGGGGTGCCGGACGCGCTGTGGGATCCCCAGGGCATGGCGCCATTCGGACCGAAAGCGGTGCCGGCCGATCGATGGGTGGAGAGCAAGTCCGCGATGGCGCGCATCTTCATCCTGTCGGCCGGCGTCATCATGAACATCCTGCTCACGATGTCGGTAACGAGCGGCCTGTACTACACGTACGGAAACCGCTATGTGCCTGCCGTGATCGACTCCATCGTACCCGGCGCGCCCGCCGCGGCCGCTGGCGTACGGGCCGGCGACCGGATCGTGGCGATCAACGGCGACAGCGTGCGCGCCTGGGATGAGGTCCTGGCCCGCGTCTCCCCCGTCACGACCGGAACCGTACAGTTCGACCTGCTGCGTGGCACCGAGCGTGTGCAGGCCACCATGGCGCCCCAGGTGGTGGAAGCGCAGGACCCCGTGACCGGGGCAGCCACGAAGGTCGGTCGCGTCGGCATGATGGTGCGTGATTCGGTCGTCCGCGAGTCGGTATCGCTGGCGCAAGCCGTGGCGAGCGGCACCAGGGCCACGTGGGCCATGGCGCGCAACGTCGTGACCGTGCTGGGTGGACTCGTTTCCGGTGAGGTGTCGGCGAAGAACCTTGGTGGACCCATCCAGATCGCGCGCACGTCGGTGCAGGCGGCGCGCAATGGCGCGGAGACGCTCTGGTCGCTGATTGCGTTCCTCAGTCTCAACATCGCCATCCTCAACCTCGTCCCCATACCCGTCCTCGACGGCGGACAGATCGTGCTGGTCATTGCCGAGCGCATCAAGGGCGGCACCTTCAGCATGCGGACGCGTGAGGCGTTCGCGCGGGTGGGGGTGCTGGCGGTGCTGGCACTGATCATTCTGGTGACGTTCAACGATATCCGGTCGGTTTTCACGCCGTGAGACGCGCGTGCGCGCTGTTGACGGCCTCGCTGGCGCTCGCCGGCTGCAGCGTTCGCATGCCGTGGTCTCCTCCGCAGGCCTCGACCGCCAGCGGACCGGCTCTGCCACGCATTCCGCGTGACGCGGCGCGGTTCGAGATCGACAGCGTCACCGATTCCACTGCGACCTTTCGCGTGCGGGAAGCGCGGTGGGTGCGCACGGGGTTGCCGAGTTACGTGGTCGATCCCCAGCAGCGCGATGCGCTGGTCGCGCGTCTGCGCGTGATCCGCCGTGACAGCGCCACCGCCACTGCGCTCGTGACGGGGCAGGTGACACGCGTCAAGCCGGAGCACTTCCTGCTGGTCGTGCGCCCCGAGGAACGGTGGTGGCACGAGCGTCGCTTCTGGATGGGAACCCTCGTGGGCACCATCATTGGCGTCGGCAGTATGGCGGTGGGGCGCTAGTCTCGCGGCGGAGCGTACGGCGAGGTGACCACGGTCGTTGGTGAGGGCGTCACCGGTCCCGCGTACGCTGCGCCCGGGTGAGCGTCCGCGGCCATCGCGCTCCTGGCGCCTGCCCGTGCCGTCGCCATCCCCGGCACAGCCGTCGCTTCAGGTCAACTGCACACGAGCTTGCGTGGAACCACCGCGTCCCCGCCGCGGCGATTCACGACCACGGTGTCGGAAAAGACAATGCAATACGGAGCCGAGATACGCATGAGGTACCTCCCCCAGGGGAGCGAGTACGATTCCACGCTGTCGGCGCGCGTTTCGTATGCACGGCCACCGTCCACCGGCACGAACTGCACCCGCGCGTCGCGCGGCTCCACCCGATAGCGGACGACCGCACACCCGCGCACCGGCAGATCGACCGCGAGGCGCTGCCCCGCCTTGAGACCAGTCAGCACCGTATCGTGCAGGGCGGTGCGGCACGTGGTCGGCGCGTCGGGGACGACGGCGCGCAACGAGAGGCGGGGGGACACCGCCACGTCGGCGGACCAACGTCCAACGCCTACCTGCCGATTGTCGACGTAGATCACGGCCGAGTCGAGGGTGGTCACCTCGACACGCACCGTACGAGGCAGTGGGGCCACGGGACGTTTGACCGGGGGGACCGTGGTGGCTGGGGTGGAAGCGGCCAGCGGCGGCGGCGGCGGCGGCGAATCGACAGGTACCGGGACGGGTCGGGCGCTATCTGCGGCCACCGTGATCGCGGGGGCGGGTTCGGGGTCGGCGTCGCCACCCTGCCGCTCCCAGGCCATCCAGCCAATGACCCCACCCACGACCAGGATGGCCGCCGCGGGCCACCAGCGGCTTGGCACGGGAGGGGAGACACGGAAGGCGTCGACGGTGTTGGAACCGAGGCGTGACAGGCCAGCGCTCCGATCCGGTGCCGTAGGGAGCGCCGCCAGGGCATCTACCAGCTGGACGGCATTGGGTATCCGGTCTGCCGGATCTTTTGCCAGCAGGCGCCGCACCAGGGCATCGAACTCGACGGTGAGCTCCGGAACGAGGTCGCGCGGCGGGCGGGGCGGTGTCTCGATGTGGCATCGGGCCACCGCGTACCAGTCATCGCCTTCGAACGGGAGTCTCCCGGTGGCGGCCCGGTAGAGGGTGACCCCCACCGAGTACAGGTCACTCCGACCGTCGAGTTCCTTCCCCCGCGCCTGCTCCGGGCTGAAGTAGTGCGGGGTACCCTGGACCTGGTTGGTGTCGCCCAGCGACCCGGCCGCCAAGGCACGGGCCAGGCCGAAGTCGGCCACGATCGCGTCGCCATCCTGATCGAGCAGGATGTTGTCGGGCTTGATGTCACGGTGGACAATCTGGCTGGCATGCGCCACAGCGAGGGCGGCGGCCATGCCGATCCCGAGGCGCACCACCTCGGTTTCGGGCAGGCGACCCACCAGCGCAAGGCGTCGCCCGAGGGTGAGCGGATAGAGGTCCATGGCCACGAACGCTGCCCCGTCCACCTGTCCCACATCACGGACCGTGACGATGTTGGGATGCCGGAGGCGAGCCGCCGTCGCGGCCTCCTTGCGGAAGCGGCTTTCGGCGACTTCCTGCCCGGCGAACTCGGGACGCAGGATCTTCAAGGCGACCGGGATTTCGAGGTCGAGATCGACGGCCTCGTAGACCCACGAAAAGGCCCCTGTCCCCAGATGGCGGGTGACGCGGTACTTCCCGATGGTACGCCCCAGGTAACGTTCTGGCACGGCAGGGTCCTTTACAGGGGGGGCAGAGTCGAGTAAGCTACCGTGCTTCCTGCAATTGCGCGCACAAAACCCGCAGTGAATGTCGCGCACCACTCCGCGCGACGACAGCTCGGATCACGGCTGAGAATACAACGACGATGGCGTTCGACAAGGCTACCACGATCGACAAGTACCGGGCCCACGAAGGGGACACCGGTTCGACCCGCGTACAGATCGCCCTCCTGACGGAGCGCATCAACTACCTGACGGGTCACTTCCGTACGCACGCGAAGGACCATCATGGTCGCCGCGGCCTCCTCAAGATGGTCGGCAAGCGCCGCCGTTTGCTGGACTATTTGAAGCGTACGGACGTGCAGCAGTATCGCACGCTCGTGCAAGACCTTGGGCTCCGCTACTAAGCCGAGTTCCGTCACGTCGTCGCGCGGGGGCACCGTTGCCTCCCGCGCGATTTGCGTTCTCATGAGGTTACATAGCAGATGATGCATCGAATCGAGCGGACGTTCGCTGGTCGCCCCCTGGTCATCGAGACCGGACGCATGGCGAAGCAGGCGGCGGGTTCCGCAGTGGTCCAATTCGGCGAGACCATGGTGCTCGCCGCCGTCACCGTGAGCGACAATCAGAGCCCGCTCCCGTTCTTCCCGCTCACGGTCGAATACAAGGAAAAGACCTACGCCGCGGGCAAGATCCCGGGCGGTTTCATCAAGCGCGAAGGGCGCCCGCACGATCACGAGATCCTGGCGGCGCGCATCATCGATCGCTCGATCCGGCCGCTCTTCCCGGAAGGCTTCAAGAACGAAGTCCAGGTGTTCATCTACGTCATCTCTGCCGACCAGGAGAATGACGCCGATGTGCTCGCGCTCGTTGCCGCTTCGTTTGCGCTGAACGCGTCCAAGATCCCGTTCCTCGGCCCCATCGCCGGGGTGCGCGTGGGGCGGGTGCAGGGGCACTGGGTGCTCAACCCTACCTTCCAGCAGGTCGCGTTCTCCGATATGGAGCTCGTGGTGGCCGGCTCGAAGGATTCCATCGTGATGGTGGAGGGCGGGGCGCTCGAGGTCTCCGAAGAGGACGTGTTGGAGTCGCTGCGCCTGTCGCACGACGGCATTCGCGAGTTGATCGCGGCGCAGGAGGAACTGCTCGCCAAGGTGCAGCAGCCGAAGATGGCGTGGACGAAGGCCGAGACGCCCGAAGGTGTATCGACCAAGGTCAAGGAACTCGCCGCCGGTCGCATCCGCGAGGCGCTCAACCAGAAGGACAAGCACACGCGCATCGAGGCCGTGGAGCGCACCAAGAAGGAACTCGCCGAGGGGCTGCTGGTCGAGTTCCCCGACAATGCCAAGGACATTCACACCATCCTCGGCGATGTCGAGTACCACGAGTTGCGCGCGCAGGTGCTCGACACCAATCTGCGTGTCGACGGCCGGAAGCCCAACGAAGTGCGTGCCATCACCATCGACAACGGCGTCCTGCCGCGGGCCCATGGGTCCTCGCTCTTCACGCGCGGTCAGACCCAGGCGCTTGTTGCAGCCACGCTCGGCACCGCGAAGGACGCGCAGCGCCTCGACTCCATCAAGGAAGCGGGCGAAGTCACGCGCTCGTTCATGCTGCATTACAACTTCCCGCCGTTCTCGACGGGTGAAGTGCGGCCCATGCGTGGCACCAGCCGCCGCGAGATCGGCCACGGCAACCTCGCCGAGCGCGCGCTGCAGGGCGTGCTCCCCGACTTTGCCGACTTCCCCTACACCATCCGCATCGTCTCCGACGTGCTCGAGTCCAACGGCTCGTCATCGATGGCCTCGGTGTGCGGCGGCTCGCTCGCGCTGTTCGACGCCGGCGTGCCCATGAAGGCGGCCGTGGCCGGAGTGGCCATGGGGCTGATCAAGGAAGGCAAGAAGTACGCGATCCTCACCGACATCCTTGGCACCGAAGACCACCTCGGCGACATGGACTTCAAGGTGGCCGGCACGAAGGACGGCATTACCTCCATCCAGATGGACATCAAGATCGAGGGGCTCGACCTCAAGATCATGGAGGAGGCGCTGTCGCAGGCGAAGGAAGGCCGTCTGCACATCCTCGGCGAGATGGACAAGGCGCTGGCCACGCCACGCGCCGAACTCTCCAAGTACGCGCCGCGCATTGTCACGGTGCAGATCCCGGTCGACAAGATCGGCGAACTCATCGGCCCCAAGGGCAAGAACATCCGCGGCATTCAGGAGGAAACCGGCGCCGAGCTCACCGTCGACGACGACGGCACGGTCACCATCGCTGCCGTGGGTGGCGAGAGCATGGAGCGCGCCAAGCAGATGGTCATGGCCATCACCGCGGAACCGGTGGTGGGCGAGACCTACGAGGGTACCGTCAAGACGGTGACGGCGTTCGGTGCCTTCGTCGAAATCATGCCCGGCACCGAAGCGCTCCTGCACGTTTCGGAGATGAAGTGGGAGCGGGTCGAGAAGCCCGAGGACGTGTGCAAGAAGGGTGATCGGGTCACGGTCAAGCTGGTTGATCGCGACGAGCGCGGGCGCCTGCGGTTGAGCATGAAGGCGCTGCTGCCGAAGCCGGAAGGCATGCCTGACGAGCCGCAGGGCGAGCGTCCGCGTCGTGATGACAGCGAGCGCGGTGACCGCGGTGGTGATCGTGGTGGACGTGGTGGACGGAACGGTGGTGGTCGCGATCGGCGCTGATGCTTCGGGCGCCGAGGCGCCCACGCTGCACCGTACGGACCTTCCCAATGGACTGACCGTGCTCTCGGAAGCCGTTCCGGGAGCGCGGTCGGTTGCTTTCGGGGCATGGGTGCGGGCCGCCACGTTGCACGAGCGCCCGGAGGTCATGGGCGTATCCCACCTCCTCGAACACATGGTGTTCAAGGGGACCCGCACCCGCAGTGCGCAGGAGATCGCCCTCTCGCTCGAGACGCTCGGCGGCGCCCTCGACGCCTACACCGAACGCGAACACACGTCGTATCAGGCGCGCGTGCTCGATGAGCATCTCGAGACCGCTGCCGAGGTCATTGGGGAGCTCATCTTCCATCCCTTGCTCCGTCCGGAGGATCTGGCGCTCGAGCGCAAGGTCATCCTGGAAGAGATCAGCATGGTCGATGACACCCCCGATGACATCATCTTCGACGTGCACAATCGCGCGCTGTGGGGCGACCATCCCCATGGGTATGCCATCCTCGGCACGCGCGAGACGGTGAAGGCACTCGACGTGTCACACCTGCGCGCGCTGCACACCTCGGCCTACCACCCGGGCCGCGTGGTCGTCGCGGCATCGGGGCGCGTGGAGCACGAGCAGCTGCTCCAGGTTCTGCAGCGTACCGGCTGGCTCGATGAAGCGAGGGGCGATTGCACCCCCTTCGCGGTCGATCCGGTAGAGGCGGCGGGTCCGCATGCCGAGCATGTGAAAAGGAAGGATATCGGGCAGGTGCATGTCGTACTGGGGGGTCCGGGCATCGCCCACGGTGATCCCCGGCGGTATGCCTTTGCGCTCATCGACATGCTGCTTGGCGGCGGAATGAGTTCACGGCTGTTCCAGCGGGTGCGCGAGGAGCTGGGGCTGGCGTACAGCGTGCACAGCTTCTCGGGATCCTACGCCGACACCGGTTCCCACGGCGTGTACCTCGCCAGCGCACCAGATAGTGCCCAGGAGGCATTGGATGCGGTGCGTGACGTCCTGCGCGAGGTGGCACGTCGTGGGCTCACCGGCGCCGAGCTGGCGGCCGGCAAGCGCCAGCTTCGGGGACAGTTGGTGCTGTCCATGGAAGGGGTCTCCTCCCGCATGTATCGCGCGGCGACCACGGCCCTGTACGGTGAGCCGTACCGTACGATCGACGAGCTGATGGCGCTCGTGGACGCCATTGACGAAGATCAGGTGCGCGAGGTAGCGCGCGACTTCTTCGATCCGGATCGACACATCCTCGTCAGCCTCGGCCCCAAGGCCGTACGCTGACGAACTCCCCTCAATCCAGAAATCCCTATGCGAATCGGGGTACCGAAAGAGATCAAGACCAACGAGAACCGCGTTGCCCTCGTCCCGGCCGGGGCAGAGGCGCTCGTCGCCGCTGGTCATGAGGTATTCATCGAAACCGGTGCGGGCATTGGCAGCGGTTTCGAAGATGCGGACTACGTGGGGGTCGGCGCCCAGATCGTGCCTGATGCCGCCACGGCCTGGGGCAAGGCGGAACTCCTGCTCAAGGTCAAGGAACCGATCGCTTCCGAGTGGCAGTACCTGCGGCGCGACCTCACGCTATTCACGTATTTCCATTTCGCTGCGGACGAAGCGCTCACCAAGGCGCATCTCGCCAGCGGGGCAACCTGCATTGCGTACGAGACCGTCGAGCTGCCCAACCGTGACCTGCCGCTCCTGATCCCCATGTCCGAAGTGGCGGGACGCATGGCGGTGCAGGAGGGGGCCAAGTACCTCGAGAAGCTGTACGGGGGACGTGGCGTGCTGCTCGGTGGCGTGCCGGGCGTTGCCCCGGCCAAGGTGGTCATTCTGGGCGGCGGCATTGTGGGCGTGAATGCCGCCAAGATGGCGGCGGGATTGGGAGCCAAGGTGGTGGTCCTCGATCTCTCGCTCGAGCGCCTGCGCTACCTGAGTGACGTGATGCCGGCCAACGTGCAGCTGGTGCATTCCAACCGGCACAACATCGTCGAGCAGATCAGCACCTGCGATCTGGTCATCGGTGGTGTGCTCATTCCCGGCGCCAAGGCGCCGAAGCTGGTGCGCCGGGCGGATCTCGCCCGCATGCGTCCCGGGGCGGTCATCGTGGACGTGGCCGTCGATCAGGGCGGATGCGTGGAAACGATCAAACCCACGACCCACGAGAATCCCACGTACACGGTGGACGGCATCATCCACTACGGCGTGGCGAACATGCCGGGGGCGGTTCCCCGGACCTCCACCCTGGCCCTGACGAACGCGACGCTGCCGTACACGCTGCAGCTGGCCAACAAGGGCTGGAAGCAGGCGCTGAAGGAGAATGGGGCCCTGCTCAAGGGGCTCAACATGTCGGCGGGGAAGGTGACCTATCAGGGGGTCGCGGAGGCGTTCGGTATGCCCCTGTCCGAGCCGAGCACGTTCCTCTGAATCCGTCCCTGCAGGTGGCTGATACGCGGCCGGCCTTTCCCGGGGCCGGCCGCGCTGCATTCGGGCGTGGACGGTGGTCGTGTGCTAGGTCACGATATTCCAATAGCTTGTCCGCTCTGGGGTGAGCCAATACCTTACCACATACGCCGCTCCTGTCATTCATCAGGCGCCACCTGCGGGTGCCGCGCCGCCCCGGTCTCCCTTGGATGTTCTGGCCCTTCAGCAAGACGAATTCGTTTTTCCCGGCGAATGCCATCGCCGTTGACCTCGGCACCGCCAATACGCTGATCTACGTGAAGGGGGAGGGGATCGTGTTGAACGAACCCTCCGTCGTCGCGCTCGATCGGGAGACGAAGAAGATCAAGGGCGTGGGGCTCGAGGCCAAGCGCATGCTGGGGCGCACGCCCGATGGCATCATGGCCGTTCGTCCCATGAAGGACGGCGTGATCGCCGACTTCGACGTGACCGAGAAGATGCTGCGGTATTTTCTCACGCTCGTCATCGACAAGCACGTCTTCAAGGTGAAGCCACGCGTCATCGTCTGTGTGCCGTCGGGGATCACGGAAGTCGAGAAGCGTGCGGTGCGTGACTCGGCGCTGGGGGCGGGCGCGAAGGAAGTGTTCATGGTGACGGAGCCCATGGCCGCCGCCATCGGCGTTGGCCTGCCGGTGGAATCGCCGACCGGCAACATGGTCATCGATATTGGCGGCGGCACGACCGAGATTGCCGTGATTGCGTTGTCGGGTATCGTGAGTGACACGAGCATTCGTACGGGCGGCGACGAACTGGACATCAGCATCGTGCAGTTCATGCGCAAGAATTACAACTTGCTCATCGGCGAACCCACGGCGGAACAGATCAAGATTCAGATCGGCTCGGCGTATCCGGTCGGCGAAGAGCGGGAGATGGAAGTGAAGGGGCGTGACCTGGTCTCGGGTATTCCGAAGACCGTGCGTGTGCACTCGAGCGAGATTCGCGAAGCGGTGCAGGAACCGATTCAGCAGATCGTGGACGCGGTGCGCCGCGCGCTCGAGATCACGCCGCCCGAGTTGGCCTCGGACATCGTCGATCGCGGCATCGTCATGACGGGTGGCGGCGCGCTGATCCGCGGGCTCGATGTGCTGTTGTCCCAGGAGACCGGCCTCCCCATTCACGTCGATGACGATCCGCTCACGTGCGTCGTGCGCGGGACGGGCAAGATCCTCGACGACGAAGAGAAGTACTGGTCGGTCCTCACCACCTGAAATCCCGGCGCGACCTGTCCCCTCATACCCGCACGACACGCGTGGCACGGAACGTCCGCGGCGAAGGGCGTCTCGACACCGGCCTGGTGCTGGTGTGCGCGACGTTGGCGATACTGGCGTGGCTCTCTCCGCGACGGTCGCGTGAGGAGATCGCGAGCGCCCTGCGCGGCACGGTACTCGCGCCGCTCGTGCGGCTCGAGGCGCGCGCTGCCGGGGTGCGCGCGGCGGTCGTGGCGCGCAATGATCTGCTCACCACGCGGGGACGTGCGGTCGCCGACACGCTGAGTCTGCGCGCGATCAGTGACGAGAACGCCACGTTGCGCAAACTGCTGGGACTCTCCGCGCGATTGCAGGAGGGATTCGTGCCCGCGGAGGTGCTGCCATCCCATGGCGGGGACGAGTTCACGATCAGCCTGACCGCCGGCAGCCAGGTCGGTGTGCAGCCCTTCCTGCCCGTTGTCACCGCCGATGGACTGGTCGGCATGGTCGAAACGGTTGACCGGACCACCAGCACGGTCATCATGTGGGCGCATCCGGACTTCCGCGTTAGCGCCATGAGCATCGATCAGGATGCGTTCGGCATCGTGCAACCGTATCTGGCCACGGGCGCCGAGCGCTGGTTGCTGGAAATGCGCGGGGTGCCGTTTCGCGCCAAGCTCGATTCCGGCACGCTCATCGTGAGTTCGGGGCTCGGGTCCACCTATCCGCGCGGCATTCCAGTAGGGACCGTCATTGGCGAACTCAACACGCCCGAGAAATGGGCGCGCACCTACTTGGTGAAGCCCGCCGTGTTGCCGGAGAACCTCGGACCCGTCCTCGTGCTCATGCCGGGACGGGCCCAGCGTGGAGTAAACGGGGTTTGGACGAGTGGTGCCGCGGCCGACAGTGCGGCCCGGGCGGCGGCAGCGGCTGGGGATTCGGTCGGCCGGTCGGTCGCCCTGGATGAGCTGGCCGCGCGGCGTGCCGCCCTCGATTCGCTGCGGAGCGATAGCCTGGCTCCTGGGGACACCATCGGCAACGGCATGCGTCGGCGCCCGCTCCTTCGCCCCGACAGCAGTCGCCGTGACAGCGTGCGCCGTGACAGCGTGCGCCGTGACAGCGTGCGCCGTGACAGCGTCCCGCGTCCGGCAGGACGTCGCTGATGCGCGGTCCACAGCCGACCCCCGGTCTGGGCAGTGCGCTGCGCGCCTGGTTGGGCTTTGCGCTGCTGATCACCGCGCAGTTCGGGGTGCGCCCGCTCCTGGGCGATGGGCCCAGTGTCGACTTCGCGGTCATCGCGGTGCTCTTCTCCGCGGTCCGCTTGCGGCCAGGGCTGGCCGCCGTCGCCGGATTCGCCACGGGGGTGGTGCTCGATGCCCTGGCGCCGGGCAACTTCGGCGCCAGTGCCCTCGTGCTATCACTGGTGGCCTACGGGGCGTCGTGGCTGAAGGCGGTTTTCTTTGCCGACCATGTGGCGCTCACGGGACTCTTTGTCTTCGGTGCCAAGTGGCTGTTCGACGTAGCCATGACAGTGCTCACCGGCGTCGGTGCGGGCGCGTCGCTGGTGGTGACCTTGCTGCTGTGGGCGCCATTGTCCGCCGCCGCCACCGCGGTGGCGGCGGTCGTGCTGCTCGTGCTCTTTCGTCCGTTGTATCGACCGCAGGCGTTGTAACAGTCTCCGTAGACGTCATTCCCCACTCCGCCGCGCGGTGCGCCCCCCGACGGTTCGTCATCTCTGATGAGCTACCATCCGAACGCCATCCTCAGGCGCGCCCGTGTGGCGCGCGTGCTGCTCGTTGCCGCGTTCACGACGCTGGGAGGCGCGTTCTTTCGCGCCCAAGTGTTGCACAACGAGGAGTTCGTCCTCCGCGCGGAGAGCAATCGGCTGCGTGAGGTCCCGTTGCCCGGTGCGCGTGGCATCATCTACGACCGGCACGGCCAGATCATTGCCGAGAACCTGCCGGGCTATTCGGTGTCCATTCTCAGCCCAACCGTGGATTCGCTGCGCTCGGCGCTGCGATCGCTGTCCCGGGTCATCGAGATCGACTCGGCACAGCAGGCACTTGCCGTGCGGCGCTTTCGGGCGGCGCCCACGCGGCCGGCGGTGATCTTCAACGACGCAAGTTTTCAGGTCGTGTCGGTGCTCGAGGAGCGACGCGCCGAGTTCCCCGGCCTCATCATCCAGAGCGCCCCCAAGCGGTATTATCCCGATGCGCAGGCCGTCGCCGCGCTGGTCGGATACACCGGGGAAATCTCGGAAGAGCAGCTCGCGATGCCGCGCTACGAGGGCTACAAGGCGGGGCAGCAGGTCGGCAAGGGCGGACTCGAACAGCAGTACGAGCCGCAACTGCGCGCCCGCGAGGGCAGCCGCTTCGTCGAAGTCGACGCCAGGAATCGGGTGGTGCGCGACAACGGCGTGCGCGCCGAGGTACCCCCGGAAGCGCCGCCGCCGCTGCGCACCAACATCGATCTCGACCTGCAACGGTATGCGCACGAGTACTTCGGTGACTCACTGCGCGGCGCGGTCGTGGCCCTCGAGCCCGAAACCGGTGGCGTGCTCGCCATCTACAGTGCCCCCAGTTACGACATCAACCGCTTCATTGGCGGCGTATCCTCGTCGTACTACCGCGAGTTGCAGGAGCACAAGTACAAGCCACTGTTCAACCGGGCACTCTCCGGGCGCTATCCGCCCGCGTCCACCTGGAAACTGGCCACCGCGGTCCTGGGCATGGAGCTGGGGCTGGTCACCATGGATACGCACCAGGAGCAGCCATGCACCGGTGGCTACTACTATGGCCGCGTGTTCAAGTGTTGGGACAAGCGCGGGCACGGCGACATCTCGCTGGCGCAGGCCATCGCCAAGTCCTGCGATGTCTACTTCTACCAGCTTGGCCTCAAGATCGGCCTGACGCGGCTGCTGGCAGGCGGTGTCCGGCTGGGGTTCGGTGACTCGACCGGTATCGACATGCCCGGCGAGAAGACGCCGATCTGGCCTGCCAGCACGGCGTACTTCGATCGTCGATATGGCCCTCGCGGCTGGAACCGGTCGGTCGTACTGAGCCTCTCCATCGGCCAGGCCAACAACTCCCAAACGCCGCTCAACATGGCGCGCTTCTACACCGCGCTCGCCACCGACGGCTACGCGGCAACGCCGCAGGTCGTGGCGCGGACGCCGGAGCGCAAGAAACTGTTCGACCTCTCACCGGAGCAGCTCAAGAGCGTGCAGCTGGCTCTTGCCGATGTGGTGAGCCGGGGCACCGCCGCCGGTGCGCAAATCCAGGGACTCACGATCGCCGGCAAGACCGGCACCGCGCAGGTGCCGCCCGAAGAGGATTATGCCTGGTTCGTGGGCTATGCGCCGGCCGACAAACCGAAGATCGTGCTGGCCATCATCATCGAAGAAGGGCTGCATGGCTCGACGGCCGCAAAAGTCGCCACAAAGCTGATGGAGCGCTATCTCAAGACCAAGCTCACCATGAACGCCGTTCCCACCGACTGAGGCCATGGCTGCTCCAGGCATCCTGCGACGCCAGCGCATCGACGTCCCCCTGCTCATTACCGCGCTCCTGCTCACCGTGTTCGGCCTCGCCATGGTCTTCTCGGCCGGGCAGACGGATATGCCGGACAAGGGACTCGAAACGTTGTGGCAGCGGCAGTTGGCGTTCTTCGGCGTCGCTGTGGCCGCCACGTGGGTGATCACGCGCGGCTCGGTGCGGCTCATCGAGTGGAGTGCGTGGCCGCTGTATGTGATGGCCTGCGTCTTGCTCCTGCTGTTGCAGTTCCTCGGCAGCGGAGCCGGCACCGCGGCCAGTACCAAACAGTGGCTCACCATCGGGGGCGTGCGGCTCGGGCAACCGGCGGAGCTGGCCAAGTTGGCGACGACCTTCATGCTGGCGCGCGTGCTGGCCTCGCAGCGGGACACGGTCACATCCATGCGTGAGCTGTGGAAGCCGCTGCTGGTGGTGGCGGTTCCGTGGGTACTCGTGCTGGCTTCCAAGGATCTGGGGACGGCGCTCACGTTCATTGGCATCTGCTTCGCCATGCTGTTCTGGGCCGGTGTACCGTGGCCGGTCCTGCTCATGTTGGCCAGCCCGGGTATCAGCCTCATCCTGGCCTTCAGCACGGGGGTGTGGGGCGCGTGGTTCCTCATTCTCGTGGCGCTGGTGCTGTGGTATCGCCCGTACCTCCTCGAGGGGGTGGTATTGGTGGTGGCGAACGTGGTCATGGGTGTGGTGGCCCCCCTGCTTTGGGACAAGCTCAAGCCGTATCAGCAGCAGCGATTCCTGGTGTTCCTCGATCCGTCGGTCGATGCGCAGGGCTCGGGGTACAACGTCATCCAGAGCCAGGTGGCCATCGGATCCGGGGGACTGTTCGGCAAGGGGTTCACGTTGGGGAGCCAGAAGCGCCTCAACTTTCTCCCGGAGCAGCAGACCGACTTCATCTTCTCGGTGGTCGGCGAGGAGTTGGGGTTCGTGGGCGTTGTGGTCGCCCTGGCGCTTTTTCTGGCGCTCTTCCTCCGGAGCACCCGCATCGCCGTCCGCGCCGCCGATGCGTTCCCCAGCCTGGTGGCGTTCGGGCTCATGTCGGCCTGGTTCGTGCACGTCCTGGTCAACGTCGGCATGACGCTCAACCTCATGCCGGTCACGGGCATCCCATTGCCCTTCTTCAGTTACGGCGGCTCCTTCCTGTTGGTCAGCTGGCTGGCCGTGGCCGTGTTGCTGCGGATTTCGGCCGAGGGACGGGGCCAGGCGGACGCGCTGGGGCTGTAAGGGCGCCCGGGCAGAAAGACGGACCCGCGCGTGCGCAAGGTCTAGCCTTCGGGGGGAGATCTTCCGATCTTATCCGGTCTATGGCCTGGTTCCGGAAGGAAAAAAAGCCCCGTCAGCCGAGTCGCGAGCGCCTCGAGATCCCGCGGGATACGTGGGAGAAGTGCGAGGCCTGCGGACACACGGATATCCGTGACAAGTTCCTGCGCAACCTGAACGTGTGTCCGGCGTGCGATTTTCACCGCCGCATGCGCGCGTGGGACTACGCGGGCGCGCTGATCGACGACGGGACGCTCAACGAAGCGGGCGGAGAGCTCCGGTCGGTGGATCCCCTCGGCTTCCCCGATTATCCGACCCGTCTGAAGCGCGCGCTCGCCAATGCCGGGGACACCGACGCGATCCTCACCGTCACGGGCCTGCTGGAGGGGATGCCGGTGGGCATCGGCATCATGGACTTCGCCTTCATGGGCGGCTCCATGGGGTCGGTTGTAGGTGAGAAGATCGCCCGCCTTGGCCAGCGTTCGCTCGAGAAGAAGCATCCGCTCGTCATCGTCTCGCAGTCCGGTGGCGCGCGAATGCAGGAAGGCATCCTGTCGCTGATGCAAATGGCAAAGGCATCTGCCGTGCTCTCCCAGCTGGCGGAGCGCCGCATCCCGTACATATCGGTGCTGACGAACCCGACCACGGGTGGCGTGAGCGCCAGCTATGCCATGCTCGGCGATGCCATCCTCGCCGAACCGGGGGCCGTCATCGGCTTTGCCGGCCCGCGTGTCATCAAGCAGACACTCGGACAGGACTTGCCGGAGGGCTTTCAGACCGCGGAGTTCCTTCTTGAAAAGGGCATGGTCGATCGTGTCGTGCATCGCAAGGAGATGCGCGGGACGCTCGCGCGCCTTCTGCGTCACATGACCGGGCGTCCGGCGGCTGCCGGACACGACCAGCAGGAAAGCTGAGCACGAGCGGACCGCTGGACCCTCGGGCCCCACGACCGGTGACGGCACTCGCGCCGGACGCCCTGGACGCCGCATACCACGAGGCGCTGGGCCGGCTGTTCGCGCGCACGGGAGGGGCGTGGCGCCTGGGGTTGGAGCGCGTGACGGCCTTGCTGTCGGCCCTCGGCGACCCACATGTCGCCTATCCGGTCTTTCATGTGGCCGGCACGAATGGGAAGGGGAGTACCGTGGCCACGCTCGATGCCCTGCTGCGCGGGGCCGGGATGCGCGTAGGACGGTACACCTCGCCGCACCTCGTGGACTTCTCCGAGCGAGTCGTCGTGAACGGTGTGCCCATGACACACGCCGCGATCACGGCGTGGCTGACCCGATGGGAGCCGCTATTGAGCGACCTCGGGGCGACCTTCTTCGAAGCCACCACCGCGATGGCCCTCAGCCATTTCGCGGAAGAGCGGGTCGAGGTGGCCGTCGTGGAGGTGGGATTGGGCGGGAGACTCGACGCCACGAATGTCGTGCAACCGCTTGCTGCCGGTGTCACGCAGATCGGCTTCGACCACATGGAGTATCTGGGCGATTCGCTGGAAGCCATTGCCGGCGAGAAGGCGGGCATCTACAAAGGGTCGGCGGTCG
Organism: Gemmatimonas sp.; assembly: GCF_021298855.1. Lineage (GTDB taxonomy): Bacteria > Gemmatimonadota > Gemmatimonadetes > Gemmatimonadales > Gemmatimonadaceae > Gemmatimonas. The sequence goes on from NZ_JAJTHI010000031.1 coordinate 59,268, forward strand.
CGGTCGTTGGCGATACCTCGCCGGAGATCCGATCGGTGTTGCAGAAGCACGCGGAAACCGCCGGAGCCGCCCCCGTTCTGGTGACGGGTCGCGATTGGCAGGTCGAGGACATCCGCGTGCATGCGCAGGGCACCACCTTCACCCTCCACGCGGACGGGCAGTGCCGGCGCCTCACCACCCCCCTGGTGGGACAGTTCCAGGCGCACAATGCCGCCGCGGCGCTCGCCATGCTGCGAGGGGCTGGTGGCCGTTGGGCGGAGGTGGAGGCGCGAGCGGCCGATTGGCTGCCGGGGGTACGGCTCGCCGGTCGGTTTCATCAGGCTCCGCCGTGGCTCTTCGACGTGGCGCACAACGCCGATGGCGCGGCCACGGTCGTGGAGAATCTGCTGGCCGTGGGCATGCCGCATCCCTTGACGGCCGTGGTCTGTGTTCTCCGCGACAAGGACTGGCGCGGAATCATCCGGGCCGTCGCCCGTGCCGCCGAGCGGATCGTGGTCACGATTGCCCCCACGTCACCGCCGAACCGTGTGTGGGACCTCGTCGAGGTGGAGCAGTGGGCGCTCGCCGAAGAATTGCCGATAGAACGCATCGATGATTTCGGCCATGCGCTTGCTCATGCCCGCGCCGAGGCGGCCACGGTACTGGTGACGGGGTCATTCCACACGGTCGGAGACGCCATGGAACGGTTGCAGGTGCATCCATTGGCTCGGTAGCTTACCGGGATGTCCCACAAGCCGCTGCCCGGATTCCGCGATTTCTATCCCGACCAGTTCGCCGAGCGAGCCCACATCTTCGATACCTGGCGCCGCGTCGTGCGGCGCTATGCGTTTCAGGAGTACGATGGCCCGCCCCTCGAACCGCTCGAACTGTATACGCAGAAGAGCGGGGAGGAGATCGTCACCCAGCTCTACAACTTCGTGGACAAGGGTGAGCGTGCCGTGGCGATGCGTCCGGAAATGACGCCGACCTTTGCCCGCATGGTCGGCGCGAAGGCGCAAACCCTGCGCAAGCCGGTGCGCTGGTTCTCGCTGCCGCAGCTGTTCCGCTACGAGCGCACGCAAAAGGGCCGATTGCGTGAGCACTACCAATTGAACGTGGATATCGTCGGCGAAGCGGACGTGCTTGCGGACGCCGAGCTCCTGTCGGTGGCGCTGGAGATCATGCGGGCGTTCGGCCTCACCGCCGCCGACGTGCGCGCGCGGGTGAGCGACCGACGCCTGCTCAACGGCTTGCTGACGCATCTGGCGATCGCCGAGACGGCGTGGCCGGCGGTGTACGCCGTACTGGACAAACTCGAGCGGCAGCCGCGTGAGCTTTCCGGCGAAACGCTGGCCGAGGCGGGGCTCGATCATGAGGCGGCCACGGCGGTGCTCGGGTTTGGCGCCCTCGATTTCGCCACGGTGCAGACGCGCTACGGCGATGCACCTGCCGTACAGCCCCATGTGGCGCGTTTTGCCGAGTACCTCGCCCATTGTGACGCCCTTGGCGTGGCCGACTGGATCCGGTTCGATCTCACGATCGTGCGCGGGCTGGCGTATTACACCGGTATCGTGTTCGAGCTGTTCGATCAGGTGGGCGAATTCCGCGCGATTTGCGGCGGGGGGCGGTACGACACCCTGCTCAAGTCGCTGGGTGGCGCGGACCTGCCGGCGCTGGGTTTCGGCATGGGCGACGTGGTGATCGGTGAATTGCTGCGCGCCCGGGGGCTCATGCCCCCCCTGCCATCGACGGTGGCGGTATGGGTGGCGCAGTCACCGGACACACCGGATGCGCCGCACGCCGCGCTGCGTACGGCCACGGCGTTGCGCACCGCCGGATGCACGACCGAGTTCGCCTTGCGGGCGCAGCGACTGGACAAGCAGCTGGAGTCCGGGCGCAAGGCCGGCGCCGGGACCTTCGTCATCGTGGACCCCGGCGCGCCAGACGCCCCCTGGCGCGTCCGGCGAGCCGGCAGCGCGGACGTGACCTTTTCTTCGCTCGAGGCGCTGTGCGCCTGGGCATCCTCGAACGGAACCGTACGATGAGTGACGACAAGAAGCTGACCACCCGTGCCGAGAACTTCAGCGACTGGTACAACGAACTTGTGCTGCGGGCCGAGCTCGCTGACTACTCGCCCGTTCGCGGCTGCATGGTCATCCGGCCGCACGGCTATGGCGTCTGGGAGCGCATGCAGCGGGCGCTCGACGACATGTTCAAGGCCACAGGGCACGTGAACGCATACTTTCCACTGTTCATTCCCGAGAGCTTCCTGTCGAAGGAGGCGCAGCACGTGGAAGGGTTCGCGCCCGAGTGCGCGGTGGTGACCCATGGCGGCGGCAAGCAGCTCGAGGAGCGCCTCGTGGTGCGCCCCACATCGGAGACGATCATCTACTCGATGTTTGCCAAGTGGGTGCAGAGTTATCGCGATTTGCCGTTGCTGTACAACCAGTGGGCGAACGTCGTGCGGTGGGAGATGCGCACGCGGCTGTTCCTGCGCACGATGGAGTTTCTCTGGCAGGAAGGGCACACCGCGCACGCCACGCACGATGAGGCGGAAGCGGAGACACGCCGAATGCTGGGCGTCTACCGGGATTTCATGGAAGGCTGGATGGCCATGCCGGTCATCACGGGGCAGAAGACGGAGAGCGAGAAGTTCGCCGGCGCGCTGCGCACCTACGCCTGCGAAGCCATGATGCAGGACAACAAGGCGCTGCAGGCGGGCACTTCGCACAATCTGGGGCAGAACTTCGCCAAGGCGTTCGATCTCACGTTCCAGAACGAGCAGGGGCAGCAGGACTACGCATGGAACACCAGTTGGGGGGTGTCCACGCGCATGATCGGTGGGTTGGTCATGACCCACGGAGACGACAGCGGCCTGCGCCTGCCTCCCCGCCTGACGCCCATCCAGATGGTGATCGTCCCCATCTGGAAGACCGACGAGGAGCGCGCGGCGACGATCGAGGTGGCGAAGCGGATTGCCGAAGAGTTGGGCAGCTACAAGCGCCCCGACCACGAGCGCATCCGGGTGCATGTGGACGACCGCATCGGCATCAAGCCGGGGGCCAAGTATTACCACTGGGAGCTGCGTGGCATCCCGCTGCGTTTGGAAATCGGCCCCCGTGACCTGGCCGCCAATTCGGGGATGCTGGCGCGTCGCGATACCCGCGAGAAGCGCAGCATCAGCCTCGACGCGCTGCGCACCGAGCTGCCGGCCATACTCGACACCATCCAGGCGGACATGCTGGCCGCGGCGCGGGCGCGCCTCGAGGCCAACACGATTCGTGAGCGCATCAGCTACGATCGGTTCAAGGAAGTCATGGATGGTCCGGGCGCCTTCGTCTACGCCGGGTGGAATGGCGACCCTGCCGTCGAGGCCAGGGTGAAGGAGGAGACCAAGGCGACGATTCGCGTCATCCCCGATGCGGAGTTCCGGTCTTCCGAGGCTCCGACCACGTGCATGGTGACCGGTGAACCGGCCAAGTACGAGGTCGTGTGGGCGCGGTCGTACTGACGTCGAGCGAGGCGCCACGCATGCCGACCACCGGGTTCACGACCATCAACGGCGTGCTGCATGCCGACCAGGTACCGCTGCCAGCCATCGCGGCGGCGGTCGGCACGCCGGCGTACGTATACTGCGCGAATACCGTACGCGATCGCTTTCGCCGCCTGGACGACGCCTTCGCAGGGGTGCCGCACCACATCCACTTTGCGGTCAAGGCCAACTCGAATCTGCACATGCTCTCCCTCCTGCGCGCACTCGGTGCGGGCGTGGACATCGTCTCGGGGGGAGAGCTGTTCCGCGCACTGGAGGCCGGCTTCGGCGGTCGTGACGTGGTGTTCAGCGGCGTGGGGAAGACGGTGGCCGAGATCGAGCAGGCGCTCCGGGCCGGGGTCGCGCTCATCAATGTCGAGTCGGAGGCCGAACTCGTTGCCATCGACCATGTGGCCGGCGGCCTCGGCCTCACGGCGCCGATCGCCATTCGCGTCAATCCGGAAGTCACCGTGGAGACGCCCCACGCGTACATCAAGACCGGAGAGAAGGGACAGAAGTTCGGTATTCCGCGTGACGACGTGGCCCGCCTGATCGCGATGATCGCGACGCTCCCCCACGTGGAGCTGCGCGGCCTCGGCATGCATCTCGGGTCACAGATCAGCAATGCCGACCCCCTGCGGGATGCCTTGCCCCGATTGCTCGCAGCCATCGCCCATGCGCGTGCCAAAGGGCACCCCGTGACGTACATGGACGTGGGGGGCGGTCTTTCGGTTCCGTACGAGCCGAACGAGACGTCGGCCGACCTCGACGACTACGCCCGCCTGGTCCGCGCTGCGGCACTGGAGACGGGACTGACGCTGCTGCTCGAGCCGGGGCGCTATCTCGTGGCGGAGTCCGGCGTGCTGCTGACGGAGGTGTTGTATCGCAAGCACGCTGCCGGCAAGGATTTCGTCGTGACGGACGCCGGCATGAATGATCTCATTCGTCCGGCCCTCTACCAGGCGTATCACGCGATCGAGGTGGTGCGCCACACCGCGGGAGCACTCACGGCCGACGTGGTGGGCCCCATCTGCGAATCCGGCGATTTCTTCGCCAAGGCACGTGTGCTCCCCGACGTGCAGGCGGGGGCACTGCTCGCCATCCGCACGGCCGGCGCGTACGGCTTCACCATGGCTTCCAATTACAACTCGCGTCCGCGACCGGTTGAGGTGCTCGTCGACGGCGAGCGCTTCGCCGTGGCCGGGGCACGTGAACAGTTCGATGATCTGGTGCGCCTCGAGCGCGCCCCCCTCCACTGGAGAACTGCCTGATGCGCATCGGTCTGTTGTCGGACACCCACGACCGCGTCCCTGCCATACGCGAGCTGCTCCAGCACATGGTCGCTGGCGGCGTCTCACTCGTGATGCACGCGGGGGACTACTGCTCCCCCTTCTCGTTGCAGCCGTTCCACGACCTCTCGTTGCCGCTGCTCGGGGTGTTCGGACGCAACGATGGTGATCGCGCTGCCCTGATGGCCGCTGCGAAGACCGGTTTCGGCGCCGCCGAGCTGTACGAGTCGCCGCACAGCTTCGACCTGGGCGGCAAGTCGGTCCTGCTCGTGCATGATCTCGCTGATGTCCACCAACGCTCCATCGACGGGCACGAGGTGATCGTGCATGGCTTCACGCATGTTCCCGAGATGAAGGCTCGGGGCGACTCGCTCCTGGTCAATCCGGGCGAGGGGTGCGGCTGGCTGCACGGCGCACCCACTGGGGCCATCCTCGACCTCGACACCAAGGCCATCGAGTTTCTGAAGCTCACCGGACCCGAGTGGAAGGTCTGATGCAGAAGACACAGAGCCGCATCCTCATCCTCGACTGCGGGTCGCAGTTCACGCAGCTGATCGCGCGACGGGTGCGCGAGGCGCGCGTGTATTCCGAGATTCATCCGCCGACCCGGTCGCTCGCCTGGATCCGCGAGTGGCAGCCCACGGGCATCATCCTGTCGGGAGGCCCCAGCAGCGTGACGGACGAGGGGGCTCCAACCGTCTCGCGCGACCTGCTCGACATTGCGCCGGTCCTTGGCGTGTGTTACGGCATGCAGCTCATCGCGCACCTGGAAGGCGGCGCCGTGGTTGGTGGCGGGCGACGCGAGTACGGCCGCGCCGAGGTTACCATCGACGACCCTGCGGGGCTGTTCACGGGGTTCGACGCGGGCGAACGCACGACCGTGTGGATGAGTCACGGCGACCATGTGGATGAGGTCCCGCCCGGCTATGTGGCCACCGCGCACAGTGGCACCACCTGCGCCGGCTTTCGCCACGCCACGAAACCCGTTCACGCCGTCCAGTTCCACGCCGAAGTGCACCACTCGGTCCGTGGTGCCGAGATCATTCAGAACTTCCTGTTCGGCGTGTGCCGTTGCGCGCCGGACTGGACGCCCGGGCACTTCATCGAGCAGGAAGTGGCGCGCATCCGCGAACTCGTGGGGGACCGGCAGGTCATCTGCGGCCTTTCCGGTGGCGTGGACTCGAGCGTGGCCGCGGCGCTCGTGCACAAGGCCATCGGTGATCAGCTCACCTGCATTTTCGTGGATACGGGGTTGCTGCGGCTCCATGAGCGCGACCAGGTGGAGCGCACGATGGGTGAACACCTGGGCATCCGGCTCATCACCGTGCGCGCCGAAGAGCGATTCCTCACCGCGTTGGCCGGCGTGGGCGACCCTGAGCGCAAGCGCAAGATCATCGGCGAGCATTTCATCCGTGTGTTCGAGTCGGCCAGCGCCAACGCCGGCACGGAGGCGGCGTTCCTGGTGCAGGGGACACTCTATCCGGATGTCATCGAGTCGGTCAGCGCCAAGGGAGGGCCAAGTGCCACCATCAAGACGCACCACAACGTGGGCGGACTGCCCAAGGACATGACGTTCCAGCTCATCGAGCCGCTGCGTGAGCTGTTCAAGGACGAAGTGCGCAACGTGGGGCGCGAACTCGGTCTGCCGGAAGAGATGGTGGGGCGTCACCCGTTCCCCGGTCCTGGCCTCGCCATCCGGGTGCTCGGGGAAGTGACTCCGACCGCGCTCGACATGCTCCGGCGTGCGGATGCGATCTATCTGGAAGAAATCCGGGCGGCTGGCCTCTACCCCGATATCTGGCAGGCGTTCGCCGTGTTCCTGCCGGTGCGTTCGGTGGGGGTCATGGGTGATGGCCGCACCTACGAGCACGTCATCGCGCTGCGCGCGGTGACGAGCACCGACGGCATGACGGCCGACTGGTTCAACTTCCCGCACGAAGTGCTGGGACGCATTTCGAACCGCATCATCAACGAGGTGGACGGCGTGAACCGCGTGGTGTACGACGTGAGTTCGAAGCCGCCCGCCACCATCGAATGGGAGTGAACCGCTGATGCGTATGGCCGACCGCATTTCCCGGCTCGTTGGCATGGGCCTCATCTCACTGGCGTTCGCCTCCGAACTCGCGGCGCAGTCGGCGCCGACGCACGGCGTGCGCCCGCGCCGCATGGCCATTCGCAACGCCATGGTGATCGAGGGGAACGGGACGCCCGCCGAGGGGCCCAAGGACATCATCCTCGAGGGCAATCGCATCGTCGACATCGTGGCACTCGACCCGGTGGCCGTGAAGTCGGGGACCGTGCGCCGCGCGCCGGCCGATGTCGAAATTGACGCCACGGGGAAGTACGTCCTGCCCGGGTTGATCAATCTGCATGGACACGTGCAGGACGAACGCGGTGGCATTCCGCAGCCACTCGACTATCAGCTCAAGCTGTGGTTGGGCATGGGGATCACGACGGTGCGGGATGTCTCCAGTGAGACGCCCAAGACCCTGCAGCTGCGGGCGCGCAGCCTGACCGGCGACATCGCGGCCCCCCGGCTGTACGTCTACGCGCGCTACGCCTACATGCCGGTGCCCCGCAACGAGGCGGAAGCGCGCCAGCGGGTGCGTGATCTCAAGTCGCTCGGGGTCGATGGACTCAAGCTGTTCGGGATGGACAAGGACGTCTACCTGCCCGTGCTGGACGAAGCGCGCAAGCTTGGCCTGCGCACCGCGCATCACATGGCGGTTGATGAAACCAACGCGTGGGACGCCGCAAAGGGTGGGCTGACGAGCATCGAGCACTGGTATGGGGTTCCCGATGCGGCGATCATCGACGGGGTGCAGCCCTTCCCGTCGAACTTCAACTATGCCGACGAGGGCATGCGCTTCCGCTACGCCGGACGCCTCTGGCGGGAAGCCGATCCGACCCGGCTGCAGGAGGTGCTCAAGGCGATGGTGCAGGGGGGGGTTGCCTGGAATCCGACCCTCGAGATCTACGAGGCCAGTCGCGACCTCCAACGCGCGGAAACCCAGCCGTGGTTTGCACAGTACCTGCACCCGACGCTCGAGAAGTATTTCCGCCCCGACCCCGCCAACCACGGGTCGTACTTCGCGAACTGGAGCAGTACCGACGAGGCGTACTGGAAGGAGAACTACCAGATCTGGTTCCGCGCGGTGCGTGATTTCGAGCGACTCGGCGGCCTCATCGGTGCCGGCGAAGACGCGGGGTTCATCTATCAGGTGTACGGCTTCGGCCTCATCCGTGAACTCGAGCTGCATCAGGAGGCGGGCTTTCCCACGCTCAAGGTGCTGCAGCATGTCACCGCCAACAACGCGCGCATTCTCGGTGAAGAGCAACGCCTGGGCCGCGTCCGGGCAGGCTATCTCGCCGATCTGGTGGTGGTGAATGGCAACCCGCTGGAAGATCTCAAGGCGTTCTATCCGCCTCGCGCCGATGCAGCGGCGGGGTCCGGCGGTGGCATTCAGTGGACCATCAAGGATGGGATCCCGTACGATGCGCCGCGGCTGTTGCGTGAGGTTCGCGAGCTGGTGAAGGCGGCGAAGGCGCCGTGATCGCGGAGCGGCACCCATCGTGAGTGCTTCGCGCGGCTGGCGCGCCGACCTGCGCGACATGGCCCAGGTCGCCGCGCCGGTCGTGCTCATCAACGTGGGCATACAGGCCATGGGCGTGGTGGATACGCTCATGGTCGGTCGGCTCGGCGGCGCCGCCATCGCCGCGGTGGCGCTCGGCAACTTCTATTTCTTCAACGTCAGCGTCTTCGGCATCGGCCTGCTCTTCGCCATTGACCCCGTGGTGGCCCAGGCAGTCGGTGCCGGCGATCGGCTGGGTATCACGCGCGGCGTGCAGCGCGGCCTCGTGCTGGCGCTTGGGGTGTCGCTCGTGGTCATGGCGGCCCTTCTTCCCGGTGAGTGGCTGCTCACGGTGCTCGAGCAGCCCCCCGAGGTCATTGGCGAAACCGCGGTGTACGCCAGACGCCGAGTCCTTGGCGTCATCCCGTTCTTCCTCTTTGCCGTGCTGCGCCAGACACTGCAGGCGATGGGGCCGGTGCGTCCGATCATCGTGGCGGCATTGGTCGCCAACCTCGTCAATGCCGCTGCCAACTGGCTGCTCATCTTCGGGAATCTCGGTGCCCCGGCACTCGGGGTCGAGGGCGCCGGCTATGCAACGACCATCGCCACGTGGGTCATGGCCCTCGTTCTGGCGTGGCTCGCGTGGTCGTTGGTCGGGACGCATATCGTGCCGTGGCATCCGGAAACGATGGCGCGTGCCCCGATGCTCCGCATGCTGCGCATCGGCATCCCCATTGGCGTGCAATGGTTCTTCGAGAGCTTCGCCTTCGGCCTGACTGCGCTCTTCATGGGCTGGATGGGTACAGCCTCCCTTGCCGGTCACGAGATTGCGCTCAACATGGCCGCGCTCACGTTCATGGTGCCGCTGGGGGTATCGGGAGCCGCTGCCGCCGTTGTGGGGCGTGCCATCGGACGCGGCGATCGCAGCACGGCCCAGCGCGATGCGGTGGCCGCGATTGTGTGCGGCGTGGGGTTCATGTGCATCAGCGCCCTGGTGTTCATCGGGGCGCCGGAGTGGTTGACGTCACTCTACACGAACGAGCCGGCGACGGTGGCGGTTGCCGTGTCGTTGATTCCCTTGGCCGGGTGGTTTCAGGTCTTCGACGGTCTGCAGGCGGTGACCAGCGGCGTGCTGCGGGGGACCGGGGATACGCGCATACCGGCCATGCTGCACCTGATCGCGTTCTGGGGCGTAGGAATTCCGCTGGGCTACTATCTGGGGTTCCATACCCCATGGCGTGAACAGGGGTTGTGGATGGGGCTGGTGGCCGGATTGGCGGCAGCAGCCCTCCTGCAAAGCGCGCGCGTGGTCCGACGACTGCAGTCGGACATCGCGCGCGTGCAAATCGACCATTCCTGAACCACCCGTGGCAGCGCTACACGCGCTTCTCTTCCAGCAAAGCCATGAACTCGGCGGGTGATCCGATCTGGAGCAGTCGGCCCGGCACGTCGCTCTCCTTGCTGAACTGCGCAATCTTGCCGAGCACGGGGAGGTACTGATTGGAGACCTCGAGCGGCGGCGCGACGATGAGAAAGAAGAAGTTGACGGGCTTGTCGTCGATGGCCTTGAAATCGACGCCGTCCTTCTTGCGGCCGAACGCGACGCGCAGGCGGTTGACGACCAGCGATCGGCAATGAGGAATGGCGATGCCTCGGCCGATGCCCGTCGAGCCCAGATTTTCACGCCGCTTGAGCATCTTGAAAAGCATGCCCTCGGACTTCTCGTCGAGCTTGAGCAGCCCGATCAGTTCCTTCAGGATCTCATCCTTGCTGGTGCCCTGAAGCTCCAGTTGGACGGCGTCTTCGGAGAAAAACTCGCGCAGTTCCATAGCCTCGCAACCTAACCGTCGGACGCGCCGAGTCAAACCGGACGCGTTGCCCCCCGGTTTGGGCGTCGCTACTTTCAGTACATGGCCAAGTCCTTGCCCCGCAAGACGTTTCCCTTTCCGGTCCCGAACCAGACGCCGCTCTATCTGGCTCCCATGGCCGGTGTATCGGAATCGCCGTTCCGTCGCTTGTGTCATGGCCATGGCGCGGATGTGGTGATCACGGAGTTTCTGTCGGCCGAAGGCATCCGCCGGGAGAACGAAGCAACGATCAGCAAGCTGCGCTTCAATCAGGACGAGCGGCCGATCGGGGTACAGATCTTCGGGGCCGACCCGCGGGCCATGGCCGATGCGGCCGCCATGGTCACCGATCTGTTCATGCCCGACTTCGTCGACATCAACTTCGGATGTCCGGTCAAGAAGGTCGTGCGGCGCAACGGAGGGTCCGGGTGCCTCAAGGACCTGGATCTGGTGCAGGAGATCATCCGTGCGGTGTCGAAGGCCACGCCGCTCCCCGTCACGGTCAAGACGCGCAGTGGCTGGAACGAGGAGATGCGCGACCCGGTCGGCATTGCGCTTCGCATGCAGGATGCCGGCGCCACTGTTTTCACGCTCCATGCGCGGACCCGGACCCAGATGTACAGCGGCCAGGCGAACTGGGACGAGATTGCGAAGGTCGCCGACGCACTCGACATCCCGGTGCTGGGAAACGGTGACATCAAGACGGCATCCGACGCCAAGCGGATGCTCGACCATACGCGGGCCGACGGCATCATGATCGGTCGCGGGTCCTACGGCCAGCCGTGGATCTTCAATCAGGCGCGGGCGCTGATCAACGGCGAGCCAATGCCGGCCACGCCAGCGGTGCACGAGCGCTTCGCAATTGCCCTTGGACATGCGCGCATGGTGCAGGCCTACGAAACGGATCCCATCGGTGCGGCGATCGAGTTCCGCAAGCACCTGGGGTGGTATGTGAAGGGACTTCCCAACTCCGCCGATCTGCGTGCCAAACTGCATCAGGTGCGCGACTTTGCTGAAGTGGAGGCGATCTTCGCGAACTACCTCCTCTTCTACGATGAGTATGTCGCGCGGGGCGCGAAGGCCGACGATCCGGATGTGTCCGATCTCACCTGCGAAGCCGCCTGACAGCGGCGGCGCAGTTGCCGGAACCGGGGTGGGGCGTATAGTGTACGAAGAGGCAGTACCGTTCGAACCGGGGGTGACTGGCTTCGACGGGGTTGGTGAAGCTCTGGTAGCGTGCCCAGGTACTCGAGCACCTGGTTAAACACTCGGGAAAACCACAATCGCGAACAACAACCTCGCGCTCGCTGCCTAACCTTCGGGTTACGTAGCA
>NZ_JAJTHI010000087.1 GCF_021298855.1 Gemmatimonas sp.
GCGAGGCGCGGCTCGGCGGCGCGCGGGCGTGGTTCAACCGCTCGCGCGAATCGGAGGTCACGGCAAGGTATGACCTGACCATGCAGCTTCCGGGGTTGGGCGAGCTCAACGCCGGGGCGGTGCGGCGGCGGCTGGCGACCCGGACGCGCATGGAGGCCCCGTTCGGCAGCTTCCTGCCGCTGGCGCCGTCGGGGCGCGTGAACCCGTTCGCCAGCGACGCGACCACGCGCGGCGACGTTGACGGCCTGCACCTGCAGCTGAGCCGGGCAGTGGGGCCCGCGCAGGTGACGGCCGGCGTGCGGGCCGACCGCTTCGGGCTGTCCGATGCCGTGCGTGTCGGCCCGAGGGTCGCCGCGGCGTTCCGCGTCGCGCCGACGCTCGAGCTCACCGGCGGGGCGGGGCGCTACCACCAGCAGGTGCCGTTGGTCTACGTCGCCGCGATCCCCCGCAACCGCGCGCTGCCGCCAATGCGTGCCGACCACGCCGTCGTCGGCCTGGCGTGGACGCCCGCCCCCACGCTGCGCGTCACGCTCGAGGCCTACGAGAAGCGCTACGCCGACTACCCGGTCTCCACCGACCTGCCGCAGTTCACTCTCGCGAATGCTGGCGACAGCTACGACGTGGTCGGCGCGCTGGTGCCCCTGACCGCCCGCGGGGTGGGACGCGTGCGCGGCCTCGAGCTCTTCGCGCAGCGCCAGCTGGTGCAGGGGACGTACTGGCAGGCGGCGGTCTCCACCACACACTCGCGGCAGGCGGCGCTCGACGGCGTGCTGCGCCGCGGGGCGTACGACGCGCCGTTCTCGGCGACGGTCATCGCCGGCCGGCGCGTCCGCCAACGCTGGGACCTCTCGACCCGTGCCTCGTGGGCCGCGGGCCGGCCGACGACGCCCGTGCGCACCGACCTCTCGACGGCGCAGCAGCGCCTCGTGCTGGACGCCATGCGGCTCAACGAAGACCGGTCGGCCGACTACCTGCGCGTCGATGTGCGCGCCGAGCGGCGGGTCGCCCTCGGCGGGCGGACGCTGGCGGTGTACCTCGACGTGCAGAACGTGACCAACCGCCGGAACGTGGCCGGATTCGACTGGAACTCGAAGACCAACCGGCTCGCCTTCACCGAACAGGCGGGGTTGCTGCCGGTGCTGGGCCTCAACCTGAAGTTCTGAGCCGGCGTCGCGCGGATGCGGTGGTGGGTGAGGAGCGGGTCGAGTCGCGCGCCGGGGTGGTCATCGTGGCAGATCGCGCGGCCAGTGCTGCGGCACGCCGTCGCGTTCGAGTTCCCGCTGAAAATCCCGGAGCAGGCGCTCCTGCCGACGCACGGCGCGCGGCAGGCAGCGGCGGGCCAGGCAGAACGCCACCAGGCTCCCCACGCTCTCCCCGATGTTCCATTCGATTGGATGCAGCCGGTAGCAGCCGTTGGTGAGGTGGGTGACGCCAAGGTTCTTGCACGCCGGCAGCAGGTTCTCCATGCGCGTCGGCAGCAGTGCGCCCAACGGAATCTGAAAGGGCAGGGTGGTGCCGTAGCGTCCGTAGTCACCACGGGTGGTGCGGTGCAGGTCCATGCTGTAGTGCCCGATCCCCACACTGTCGGGGAAGGCCGCCGCGTGCGTGGCGTCGGGACGGGCCGCGGCGGTGACGTGCTGTTCGCGCACGGTGAACTCGGCGGCAACGCGACGGCTTTCGCGGATGTACGGATACTTCGCGAACCCGTCGTCGGTGCCCATGATGTCCGGCCGCAGTCGCAGCCCCGGCCAGCCGGCACCGCCATCGGGGCGCGGGGCCTCCGTCTGCAGCCAGTACAACAGCGCAAGGCCCTGTTCCTTCGCGCGGGCGATCTGCTGCTGTGCCGTCGCCGGCGCCACGTCGATGAGTGACCCGAACGAATAGTCGTTCAGCCCCCAGTTGATGATGCTGACATCGTGCCGGTACCGCGCATCGACGGTCGGTTGCGGAGCAAAGAGGTCGCGGTCGATCACGCGACGGTACGACCAATAGCCGGTGCGCCGCTCGGGATCGAAGCCGATGCGCCGGTTGGCTGGCTCGTCGAAGCTGAGCAGCCGATACGTCACCCCGTCGGCGGCGGGAATCGCCAGGTCGCGCCAGTGTGCATAGTCACTCGGCCGGTCGATCACGTGGTGCTCTCCCGGGCGATACTCGAGGGCGAAGCACATCGTGAACGCCTGCACGTTGTCAGGCTCCGCGTCGCGCTTGGCATGGGGCTCGTCGGTCTGGGCGACTGACTCGGCGCCCGTGACGTACTCCGTGCGCGTCAGCGGCAGCAGATCGCCGAGTTCGGTGGCGTCGGCGAAGTAGGGCGCATGGAGCACGACATCGCGTGCGGTGTCACCATGCCGCACGCGCACCGCCTGTACGCGGTCACGATGCACGTCGGCGGCCACGGCGGTGTGCTCGCGCAGAATGCGCAGCTGCCCGCTGTGTACGTAGGGGGCGAGCATCGCTTCGATCACGGCCAGTGCGACGCGCGGTTCGCAGCCAATGCGCGACACCCAGCAGTTGCCGGGATTGAGACGGACGTTCGCCCTGGCCCGCGCGGTGAGCGGGGTTTGCGTGCGATAGTAATCGCGCATGCCGGAGCGCAGCGTCAGGTAACTGCGGGTACCTCCGATGGTTTCGATCCACGCATTCTCGTCGGGCGGCACCGCCTGCTGGGTGAGTTGTCCGCCGATCCAATCGGTCTGCTCGGTCATGATCACCCGGAGCCCACGCCGCGCGGCGGCCAGCGCGGCGGCACAGCCGCCGAGGCCGCCGCCAATGATCACGAGATCGGCGGCCAGTTCACCGGCCATGCCGGGGGGGTCGCCACCGGGCCACGTGCGCCGGGTTGGAGCAAGACACCCGGGGACGGCCAGCATCACTGGCGCGGCCACGGCCAATCGCTGGAGAAAGTCGCGTCGGCCCACGTTGCCGGTCGACTGGCCGTGACGGGTCATGTGCTCGCGGGTGCCTGCGCAGATGCGGTCATGAATGGGTTCGGGACGACCGCCAGCGGCGTACGACCCGGGCAATCGTCCGCAGGAGTCTACGCGGTTTCACGATGGACGGGTGATTTCGAAGGCTCGCGTCGCCCCGGATGTCGCCGTGGCCGGATTGCCGGCGCCCAATCCGCACCCGGCTCGGCCGCCGCCGCTCCGTTCCGCACCCCCGGCCGCGGCACGGGACGATAAGTTGTTGATCATGACGCCGATCGTCTGGACCGATCACAAGCGGTATCTCTGGGCCATGGCGCTGGCCATGCCGCTCCTGCCGTTTCTGGCCTTGGGGCTCCACGCGGTCACCGGTGCGAGCCTCTGGCTCTGGCTTGGCCCGCTGGTCGTGCTCGGCGTGGTCCCGCTGGTCGACCTCGTCGTGGGCCTCGACCGGGCCAACCCGCCGGCAGAGATGACGGCCGCGCTCGAGGGAGACCGCTACTACCGGTGGGTTACGTATCTCTTTCTGCCGTTGCAGTACGCCGGCTTCGTCGTTGCCTTCCGCGCCATCGCCAGCGGTGACCTGTCGGTCGCCGAATGCCTCGGCCTCTCCGTCACGGTGGGTTGCATCGGTGGCCTCGGCATCAACACCGCCCACGAACTCGGCCACAAAAAGGAAGGTGTGGAGCGCTGGCTGTCCAAGATCGCCCTCGCCCAGTGCTGGTACGGCCACTTCTACATCGAACACAACCGCGGCCATCACGTGCGCGTCGCCACGCCGGACGACCCGGCCAGCAGCCGACTGGGGGAGTCGTTCTACCGGTTCTGGCCACGCACCGTGGCGGGCTCCCTGCGCAGTGCGTGGCAGCTCGAAGCGCGACGCCATGCGCGCCTGGGCCAGCACCCGTTTCGGCCGGGGAACCACGTGCTGAACGCGTGGCTGATGTCCGCCGCGCTCTGGACGGCCATGGTCCTCTGGCTGGGCGTCGGGGTGCTGCCGTACCTCCTGCTGCAGGGCGTGATCGGGTTCACCCTGCTCGAAGCGGTGAACTATCTCGAACACTATGGCCTGCTGCGCCAGCGCGTCGGGGCCCCGGGACGCGAGCGGTACGAGCAGGTGGCTCCGCGTCACTCGTGGAATGCCAATCATCTCACGACCAACCTGCTGCTGTATCACCTGCAGCGGCACAGCGACCACCATGCTCACCCCACCCGGCGCTATCAGGCGCTGCGCGATCACGCGGAGGCGCCGGTGCTCCCCGCGGGCTACGCCGGCATGATCCTGCTGGCCCTGATCCCGCCGCTGTGGTTTCGCGTCGTCGATCCGCGGGTACTCGCGCACTATGGCGGTGACGTACGTCTCGCCAACCTTGCGCCACACGCCCGGGCGCGACTGCTGGCCCGCTACCCGTCCTCGTCCGGCACGGCGCCGTCACCGCGCGACCTCGGGGCACGAGCTGCCGGCGGCGCCGAGCACATGACGTCGCCCACATCGTCGCCCACGTTGTCACACGTGCCGCCGCACACGGAAGAATACGGCTGCCCGGGTTGCGGCTATGTGTACGCCCCACGGCGCGGTGCCCCGCGCGAAGGGTACCCGGTCGGTACGCCGTGGGCCGCCCTGCCCGCCGATTGGCCCTGTCCCGACTGCGGGGTGCGCGAGAAGGCGGACTTCGTGCCGCTGGCGTCAGTCGCACCACATGTGGAGACCGGACCCGCCTGACCATGGCGCGCCTGGCCGACGAGGCGGGCACCCCGGTGCATCCGGCGGGTACGAGCCACGTTCACCCATGGACCACCACGTCCCCCTGCACGCTCCCGTACACCATCACGATGAAGCGACAACTCGTCATGGCCGCCACCCCCCGCTTCAGCATGGTCACCTGGGGGCTGGGCATCGTGCTCCTGGCGCTCGTGGCCACCGTCGCCCTGGCCGTACCGCCGGTCGAGCGGCGGGCCGTTGAGCTGACCTTCCTGAAATCGAAGCCAGGGCAGCGGGAGCAGCTGAAGACGTTCATCATCCGGAACTGGTTCGCCATGGACCGGATCGCCAAGGAACAGGGGCTGCTCAGCGCCTTCACCGTCATGGACACCGGCACCGACGAGGGCGCGTGGAACGTCCTCGTCTCGGTGACCTACATGAACGACAAGGGCTACGACGGGATCGTCGACGCGTTCGAGCGGATTCGTCGCGCCCATGCCCCGGTACGTATCGATGGGAAGGAGCTGCGAGACCTGGGCGCAATCGTCGACTCGAAGCGCCTGTTCGAGTACCCGGCATCGACCACGCCGTGATACCCGGCGGAGGGCTCGACTTCCTACCGGCGCCGCGTCTCCTGCCGCCACTGTCGTGCGAACAGCACCATCGTGGTCCCCAGCACCAGCCAGGCCGCCATCCGGCACCACGCAGCCATCTGTGCTTCCCGGGTCAGGAGCCCCGCGTGCGCCAGCAGGTAGTTCCAGTCGTGGATGACCTCCTCGCCATCACCGATCGACACGAGTGGCAGCTCGAGCGTGCGGGCATCGGCGATGTAGGCGGCGAGGTTGCCCAGACTCGATGCCAGCCAGAACAGTGGGATGATGGCCCCCAGCGCGTCCCCCTGACGGCGGAGTACCAGGCACGCGGCGATCGGCACCAGCAGCTGTGTGACGCTCCCACCGGCAACGGCGAACCACTCGCCGAGCGGACTCCAGAGCACATGTCCCAGCTCATGAAACGCCAGTGTGATGCCACCGAACAGCCCGGCGGCCTCGGGCGCCACCCGAATGACGCGCTGGGCGTCGTAGGCGAGTGCCAGCGCGAGGCCGGCGTAGAGCATCGGGCGGGCGCGCGTCACGATGGCACGACGAGGCGGGGCCGACGGGCCCGCTGGACGGGGCGTCCGCAGTATGTTGCAGTGGAGGGGGCGCACTCGCCGTGAACGGGCCCCCGAAACCCTGCCCACCGGAGGCGCCCGTGCGACTGACGCCGACACTCGAGCGGCTGTACCTGGCGAATGCCGTGGTCCTGCTCGTCCACCAGATGGACGCAGCCTACTGGCAGGAGTGGCAGCTTTTCCATCTGCCTGGCGGCCTCCCGCTCTACCTTGCGCTCAACCTGCCGATCGTGCTGGTGGTGCTGGTCGGCTACGGCGCCATCGCGGCCCGTCGGCCGTCGGCGGTGGCCTACTCGTGGGGGCTGGTCGCGGCCGGGGTGTTCGCCGTGGTGTTCCACGCGGCCCATCTGCTGGCCGGGGATGCGGCGTTCCGCACCCCGGCGTCGCTCGCCCTGCTTGCCGATACGGCGCTCCTGTCCGGGGCGCAGGCCGTGCTGCTGCTCCGGGCGCGGCGCCGCGCCATGGCCGCCTCCGCGACGCCCTCGCCGCCGCACGTGAGCGCCTGACGCAACGCCTGACACGACCGGACGCGCTGCGCGCCCGGCCCGCCGGGCGCTGCCTTTGCCGCTACCGCAGCGAGGCCGTGCGCGTGCCATCGGCTCGCCAGTCGCCGAGCTGCGCGAGCCAGGCATCGGGGCGCACTCCCACCGGTACCAACCGGGCGTGCACGGCGGCGAGGTTGCGCGGCTCGTAGAGCCAGATCGCCGGCGCATCGGCCACGAGGAGGGCGTGGGCGCGCCGGAACAGCGTCGTGCGCGCGGCCGGCTCGAAGGTCGCGATCGCGCTGTCGATGGTGGCGTCGAACGCCGCACTCGCATACCGCCCGAAGTTGGCTCCGACATCCTCGCCCTTGGGGGCGCCCCAGGCCTGCCGGAGCCCCGAGGGGCTGGGATCGTTCCGCCACACGTTGAGCGCGGCCTCGAAGTCGCCCTGCTGCAGCCGGCTGGCGAACACACCCGCGTCCACCGGCTCGATCTCCACGCCCACGCCCGCCGCCGCAAGCTGGCCCTGCAGCAGCACCGCCAGCTTCTTGCGGGTGCCGCTCGACGCGGGCACCAGAATGGCGAAGCGCAGCGGGCGGCCGTTCTTCATCCGCACCGGATTCCCGCCCACCCGACGCCACCCGAGCGAGTCGAGCGCCCGCCCCGCGGCCGCGGAATCGAAGGCGATACCGGGCGCAGTCGTGTCGACCGTGACGTCGGCGCGCGTGAACGGCCCCAGCGCGACCCGCCCCAGCGAATCCAACGCATTCTGCACCACGGCGCCCCGATCGATGGCCTGTGTCAGCGCGAGCCGCAACGCCCGATCGGCGAACAGCGACGACCGCCCACCCTTCGCCCGATGGTTGAGGGCGAGATAGCCGTAATCGAGGCTCCCGTATTCGACCGCCTTGAGCGTCGGCGTCGCCGCCACCTTGCCAACCGCATCGCCACGCAGCACTTCGAGCACGTCGGCCTGACCGGTGAGTACGGCCATCGTGGCGGTGTTGGGATCGGGCGCCACCGACCAGATCACCCGATCGAATCGTGGGCGCCCGCGATAGTTGACGCTGTCGGCCACCAGCACCAGCCGCTGCTTGCGCTCCCACGAGCCGAACCGGTAGCGCCCGCTCCCCACCGGGGCGCTCGCGTACGCCGACGCCAGCAGGCCGTCGCGCGGCACGGTGTCGAGCAGGTGCTTCGGCATGATGGCGAGATTGTAGACGAGCTGAAAGAACTGCTCAGGGTGCCGCCCGTGCCACCACGCCACCGCGGTGCGGGCGTCCCGCACGGTCACGGAATCGATGCCGTCGAAGCCGCGCGCATGCATCGACCCCACGGCGGGGTCGGTATACAGCGCGAACGAGAACTGCACATCGGCCGCGGTGACCGGGCGTCCGTCGTGCCAGCGCGCCGCCGCATCGAGCTCGAAGGCGATCGACAGCGAGTCGGCCGACCACTGCCAGCGGTGGGCGAGGCGCGGCGCGAAGCCAGCGTCGCCATCGGTCCGCACGCGGGTCGACGTTGGCTCGGCGAGATGATCGAAGAGCAGATCGACGACCTGCTTGCCCGCCGTCGTGGCGACGAGCGGCGGCACCAGGGCATCGGCATCGGCGGCGGTGGCGATCACGATGCCGGCCGTGCTGGCCGGATCGGCGGCCGCGTCGTCCGCGGCGGGCTCTCCGCACGCACCGGCGAGCAGGAGGCCCAGCAGCAGCGAGTGGGGGGCGCGGACCGCGTAAACGCGGCGCGTGCGAACGGACGTCTGCATGGCGAGGTCGGGGAATCGGGAGCAGTGATGGCCAAGAGCGGGGCGTGTGGACACGCGCCCGCTCCTGAAGTATCGGTCGCACCCGGTCGAGACTGTTCCCCATGCGCGTGTCGATCATCCGGCGACTGGGCCGGTCGGTGCTGGTCGTCCTGCTGGCGACGACCGCCAGCTTCGCGCTGCTGCGCGTGGCCCCGGGGGATGCCACGACCGGATCGGTGGAGGGGCGCGGGCGCACGGCGAGCGAGCGGGCGGCGCTGGCCGAGCAGCTGGGGCTGCAGCAGCCGCTGCCGGTGCAACTCGCCCGCTATGTCGGCGATGTGCTGCGCGGCCGGCTGGGCATCTCCAGCAGTGAAGGCCGGCCCGTCGTTGCCGTCATCGGCGACGCGCTGCCGGCAACGGTCCTGCTTTCCGGCACCGCCCTGCTTCTCGCGGCCCTCCTTGGCGTAAGCGTCGGCACACTGCACGGCTGGCGCCCGGAGCGCCGCAGCGCCCGTCTGGCTGCCACACTGCTCACCGCCGGCTATGCCGTGCCCGAGGTCGTCCTCGGCACCGCGCTTCTGGCCGTCTTCGCCCTGCAGACTGGGCTGTTTCCCGCCGGTGGACTCGACGATCCGCTGGTGGCACTCACCGGCTCCACTCTGGCCCGCTGGCGCAATCGGGGCTGGCATCTGGTGCTGCCGGCCACCGCCCTCGCGCTGTCGTGGAGCGCGGTGATCGTGCGGCAGCAGCGCCAGGCGGTGCGCGCCGCCGCAGGAGAGCCGTATGTGCAGGCAGCGCGGGCGCGCGGGGTCACCCCGTTGCGGTTGCTGCTGCGGCACGTACTCCGCCCGTCGCTGGCGGGGAGCGCGGCGCTGCTCGGTACGATGCTCCCGGCCGTGGCCGGTGGAACCATCGTCGTGGAGTCGCTCTTCTCCTGGCCCGGCATGGGGTCACTGCTGGTGCGGGCGGTGACGCTGCGCGACGCGCCGCTGGTGGCCGGCATCGTCATCCTCGTCTCGGCGGCGGTGGCCGTGGGCTCCCTGCTCACCGAGCTGCTCGTGTCGCAGCTCGATCCGCGGTTGCGCTCCGCCGAGGCGCACCCATCGTGAGCCTCGTGCTGCGCTCCCGGTACGCCCCCCTGCTGGCGCGGCCGCAATGGCGGCCACCGCGCCTGCCGCTGTCGACAGCGCTGCTGGCGCTGATCGTGCTCTCGGCCCTCGCCGCCCCATGGATCGCCCCCTACGACCCCGCGCAGCAGCTGGACATCGTGGCGCTCAAGAACGCCCCGCCCAGCGCCGCGCACCTGTTGGGGACCGACCCGTACTCGCGCGATCTGCTGAGCCGCCTGCTTCACGGCGGGCGGGTGTCGCTTGCGGTGAGCGGGTTGGCCACGGTGGTCGCCGCACTCCTCGCCATGCTCTGGGGGGGGGTGGCCGCCTCGAGCGGGCCGGTCGTCGGTGGGCTCCTCATGGACGTCGCCGATGCGCTGCGGGCGATACCACGGAAGCTGCTGCTGCTGGCCATCATGCTGGTGGTCCCGCACCCAACGGTGCCGACGCTGGCGCTGCTGCTGGGCGCCGGCAGCTGGACGGCGCTGGCCCAGGTGATCTACACCGAAGCACGCGCGGTGCGCGCCCGGGAATTCGTGCGCGCCGCCGAGGCGCTGGGCGTGCCACCGCGGCGACGGCTGGTCCGCCATGTGGCCCCGCATCTGACGCGGGTGGTGGGCGCCGCCAGCGCCACGCTGCTGGCCGACCTGCTGGCGGTGGAGGCGGGGGTGTCGTTCCTCGGTCTCGGGGTGCGTCCGCCCACGCCCAGCTGGGGCACGATCCTGCAGGACGGTGTGGCCTACCTGGGGAGCGCGTGGTGGGTCGCGCTGGCGCCGGCGCTGCTGCTGGTCCTCACCGTGCTCGGGGTGGCCCGCCTGGCCGATCGGCTGACCGCCCCCTAGGCGTCGCGCCACCGTGGCGCGTTGCGGTGGCGCGACGCAAGACGGGTCCCCGTCGCGCGCTGCCGCCCGGAGGCTACGCGGCGAAGCGCCCGGTCGGCGTCCCGCTATCCCCCAGGTCACCCTCTTGCACCCGCTCATCCGGCGGTGTCCCCACCAATCGGTCCTGGAGCGGCGCATACCCCAGCGCCCGCGCGTGCACGGTGTACCGGGCATTCACCTCATGCCACCGGTCCGGGGGCGTGGCGCCGCTTCGCACGGCCGCGGCGCACTCGGCGGCGAGCCAGACGGCGGCGTACGAATCGATGCGATCGGCCACCGCCAGCGTGTCACACAGCGTCCGCAGCGCCTCATCGGTCGCTCCCGCCGCGAGCTGCAGCCGCACCCCGAGGGCCACGAACAGCTCGCGCCCCTGGAACCACTGCTGCCGCCCGTCGAGAATCGCCTGCGCGGCCTGCAGCTGCGCACGGGCCGAGGGGAGGTTCCCGAGGTCCAGATCGGCCAGCCCGATGCCGCAGGTCGCCCCCGCGTGGATGTCGAGCTGCCCGAGCTGGCGCGCGAGCTGAATCGCCGCACCGTACAGCTCGGTGGCGCCGGCCGGGTCGCCGCGCTCGCGCGCCAGGTGCGCAAGATTGTACAGCGCCCCCAGCCGGTGCGGTTCGTGGTGCGCGGCGCTCGCGCTCCGCAACGTCTCCTCGAAGCGCTGCGTCGCCTCGCCGAAGCGCCCCAGTTTCATGAGCAGGACGCCAAGGTTCATGGACGCCAGCGCGGCGAGGTCCGCGGCCTTCACCTCGCGGCCGATCTCGAGTGCGGTAGCGTAGGCCAACTCGGCCGCCGGGTGATTCCCGGCCCGGTCGCAGGCGACCCCGATGTTGATCTGGCAGCGCAGCTGGCCGCGCCGGTCCTGTCGCTGCCGGAACAGGTCGAGCGCCTCGCGATAGTGGCGCACGGTGTCGGCCGGTGCCGTGGTCAGCACGGCCGAGCCCTGGCGCATGATGGCGTCCGCCAGTAGGGCGGTGTCGCCCACCGTGCGGGCCACGGTCACCGCCGCGTTGGCCGTGCGCTCGGCCTCGGCATCGTTCCCCAACCGGCTGTGCACCTGCGACAGCATCATCAGCAGCGCGACCGACTCGGCGTGATCATCTGCGGCGAGCGCCGCCTCGTACAGCTGCTCGCAGCTGGCGCGCACCTCGGCCGCCGGGGCGCCACGCAGCAGCCGCAGCCGCTGCACCATGCGGCGGGCCTTTCGGGCCACGCCGATCTCCGCGGCTCCCGCACCGTGGTTGGCAAGCAGCGCCTCGCAGTGCCGCTCGGCCTCCTCGTAGTGTCCCACCGTTTCGGCGAGCGCTGCCCGACGCCAGGCCACCTCGGCGTGTTCCACCGGGGTCACCGTGTGCCGTGCCGCAAGCGTCAGGCAGGTCGCTGCCGCATCGTAGGCGTACACCGCGATGGCTCGATCGGCGGCACGCACGGCATGACTGAGCGCCTCGGGCCCGCACCCGGCCTGGTCGAAGTGGGCCGCGATGTCGGCGGGGGCCGACGCCGGGCGCGAGGCGAGCAGTCGCGCCACGCGCTCGTGGATACGTCGCATGCGCAGCGGATTCCCCGAGCGGCGGAGCACGTCCGCCAGCAGCCCGTGCGTGAACTCGTACGTGGTCGGACCGTCCGGGCCGCACGCGGTGAGCACCTGGGCCCGAACGCCCTCGTCCAGCGCATCGAGCACCGTCTCCTCGTCGCGCGTGGTCGTCGCGAGCAGCAGGTCGGCATCGAACCGGCAACCCACAAGGGCGGCGGTGGTGAGCACCTCCCGCGTGGCGTCGGACAACCGGGCGAGCCGCCGGGTGAGCAGTTCGCGCACGGCGGTCGGCATGGGCTGGTCCGGACGGGGGTGATACCGCCATCCCCCGTCGTCGAACGACAGCCCGCCTTCCTCGAGCAGCATCTGGAGCGCCTGCACCGCAAACAGCGGATTCCCCTCGGTGTGCTCCGCCACGTGGTCGAGCAGCGCCGAGTCGAGCGGGCGGCCGCCGAGCGCGGTGCGCAACCAGTGCTCGAGCTCCTCGCGCGAGAGGCGACCCAGCGTCAGCTCGCTCACGCACTCCTGGCGCGACAGCCGGGACATCCGCTGGGCGACCTCCGCCGGGACATCCTCGCGGCGCAGGGCGAGGCAGATGAGCAGGCGCTGGCCGCTGAGGCGCGGCACCAGCAGCTCGAGCACGTCCCACGTTTCGCGGTCGCCCCAGTGCATGTCGTCGAGCACGATCACCAGCGGCCGCTCGGCGGCCGCGAGGGTGAGATACTCCTCGATCTCCTGCATGAGCGTGTAGCGGGCGGCAGTTGACGCCGCGGGGGTATCCGGCCGATCGGCCGCTGCGCCCAGCGCCGGTACCAGCCGACCAAGCTCGCGCCACGGGCGCGCCGGCACGAGGCCAAGGGCGTGAATGGCCCCGATCACGTCGGCCCACGGCCCGTACGGCGGCCGCACATCGGCCTCGAGACAGCGCCCCACCAGCAGCGCGCCCGCGCGCACGCCGATCTCGGGGCCGAGCTGGCGCAACAGGGTGGACTTGCCGATTCCGGCTTCGCCCACAACTGAGACCACCCGGGGCGCCCCGTTGGCGGCCGCGTCCAGCAACCGGCGCAGCCGTTGCCGCTCCGCGTGGCGGCCAACGAAGCCGTCGAGCAGCAGCGCCGCGTCGCGCGTCCCGGTCACGGAGCTGGCCACGGCCACCGCGTTGCGACCGCGGCGCTTCGCACTATAGAGCGCCCCGTCGGCCGCCGCGAACAACTCATCGAGCGACTGCCCGTGGGCCGGGGCCGAGGCCACGCCGACGGACAGCGTCACCCGCACCGGATCCGGCGCCCCGTCCCGTCGGGCGCAGGGCGCGCTCTCCACGGCGGCCCGCAGCTGTTCCGCGAGACGGACCGCCTCCTCGAGCGTGCTGCCCGGGAGCAGCGCCACCATCTCGTCACCGGCATAGCGGGCAATGAAGTCGCTGGCGCGCGCGACCTGCCGCAGCAGCGCCGCGACCATCCGCAGCGTGTCATCGCCCTGCAGGTGCCCGAAGGCGTCGTTCACGAGCTTGAAGTGATCGATGTCCATGACCAGCAGCGACACCGGGCGCTCGGTCGTCCGCCGGGCATCGAGCACCCGCTCGGCCGCTTCGCGGAAGGCCCGGCGCAACGGCAGCGCGGTCAGGTCGTCCAGCTCCGCGACCGGTTTCGGCACCGGGACCACCGGGGACTCGGGAGGCACCGGTGCTGCGACCTCGGGCTCCTTGCGCGACGTCCAGTCCGCGACCACTCGCTCGAACGAGGCGAAGACGGCCGGATCGAACATCACGCCGACATCGCGCCGCATGATGTCGACCGCGTCCGCGTGGCTGAACGCCCGCTTGTAGCTGCGGATGCTGGTCAGGGCGTCGTAGACGTCGGCGACACACAGGATGCGGGCGACGAGCGGGATGGCTTCTCCGCGGAGCCGATCGGGGTAGCCGGTGCCGTCCCACTTTTCGTGATGCGAGCGGATGATCGGCATCACATCCCAGGGGAATTCCACGCCGGCCAGGATCTCCACCCCCGCCGTGGTGTGACTCCGCATGAGCGCCCACTCGTCGTCGGTCAGCTTCCCCGCCTTGTTCAGCACCTCCTCGGGAATGACGATCTTGCCGACGTCGTGCAGGAGCGCGCCGATGCGGAACCAGAAGAGGTCCTGATTCGCCATCCCCAGATCTGCGGCCATCGCGCAGGCCAGGTCGGCCACACGCAGGCAATGCCCCTGTGTGTAGCGGTCCTTGGCTTCGATCGATTCACCCCAGCGCCGCGCCACCTGCAGGAACTCGGCCTCGAGCTGGCCGGTGCGCCGGTCGATGTCGGCCAGATCCCGCCGGGCGCGCAGCTGCCCGAACAGGCGGTGCGCGCGATTGAGGTGACGCAGGACATCCCGGTTCTGCCCCCGGCGCCGGGCGAGTTCACCCGCCTCGCGGGCCACCTCGGCCTGCAGCAGCACGTCCTGCCGCGTTTCGGCGATCTCGCCGGCGCGACGGAAGTGCTCCTCGGCGTCGGCGGGGTCTCCCGTTTCCCGGGCGATGACCCCCAGCAGCTTGCTCGCCTGCCCAACGGAGCTGCCGTCGCCGGAGCGTACGGAGAGGTCCATCGCGTGCCGCACGGCAACCTGGGCGCGCCCGAAGTCCTGCCGTGCCACCCACATCTCCGCGAGGTTCACCTCGAGCAGCATCCGCGTGCTCACGTCGTGTTCAAGCTCGCTGATGCGGATGGCCTCCCCGAAGGCATACTCGGCCGCGGCCCAGTCCTGCGCGTGGGTGTGCAAGAGCCCGAGGTTGTTGAGGACGCCCATCATGTTCTTCGCCGATCCGAGCGCGCGATACTCCTCGAGGCACGCTTCGTAATGCCGGCGCGCCTCCGAGAGGTCACCGCGCACGTTGGCGATGATCCCGAGATTCTGCGCCGTCATTGCGGCCAGCTTCGCATCGCCGGCCCGGAGCGCGCGCGTCCGGGCGGTGAGATACAGGCGCTCAGCCTCGTCGAGGTCGCCCAACTGCCAGTGGACCACCGCCTGAATGTTGATGGCACTACCGGCAGCGCCGTCGTCGCCACTGGCTTCGGCGATCGTGACGGCGGCGTTCAGGCATTCGAGCGCCGCGTCCAGCTGTGCGTCGCCCACATGCGTACGGGCGATCCAACGGAGGATCATGGAGGCCCGTCGTCCGTCGGTTTCGGTGCGGACCGACGCCAGCGCCTGTTCGTACAGGGCCCGGGCCTCTGCGCGCTGCCCGCGGCGTTCGGCGGCCTGCCCTTCCTCGAGCAGGGCCTCGCATGTGTCTGCGGTGACCGGTGCCGGGGGCGCGTCGGCCAACAGGGCCAGCTTCGGGCGTCGCACGTTCACCGGGCGGCTCATGGCGTCTCACTCCGGGCGCCGACCGCGCACGGCTCGTCGCGGCGGCCACCGGGCCGAAGAGCGAGCAGAGCAGGTGTGGAGCGAGGGGGCATGGCAGGGAGTGTCGGCACGACGACGCGGAACCTTCGCTCATCAGGACGCCGAGGTGCCGCGAGACGTCACGTACCACCGGTCATCGTACCAACGGCAACCGCACCGACGGCGCGGCGAGAACACTCGCTGGCCATCGGTGCGGCATTGGGCGCGGTGCGCACCGTGCTCGCCTAGTCGGCGAGCACGGTGTACCCGGCGAGCACGGCGTGGCCGGCAACGTGGCGCCACCCGGCGAGCCGCGCCGGAGCTGTATGCCCCGCATCGGCCGCAACATCCGGCGCGAGCGGGAACGACTCCGGCGCCGCCATCATGGTCGCGGCCACGAGCGCCCATCCGCCGAGGGCGGACAGGTGACGCGGATGCGACGAGGTGCGAGAGCGCATGGGTGTTGAGAGAAAGGGAAGACCGGCGAAGGTCGCCGCTCAGTCCATCGCCACGATGTAGCCGGAGAAGTGATCGATCGAGAAGCGAATCCACTTCTTGTCGATCGAAAGCACCGTTGGGCGGAACTCGTCGACCGTGGCCTTGAGACGGGTCTGGTCGAGCTGCAACACGTCCTTGAAGTAGGCGCCGCGTACGACGGGATTCGTGAAGCGATCGAAATTCGTGCCGTTGATCGGCTGCTCGAGCGTCAGCGGCACCGCGAAGGTGATGCCGTGCGGCTCGAAGTCGTAGGCCAAGATCGATCCGGCGACCTGCGTGACGCGGAACGTGACGTTGGCGCTGACGGCACCAGCGGGTACGACCAGACGCGCGCCGCTCGGAATGCGGAGCACGCCGCCGGCCCTGCCAATGACCGCCGACGCCGTCCGTTCCTTGGCGGGCTTCGTCCAGGCCAGTGTGGTGACTTCCGTGGCCAAGCCGCCGTTGCCCCCTGCCGCCTTGGCAAAGCTGGCCGTCTGCTCAGACAGGGCCGTCGGCCCGTCGGTGGTGCACGCGGCGGTCCCCAGGGCCAGTCCGGCAGCGCCGACGAACGCCAGCGTGCGGGCCAGGCGCGGGGTAAGGCGCGCGCGAAGCGAAGTGAACATAGGACACTCTGTGAATGGTGTGGTGCGCCGATTCGGAGCAGACCCCTCCGTGAGCAGCAATTCACCACGAAGCTGCCCATAGCGTGGAGGAATGGTGGAACACTCCACGCGCGCGGACCGTCATGCACCGTGCATCGATCCGGAAATTCTGCAGCTCTTGGCCGCCAGTGAAATACTCCGTTACACCGGCGGCGCGTCTCGTGCGGCCGCGGGTCACACACGCGGCGACGGAACAGTACAACACTGGCGCGGTCGCGCAAGCCCTCCGGTTCCGTCGCTACGATGCGGACGGCCCCGACGTCAGTCGGTGCACTTCGTCGAGCAGCGCGGCGACGGTGAGCGTGCCCTGCCGCGCGGCGTTCGGCGTGATCCGCGCCCGGGGCGCTGATACCTTTCGGTCGCCCCTGCCGTGGGGCGCTCGGCTCCGTCGGCGCCCCATGCCACTCACCGTTCCATGGCGTCCGCATGTGCTACTACGTCACGGCGATCCTCCCGCGAGACGTCTCCCTGGCATCGCTGGGTCCGATCGCCACGCAGTTCGGGCGTCAGCTGACGCCGCTCACCGGCCCCGGACTCGGTGCCTACCTCGCGCCGGGTGAACAGTACGTGCTGACCACCGCCGGTCCCTGCGACTGCGACACGGCGCTGGGGCACCAGGGGCGGGCGTCCCGACGGGGCGAGGGCCCGCAGGATGACGCGGCCCGAAGGCTGGCCGCCAAGGGCTGGAGCAACGCCAGGATCGCCCGCTCACTGGCCCAGCGCGAGAAGGCCCAGGCGCGCCACACCGCCAAGGCCGACACGGACCTGGCCCGCTGGGAAGGCTTCCTTCGGGCCGTGTTGGATACCGGCGTGGCGTATGTCGGACTCGTGCTGCACTGCTATGAGGGGCCCGTCGCGGCCGGGGTTGCCCTCACCGGTCGTCAGATCGTTCCCGTGGGTCGGGAGACACCGCCCCTGCGCGCCGCCCTGGCCTCCCTGCGTGAAGACTGCCGTTACGATTTCCGCGCGCACCGCGATCGCGCGGTCGCGGCGTCGGCGTGGTCGCCGGCGCCGTGATCCCCGACCGGTACTGACAGGGAGCCCTCACGATGTTCTCCATGACGGAGGTTCCGCTCTCGCCTCAGGCCACGGCGCGCCTGCGAGCGGCGGCGACCTATCACGGCTCGTTGACCAGGCTGCGCGGGAGTCTGGTGCTGAAGATGACCGGAGTCTTTGCGGCCCTGTTGTGCGCCGTCGCGGCGATCATGGTCGCGGCGTTCTGGTGGTTCGATGCGCTCCCGGATCTGCAGCGGCGACTGCCTGCCGCCCTCTGGGCGCTCGGTCTCCTGTACGGCTTCCTGCTGATCGAATCACTCCGGGACAGCCGATACTCGCACGAGGCGCTCCGTGAGCAGCACGAGCGTGCCGAGGCGGCGTTGGCGGACGGCCGGGAGCGGGTGGTGGTGGTCGACTTCGACGAGACCAGCTTCGCGATACCGCACGAGCACGGCATGTTCTACTGCGTTGACGATGGGCACCGTGGCGCCGTGCTGCTCGAGGTGTCCACGATCGCCGACGATCCGCGCGAATCGCAGGCGCGACGAACCCGTCAGGCGGCGCACTGGCAGCTGCACTATTGCGCCGGGGGCATCCAGCGGGCCCGCTTCTCCGGCCGGAAGATTTCCATCCGGCGCATCGAGGGGCTCGATGACGGAGGGGAGACGGGGCTGGACCGTATGCTGGAGGTGCTCGGGGTATCCGGTGCGCCGGATCTGGCGCGCGTGGCGCTACCCATTCACGAAGCCGAGCGGCGTGTTCGCGACGTACTCGCGAAGGACGCGGCGCCGGAGCGACGTGGGTAACCGGGCGGCTGTCGTTCCCACCCTCCTTGCCACCCA